>NZ_MKXB01000213.1 GCF_001865245.1 Streptomyces sp. CC53 | reverse complement strand
CCGACCGGGTCTACGACCGGGACCCGGTCGGGGTCGCGGCGGGCCGCCGGGGCTGGGGGGCCCGCACCGACCCCACCAGCCTGTCGCTGACCCTCAACAACCGCGACGGCCACTTCAGCCCCCGCAACCCGATGAGCCCCTACTACGGGCTACTCACCCGCAACACCCCGATCCGCGTGTCCGTGGCGGGCGCGGACTCCTACCTCGTGCTGGACGGCGACCCCCCCCGTGTCGCCTCCACGCCCGACACGGCGGGGCTCGCCGTCACGGGCGACATCGACGTCCGCGCCGAGGTCGAGATCGACTGGCACACCGTCGGCTCGACCCAGACCCTCATCGGGCAGTGGGGGGCGGACGGCAACCGGGCCTGGGTGCTACGCGTCCACGATGGTCAGCTGGCCATCAACTGAACGCCCGACGGCACCGCGTCGGGCAGCTTCGTCGGGTTCGTGACCCTGCCGCAGATGCCCGTTCGGGCCGCGGTCCGGGCCGTGCTGGACGTCGACAACGGGGCCGGTGGCTACGACGTTGGCTTCTACTGGGCGAACTCCCTGGACGGCCCGTGGGTGCACCTGGGCACGTTCACCGGCGGCGTCACGACCAGCATTCACGACAGCCCCGCCCCGCTGGAAATCGCTCCGACCGCGACCGACACCACCCCCGACCGGCTGCCATTCACCGGCCGCGGGCACCGCTTCGAGGTCCGCGACGGCATCGACGGCACGCTGGTCGCCGCGCCCGACTTCGCCGACCTGGCGCCGGGAACCACCGCGTGGACCGACAGCACCAGCCTGGACTGGACCGCCCCGGCCGGCGCCGTGCAGGACTGGGACTACCTCGTGCACGCCGAGATCGCGTCCTGGCCCACCCGCTGGGACACCTCCGGCTCCGACATCTACGTGCCGCTGCAGGCCGCGGGGATCCAGCGGCGCCTGCGCCAGGGCCGCAAGGCGCTCGCGTCGACGCTGCGGCGCCGTCTGACGCCGCAGGCCGAACCGGCGCTGCTGGCGTACTGGCCGATGGAGGACGGCCGCGCCTCGACGCGGTTCTACTCGCCGATGGAGGGGGTGCTGCCGCTGCGCCCGACCGGCATGTCGTACGCGGCCGACGACACCCTTGGTGGGGCGTCGGCGCTTCCCACGCTCGGCTCGTCGGCCAGCATCCGCTCCACCGTGCCCACCACCAGCGTGTCCGGCTGGCAGGTCGAGTGCGTCTACTACCTGCCGGAAATGCCCGCCACGCAGACACGGATCTGGCGGATGGTGGTGGCCGGATCCACCTGCCG
>NZ_MKXB01000212.1 GCF_001865245.1 Streptomyces sp. CC53 | reverse complement strand
CCGTGTCGGGGTACCTGCCTTCGGCAGGAGAGGACGCCTCCGGCGCCCGACACTACTCGGGGTGACCGCCTTCGGCGGTCAGGGTCCGCTGCGCGGACCTCGTGCTCAGTGAGATCGAGTGCGCTGCGCGGCATAATGCCTGATCAGATGCCACGGAAGGTACTGGGTTGAGTGGTTCACTGGCAGTCAGGCTGTGCAGTGAGTTCAGTGGTTGCGTGGATCACGCTTCCTGCCTTCGGCACTCTGTGTGACTGGTGAGAGAGTAGACCAATTTGGTTCCGTGTGGAAGTGCCCCGGACCCTTTTGGGTCTCGGGGCGCTTCGGATCTTGCAGTGGGTTCAGTGGGTCACTGGGCCTTCGGGAGTTTGGCGAGTGCGGAGGGCCGGCCCTTGGGGGTGGCGCGGATTTCGTCCCAGTCGATGGCCGGGTGGACGAGGAGGACCTCCAGGTCTCCGAGGCGGTACAGCGGGACGCACGGGGCGTCGCGGCGGCGCTGCCATCCGCTGTGGACGTAGGTGGTGGGGCGGAGCCACTTGGCCTTGGTGAGGTGGTCGAAGTCGCTGGCCCTGATGCCGAGGTGCTTGGCCGCGGCTGTGCGGTCGAGTAGCCGACCGTTGTGACGGGCCTTCTCCAGGGCGGCCTGGTCGGTGAAGTGCTCCAGGGCGTGGCCGTCGTAGAGGGGGTGGCCCTTGTAGGAGCCGACGCATTCGATCAGGCCGAGGCGGTCGAGCTCGATGAGCACTTCGGATGCCACCGGGATGCCGAAGCGCTTCTCAAGGAGCGCTGCGGCCCTGGTGGCTCCCATGTCTGGCAGGTTGCCGATGGCGGTGCGGATCTCGTCGGCGCGGGCCGCGACGGCCTCCACGACCGATGCGGACCAGCGCCGGCCGTTGATGTCGGCGGGCGGGATCAGTCCTTGCTTGAGGGCCCGTTCGAACTCCCACAGGGAGAACCCGAGCCGGTCCGGGAACTGGTGGGGTCCGTAGTCGGGCTGCTTCTCGGTCGTCTCGTTCGGTGCCATCGGGGGCGCCTTTCGTCTCGCTTGGGTGTGGCCTCTCGTCGGGCCGTGCCGGGAACATGCCGGAATGCCCTAAAGCATGTCAATAGGGCTGATTTCAGGCTGAGTTGGTCAGATACCGCATTCGCCGCGCCCGCGTACGCGAGGGGGGATTTCACTCTTCCGGGGGATGCCGAAGCGCCCCGCTCCTGTTCGGGGCGGGGCGCTTTGATCTTGCAGTGGTGCAGTGGGCAGCGTGCTTTCAGTGGGGTCAGTAGAGGGTGCCGACGAGGTCGGCGAGGGTGTCGGCGGGGCCGGTGGGCAGGAGCGGCGGGAGGCTCTGTGCGGCCTTGTGGGCGTCGATGGCGGCTCCCGGGTGTTCGGGTCCGGAGACCGGCCGTGCGCCCGCCAGGGAGGCCAGGAGGCGGCTCCCGTGGGCCGTGCAGCCGTGGGTACCGGCGTTGGTCCGGTCGAGGATCAGGAGGGCGTCGGCGGGGCCGTCGCAAGGCGTCGGGTCGGCGGGGTGGGCGGCGGGGCAGCGGCCGGCGGGACGGGTGCAGTCGTCGTGCCGCTCGCACTGGCACAGGCCGCATCCGGCGCAGGTCACCCAGTCCTCGGTCTCGCACGCGGGGCACTGGCTCATGCGGTCTTCTCCTTGGTCTCCCAGACCCAGCCGCGGACCGTGCGGGCGGTGGCGGCGGCCTTCTCGATGCGGTCGGGGAGGTCGTCAGTGGCCCACGCGCGGTACTGGGCCCACTGCAAGGTGATGGCCTTGAGGGCCTTCTCGCGCTCGTTGAAGAGCCGGACGACCGCACCGCCGACGAAGCAGTAGATGACGATCAGGAGCCAGGTCCAGAGGTGGAGCTGGTGGAGCTGCCAGGCCAGGCCCACGGCGATGTTGAGGACCAGGAGGCCGGCGCCGATGCCGAGGGCGGCCCCGGCGGCGATGGCGAGCCGGGTGGGCAGGGGTGCCTTCTCGGTGGTCTCCTCCGTGGTGGTCTCGGTGGTGGATTCCTCGGCGGTGTCCGGGCTTTCGGTCTTGATGAGTTTGAGTTCGGCGGGGCTCATGCGTCCAGGCTCCTGATGTTCTCGGGGGTGACGAGGTATCCGCGGTCTTCCAGTCGGGCGATGAGAGCCAATGTGGCGGTCTCGTCGGTCAGTTCCATGTTGAAAAACTGACGGGCTTTCTCCTGCATGTCTCGGGTGGTGACTTCTTCACCGATCCACGCCCCGTTGATGACCGCGTCGGCGGCGAAAATCAACTTCTTTGCCGTGTGCAGCATTTCCCGACGCTTTCCCATTCGCTTCCTTCTATTTCATAAGGGCGGGGAATCCGCCAGGGATTCCCCGCCGGTTTGGTTACTCGGTGCCGGTCTCTGCGGTCTCGGATTCGGCCGATGCCTTGATCCGATTCCGGGCCCAGCGTTCAAGCTCGGTGGGGTCGTACAGCTTCTCCTTGCCCTTGAGGGCGACGTGGTCGGGGAACTGCTTGTCGCGGGAGCGGGCATTTCGAAGGGCCATCAGGTCGCGCTTTTCCTGCGGGGTGTCGACGCCGGGCTGGGCGGGGCCGGCCACGCCCGCGCAGACCGTGCGGGCGGCCTGGGAGAGGCTGATCGGGGCGGCCTCTGCCGGGGCGGCGGGTTCGCCCTGGTCAGGGTCGGGGACGACCCTCAGGGGGCGGCCGGTTGTGTCTGACACAACCTGTTCTCCCTGGTGGGTCCCCTCGCTGTGTCGGCTGTTCGTTGTGTCGGTGCCTCGCATGAGCTGCTCGATGGAGGGGACGTTGGTGACCACTCCGGAGGTCGCGTACGCCTTCGCCTCCTCGTCGGTCATGAAGACCACCTGGGTCTCGTGGGCCTGGCCCGCGAGGACGATCTGGACGCGGCCTGAGTGGCGGGATGCCTTCGGAATGGGCGAGACCTCGGGGACGAGCATTCGCCATGCGTTCTGCGTGTAGCGGGCGAGAATTCGGGCGGTGAATGCCTCTCGCATTTCCGGGCCGCCCACGGTCTGGGCGGTGAGGGACTGGCCGATCAGAAGTGCGTGCATGAGCTGCGAGCGACCCATGAACAGGAACTCTCCGAGCGCTTCCACGGCCGGGGACTCGTTCCCCTTGGTTCCTTCCGGTTTGTTCTTCGCCCAGTACTTCGCCAGACGCTTCCGGAGGGTGTTGGCCTCCTCCAGGATCAGGAGAATGCGCGGGCCCATGGGAAGCGGCGGTTCACCGCGCAATTCCCGGTGCACGTTCTCCTCCGCGATGGCCATGCGGCGGTTTCCCTCCTGGGCCAGGGCCAACAGGAGGAAATGGGCGTCCATTTCGCTGCGGATGTACATCAAGTTCTTGAGCCCATAGGCCCACTTGTGAGAGGTCCGCTTGAAGTCGATGAGGAATGCGATTCCGCCGTGGTGGAGAACCTGGGCGGCAAATGCCTTGGCAAGCACGGACTTTCCGCCACCGGGGGCGGCGGAGAACATGATGTGCGGGCTCTCGTCGTCCAGGTCGATGGAGACGGCGACGTCGCGGTGGGACAGGCCGAGGAACGGGGCCGAGGCCGGCGCCTTGTGCACGCGCTCGGCGACCTCGGGGTCGGAGTACATGACCCGCTGCGGGGCCCTGGGGGCCTGGGTGAAGGTGATGTGGTGCTTGCCGCCCTTGAGCCGGACCGTGGCCTTCACGTCCTGGAGGGCGAGCTTGCTCGTGACGGCCTGGACGACCGCGCTGGCGTCCGTGCCGGGCGCCCAGGTGCCGGGCAGCTCGACGCGGACGACGTCCCCGGCCCGCTCGGCGTAGTCCGCGGGGACCTTGAGGTAGTCGGACGGCTTGACGCCCTCGGGCAGGCCCAACAGGTCGCGCAGGACGACGTGCAGGGGCCAGATCCAGTGCTTGCGGTGCTTCCAGGTGACGACCCCGTCCATGCCCCGAAAACCGGCCCAGGAGGCCGCTGCGGCGGCTGCGCCGACCCCGGAGAGCTGGAGGCTCTGGAGGGTCTCGGAGGGCTCCACAGCGGCCGCTACGCCGGTTCCGGTGGCGACGAATCCGCCGAACGCGCGGAGGCCGGCCATCTCCAGGCGGGAGAGGGAGTCCCAGGAGTGCGGCATCCGGCCGTCCTCCCGCTTGGTGGTCAGCGGGGTTCCGCGGTGGGTCCAGGTGCGGTCGGTGCGGGGCTTGCCGTCGAGGGTGTCGCCGGAGACGGCCCGCCAGACGAAGGCGGCCCGGCGGCCGACCTTGCGCCAGTCCGTGGGCTGGCGGACCGGTCGGCTGCCGGTGGCGGGAGACGGTGCGAACATCGGGGGGACTCCTGTCGTGGCTCTCTGCGGGGCTTGCGTGGGGTCGCCCGAGGACCGGCTGCTACCCGGTCCCCGGAGGCCCGTCCGCCTCCTGCTACGGGGCGGACGGGCCGGTGGTGGTCCGTCCGGCTGCTACCTCGGACGGGCCGGTCTTGCGGGATGCCTATAGAGGTGGGGCTCCGGCTGGATGTGTGACATCCGGCGCCGGACTTTCTGGCCCTTCACCTGGGACAGGTGTCGGGAAGGGGGTGCGGTGTGACAGTCGGCCCGGACTTTTTTCAGCGGGTCGCCAGCGGGTTCGGGCCGGTGCCGCGCTCGCCGGTGTCCAGGTCGCCGAGGGCCTGGGCCTCGGCGGCCTGGGCGACGTGGGCGAGCTGGGCCCAGACGGCGGCGGACTGGATGAGGAGGCCCGCCTCCTGGCGGTCGCGCTCGATCTGGTCGAGCTCCCGGGCGATGAGGTTGTGGTGGGCCCTGGCGTTGGTCTTGGTGATGAGGTCGTCGGCGCGGCGGAGGACGGCCTCGGCGCGGGCGGTGAAGGTCTGGCGGTCGCTCATGTCGGTTCTCCTGTCTGCGGGGTGTGCGGGGCGGGTCAGAGGTACTGGCCGATGCCGGCGGTCTCGTCCTGGGCGGCGCGGGCCTTGTCGATCGCGGGCCGCTGACGGTGGATCTCCCGGCGGACGCTGTAGCGCTTGGCGTCGGGCATGGCGGTCATGACCTCGGCGGCGATGGCGTCGGTGTCGGTGAGTCCGGCGGCGACGGCCTGGCGGACCGCCTCGGCGATCGTGGCGGGAGGGGTATTGCCCGAAGGCTTGCCCTCGGCACGGTTGGCGGTACGGGCAAGCCGGGTGACCGGCTGGGCAAGCCGTGCCGGGGCCTCGGCGGGGGCGGTGGGCTGGGGCTTGCCCAGGTCGGCGGGGGTCTTGCCCAGGTCGAGCGGGACGGGCTTGAGGAGGGCAAGCGCGGGCACGGCAGGGGCGGTGACCTGCGGTGCCGTGGTGCCCGCGTTCTGCCCGCCGGTGCCCTCCTCGGCACGGACGACACTGAACTCAGTGGGTGCAGTGCCCTGCGTGGGCTCCGTGGGCTTGCCCGCCTCCTGGAGGGCGGCGAGCGGGGCGGCCTCGGCCACACCGAGGGCACGGACGCGGAGCTCCTGGAACTCGGCGCGGGTCATGCCCAGGGCCTCGGCGGTCTGGCGGTGCTGGTGCTCGATGGCCAGGAGCTCGCCCAGCACCATGCCCTCGGCGCGGGCAACCTGCCGCTGCACCTGGGCACGGGCCAGGACCAGGGTGGCCTTGCTGGTCTCGGCCTCCAGCCAGGCGGCGTCCTCGTCGCTGAGGTCGCGGTCGACGTGCTTGAGGACGGCGACCCACAGGACCTTGGCGATGACCGAGACGAGGGCTCCGACCACGGCCAGGGCGATGTCGTCGGCGTTCCAGCCGTGCCAGAAGATGGCGCCGGCGGTGACGACGACGAGGATGACGCCGAGACCGCGGGCCCAGGCCCGCTTGGTGCGGTCGTAGCGGGCCAGGATCTCCAGGATGATGCAGGTCACCCAGGCGGCGTCGAAGAGGGCGGCGGCGGCGTATCCGGGGCCGCCCTTCAGGAGGTCGCCGATCGAGATCGTGGACCAGACGATGGCGACGGCGGTGAGGGCCAGGACCACGGCGCCGGCGGCGCGGAGGCCGATGACGTCCCAGTTGCGGGGGGCCATCGGGACGACCTTGGTGACGGGCTTGGGGACCTGGTGGGTCTTGCCGTCGCGGGTGACGTCGGTCAGGACGGGCTCGGTCTTGGTCTTGAAGCGCACGGTCAGTTCTCCTTGCGAAGTTCGTGGGTGTGGCACAGGACCGGCGCGATCCAGATCGAGATCCGGTCGACGGTCCAGCGGTAGTCGGTCAGGGGGCCGGGCGGGACCTCGTCCAGGACCCGGCCCGTCTTGCCGACCGCCCTCGGGTCGTCCGCGCACGCGACGATGCGGACGACGTCTCCGGCCTGGAAGCTCACGCCGACTCCTTCTTGCCGAAGAAGCCACCCCGGGCGGGCTTGGCGGGCTTGGGCGTCTCACGCAGGGCCTTGATGCCGGCGGCGACGCCGATGACGCCTACGCCGATCCCGATGCCGCCGTACGCGACGGCCTGGCCCATGGCGGCGACGGCCGGGGCCGCGACGACCAGGAGCACGGTGGCGGGGGTGCACAGGATGACCAGGCCGACCGCGACCAGGAGGCCGTTGCGGAGCCAGGCCGGGATGGGCTGGGTCGGCATCTGGACGATGACCGGCTGGGGGCCCTGGGCGGGGACGTAGACCGGCTGGCCCTCGGCGGTGTAGGCGACGGTCACGCCGGGCGGGATGGAGGGGAGGGGCTGGGGGATGTACGGCTGGATGTCCTGGGGGTTCGTCACGTTGTGGCTCCCTGAGGAGGGGTGGTGCCGCTCGGGCGGCACCACCGAGGAGGGCGAGAGGGTCAGGAGTCGAGCTCGACGGTCGGCCACCCGGCCCAGTCGGCCAGGCGGTCGGCCGTCTCCAGGGCCATGTCCATGCAGGCCCGGCGTCCGGGGCCCGGGGAGACCCACCAGAGGCAGGCGCCCAGGGCGGCGGCGATCGCCACGGGGAGGGCGGAGAGGATCGCGGCGAACGAGCCGAGGCCGAGGCCGAGGAGGGCCTGACCGAGGGTCAGCGCGACGAGGACGAGGGTGAAGAAGAGCACCAGGGCGTCGGTGCGGACCAGGGCCCAGACCAGCGGGCGGACGAGGAAGGTCCTCACGGTCACCACCAGCCCTTGGACTTGCGCTCGGCCTTGGCCTTGGCCTCCTCGGCGATGACCCGGGCCTTCTCGGCCTCGGTCGCGGAGATCTCGGCCTGGAGGGTCTGGGCGGCGTTCGCCCAGATCGTCTCGATGGCCTTCTCCGCCCTCGGCGCGTCCTTGAGCTTGAGGGCCTTGCCGAACAGGACGGCGGCGTGACGGGCCATCGCGGCCTGTTCGCGGGCCGGAAGGGCCCAGGTCTCGCGGGCCTGGACGCCCTTGAGCTTGGCCTGGGCGGTGCGGATGGCCTGGTCGTGCTTGCGGGTGTTCGCCATGGGTCAGCCCTTCTTCGGGTAGCTGTGGCCGGCGGGCGGGTAGGTCTCGCGGGGGTCGTAGCCGACACCGAAGAGCACGGTCTCTTCGAAAGCGGACAGGTCCTCGTCCCCGCAGGGGTCGCCGGTCCGGACCGCGTAGGCGGTCTCCAGGCCGTCGAGGAGCCGGTAGGTACGGGCGTCGTCGTCCTTCTTGGACTCGGAGCGGCGGAAGAGGCCCACGGCGGTCACCCGTTCTTCCCGTACTGGTGGCCGGACCGCTTGTTCGCGTCGTTGACCTTGTCGGAGAGGGACTGGCCGCTCTGGCCGCTCTGCTGCGAGTTCGTCGTCACGGCGATCACGCGGCCTTCCGGAGCTTGCGGGCCCCGCGGTGCAGGTGGTTGGAGGCCGTCCCGTGGCAGCGGCCCATCCGGGCCGCGATGGCGGAGACGCTGAGGCCCTGGGCCGCGAGCTTCACGGCGGTCGCCTGCGGGGCGGACAGCTCGGCGAGCGCGTACAGGTCGACGTCCGCCGGCGGGGTCGCGGGGACGAGCCGGACCGCGACGACGTCACCGAAGTCGGTGGCCTTCTCGGTCGAGCTCTTCGGCCGGTAGGCGTCGACGGCCGCACGGAACGCGATCGAGCGGAGCCAGCCGTACGCCTTGCCGTCCTCGGCCTGGAGCTGGTCGAGCGAGCGAGCCGCCCTCAGCCAGGTCTCGGAGACGACGTCCTCGGCGGTCGCGTGGTCACGGGTCTGCGACATCGCGAACGCCAGGAGGCGGGTGTTGTAGAGGCGGAAGAGTCGGTCGAGCCGCTGGGAAGCGGCCGGGGACAGGCGGTCGGTACGATCCATCACAGGATCGCTCCCTTCTGGGGCAAATCAGACGGGGTGATCTCAGGCCCCAGTTCGGCGGTGAGATACCGAACTGGGGCCGCTCGCGTTCCTGCCTCCTGCGACTTGAGTACCTAAGTCGCGGTGACACAACAGACCGTAAGGGCTTAGGTGATCCAGCGTCAAGTCTTGCGTACTCAAGTCGTTCTGACGTCGTGAAACCTAACGCCCAGTTGTGTACTCAAGTCGAAGATCCGTGTACTCTCCAGTGCATGACCTCACCAGCCCACCGCACGACGGCCAGATCGATTGCTGACGACCTGCGTGCAGAGATCAAGTCCGGGACTCTCAAGCCCGGCGACGTCCTTCCCACCAGCCGCGAGCTGGCCGAGCACTACGGCGTCACGCTCAAGACCGTGGGGTCGGGCATCGACATCTTGAAGACCGAGGGCCTGGTCATCGGCGAGCAAGGAGGCCGGCGCCGAGTGCGAGCGAGCCGCCCCATCGTCTGGAACTTGACCCGCTTCGAACGGGGTAAGCGGCGGGACTCATCCGCAGGTGACGACTGGGCAGCGGCCATCCGGGACGCTGGCCGTGAGCCGGAACAGCACGTCACGGTGCACCTGGAGCAAGCCGACTCTCAGGTAGCCACGTGGCTCCAGGTGCCGGTCGGCTCGGAAATCGTCCAGCGAGTCCGGCTCCGGACCGTTGACGGCCAGCCGTATCAGCTCTCCACCAGCTCGTTCCCGATGTCGATCGCTGACGGGACGCCCCTTCTCGACGAGGGCGACGTCTCCATGCCCGGCGGCATCCTCTCCGCCATCGGTCACCCCCAGCTCCACATCAGGGACGAGATCAGCATCCGAATGCCCTCTCCCGAGGAGTCCGAGCAACTCCAGCTCCCCCCGGGAACTCCCGTCGCGGAGCATGTGCGGATCGGGTACGGGGAGGCGGGACCTGTCCGCGTAATGGTGACTATCGCTCCCGGCGACCGTCACAGGCTCGTCTACGAACTGGAGGTATGAGCGTGGGATACGTGATCCGGCCCGCCAGCACCGACGACGTCACAACCCTTATGCAACTGCGGACCGAGGCTGAGAACTGGCTCCAGGCCCGCGGATCTGACCAGTGGTCCGACCGGGAAACCGGCGCCCGCGCAATCGGGAAGTGGAAGGCCGCGATCGAAGACGGCCGCACATGGCTGATCCAGGACGACCTGAGCGATGTCACGGTGGGCACTGTCAGTCGCGGCCCTGCGGACCTCGATTTCTGGAAGACTGACGACCGCCCCGAATCCGCCCTATATGTGTACAAACTCATGGTTCGCAGGGATAGCTCAGGAGCCGGGATCGGAAGCCTTGTCCTTGACTGGGCGTCCAAGCTCGCCGCGTTGGAAGGGCGGGACTGGGTCCGGCTGGACTGCTGGCGAACCGCAACGGGCCTCCAGCGCTACTACGAGTCCCTCGGATTCGTTCACGTCAGGACGGAAGCGCCGACTCACCGGAAGTCCGGATGGCTGGGCCAGAGGCCGGCGGGCCTGGTCCTGAACGACGTCGAGCTGCGGCCTGCCAGCCGTGTCCCGTACCCGGCGTAAGCTACGCGGACAAATCAAGATCTGAAAATGCCACGTGCCCCGTACCGGGGTCTCTCTCAGGGGTCGAAGCCTGAGCGAGGTCGAAGTCCCGGATGGGGGCACGTGGCGACCGTCTCGTAGGTCTGCTGCCGAGTGTAAGGCAGGGGTGGGGAGATTTCTCCCTACCCCTAGCTTGATCACTCTGCCGTGGGCCACTGAAAGGTAGGCCCGAGTGGCGACTGAGCCACAGCAGAAGGAACAGACAAGGAGCCCGGCGGCGCAGGTCCCCGGGCCCGAGATCGCGGTACCGGACGAGTGGCGGTACTCGATCGGCGCGAACGGCATGGCACGCGGCGCGTACAAGCTCCGCGGCCGGGGGGACGACGCCCTGTGGGTGATGCTCGCGCCCCTGCCGTACGTGACCGAGGTCATCATCAAGCGCGACGGCCAGGGCGAGCCGAGTGACCACCTGTACCGGCTCACGATGGACCCCGCCTCAGCCCTGAGCGTCCTGTGCAGCCGCCGGGACATCCAGCGGGGGAACTGGGCCGCCAAGCTGGGCGTCCCGCTCTCCCTGGACGACCGGGTCGTCAAGGCGGTCGGCACGGCGATCCTGGCCGTGGCGACGGACGCGCCGTGGATGGAGTCCATCCCCGGATGGAGCGAGAACACCCTCCACATGCCCTCCGCGAAGTCCGCCCCGTCCGGGTACGGCACCACGGTCGGCACCGAGGAGGAGGCCCGCGAGAAGTGGCCCCGGATCAACGGGCTGCTGTCGCGGCCCGGGTGCGAGAAGGCCGCCCTGTACGTCGGCGCCGGCCTCGGCGGCCTCTACGTCCGCCGCTTCGCCCGGAAGTCCGCCATCTGGCACGCGTGCGGCAAGACCTCAGGCGGCAAGACCAGCTCCATCACCTGCGTGTCCGCGCTCTTTGGACCGCCCGAGCGGGTCATGCGGTCCTGGGGCATGGCCCCCGTCGCCCTGACCGCCGATCTCCTCAAGCTGGGGTGCCTGACCGCCCCGCGTGACGAGTTCGCCAGGGCCGCCCGCCGCACTCCCCGGGACGTGGAGACGATGGTCTTCGACATCACCGAGGGCGGTGACCGCGTCCGGACCAACCGGGAGACCGGCGAGACCTACACCAACGGCTCCTGGTTCGGGTTCATGCCGTCGACCGGGAACGACTCGATCCTGGACCTGGCCACCGACAACGGCGGTCTCAACGCCCGCGTCATCGAGCTCAAGGGTCCTCTCACCGACTCCGGTCCGACCTCGGACAAGATTGTCCTGCTCTCCCAGCAGGCGGCCGGGTGGCCGTTCAAGTGGCTGCTCGACAACATGACCGTGGAGAAGGCGTGGCAGCACATCGCCCAGGCCGAGCGTGACCTGGGCGCCGAGACCATGGACGGGCTCCCCCGACGGATCGCCGCGGTTCTCGCGGGCGGTGTGGCCGGCGCCGCGATGCTGGACGAGCTGGTGGGCACCGACACCGTTCGGCCCGCCGCTCTCAAGGCCGCTCTCGCCGCTCTCGGCGACCTGGTCAGCGAGGCCGCCGACGCGGCCATGGAGCCGAGCGAGAAGCTCCTCAACTCCATCCTGGAGGCCATGGCGAGCGAGCCGGGCTCCTTCCCCTCCCGCACGGTCTTCACCGACCCCAGCGACGAGGTCCCCATGGCGGCCCTGCGCAACGTCATGGGCGTGAGGTACATGGAGGACGTGCCCGGCGGGATCGAGCGGCGGATCGCCATCTTCGCCAACAAGCTCAAGCCGATCGCCGAGGCCGCCGGAATCGTGAGCCCGCGGATCGCCCTGCGCGACCTGCGGGACCAGGGCGTCCTGATCCCCGAGGAGCACGAGTCCCGCAAGGGGCTGACCCAGCGGGTGAACCTCGGCCAGCGCAACGGCCGGGTCTCCTGCTACGTCTTCCGCCAGCCGCCGGAGGAGGAGCCGAAGAAGGCGCCGGAGGTCGGGCCGAGCCAGGCCGTCCTCGATGAGGACCTGGCGCCGATGCCGCCCGCTCCGTTCCACCTCCGCCCGCACGGCACCCCGGCCGACGTCGTTCCGCCCACCGTCGGCACTGCGGCCACTGCACCTACTGCAAGCACTGCACCCACTGGGGGCACTGCTCCGGCCGCGCAGGGCCGAGCTCCGGGCGCGAGCACTCCCGTTCCGCCCACGCAGGACTCCGCTCCGCCTACCGGCACGGTCCCTCCGGCCCGCGCGTCGCACGCCTCCAGGCGCAAGCCCGTGGTCCTGGCCCAGATCCGGGCCGTCACCGCCGGCGGCCTGTTCAACCCGGCCACCGGCACGTTCACCACCCTGGAGGGCCCGGCCGCGAGCGACCTGGTCGCCCTGGTCGAGCTGGTCGCCGACGAGGTCGGCTCGCACGACGTCACTCTGGTCATGGACGACGACGTCCGCGCCCGGTACGGCCTGAACGGCAACCGGCCCGGCCTGGGCAAGCCCTGGCACGCTGCCTTCCTGCCCCTGGTGGAGGCCGGGTGGCACCAGCCCCGCAAGCCCGGCCACCGGCCGCGCGTGCAGCAGACGACCTCGATCGAGCACCCCGAGCGGCACGGCCACGTGCGGATCACGGTCGCCGACTGGCTCCGCCCCTCGGAGTTCCCCAAGGGTCCCAAGGGCGACACCGCGGGAGCTCCGGAGATGGCCCTGCGCCTGGCCCGGTACGCCGAGCTGGTCGGCTGGTCGTTCACCGGCACCGCCGCGAACACCGCGATCTGGGCCCTGCGCGGACTCCTGGACTCCACCCGCAAGACCTTCATCAAGATGGTCCCCGACTCCTCCCCGGAGTGGCCGACCTGGCAGGCCGGGGACTCCTGGTCACGGAAGCTGACGGACGAGGAGAAGGCCGGCGGGTTCGTCGTCGGCTACGACGGGGTCAAGAACTACCTGCCCGCCTACAAGCAGGCGATCGTTGCCGGGGCCGAGCTGGTCCACAAGACCGGCGGCGTCCTGTTCGACGAGAAGATGGCCGGCCTCTGGCTCATGCGGGTACCCGAGTGGCCTCACGCCCTGGTCCCCGCCCCCGTCCATGAGGTCGAGGCCGGGAAGCTCGTCTGGGTGACGACCGCGATCGTGAAGCTGTACGTGGAGACCGGGATCAGCCCCGAGGTCGAGGAAGCGTGGATCGCCCCGGCCATCGGCTTCCAGGGGTTCCGCGACTTCACCGACCGGCTCCGCGACGCGCTCAAGGTCGTGGAGGCCCACCCCGAGGACGCCGACGAGATGGTCGTCCGCGACGCCATGAAGGCCACCTACCGCACCCTGCACGGCAAGCTCCGCAACGACGACCAGATGGTCATCGCCCGCCCCGACTGGGGTTACGCCGTGCGGGACGAGGCATGGACCGGCGTCCTGCGGAAGGTCTACCGCAGCGCCGGAATCCTCCAGGAGGTCGACATCAAGCGCTACCCCGTGGCCGTCGACACCGACGAGGTCGTCTACGCGACCGCCGACCCCGACCCCCGGGCGTCCGTCCCGGCCGGGCTCAAGCTCGCCCCCGAGGACGCGCTGCCCGAGCTCGGTCAGTTCCGCCCCAAGACCGCCATGACCGCCAAGGAGTGGGAGGAGACCCGTGGCTAAGAAGACGCAGCAGACGACCTGGGCCGGGGCCCTGATGCAGGCCCTCACCGGACGCGCGGCCGGCGGACACGACCGGATCGCCAAGAAGCCGATCAGCGAGCGTCTCGGCTGGCTCGCCAAGCGCCACCGGGGCAACGAGGAGAAGGCCGCCGCCGCGGCCGGGGTCACCAAGCGGACCCTGCGGTCCTGGCTGACCGGCAAGAGCAAGCCGTCCGCGAAGAGCATGGAGAAGCTCGCCAAGGCCGAGCGGGAGACGATGACGAAGTTCGTGCCCGCCAAGGACCGGGCCGAGATGGACGCCTCCACCAAGAAGGTCGGCACCCGCTCTCGCGACACCCGGGTCTCGGGTGGTGCGTATCTCTCCGGCACGGTCCGGATCTCCAACGACGAGCGCGACCGCACCATCCAGTTCGGCCGGCACCTGCCCTCCAACTTCATGAAGGAGGTACGGGACGCGTTCGTGGAAGGGGGCCAGAAGGCCGCCATCGAGAAGATGGAGGAGGGTCTCGCCAACCACTACTTCCACACCTCGGACTTCGAGATCCTGAGCGTGGAGGAGCTCTCCTTCGGCGGGATCAACGACCCCCTCGGCGACATCGGCGACGCTGACGGCCGGTACGTCTCCGACACCGAGAGCCTCAAGCCGGGCGACATCTTGGAGGACTGACCACCCCACTCACCATGGCGGCCCCGCACCCTTCCTAGGTGCGGGGCCGCCATGGTGAGTGGGGGCTAGCCGTAGAGGCGGAACGCCTCCTGGTCCTTCTTCATGTCGTCGAAGCTGAGCCCCTGGTCCCCAGCCCACTGCTCAAGGCCCTCCACCTCTTCGAAGGTGTCCGAGACCTCGGCGATCCTGTGCCAGGGGAAGAAGGCCGTGCCCACCTTGAAGCTGGTCTTCTCCTCCCCGTCCTGGTGGAAGACCGTGGAAGTCCAGCATCCGACGAGCCTCAGACCTTGGTCCAGGAACCTCACGTACTTGCCCCGGACGTCGATCGACTCACCGACTCCTTCTTCGGTGATGCTGTCGTTGAACGTGATCGTGAAGGTTGTTCCAGGGTCACTCATCCTGATGACCTCTCAACTCGTGGATGGTCCATATCTGTCACGCTCGGGGTGTCACGCTGTCGCGTGTCACGTCGCCATATGGCCTGTGAGCTGGGCAACCCCCCATTTGAGAAAGCGGCGTGACAGCGTGACAGCGTGACAGGGCGGGTCAGGCGGCATCCTCGGCGGCCATCTGAACCAGGCGCTTGCCGATGCGCTCGGAGAGCTCCTCGTCCTTCACCAGCTCCTCGCCCAGGAGGCGCAGGACCCGGGCGAGTGCGACCTGGGACAGGTCATGGTCCGCGGCAGCCTGGTTGCACCAGCGCTTGAGCGCGCGGTGCTGAGTGGGCGACAGGTCGAGGGTGACACGGATCGGTTCGGTGCGGACCTTCTGCGCGGCCTCGGTCGTCCTCGGCGCGGCCGGCCGCTGGCTCCCGGCCTGGGCGTAGCGGTTGCGGCGCTTGGTGCTCATGCGAGGTCTCCGTACTGGGGGGTGCGTTCCTTGAGTTCGCGGGCGGCCCGCTCGTAGGCGGTCCCGAGGGCCCGGACACGGGCGCCGCCAGACTGGCGGTACATGTCGTCGTGGAACATGATCTGCGCGTCCAGCGTGGCGAACCCGTGGTTCGCCAGCTCGTCGCGGACATCGCGGTCCGGGCCGGTCTTGGTGGCCCGGTTGGTGTTCGTCCGGGTCAGCAGGAAGACGACCTCGGCCTCCGAACGGCCGACCTCCTCGCGGAGGTCCTGCATCTCCTGGAGGAAGTCGCCGAACGCCTCGTCGCGGAAGAGCCGGCGGACCTCCACCGGGCTCGGTGCGATGGGGAGGACCCAGACGTCCGCGAAGAGCATGGCGCCCTTGGCGATCTGCTCGTGGTCTTCCACCTGGGGGACGTCAATGACGACCGAGCCCCGGCCGCGGACGACGTCCGGCAGGGTCCGGTGCAGGTTCTTCACCGGCTTGCTGACGACCGGGTACGGCATCCCGCCCGCCATCTCGTCCCAGTCCAGGCAGGTCTTGCCCTTGTCCGCGTCGATCAGCATCGGGTCGTCGCCCTGCTCGTACAGGGCTTGGGCCAGGAAGATCCCACTGGTGGACTTCCCAACCCCGGGTTTCTGGCTCACGAGAGCCCATCTGTAGACCATGGCCCGTACCCTACTGGCCCCAGTGCCTTCCGTGGCCGCTGACCTGCGGTTTGACCGATCGGCCACCCCATCGGTCACGGGATCGGTCACCCGTTGACCGGCCGTGACCGATCCGGCCGTGGCCGATGGCCGAGGGCCTGGCCCAGGCGCCTGGTTCAGTTCGGCCGGCCGCTGGTTCAGTTCCCTGGTTCACTTCCCGGGCTGGTTCAGTTTCGTCGGCGAAACTGAACCAGCGCCCGCCGTGGTCAGTCGCCATCGCGCTCTGTGAGGCTCACAGAGCGTTTTCCCAGGTGAGCGGGCATTCCTGTGAGGCTGTGAGCCTGTGAGGCCCCGTGGTGAGCCGTGAGCCCGCTGGTTCAGTTCTCCGCCCTGGTTCAGTTGCCGTTCCCGAAGTGAACCAGGCTCTCCGGGGGCGTTTCCGCAGGTCAGGGGCTTGCTGGTTCAGTTCCTCTCCGGGGCTGGTTCAGTTCTCCGCCCGCTGGTTCAGTTGCCGATCCGAACTGAACCAGGCTTTCCACCCTTATTTCCGCAGGTCAGAGGCTTGGTAAAGATCGTTTGGTTCAGTTGGTTCAGTTCTGCCGGTCAGACGTGCTCTATAGGGAAGGTTCCTCAGGGTCGTCCGTCGGGTGCTGGCCGGACTCCCGAGAGGGCGGCGCCCTCTCGGGCTCTCCCGCCGCTGCGGGCTCCAGGGGGGCTAGGACGGGGTCCGTGGGCGGTTTACGTGGCCAGCCGTCCGCCGTGTGCGGCTCTCGTCGTTGTGCTCGCGTAGGGCTGGCGGGGAGGGGTGGGCCGCTTGGTGATCTTGGGTCGCCGTCCTGCGGGCCGTCGCGGGCCGGGCGCCGTGCCCCCGCCGTCACGGATGCGGGAGCGTGAGGCGACCTGCTGCCCGGCCTCGGCCGGCGGGGAGCGGCTGCTGCCGCGATGTGGCCGAGCCCGGCACTCTCGCTCCGCTCGCCCACGCATCGCCGTGGCCGAGCGTCCAACTGACCCAAGATTGGTCTAGTAACTCTCCGCATCCAGCAGCCAGCCGCAGAACCGAGAGGCCGGCCCGGGAGCTCCAGGCGACCCAGGCCGCCTATCCCACGGAAGCCACTGGGGTCACTGACCGCCAGGAGGTCACTGGAGGCCA
>NZ_MKXB01000211.1 GCF_001865245.1 Streptomyces sp. CC53 | reverse complement strand
GCCCGCGCACCGGCGCGGTTGGCGCGGCCGCCCGGGTGCCGCCGCCGGTGCCTTGTCACGACCCGCACCGTCGCCGGTCGCCTGCCGGCACCGCCACTGCCGCCGGCCGTTGGCCACCCACGGTCACCGGTGGCCCGGCACGGCCTGGCGCTGCCGCCGACCGTCCTGCCGGGGTGCCGCCGGCCCCACCCACCTCCCGTGCGACGCACGCCGCGCCCACCGGCCCAGGGCCGGGCCCGTCGGCACGCACCGCGCTCGCCGACGGGCCCGGCCGCCACCGTCCCGCACGTGGGCGGCGCCGCAGGCGACCGCGCCAGGCCCCTTCCGCGGGGATGCGGGCGAACCGGTCATTCAGCTAGCGCACACCCGGCCTCCGCCACACGGTCACGCCGAATCCAGCCGGCCACGGGAGAAGTAGGAGCGGGCCGCCGCAGCCGCGGTGCGTCCCCGCCGTACGGCCTCAGGAGACCGCCATGCCCGTGCCCCCTGCCCCCGTCGCCCCGGCCCCCGCGCCCGCCCCGGTCACCCGCCTGGTGCCCGCGCCCGCCGCCGTACCGTCCCCGGCCGCCCTGACCCTCGGCCCCGCAGCGGGCGCCGCAGCCCCGGAAGCGGACGGGTCACCCCGCTACCGGCTCTCCCTCGCCCGGGAGCAGGAGGACGTACGGGCCGCCCAGAGACTGCGCCACCAGGTGTTCGCCGCGGAGTTCGGCGCCCGCCTCGACGGGCCGGAACCCGGCCTCGAAGGCGACGCCTTCGACGCGTACTGCGACCACGTCCTCGTCCACGACGACAGCACCGGCGAGGTCGTGGGCACCTACCGGCTGCTGCCGCCCGACCGCGCACGCATAGCCGGCCGCCTCTACGCCGAGAGCGAGTTCGACCTCACCCGGCTCGCCCCCCTGCGCGACGACCTCGTCGAGGTGGGCCGGTCCTGCGTCCACCCCGCGCACCGCAACGGCGCCGTCATCTCCCTCATCTGGGCCGGCATCGCCCGCTACATGAGCCGCACCGGCCACACCTGGCTGGCCGGCTGCTGCTCCCTCCCGCTCGGCGACGGCGGCGCCCTCGCCGCCGCCACCTGGGACACCGTCAGGTCCAAGCACCTGGCACCCGAGGAGTACTGGGTCACCCCGCACCGGCTCTGGACCCCCGACGGCGCCCCCGCGGCCGAAGGCCCCACCCCGCTCCCGCCGCTGCTCCGCGGCTACCTGCGGCTCGGCGCCTGGGTGTGCGGCGCACCCGCCCACGACCCGGACTTCCGCGTCGCCGACCTGTACGTCCTGCTGTCCATGAGCCGCATCCACGCGCGGTACCTGCGGCACTTCCTCTCCCTCGCGTGACCGGCACCGCCGCCCCCGGCCCCTGGCTGCCCACCGCTCCCTGCACCCCGGAGGACTGCGCGGCGCCCCCGAGCGGCACCGGCACCCGCCCGCCCCTGGGCGCCGCGCTGCGGCTCGCCACCGGGACCGGCGCCGTCCTCGCGGGCGTGCTGCTCGCTCCGCTCGCCGCGGCCGCCGGGCGCACGGGCCGCCGGGCCCTCACCCGGCTGTGGTGCCGTGCCGTCCTCTCCGCGTACGGCGTCCGCGTCCGCGTCACCGGCGCGCCCCCGCCGCCCGGACCCGCGCTCGTCGTCGCCAACCACGTCTCCTGGCTCGACGTGCCGCTGGTCGCGGCCGTCCTGCCCGGCCGGATGGTCGCCAAGCAGGAGGTCCGGCACTGGCCCCTGCTCGGCCCGCTCGCCGCGCGCGGCGGCACCCTCTTCCTCGACCGGGAGCGGCTGCGGGCCCTGCCCGGCTTCGTCCGCGCCGCGGCCGCCGCCCTCGACGCCGGCTCCCGCGTCGTCGTCTTCCCCGAGGGCTCCACGTGGTGCGGCCGCGCCCAGGGCCGCTTCCGCCCGGCCGCCTTCCAGGCGGCGCTGGACGCGGCGGTCCCCGTGCAGCCCGTACGGATCACGTACCGGCCGCTGGGGCCCGCCGCGTTCGTCGGCGACGACACCCTGGCCGCCTCGCTGCGGCGGATCGCGGCGACCCGGGGCCTCACGGTCGAGCTGCGGCTGCTGCCGCCGGTTCCGCCCGGCCGCCGCCCCGACCGCCGCGCCCTGGCCCGGGCGGCCGAGGACGCCGTCCGCGGGCCGCGCCCGCCCGCTCAGACCGCCGTGGCCAGCGACACCCCGAACCACTCCTTCTCGTCCGTCCACCACCGGGACAGCGCGAGCCCCGCGGCGGCGAGTTCGGCCTCCACCCTCTCCTGACGGAACTTCGCGGACACCTCCGTCCGCAGGTCCTCGCCCGCCGCGAAGGGCACCGCGAGGCCCAGCTCGGGGATCTTCACGGTCAGCGCGTGCCGGGCCCGCAGCCGCATCTCGATCCACTCGTTGTCCGGGTCCCACACGGCGACGTGGTCGAAGTCGTCCGGGTCGACGTCCGCTCCCAGCTCGCGTTCCAGGACCGCCAGCACGTTCTTGTTGAAGGCCGCCGTCACCCCGGCCGCGTCGTCGTACGCCGCGACGAGCACCCCCTCGTCCTTCACCAGGTCGGTGCCCAGCAGCAGCGCGTCCCCGGGCTCCATCAGCGCCCGCACCGACCGCAGGAACGCGGCGCGCTGCGCGGGCAGCAGGTTGCCGAGCGTCCCGCCCAGGAACGCCACGAGGCGCGGCCCCGGCGTCCCTGGCAGGGCCAGGCCGCGGGTGAAGTCCGCGACCAGGGCGTGCACCCGCAGGTCGGGCAGTTCGGCGGTGAGCGCCTCGGCCGCCCCGGTCAGCGCGGACTCGCTCACGTCCACCGGGACGTAGCCTTCGAGCCCCGGCCGCAGCGCGTGCAGCAGCAGCCGTGCCTTCTCCGACGAACCGGAGCCCAGTTCCACCAGTGTGCGGGCGCCCGTCGCCTCCGCGATCTCCGCCGCGCGGGCCGTCAGGATGGCCCGCTCGGTGCGCGTCGGGTAGTACTCCGGAAGCCGGGTGATCTCCTCGAACAGCTCGCTGCCGCGCGCGTCGTAGAACCACTTGGGCGGCAGCTCCTTCGGCGTGCGGGTCAGGCCGTTGAGCACGTCGGCGCGCAGGTCGGCGCCGGCGGCGCCCTCGGGCAGGGTACGGGTCAGCAGGAAACGGCTCACGCGGGGGACTCCTCGAACGGTTCGTTCCGGTGGTTCGGTTCGGCCGGTCGACGCGGCCACTGCGCCGCGCCCGGCACGCGCAGGGCGCGGGCCCCGTCGGACGTGCGGGCGCCTTCCGGCTCCAGGGGGGTGAGGGTGACGCCGCGGGTGGTGGCCGCGACCAGGGTCCGGTCCGGGACCCGGCACCAGCGGGGGTCGTCGTCGTACGGCTCCGAGGCCACGACCGCCCGGTCGGCGCCGGCAGGCGCCAGGTACCACAGCGTGTCGCCCCAGGTCGTCGCGGCGATCGACGTGCCGTCCGTCAGCAGCAGGTTCAGCCGCGAACCCGGCGCCGCCGCCGCCACGTCGGTCACCACCGCGGACAGTGCGCCCGCCAGGGACTCACCGGACCGCAGCCGGTGCAGGATCAGGGCCCACACCAGGGCCGAGTCGTTGCGGGCCTCCAGGGACAGCAGCGCCGCCGGGGGCAGCGCGGCCGACAGTTCGCCGAGGGAGCCGGGCCAGCCCGCCACGGCCCCGTTGTGGCTGAACAGCCACGGACCGGCCGCCGTGTCACCCGCGCCGGACGCCGCGGCCGTGAACGGGGCCGCGGCGGCCTCGCCGTCGGCGCCGGGCACGGTCGCGTCCCGCACCGCGGCCAGGGCGGCGCGGGCCCGCACCACCCGGGCAAGGTCGGCGAACGACGGGTCGCCCCAGATCGGCCCCGCCCGCCGGTAGCGGGCCGGCACCGGGTCGCCCGGCGCGTACCAGCCGACGCCGAACCCGTCGGCGTTCACCGTGCCATACCGCTGCATGCGCGGCGCCCACGACTGCCGGTACAGCCCGTGCGGGGGCGCCAGCAGCAGCGCGCCGAGGGGCACCGGCGCCCCGGACACCCACGCGATGTGACGGCACATCAGACCGTCACCTCCGCGTCCCGCGCGGTGCGGAAACCGGCGAAGATCTGCCGCCGGACCGGGTAGTCCCAGTTCCGGAACGTGCCGCGGCACGCCACCGGGTCCACCGCGAACGCCCCGCCCCGCAGGACCTTGTACTCCGGTCCGAAGAACACCTCCGAGTACTCCCGGTAGGGGAAGGCCACGAACCCCGGGTACGGCAGGAAGTCGCTGGACGTCCACTCCCACACGTCCCCGATCAGCTGCCGCACCCCCAGCGGCGACGCGCCCGCCGGGTACGCGCCGGCGGGCGCGGGCCGCAGGTGCCGCTGCCCCAGGTTCGCGTGCTCGGGCCCCGGCGGGGCGTCGCCCCACGGGTGGCGCCGGGACCGCCCGGTGGCCGGGTCGTGGCGGGCGGCCTTCTCCCACTCGGCCTCCGTCGGCAGCCGCCGCCCGGCCCAGCGCGCGTAGGCGTCGGCCTCGTACCAGCTCACGTGCAGCACCGGCTCGTCGTCCGGGACCGGCTCGACGACGCCGAAGCGGCGGCGCAGCCACTGCCCGCCCTCGCGCCGCCAGAACAGCGGGGCGTGCAGCCCGTGCTCCCGCACGTGCGCCCACCCGGCGGGGTCCCACCAGCGGGGGTCGCGGTAGCCGCCGTCCTCGATGAAGCGGCGGTACGCCCCGCAGGTGACGGGCACCGTGTCGATGAAGAAGTCCGGTACGAGGCGGACGTGCGCGGGCCGTTCGTTGTCCAGCGCCCACGGCTCGTCGTCGTGGGAGACGCCCATCGTGAAGGGCCCGCCCGGCACCAGCACCTCGGCGGGCAGCCGGGCGGCGTCCTCCGGCGCGGACGGCGGGGCGGGCGCGGTGAGCGCGGCGGCACCCCGCCGCAGCTGGTGCGTGATCAGCATCGTCTCGTCGTGCTGCTGCTCGTGCTGGGCGACCATGCCGAACGCGAACGCCGCGGACAGCAGCGGGTCGCCCTCCAGCCGGGCGCCGCCGAGGAGGTCCAGGACCCGGCCGCGGACCTCCGCCGCGTACGTCCGCGCCTCCCGCGGTGCCAGCAGCGGCAGCGACGGCCGGGCGGCCCGCGGGTGCTCGAACGCGTCGTACAGCGGGTCGATGTCGGGCCGCAGCGCCTCCCGGCCGCCGACGGCCCGCAGCAGCCACAGCTCCTCCTGGTTGGCGATGTGCGCCAGGTCCCACACCAGCGGCGACATCAGCGGCGAGTGCTGCGCGGTGAGCTCCGCGTCGTCGACGCAGTCGGTCAGCAGCGTGGTGCGGGCCCGGGCGGCCGTCAGCACGTCGTACGCCTGCCGCCTGAGGGCCTCGGGGGATACGTGCAGGTCGGTCATGGACGGGGCTCCTTCCCGGGAACGGCGGAAACGGAGGAGACGGAGGCGGGCGGAGGCGCGGACACCGGGCGGGGCGGCGGATCGTCCGCCGGACAGCGGCCCCGCAGCACGTACCGGTCCTGGAAGGCGGCCACCGCGTCCCGCACCGCCGTGGGGGCGCCCGAGCGGTCCAGCGCCTCCAGGGCCAGCCCGAAGCACGCCGCCGCGGCCCGGTGCAGCACGGGCGCGGCGAGGCCGTCGCGGACGGCGGCCCGCCAGTGCGCGTCACGCGGGGCGGGCAGCGGCCCGGCCGTCTCGGCGAGCGGCGTGAGCAGCCGGAACACCGCGTCGGCGGCCTGCGGGTCGTCGAGGAGCGCGCTGACCACGGCGAGCGGCACGATCCAGCCGTCCTCCCCGGACTGGGCGTCGAGCATGCGCAGTTCGAGGTGGCTGCCCCGGGGCCGGACCGGCGGGAACAGCGTCGTCAGGTGGTAGTCGAGGTCCTCGCGGGTGGGCGCGCGCAGACCGGCGGGGGACTGCCGCAGCCACTGGCGGAACGTCAGCCCTTCCGGCACCGTCCACGGCCCTTCGGCGCTGCGCACGCACATGACCGGGGTGTCCAGCACGTGCGCCGCCCACGCGCCCCGGGGCTCGCGCCCGGCGGGCGGAGCCAGCCCCCGCAGCGGGTCGAGGGCCATCCACAGGGACTGCCGGCTGGACCGCAGACCGGTCGGACGACCGTGCAGCACGGGCGAGTTGGCGAACGACGCGACGAGGACGGGCCCCAGCATGTGGGCCAGCCGCCAGCGCCGTTCCACGCTCAGCGGGCCGGGCTCCGCGTACCCGGTGTCCAGGCACACCTGGACGGACGCCGAGTCCCGCATCATGGAGCGCCCCGCCGTGCCCCACCGGTCCAGGTACGCCTCCATGGCGTCGTAGCGGGGCTCGCGCAGGATCCGCTCCCGCTGTGCGAGCCACGGGTCCGTGCCGGAGCCGGTGAGGGCGAGTCCGCGCACGGCCAGCGCGGTGCGCACCGCGGCCAGGTCCGCGGAGACGGCCGAGACGCATTCGGTGAGGGAGGCCGCGGGCGGCGAGCTGAGCTCCAGCTGCCCGCCGGGTTCGAGGGTGAGCGAGGACTGCACACCCAGGGCGCGCAGCGCGGCGAACGCGGTCTGTAAGCGGTCGCGGGACACGGGGTGCAGGGGCCGGTGCAGGTCGTGGACGAACCACTCCAGCTCGACCCCGACGGAGCGCGGCGGGCCCGTCTTGAAGCAGATGCAGCGCAGCAGGTCCTCTGCTTCGTCCTCGGCGAGCGGCGGCCCGCCCTCCCAGGGACGGCTCGGTGTCATGGCGGCTTCCTCCTGTCGAAGGGGTGCGCCCTTCCAAGGCGCACCGTCCCACCTAAGCCACCGCCGCGCATCGGCACAAGAGCACCCGCGTGAACGGTGCGTGCCGCAAAATCCGTTGCCGAAGCGGCGCATGACCATGGACCATCGGGGTATGAGTGCACGATTGCGCGCGATCGCACGGGAGACCGAGCAGATCGTCGGTACGGGCCGTTACCGCACCCCAGGGGGCCGTGAGGTCGTCCTCGCGGACGCGGTCGCCCGTGCCCGCGCCGCCACGACCCTGCACGGCCCCGGCCCCGTCCCCGTGCCGCCCGCCGCCGGGGGGCCCTGCCGCGTGGAGGTGACCGGCGAGTCCAGCCTGGAGGCGGCGGGGCGCCTGGTCGCCGCGGACCCGGACGCACCGGTCGCGGTCCTGAACTTCGCTTCGGCGCGCAACCCCGGCGGGGGCTACCTGAACGGCGCCCAGGCCCAGGAAGAGGCGCTGTGCAGGGCCTCCGCCCTGCACACCACGCTGCTGTGTGCCCCGGACTACTACGCGCACCACCGGGCCGACCGCGACCCGTTCTACACCGACCGGGTGATCCACTCGCCCGGCGTACCGGTCTTCCGCGACGACCGGGGCGGGCTGCTGGAGCGCCCGTTCAGCGTCGGCTTCCTGACGTCGCCGGCGCCGAACGCGGGCGTCATCCGGCGCCGCACGCCCGAGGCGGCGCCGCGCATCCCGGGCGTGCTGGCGTCCCGGGCCGAGCGGGTCCTGGAGACCGCCGCGGCGCACGGCTACCGCCGGCTGGTGCTGGGGGCCTGGGGCTGCGGGGTGTTCATGAACGACCCGTCCCAGGTGGCGGGGGCCTTCCGGACGCTGCTCACCGGCGACGGCCGGTTCGCCCGCCACGTCGACGAGGCCGTCTTCGCGGTCCTGGACCGCACGCGCGAGCAGCGCGTCCTCGGCGCCTTCCGCACGGCCTTCGCCGCCACGGGCCGGCAGGTGTCCTGAGGCGGCACCGGCCGCGCCCTCGGGACGGCGCCGGCCGGAGCCGCCCGTTGCGCCGGAGGTCCGGCGGCCTCGCCGGGTCGCGGCCGCCGTCGAACGGGCGCGTCCGGGCGCCGCGTACCGCGCGGACGCCCCCCTCGCGAGGGGCGCCCCTCGCCGCCGCAAGGCAGGCGGCGTACGCGGCGCCGCGCGGGCCGGGGCCCCGTCGTGTCCCGGGCCGGCGCCCCGCGGACCGCGTGCGCGCCCTCCTGAGGTGCGCGCGGGCCCGTGCGTCCGTAGCGTCGCGCCATGAGCACCATGAGGGAGTTCCCGCAGCGCTTCGAGATCCTGATCGTGCCGCAGCACGCGGAGGGCCGCGACGCGGCCCACCTCGCCGAGGTGGCCATCCGTTCGGCCGTGGTGGAGGCCACCGGGGAGCTGGGGGTCTCGGGCTACCCGCACTTCGCCGGTGGCGGCATGGTGGCGGACATCGATCCGGAGACCCGGACGGTCGAGGCACTGCTGGTGGACGGTTTCGAACTGGACTACGGTTTGTCGGCGCGCGTGAGGGCGGCCGAGGACAGCGGAGGGCGTTGACACCCGGCACCGGAGCCCCGGAGACTCGGCCCCGACGCTGGTGAACGCTCGTTCACCGCCCATATGTGTGCAGATTGCACGTACCGTACGAGGCCGTGGGAGACCCGATGAGCATCCGCGACGTCTACATCGTCGACGCCGTCCGCACACCGATCGGCAAGTTCGGCGGAGCCCTGTCGTCCGTGCGCCCCGACGACCTCGCCGCCCACGTCGTACGGGCCCTGGTGGACCGCACGCCGGACCTCGACCCCGCGCGCGTCGACGACGTGTACCTCGGCGACGCCAACGGCGCGGGCGAGGACAACCGCGACGTGGCGCGGATGGCCGTCCTCCTGGCGGGCCTGCCCGTGACCGTGCCCGGCGTGACCGTCAACCGCCTGTGCGGCTCCGGCCTGGAAGCCGTCGTCCAGGCCGCCCGCGCCGTCGCCGTCGGCGACGCGTCCGTCGCCATCGCGGGAGGCGTGGAGTCCATGTCCCGCGCCCCGTGGGTCCTGGAGAAGCCGGAACGCGCCTTCCCCGCCGGACACGGACAGCTGTGGTCCACCACGCTCGGCTGGCGCATGACGAATCCGCGGATGCCCGCCGAATGGACGGTGTCCCTCGGCGAGGGCGCCGAACTGATCGCCGACAAGCACGCCCTCACCCGCGAGCAGCAGGACGCCTTCGCGCTCGCCAGCCACCGCAAGGCGGCCGCGGCCTGGGCGGAGGGCCTCTACGCCCCCGAGGTGGTCCCGTACGCGGGCGTGGACCTCGCCCGCGACGAATGCATCCGGGACACCACCTCCCTAGAGGCCCTGGCGAAGTTGAAGCCGGTGTTCCGCCGGGAGGGCGGCACGGTCACCGCGGGCAACGCCTCGCCGCTCAACGACGGCGCCGCCGCCCTGCTCCTCGTCGACGAGGACGGCCTGCGGGCCTGCGGACGCGAACCCCTCGCCCGCGTCCGCGCCTCCGCGGTCACCGGTGTCGAACCGCAGCTCTTCGGCCTCGGCCCGGTGGAAGCGGTGCAGCGGGCGCTGGCCAAGGCCGGCCGGGGCTTCGCCGACCTGACCACGCTCGAACTGAACGAGGCGTTCGCGGCCCAAGCGCTCGGCTGCCTCGCCGAGTGGCCCGACCTGGACCCCGCCGTCGTCAACCCGCGCGGCGGCGCCATCGCCATCGGCCACCCGCTGGGCGCCTCGGGCGCCCGCCTGGCCGGTTCCGTCGCCCACCAGCTGGCCGCCGCCGGCTCCGGCACGGGCGTGGCCGCCCTCTGCATCGGTGTCGGCCAGGGCATCGCCCTCGTCCTGGAACGCTGACCCGGGACCCGCGCCGGGCCCGCCCGTTCACGGCACCCGGGCCTGCCTGTCCTTCCCGCATCCGGGAGCCGGCTCCCGGATGCCCCGCCCGC
Source organism: Streptomyces sp. CC53 (assembly GCF_001865245.1). Classification (GTDB taxonomy): domain Bacteria; phylum Actinomycetota; class Actinomycetes; order Streptomycetales; family Streptomycetaceae; genus Streptomyces. Next base: position 26,473 of record NZ_MKXB01000211.1, on the reverse strand, counting down.
TCGTTCCCCGCCCGGGTGCGCGCCCGGGCGGGCCCCGGCAGCCTCAGGCCTGGGCCTCCGCGATCGACTTCCGCACGGCGTCCATGTCCAGCGCCCGCGCCTGGCCGATGACGTCCTCAAGGACCGGCTCGGGCAGCGCCCCGGGCTGGGCGAACACCGCGACCTTGTCCCGCACGATCATCAGCGTCGGGATGGACTGGATCTCGAACGCCGCGGCCAGCTCCGGCTGCGCCTCCGTGTCGACCTTCCCGAAGACCAGGTCCGTGTGGCGGTCCGAAGCCTTCTCGTACACGGGAGCGAACCGGTGGCACGGACCGCACCACGACGCCCAGAAGTCGATCAGGACGAAGCCGTTGTCCGACACGACCTGGTCGAAGTTCTCCTTGGTGAGCTCGATCGTGCTCATGCCGCCTGCCTCTCCGCGCGTCCGATGGTGCCCCGCACAACGGCACCCGCCCCGTCCCTATTCCGGAGCAGCCTGCGCCTGCCCACCACTCGGCCGGATACACCCCGTGCACCCGCCGGACTGGCTAGTTTGGCCCCATGAGCAATCTCGACCGCCAGGCGGTTCCCTCCCTGTGCGGCGGCCGCGGCTTCGTCGTCGCGGAGCCCGTACGCGAACTCCTGAGCCCCCGACGCGTGACGCTCGGCGAGTCGACCGAGGTCCGCAGACTGCTGCCGAACCTCGGCCGCCGCATGGTCGGCGCCTGGGTGTTCGTCGACCACTACGGCCCCGACGACATCGCCTCCGAACCCGGCATGCAGGTCCCGCCGCACCCCCACACGGGCCTGCAGACCGTGAGCTGGCTCCACGAGGGGGAGGTCCTGCACCGCGACAGCACGGGCAGCGTCCAGACCATCCGCCCGTACGAACTCGGCCTCATGACCTCGGGCCGCGCGATCTCCCACTCCGAGCAGAGCCCCGACCCCCACCCCCGCTTCCTGCACGGCGCCCAGCTCTGGACCGCCCTCCCCGACACCCACCGCCACGTGGAACCGCACTTCGAGTTCCACGCCCACCTCCCGCAGGCCACCGCGCCCGGCCTCACCGCCACCGTCGTCCTCGGCACACTCGACGGCGCCACCTCCCCCGGCACCACCTACACCCCCCTCGTCGGCGCCGACGTCACCCTCGCCCACGGCACCGACACCCGCCTCCCCGTGGAACCCGACTTCGAGTACGCGGCCCTGGCCATGTCCGGCGAGACCCACGTCGACGGTGTCCCCCTGCTCCCCGGCTCCATGCTGTACCTCGGCTGCGGCCGCACCGAACTCCCCCTGCGCGCCGAGACCGACGCGTCCCTCATGCTCCTCGGCGGCGAACCCTTCGCGGAGGAGATCGTCATGTGGTGGAACTTCGTGGGCCGTACCGACGAGGAGATCCGCCAGGCCCGCGAGGACTGGATGACCTCCGACCGCTTCGGGGAGGTCAAGGGCTACGCAGGCGGACGCCTGGCCGCACCGGAGGTGCCGGCGACGCAGCTGAAGGCGCGGGGGAGGGTGCGCTGAGCCGGTCCGCCCCCGCAGCAGTGTTCCCGCCGCTGCCTGCGCGGTTGCGGAACACCGGAGACCGGCACCTGCTGACCCGGACAGGGCAGGACACGGCGGTCGAGCGGCAGGCGTCGTGTCTCCCCGTCAGCAGCCGGGCCACCGGCCGGCGTTGACGCGCGCTCCCGGCCGAGCATGCTTCCCCCGGGCACCGCGGCGGTCAGCGGCCGGGGCGGGGGAGGGCGCTCAGCGCGGTCTCCAACGCGGCCAGCAGCGGCCGGGCCCCTATGACGCGGCAGTCTTCCACCGCCTCCCGGAGCACGGACCGGGCGGCCTGCGGATCGCCGGAGGCGAGCAGTGCCTCGGCCAGCGGCGGCACGGCCAGGGCGTGCACCAGCGGCTGCCCGGAGCGGCGCCCCACGTCGGCCGCCGCGCGCAGCTGACGCACCGCGGCCGCGGCGTCGCCGCGGTCCAGGGCGATCCGGCCGAGGCCGATTCGGGCGGCGCTCTGGCCGGCCAGGTCGCCCCAGTCCTCGGTGCGGGCGAGGATCTCACCGAACCCTGCGGCGGCTTCGTCCAGTCGGCCCAGCAGGCGTCGCGCCTCGGCCACCCAGCGCAGCATGCACAGGCGCGGCCACGCGGCGCCGCCGCGGACTGCCGCCTCCAGTGCCCGCGTGAACAGCTCCAGGACCCGGGCGGTCTCGCCGCGGGCCAGCAGGACCTGCCCGGTGCCGCGCAGCGCGTGCGCCAGCCCGTAGAAGTCGCCGGCCGCCTCGAACACGGCAGCGTTGTGGCGGCACCGCTGCAGCGCCTCGTCCAGCCGTCCCTGCATCCGGTCCAGGTAGGACAGCACCCAGCCTGCGTACGCCGCACCGTGCCCGTCGCCCACCGCGGTGAACAGCCGCTCGGCAGTCAGCAGCATGCCCCGGGCCTCCGCCCACTCCTCTCGGCAGGCACGGAGCCGGCCCAGTCCGGCCAGCATGAGGGCCTCGCCCCGGCGGTCGCCGGCGGCGCGGGCCGCGGCGAGGCCGGTCTGCTGCACCGCGTACCATCCGGCGAGGTCACTGCGCAGGTCGAACAGGTACTCGGCGGCGGCCGCCAGCTCCCAGCACGCCCGCGGGTCGACACGGGCGGCCTGGCGCACCGCGGCGACCAGGGCGTCCCGCTCTCCGGCCGGCCACCGCACCGGCTCCGCCCGCGGCAGCGCCCGCACCGCCGGATCCAGCACGGCCTCCTCCTGCCCCGGTACGGGCAGCCCGGGGTAGTCCACGCCCTGATGGGCCCGACGACCCTCCCGTACCAGGGCGAGCCAGTGCCCGATCACGCGGGGCACCACGGCCTCGGTCTCCCGACCACACGCCAGCTCGCGGGCGAAGGCCCGCACCAGGTCGTGCATCCGGTACCGCACGGCCCCCGACGCGTCCCGGCAGGCCACCTCCAGCAGATGCGCCGCCACGAGGCCGTCCACTTCCGCCTCCGCCCGGGCAAGGGGTTCGTCGAGGACTGCGGCGGCCGTCCAGGAGGCGTAGTCGAGGGCGGTGAGCAGCGCCAAGCCGCGCAACAGCCTCTTCGCGCGGGGCGACAGGCCCCGGTAGCTCAGCCGGAGCGCCGCCCGCACGTCGCTGCCGCCGTGGGCGAGCTCGTCCAGGCGGGCTTGCTCGTCGCCGAGCCGGTGCGCCAGCCAGCCGAGGTCGCGGTGGGGCGCCGCCGCCAGGCGGGCTCCGACGACCCGCAGCGCCAGCGGGAGGTTTCCGCACAGCCGCACCAGCCCGCGGGCCGCCGCGGGCTCCACCGCCACCCGGCCGCCCCCGGCCCACCGGTCCAGCAGCGTCAGGGCCGTGGCGTCGTCGAGCAGCGGTACGCCCAGTGCGAGGCGCACATCGAGCCCGGCGAGCCGGTGACGGCTGGTGACCAGCACCGCCGAGCCCGGCGCCGCGCCGGCGAGGAGCGGTCGTACCTGCGCCTCCCCGGCCGCGTCGTCCAGCACGACCAGCACCCGCCGCCCGGCCAGCAGGGTGCGGTAGAGCGCCGCGCGCTCCGAGGCGGACGCCGGCACGGCCGGACCGTCCACACCGAGCGCCCGCAGGAAAGCGGCCAGCACGTCCCCCGGGTCGCCGCCGTGCCCGTCGGCTCCGCGCAGATCCGCGAAGAGCTGCCCGTCGGGGAAGCGGTCCCTGAGCGCGTGCGCGGCATGCAGCGCCAGCGCGGTCTTCCCCACGCCAGCCTGCCCCCGTACCACGCACACCCCGCCGCCGGCCTCTTCGAGGGCTCGCACGAGACGGCTCACCTCCTCGCTGCGGCCGGCCAAAGCCACTGCTCCGGCGGGCAGTTGGGCGGGGGCCGGGCGGGGCTCCGTGGCGGACCGGGCCGACGGGGGCGAAGCAACTGCCGGCGCCGCGCCCCGAGGAGCGGGCGGGCCCAGCGACGGCGCGTCGGCGAGGACCGCCGCGTGCAGTTCCCGCAGCGCCGGCCCGGGGTCCAGGCCCGTGGCCTCCGCGAGCCGTGACCGGGCCTGCACGTACGCCTCCAATGCCTCACCTCGGCGGCCGCAGCGGTACAGAGCGAGCATCCGCAGCTCCACCAGCCGCTCCCGCAGCGGGTGTGCGGCGACCAGGGCGGCCAGCTCCGGAGCAGCCGCCGCGTGCCGACCGGCCTCCAGGTCGGCGGCCAGCCGCCGCTGGAGGCAGTCCAGTCTCTCCTCCTCCAGCCGGTCGGCCGCCGCCCGCAACACCCTGCCCTCCAGCCCCTCCAGCGCGGGCCCCCGCCACAACTCCAGGGCCTGCCCGTAGAGTGCGCGGGCGGTCTCCGAGCCGTCGGCGGCCTCCGCCGCCCGGCACAGCCGCCGGAACTCCGCCAGGTCGACCGCTGCCGCCCCTGTGTCCAGCCGGAACCCTGCCCCGGTACGGACCACCGCGCATCCCGCGCCGCCGTCGACGGCCGCCAGGCTCCTGCGCAGCCGGGCCGCGGTGTTCTGCACCTGCTCCCGCGCGGTGGCCGGCGGGTCATCCCAGACCGCGGCGGCCAGCCCTGCCGCCGGCACGACCCGCCCCGCGTCGAGGAGGAGCGCGGCCAGGAGACGGCGGGTGCGCGGCCCACCGCCCAGTTCCGCCGCGGAGCCGTCCACCGTGGCCCCGACCGGCCCCAGCTGCGTGAACCGCACGTCCATGAACCCCCCCCCCATGACGCAGTCGATGGCAGACCGGTGGCCCGGGGATGGGCCGCCGGTGGGCGCCGATCGTAGCCTCTGTCCACCCACCCGGAGCAGGGGCTGCGACCGCCCCGCACCGACCCGGGCGCCCCCTGACCACGCGCCACGGTCGCGGGGCCCCGCCCACCTGACGAAGGGACCTGCGCCTGATGCGTACCCCCCTGCATACTGCCGTCCGAGGGCTCGCGCTGTTCACCGCCGTGCTGCTCGGCTCCACACTCCACACGGCGCCGGCAGGCGCCGCCCGCGCGGCAGCTCCGCCTCCGGGGCCGGGCGTGGCCGTCGCGATGGGCGACAGCTTCATCTCCGGCGAGGCCGGCCGCTGGCTGGGCAACACCGACCGGTACGAGGGCGCCCGCAACGGCACCGACCGGGCCTGGACCGGCTCCGGCTACGACCCCTCCCGCGTCTACGGCGGCACCGCCGCCGTCGGCGGCTGCCACCGCTCCGACGTGTCCGAGATCGCCCTCGCCCCACTGGCCGGGTTCGACGAGCGCATCAACCTGGCCTGCTCAGGCGCCGAGACGGTGCACGTCCTGAGCGCCGCCCGAGGCGGACTGCCGCTGGCGGGCGAGGAACCGCAGACCGACCAGCTCGCCGGGGTCGCCCGGTCCCAGCGGGTCGCACTGATCGTGCTGTCCGTCGGCGGCAACGACCTCGGATTCGGCAGCATCATCGGCGACTGCGCGTACGACTGGTACTTCGCCCGGTTGTGCTGGAAAAAGCAGGACGCCGCGGTGCGGGAGAAGCTGCCGGCCGTGCAGGCCGAGGTCACCGCCGTCGTCGACGGCATCCGCGCCACCATGCGCGACGCGGGCTACGCCGACGCCGACTACCGGCTCGTCCTCCAGTCCTACCCCTCGCCCCTGCCCGGCGGTGAGTCCTTCCGGCTGCCGAAGAGGGACGCCGACCGCCTGTACAAGGACCGCTGCCCGTTCAACGACCGCGACGCCGACTGGGCCGCGTTCACCCTCGTCCCGCGGATCGGGGACATGCTCAAGGCGGTCGCCGCCGCCCGCGGCACCGAGTACCTCGACCTGCGCGATGCACTGGCGGGACACGAGGTGTGCGCGGCCGGCACCACCCAGGTGGGTGCTTCCGGGCCCGACGCCGCCCGGGCGGAGTGGTTCCGCTTCCTTGACCACCACGACACCCAGGGCACCCTGGAGGAGTCCCTGCACCCCAACGCCTACGGGCAGCGGGCCTTGGCCGCCTGCCTCGGACTCATGGCGGCGACCGCACCGGGACACTACCGCTGCGACCAGGACTGGTTCGGCGGCGGAGACCCCGGCCGGATGCGCATCACCCCCCTGAACTGATCGGGGACCCCGTTCCGCCGTCCCGTGAGTCGGCGCCCCGCAGCCGAGGTGCGGGGTGACGGCGCGGCCCGCCCACGCCGTCACCCGGCACGGCCGGACCCGCCGCGAGGGGCGCCCACGGGCCCGGAGGCCGCGGGCCGCCAGTCGGGCCCGGAGGGGCGGTGGGCCGCGTGCCGCGGGGGCGCCAGGGCGGTGGAGGAGTGCCGGACGGCGGCGTGGCGGCGCGGCTGCCCGTGAGCGCCTGCTGGTCCGCGAGGGCGAGGGCGAGTTCCCCGGCGATCGTGGGATGCAGCGGCGCCTCGGCGCCGGGGCCCTGCACGAAGGGTGCATCGCTGCACGACCCGTGCCCGTCGAAGTGCTGCGGGACGGCGGTGAAGCCGAAGTCGCGCGCGCCCTCGGACACCACGGAGTTGCGCCTGGCCAGCCACGAGCGCAGGACCCTGGCCTCCTGAGGCGTGATCCCTGCGGATGCCAGGCAGCCCACGTCGTTCCCGAACGGGCCGTGGTACTCGTTGACCAGCGCGGTCGGCCGACGCGGCAGCGCCGCCAGCTGACGGAGGAGCGCGTGGCAGTCGTGCGCGAAGGCGGCGAGCCGCTGTGGGCCGGTCGCGCGGGCCGCCGCCGACCCTTCGCGGCGGCGGCCTCCGCCCCCCTCCGGTCGCGGTGACGAGGAGACCCCCTCGACCACCGCCTACGGCGTCACGTCCGGCGGCGACGGGGTGCTGGACGCCCAGCCGGACGGCCCGCCCGGGCGCCACCCGGCACGGACCCTCCCGTCAGGCGTCGGCGAGGAGCGGGTCGTAGGGCGTGCTCGTGCGGCGGGCGGACATGAAGGCGAGGAAGTCCCCGACGAACGCGCTCCGGCCGCAGGCCCCGTCGCCGGCGGCGAGGTCGCGGTGGAAAGCGGTCCGGAACAGGGCCCGGTACTCGTCCGCGTCGATGGTGCCGCTGCCGTCCTTGTCGGTGACGTCGAAGAGCACCTCGGCGACGCGGATGAGAGCGGGCCCCGCGAGGGAGGGGACGGCCGCGGCGTACTCCTCGGCGCTGACGCGCCCGTCGCCGTCCGTGTCGAGGGCGGCCTGGAGCTCCCGCCACCAGGCGGCGAAGGCGTCGTAGAGCCGGGTCTCCTCCGGTTCGTCCAGGTCGAGGCGGGTGGACAGCTCACGGGCCATGGCGGCGAGGTCGGGCCAGTCGAGGTGGCCGTCGCCCGTCTGGTCCAGCACCTGCCGGAAGAACTCCTCCGCCGAGCGCCGGCCTTCGCCCCTGCCCGCGGTGTGCTCCGTGCCCGCCGTGGACGCCGGGTGCGGCTCGGGCGCGCCGCCCAGCGGGGTGAGGAGCCGCAGCAGGGCCGACGCCCGCTTGACGCGGTCCCGCAGGGCGGTGACGGACCGGAACCGTGGGTCGTCGCTTCCTTCCGGGAGCGAGAGGAGGTCGATGAGGGTCTCGGCGTCCAGCCAGCCCGCCGGCAGGAACCGGGCCAGTCCCGCGGCCACGTAGGCGCCCTGCATGAGGGTCTCCGTGCCGGGCGTCTCCGGCAGTCCGGCCCGGCGCCGGTACGCCTCCGGCAGGGAGGCGACGGTGATCGCACCGAGCACCGGACCGGCGACGGCCCGGCCCGCCGCCCACAGCGTCGGCGCGCCGTCGAACAGTGCCGGGGCGGGCAGGTGGTCGAAGAGCCGGAAGAGGATGACGCGGGCCGCCTCCGTGTTCTCCAGCTCACGCTCGACGACCCGGTCGAAGTACGGCCAGAAATCGTGCAGGTCCGCGGGGAGTTCCCCGGCGTCGCCGTCGAGCGCCGCCAGGAACGCGCGGTACTCCGCGTACATCTGCTCCATCGTCACCTGGTCGAGCGGCTGGCCGCTCAGCCGGCACATCGTGACCGCGCTCTCGAAGAGCGTGGCGACCACCCACGCCCGGGTCGCCCGGTCCATCGCGTCATAGGCCCGGCCCCGGGCGTCGGAGCCGCTCATGCGGGCGTGCAGCCGGTTCAGCCGGGCGGCCTCCCGCTCCCGGACGGCGGGGTCGGTGTGGAACATGCGCCGCATGCTGAGGAAGGTGTTGCGAAGCCTGCGCCAAGGGTGCGTGACGAAGGTGGAGTTGTCGACGAGGGCGGCGCCGATCTGCGGGTGGGCCGCCTCCAGAACGGTCGCGCGCACCAGGGCGAGCGCCCAGCGCGGGTCGTCGAAGAACCCCTGGAACTGCGAGTCCGGTCCGAACAGGGGCGTCTCGTGGGTGGTGTGCGCGGCGTCCGCACTGGTCGTGCCGTTCGCTGCGGTCGTCATCGCTGGTCTCCGTTCGTCGGGTGCGGCAGCCCGCCGAAGCGGCGGTCGCGGCGCCGGTAGGTGTGCAGGCAGGCGAGGAAGTCGGCGGCCCGGAAGTCGGGCCAGAGCACGTCGGGGAAGACCCACTCGGCGTAGGCCACCTTCCACAGCATGAAGTTCGAGATCCGCTGCTCCCCCGAGGTGCGGATCACGAGGTCCACATCCGGGGTGTCGGGGAACGGCAGGTGCTCCGCGAAGAGCCCTTCCGTCACGTCGTCGGCGGGGGTGCCGCTGCGGATGAGGGAGCGGGCGGCCTCCACGATGTCCCGGCGCCCGCCGTGGTCGAAGGCCACGGTCAGGGTCATCTGCCGGTTGCCCGAGGTCAGCGTCGCCAGGTCGTCGAAGTCCTGGGCCAGCTCCCGGGGGATGCGCGGGTCGGCCACGCCGAGGAAGCGGCAGCGGATGCCGCGGGCGAGCAGCAGCGGCGCGTGCTTCCGCACGACCCGCCGGACCAGGCGCATCAGGTAGTCGACCTCCGCGCCGGGCCGGTTCCAGTTCTCGGTGGAGAAGGCGTACAGGCTGAGCCACTCCACCCCGGCGGACCGGGCCGCCTCGATGATGTCGATGACGGTGGCCTCGGCGGCCTGGTGGCCCGCCGTACGCGGCAGTGAACGCCGCTGCGCCCAGCGGCCGTTGCCGTCCATCACGCACGCCACGTGGCGGGGGACCGCGCGCCCTGCCCCGTCACCCCGTTCCGCCCCGTCGCTCCGGGCCGCCCCGATACCGTGCGGCTCCCCACCCGGCCGTAACCGGTCCGCGGCCACGGTGCTTCCTACACCCGGGCCGTTGCCGTCCTCCGCTCCCGGAGCCGCGTCGCCCGGAGCCGTAGGACCGGTCCTGCCGCGCTCGGTCACGCCCACCCTGCTTCCCCCGCCTCAGCCTCGCCCGCGCCCCCGCCGGCGCGCCGCCTGCCCGGATTCTGGCAGCATGGAGAGGAGCCGGCGGGCCGATACGGGGCTCCTGTCACCCTTGGTGCGTACGTCCGAGTCGATGTTCGGCCACGCCCGGGACAGCGCTCTCGCCCGACTCATCCGACTGTCCGACTCATCCGGCTCGTCCGACTCGGCCGGGACGGACCGGCCGTGGCGACGGGCCGCGGGCGGCGGTTCAGCCGGCGGGGCCGCCGGGCAGGGGCTGCTCCGTCCAGATGACCTTGCCGCCCCGGGTGTAGCGGGTGCCCCAGCGCCGGGCGAGCTGGGCGACGATGAACAGGCCGCGTCCGCCCTCGTCCGTGGTGCGGGCGTGCCGCAGCCGCGGCGCCGTGCTGCTGGCGTCGGTCACCTCGCAGATCAGGGTGCGGTCACGGATGACGCGCAGGCAGACCGGGCCGCTCGCGTGGCGGATGGCGTTGGTGACCAGCTCGCTGACGATCAGTTCCGTGGTGAACGACAGCTCGTCCATGCCCCAGGCCGTCACCTGTTCGGAGGCCAGGTTGCGGGCCCGGGCGACGGCCGCCGGATCGACCGGCAGCTCCCAGGACGCCACCTGCTCCGAGCCCAGGACGTGCGTCCTGGCCAGCAGCAGTGCCACGTCGTCGGACGGCGGACCCGTCAGCAGGGCGTCGATGACGCGGCCGCCGGTCTCCTCCAGGCTCGCCCCCGGCCTGGCGAGTCCGCCGACCAGCCGGGACAGGCCCACGTCGACGTCCCGGTCGCACGCCTCGATCAGGCCGTCGGTGTACAGCGCGATGACACTGCCCTCGGCGAGCTCCAGCTCCACCGACTCGAAGGGCAGCGATCCCAGGCCCAGCGGCGGCCCCGCGGGCAGGTCCACGAAGTCCACGGACCCGTCGGGGGCGGCGACCACGGGCGGCATGTGGCCCGCCCGGGCCAGCGTGCAGTGCCGGCCGACCGGGTCGTACACCGCGTACAGGCACGTCGCTCCCAGGAGGGTGCCGCCCGCCTCCTGCTCCCCGGCACCCGCGGCCTCGCCGCCGTCGTGCGTCTCCACGAGCCCGATGACCAGATCGTCCAGGCGGGCCAGCAACTCGTCCGGCGGCAGGTCCAGATGGGCGAGCGTGCGCACCGCGGTACGCAGGCGTCCCATCGTCGCCGCGGCGTTCATGCCGTGGCCGACCACGTCCCCGACGACGAGGGCCACCCGCGTCCCGGACAGCGGGATCACGTCGAACCAGTCGCCGCCCACCCCACTCGGCGCGTCCGCCGGGTAGTACCACGACGCCACCTCCAGCGCGGACCCGCCCGCGACCTCCTGCGGCAGCAGGTAGCGCTGCATCGAGCGTGCCGCGTGGCGCTCCCGGTTGAAGCGGCGCGCGTTGTCGAGGGACAGCGCGGCCCGGGAGACGAGCTCCTCCGCGAGGCGCACGTCGTCCTCCTCGTACGGGCCCAGGCGCCGGGACCGGACGAACACGGCCGCGCCGAGGGTGACGCCCCGGGCCTTCACCGGGACCGCCATCACCGCGGCGCCTCCGAACCCGTCCAGAACGGCACTCAGCGCCGGGTCCCCGGCCACCGGGCCGCCGGCCGCGTCCTCCACCAGGGTCCTGCCCTCCAGCAGGCAGCGTGCCACCGGAGACGACGGCCCCCGGATCACGGCCTCGCCCGCCGCCGGGTCCGCGGCGGGCCCCTCCCCCCGTACGGACGCCCGCCCCGCCCTGCCCAGTGCCGGGGTGCCGCCCACCGGACCGGGTGGGGGCTCCTCGCCGCTCAGGACGGGTTCCAGGAGGTCGACGGCCGCGTAGTCCGCGAAGCGCGGCACGGTGTCGTCGGCGAGCTCCTGCGCGGTCAGCGCCACGTCCAGGGTGCGGCCGATCCGGGCGCCGGCCTCGCTCAGCAGCGCCAGCCGCTCCTGGGCGCGCCAGCGCTCCGTGACGTCGATGAGCATGTACCAGATCCCCACGTACCGGCCGTGCCGGTCCTGCATGCCGAAGAACGACGCCGAGTACGCGCGCTTCCTGCGCGGGTCCTCGTAGTCGGGGCCGAGGAACTCGAAGTCCAGCACGGGGGAGCCCGTCTCCAGGACCCTCCGCATCCGGTCCTCGAACGCCTGGGACTCCTCCTCGGGCAGCACCTCGCGCACCTGGCGGCCCAGTCGCCGCTCCAGCGGCAGCAGGCGCTCCAGCAGGTCGTTCACCCACACGTACCGCAGGTCGGTGTCCAGGACCGCCATGCCCACCGGCGCGTGCGCGAGGAACGGCGCCAGCATCAGGCGGCTCGCGCCACCGCCCGGCATCCGCCAGAAGGCACGCTGCGGCGGGCGACCCACGAACCGGCCGAAGACCAGGGCGGCGACGGTGGCGACGACCACGCCCGGCACCATCTCGTAGATGCCCGACTCCAGCGGCCCGAGCAGCGGGTTGAGCTCCTCCCAGAACAGCACCGTGGCCGCGCCCGACACGATGCCGGCCATGGCCCCCGCCCACGTCATGCGCGGCCAGTACAGCGACAGCAGCACGACGGGACCGAAGGCGGCCCCGAAGCCCGCCCAGGCGTAGGCCACGATGCCGAGGAGGCCGTCGCCGCGCAGGGCGATCGCGCAGGCGATCAGCGTCACCGCCAGCACCGAGCCGCGCCCCGCCCACACCAGGGCCCTGTCCGACGCCTCCCGTTTCAGGAACGCCCGGTAGAAGTCCTCGGTGAGCGCCACGGACGACACGAGGAGCTGGCTGTCCGCGGTCGAGATCACCGCGGCGAGGACGGCGATCAGGAACACGCCTGCCACCCACGGATCGAGCAAGGTCCGGCTCAGGGCGAGGTACACCGTCTCCGGGTTGTCGAGCGGGGCGCCGAACCCGGCGATCCCGACCAGCCCGACCAGCGTCGCCCCGGCGAGTACGGCCAGCACCCACGCCGTGCCGATGCGCCGTGCCGCGGGGATGGCCCGGGTGCTGCGGATGCCCATGAAGCGGGCCAGGATGTGCGGCTGACCGAAGTATCCGAGGCCCCAGGCGAGCAGGGAGACGATGGCGACGGCGCCCAGCGGGCCGCCCGAGGACCAGCCGCCGTCCCCGAGGACCGCCTGGGAGCCCGGGTCCAGCAGGGCGGGCGACCTGACGTCCAGCGCGTCGCCCAGCGCGTCGAAGCCACCGACGGCCCGCACCCCGACCACGGGCAGCACCAGCAGGGCGAGCAGCATCAGCAGGCCCTGCAGCACATGGGTGTGGCTCACGGCGAGGAAACCGCCGAGACACGAGTAGATCGCGATGACCAGGGCGGTCAGGACCACCGCCAGGGCGAAATCGACGTCGAACACGTACTCGAACAGCAGTCCGCCGGCCACCAGGCCGCTGGCGAGGTACACCGTGAAGAACGCGACGGTGACCGCCGCGGACACCGTCCGCAGCAGCCGGGTGCGGTCCTCGAACCGCTCCTCCAGGTACGCCGAGAGGCTCACCGCGTTCCCGGCCCGCTCCGTGTAGGTGCGCAGCCGGGGCGCGACGAACCGCCAGTTGAGGTACGTGCCGACCGCCAGACCCACGGCGATCCAGCCGGCGCCGATGCCGGCCGCGTACACCGCCCCGGGGAGCGCGAGGAACAGCCAGCCCGACATGTCGCTCGCCCCGGCCGACAGGGCGGCCACCGGAGCGCTGAGACGGCGCCCGCCCAGGGCGAAGTCGTTGAAGGTCCGCGTCCGCGTGTACGCCCACACGCCGACGCCGATCATGGCGCCCACGTAGAGGACGAACGTGACGAGGATCGGCGCGCTCAGGTCGAACATGGCCGCCTCGCCGGGACGACGGGTGCGCCGCGCTCACCGCGCCCCCCACGGGGGCCCGGCCGCGGCCGGGCGCACGGGCCGGCGTCCCCGCCCGGGGGCGGGGCGGGAGCAGGGGCAGCCGGCACCGCTCGCAGTTGCCCGGCCGTACGCCCGCCCCGGCGGCATCGGGGCGCGGTGGGCGGGCCGGCACGGCCGGACCGGCGCAGGCAGCTCATGGGGCGTCTCCGGCGCTTTCGTCCGCCGCGCCGCCGAGCCGGTCGACGACGAGCATCGCCACGTCGTCGGCCAGCCGGCCTCCCGTGTGGCGGGTCAGCGCCAGGTGCAGCGCCTCAAGGAACTGCGGCGGCGTGCACGTCGTCCGCACCGCCTCCACGGCCTCGGACACCGGGAAGAACCGGCTGGCCGCGTCCCGGGCCTCGTTCACCCCGTCCGTGTGCAGCAGCAGCCGGTCACCGGGCGCGAACGCGTAACTGTCGGGCTCGACCGGCGGCACGGCGACGAGGTCCTCCAGGCCCAGGGGCGGCAAGGGGCAGGCGGGCAGCAGCTCCCGGGCGGTGCCCAGGCTCAGCAGCAGCGGCGGCGGGTGGCCGCGGTTGACCACGTGTACCACGTGGCCGTCCGGCACCTGCGCCAGCAACGCGGTGACGAAGCTCTCGGCGTCGTCCTCGTTCCCCGTCCCGGCGGAGTCCGCGGCGGTGCCCTCCCGGCGGAGGGCCGCGGCGCAGTGGTTCATGACCTCGACGAGATCGTCCTCGTAGTGGGCGGCCTCCCGGAACGCGCCCAGCACCGCCGCCGCCGCGCGCACGGCCGGCAGGCCCTTGCCGCGGACGTCGCCCACGATCATCCTGACCCCGAAGCGGGTGTGCACCGCCTCGTACAGGTCGCCGCCGATCTGCGCGCCGCTCTCCGCCGCGAGGTACACGCTGGCGGCCTCCAACGAGCCCAGCCGCTGCGGTACGGGCCGGAGGATCACCTCCTGCGCCGCCACGGCGATCCGGCGGACCTGGTCCAGTTCGCTCTGCCGGCGCGCCCGCACGGTGCTGCTCGTGGTCACGCTCGCCACGGACACCACGAACAGCCCCAGCAGGTTGCTGTACACCTGCGTATCGCCCCACGAGCCGTGCAGCGAAGCGCTGATCACGGTGACGGACAGCGCGGCGGCTGCGGCGGACAGGGTGCCCCGCGGCCCCATCGTCAGCGACGCCAGTGCCGGCATCGCCGTGAGGAGCGGACCGGTGTACAGAAAGTGCGCGGGTGACAGCTCGATGCCCAGCCCGAGCAGGACGATCGCGAAGGGCACGACCTGCGCGAGTCGGAAGAGCACGGGGCTGTGACCGTCCGCTGCCGCCGGGGCGGTGGAGCGGATGAGCGACCGCATGCGTTCAGCCTGCCTCGCCGGCGCGGGGGTTTCCAGTCGTCGGGGAGGGAAGGGACCCTCGGCCCGGCCGGTCGTCCCGGCGTGCCCTCCCGCGCCGCCGGTCCGGGGCGGGCACGGGCGCCCCGGGAGCGGTCCGCCGCTCCGGGATGCGCTGTCCGCGGGCGGCTGCTTCGCTGGTGGTGCGTCGCCGTGCCGCCCCGAAGAGCACGGCAGGTCCGGGAGGAGTGGCCAGGCCATGAGCGATGCGAGGATTCCCGACGAGTTCCGGGGCCGGCTCCAGCACATGCGGGAGAAGGCGCAGGAGCTGGACCAGGCCGCGGAGCGCGCTGACGACGCGCAAGAGCGCGACCGGTTGAAGGAGAAGGCCCAGCGGCTGCGGGCCCGGAGCGAGCAGGAGAGCGGCATGGCGGCGGGGGACATCGAACCCCTCCCGTAGCCGCACTCCACCGCGTCGGCCGGTCGCGCCCCGCCGCGCGCCCGGCCGGCGCGGCGTCGCCGCAAGCCCCCGGCCGGGTACGGACAGGGGGGCAGTGGAGCGCCGCCCCGCCGCCTCCCCGGTGCCCGGCAGGGCTTCTCTGCCCGCCCGCGCGGTGACGGGTGCGCTGGTGCCCGGCAGGGCGTGCCGTTGCGGGCCGCCCGTGACGGGAGGCCCGGCCCGCCGCGCACCGGCGTCACGGTGCGGGCCACGGCGTGGTGCCCGGTGACGCCGCCGCGGACAGCGGCTGCTCCGTCCAGATCGTCTTGCCGTCCCGGCCGTACCGGGTGCCCCAGCGTTCCGTGAGCTGGGCGATCAGGAAGAGACCGCGGCCGCCCTCGTCGGTGCTCCGCGCCCGGCGCAGGTGCGGCGCCGTGCTGCTGGTGTCGGACACCTCGCAGATCAGGACCCGGTCGCGGATGAGGCGCAGGGTGATGGGCCCCTCGCCGTACCGGAAGGCGTTCGTGACCAGCTCGCTGACGATGAGCTCCGTGGTGAAGGCCATGTCGGCGAGGTCCCACCGGGCCAGCTGCGACGCCGTCAGCGAGCGCGCGTCCGCGGGTGCGGTGTCCGCCATCGGCAGCTGCCACGTGGCCACCTGCTCCGCGGGCAGCACGCGGGTGCGGGAGAGGAGCAGCGCCGCGTCGTCGGCGACCTCGTCCGTCGCGTGGTCGTGCAGCAGCCTGTCCTCCACCCCCGCGCAGACCTCCTCCAGCGGCCGGGCCGCACCGGCCAGCGCCCCGCGCAGGTCCTCCAGGCTTTCGTCGACGTCCCGGGTGCGTGCGTGGACGAGGCCGTCGGTGTACAGCGCGAGGACGCTTCCCTCGGCCAGGGTCAGTTCGGCGGACTCGAACGGCAGCCCGCCGAGGCCGAGCGGCGGCCCCGCCGGCAGGTCGAGGAACCGGACCGCCCCGTCCGGCTCCACCACTGCGGGCGGAGGGTGGCCGGCGCGGGCCAGGGCGCAGTGGCGCGAGACCGGGTCGTAGACCGCGTACAGGCAGGTGGCTCCCACCACCTGCGGGGAGGGCGCGCCGCCCGGTTCCGCCCCGCCCGCGGGTTCCTGCTCGGCGGCCAGCCGGTCCACCAGGTCGTCGAGGTGGGAGAGGACCTCGTCGGGTGTCAGGTCCAGGTGCGCGAGGGTGTGGACGGCGGTGCGGAGGCGGCCCATCGTCGCCGCCGCGTGGATGCCGTGGCCGACGACGTCGCCGACCACGAGGGCGACCCGCAGCCCGGACAGCGGGATCACGTCGAACCAGTCGCCGCCGACTCCGGAGGCGGCGTCGGCCGGCAGGTAGCGGTGCGCGACCTCGACCGCCGGGTGCCGGGGCACGTCGTGCGGCAGCAGGCTGTGCTGGAGGGTGAGCGCCGCGTCGTGCTGCTGCGTGTAGCGCCGGGCGTTGTCGATGCAGACGGCCGCGCGGGAGGCGAACTCCTCGGCCACCTTGACATCGTCCTTCTCGAACGGTTCGAGCCGCCGGGACCGCCACAGGCTGAGCAGCCCCAGGACGAGCCCGCGGGCCACCAGCGGGACCACCATCAGGGTGTGGGTCGCCGGGTCCAGGGCGGGTTCGGTCGCGGAGGGGTCCGGGGCTCCTCCCGCGGATGCGGTGCCTTCACCGGGCCCGCCGGCCACTGCCGGCGCGGTCCTGGCCGCTGCCCCCGGCGCCGCCCGCCGTCCGGCGGCCGCTTCCCCCTGGGCGGGTCCTCCGGCCGCCGGCGGTGTCCCGCCCCGCGTGGTGGCGCCTCGCCGGTCGGTGCCGTCCCGGGCGGCGGTGCTCCTCCACCTCGTGGCTCCGGGGCGGCCCTCGGCACCGTCCGTACCGGTGGCGTCCCGTGAGCCGGCCCGGACTCCCGTGCCGGCATCGACGGGGCGGCCGGGCGCACCGCCCGTACCGGCCGTGGCTCCGGGAGCCCCTGTGGTCCCCTCCGGCCGGCCGGGTCCGTCCGGTGCGCCGGTCCCGTGCGGGCGGGTGTCGAGGAAGGGGCGCCGCTCGGCCAGGCACCACGCCTGCGGGCTGTCCGGAGGCACCGGCACCCGGTGGCCCGCCGGGTACATGGCGCCCGGCCCGCCGGGCGGGTCCGGCGGCGTGCACCGCACCGCCGCCCGGTGGATGCCGGCAGGCAGCCGCCGCCCCGGTTCCTCCCCCCGGACGACCTGCTCCAGCAGGTCCACGGAGGCGCAGTCGGCGAGCCCGGGAGCCGCCACCTCGGCGAGCTCCCGCGCCGTCCTCGCCACGTCCAGCGTGGTCCCGATGCGGGCACCGGCCTCGTTGAGGAGGGCGAGCCGGTAACGGGCCCGGTACCGCTCGGTCACGTCCTCGATGGTCTGGGTGACGCCCAGGACCCGCCCCGCGGGGTCCTCCATGCGGAACGCCGAGACCGACACGACCAGTTCACGGGTCGGGTCGTGGGCCAGCCGGCAGGGCTGCTCGGTGGAGATGGACGACCGGCCCGTCTCCAGCACCTCGCGCAGCTGCCGCTCCACGGTCTCGGTGTCCTGCGGCACCACGTACAGGCCGATGCGCTGCCCCCGGTGCTGCTCGACCGGTATCCGGCTGAAGTTCGCGACGGCCCGGTTCACCCGCAGGATGGACAGGTCGGTGGCGTGCACCGAGAGGCCGATGGGGGAGCGGCGGAACAGCCCGTCGAGGACGGACCTGTCCGTCTCCCACTGCACCACCTCCGCCGCGGGCGCGCCGACGAGGAACCACTCGCAGGGCGGGTCGCCGTCCCGCGTGATGGGCCGCACCCGGCAGCCGAGGTCCACCCGCCCGCCGTCACGGCGGCGGACCGGCACGATCCCGAACCACCCCGCGTCGCGCACGCACACCGACACCGCCTCCATGACGACGTCGTAGTCGGCCGGGTCGACGAGGAAGCCGACCGAGGACCGCCCCAGTGCCTCCTGCGCGGGGTAGCCGAGGAGAGCGTGCGCCTGCTCGCTCCAGCCGACGACGCGTCCCCGGCCGTCCAGGACCGCCGACGCCGCGTGCCGCACGGAGAACGGGTCCTCCGGGCTCTCGTTGAACGTCGTCATGGGCTCGTCCATCGAGGTGCTCCTTCCTCCGTCCCGGCGGGGCCTTCGGCCGGGCAACGCCCGCGGGTGGCCGTAGGCGTCCGGGAGGGGTCGGGTGCGGGCGGGCCGGGTGGACCGGCCGTCCTGGCGAGGAGTACGGCCACGTCGTCCTGCGCCGCGGCGGGCAGCATGCGGCCCAGGACACCGTCGCAGATGTCGTCCAGCGGGCGGTCGAGGTCCCGCAGGGCCCGGGAGAGCCGTTGCAGCCCCTCGTCCCAGTCCCGGTCGCGGGCCTCGACGAGACCGTCGGTGTACAGCACGAGCAGGCAGTTGGACGGCAGGTCGATCCGCTCCGCCGTGAAGTGGTGGCCGCCCGTGCCCAGCGGCGTCCCCGGGGAGCCGTCGACGTAGGTGACGCGCCCCTCGGCGTGGACCACCGCCGGTGGGGGGTGGCCGGCCCTGGCGACCACACAGCTGCCGGCGGCCGGGTCGTGGACCGCGTAGACGCAGGTCGCCATCTCGTCCTCGCCGAGGTCCGCCACGGCCGCGTCGAGGGCGGTCAGCAACGCGGCCGGCGGCAGGTCCTGGCGGGCCAGCGTCCGCACGGCCGTGCGCAACTGCCCCATGACGGCCGCGGCGTGGATGCCGTGCCCCATGACGTCCCCGATGACCAGTCCGGTCCTGCCGCCCGGGAGCGGGATGACGTCGAACCAGTCCCCGCCCACCTCGTGGTCGCTGGCGGGGAGGTACCGGCCGGCCAACTCCAGGCCGGCCACCTCCGGCAGGGCCCCGGTGGCCAGGCTGCGTTGCAGGGTGAGGGCGGCCTCCCGCTGCGCGGTGTACAGGCGGGCGTTGTCGATGTTGAGGGCGGCGCGGGCGGCGAGCTCGTCGATGACCACGTGGTCCTGCGCGTCGAACGGCTCCCGCCTGCGGGTCCGGGTCACCACCACGGCCCCCAGCACGGTGCCGCGCGCCACCAGCGGCACCAGCCGCGCGCAGCCGACCTGCTCCCGCAGGTACGCGCGCAGCCGCTCGCTGGCGGGGCCGCTGAACAGCGCCGGAATGTCCGCCAGGTACAGGTTCATGGGCCGGCCCTCCGCGATGACCCGCTCGTACACCGATCCCAGCGGGACCTGGTACGTCAGCCCGACCGCCAGGTCCTCCGTGGGCAGCGCGGGGTACCGGAACTCGGCGGCCACGCGGCGCACCACACCCCTGGTGGACGCGGTGGTCTCGTCGGGGTGCAGGACCGCCTCCAGCAACTGCACGTCGGCCGAGTCGCCCAGCCGGGGCACGAGGACCTCCACGACCTCCTCCGCGGTGCGGCGCAGGTCCAGCGTCGTCCCGATGCGCGTCGCGGCCTCGGCCAGCAGGGCGAAGCGCTGCCGCGCCCGCTCCGCCTCGGCCTGCGCCTCCTGCTTCTCGGTGACGTCGATGAGGGAGGCGATCACGCCGAGCCTCCTTCCCGACCCGTCGAGGAGCGGGGCGTAGGAGCACGACCACGTGCGGTCGTGGTCGGGGTCGGCGGGGGTCCTGCCCGTGCGCCGGACGTCGACCATCGGTTCACCCCGGTCGAGTACCCGCTGCATGGCCCTCTCCAGCACGTCGGCGTTGACCCCGGGGGCGACCTCGGTCAGGCGCCTGCCCAGGTGGGCCTCGGCGGGGACCCCGTTCATCCGCGCGAGTGCGTCGTTGACGCGGAGGAAGCGCAGGTCGGGGCCGAGGGTGGCGAGTCCGATGGGCGACTGGGTGAACAGCCCCTCCAGGGCCGCCAGGGCGTCCCTCATGGCCCCTACGGCGGAGGTCTCCACGGCGACGGTCAGCAGGCCCGTGCCGCCCTGCGGGTCGGCCACCGGGGAGATCCACATCTCCATCGGCACGGGACGGCCGTCGCGGTGCCGCACGCTCAGCGTCCCGACGACCGACTGGCCCGCCAGGGCCCGCCGTGCGAGCCGTTCGGCCAGCGGCCGGTCGGTTCCGGTGATCAGGCGGGAGAGCACCTCCTGGCCGAGCACGGAGTCTGGCGGGTGACCGAGCACAGCACCGGCGGCCGGTGACCATTCGACGACCCGGCCGTCGGCGTCCGTCCGCCACAGCGCGATCGGCAGCAGCTCCCGCAGCACGCTCGCGCGCCCCGCCGCCGGGCCGGGCGGCCGGTTCCGTACCTCGCTCGTCGACTCGTGTCCGTCCAACGCGGCGCCCTAACCCCGGGGCCTAGCGCCCTGGCAAGGAAGCTCACCGTGGTGAAGCTGCTCATCCACCAGCGTATCCGAGCCGTCCGGGAGGGCCATCGGAGCGCCGCCAGGCCCCGACGGAGCGGTCAGGCGCCGGGGGCGGCGCACCGCCGGACCGTGCGGTGGCCACACCGGACCGCCTCCACCCCGGCGCGAACCCCGTCCGACGGCGCCGGCGCGCCGACCCCGGCGAGACCCCGCGGGTCGGGGGCGTGTGGTCGACCCGGAGGAGCGCTTCCGGTACGCGGCGCGGGAGTCCGCGGGGCCGGGGTGCACCGGGTCGATGAGGAGGAGCGGCGGGCGGCCCGGCGGCGCGGCCGGGCTACCGGCCGGCCTCCCGGTCCGCGCGGAGCAGCTCGTACTCGACCTCGCCGTGCTCGGACCCCTCGATGGGGTCCGGCCAGTCCTCGGTGAAGTGGCGGAGGCAGGACAGGCCGCACTTCTCCATCACGCGCCGGGACCGCGTGTTCACCGCCATGGTGGTGGCGGTGACGCGGTCCACGCCGAGCTCACCGAAGCCTTTGCCGATCAGGGCGCGCGAGCCCTCCGTGGCGTAGCCCCGGCCCCAGGACGCCCGCGTCAGGCGGTAGCCGAGCTCGACGGCGGTGGCGTCGCGGTCGTCCAGGGGCCGGAACTCGAACCAGCCGACGAAGGCCCCGCCCTGCTTCTCCTCGGCGGCCCAGTAACTTCGGCCACCGAGCTCGGGACCGTCGCGCAGCAGTGCGGGCATGGTCTGCTCCAGGACCGTCGCGCGGCTCGTCGGCCGGCCCCCGTTGATGAAACGCATGACGTCGGGGTCGTTGTGGAGCGCGTAGACGTGCGCGGCGTCGGCGTCGGTGAAGGGGCGCAGGACGAGGCGCCCGGTCTCCAGGAAGGTCCGCATGCCGGCCAGTCTCGGTGGCGGAGCCGGACGGCGCCATCGAATTGGCGCGCCCCGCCTCCGGGGAACGTGCCGTGGTGCAGGGGCCCGGGGGAGGCGCCAGGCCGGTTCGGTCAGGGGGCGGGTGTCCCGTGCGAGGTGCCCGGTCGGCCCTGCTCCCTGTGCGGCGGTATCGGTCACCCGGACGGCGCAGTCCGGTGCGGCGGCGCAGCCGCGGCCGCCCGATGCTGGGGGCATGAGCCCGCGAGACACCCACAGGTCCGGAAGCGGCGGCCGGAAGCGCGGCGGCCGAGCTCCGGCGATGACACCGTCCCGGATCACGGCGGCCGTCCTCGCCGTCCTCGCCGTCGTGCTGATCGTCGAGAACACCCGCGAGGTGGAGATCAGGCTGCTGATCCCCGTCGTCACCATGCCGCTCTACCTGGCGCTGCTCATCATGTTCGTGATCGGCGGCCTGTGCGGGGCACTGCTCATCCGCGGCCGGGGCCGGTGACGCACCCGCCCGCGGCGGTACGCGCGGGGGAGGGCGGCGGCACGCGGGAGAAGACGGACGCGCCCGCCCCTGACCGAGGGCGGGCGCGTACGCGGCGGGCGGCGGGTCAGACCGCGGGGGCCGGGTAGGTCGGGTACTCCACACCGGAGACGTGCTGGACGACCCGGATGACCTGGCACGAGTAGCCGAACTCGTTGTCGTACCAGAGGTAGAGGATCGCGTTGTCGCCGTCGACCTTGGTGGCGCCGGCGTCGACGATCGACGCGTGGCGGGAGCCGATGAAGTCGCTGGAGACCGCGTCGGGGGCGGTGGTGAAGTCGATCTGGCGCTTCAGCGGCGAGGTCAGCGACACGTTGCGGAGGTAGTCGAGGACCTCCTCGCGCGTGGTCTCACGGCCGAGCCGGAGGCTGAGGATCGCGATCGAGACGTCCGGCACGGGGACGCGGATCGAGCTGCCGGTGATGGGCGCCTTGAGGCCGGGCAGCGCCTTGGCGACGGCGGAGGCCGCACCGGTCTCGGTGATGACCATGTTGAGCGGCGCGGAGCGGCCGCGGCGGTCGGCCTTGTGGTAGTTGTCCAGCAGGTTCTGGTCGTTGGTGAACGAGTGGACGGTCTCCACGTGGCCGCGCAGCACGCCGAACTCGTCGTCCATCGCCTTCAGCGGCGGCACGATCGCGTTGGTGGTGCAGGAGGCGCAGGACAGCACCTGCTCGTCCGGCTTGATCGTGTCGTGGTTCACGCCGTGGACGATGTTCGGCACGTCGCCCTTGCCCGGGGCGGTGAGGACGACCTTGTCCACGCCGGGGCGCAGGTGCTTCGACAGGCCCTCGCGGTCCCGCCACCTGCCCGTGTTGTCGATGAGGATGGCGTCCTTGATGCCGTACGCCGTGTAGTCGACCTCCGACGGGTCGTTGGCGTAGATCACCTTGATGGTGTTGCCGTTGGCGACGATCGTGCTGTTCGCCTCGTCGACGGTGATCGTGCCGTTGAACTGGCCGTGGATCGAGTCGCGGCGCAGCAGGGAGGCGCGCTTGACGATGTCCTGGTCGCCGCCGCGGCGGACGACGATGGCGCGCAGCCGCAGGCCGTTGCCGGAGCCGGCCTTCTCGATCAGGAGGCGGGCGACGAGCCGCCCGATGCGTCCGAAGCCGTAGAGGACCACGTCGCGCGGCTCGCGGCGCTCGATCTTGTCGGCGCCGGTGGCGCCGGCGACGGCCTCGGCGGTGAACTCGTCGACCGAGAGGCCCCGGTCGTCGGCCTTGTAGGTCGCGGCGAGCATGCCGATGTCGATCTGGGACGGTCCGAGGTCCAGGGCGGTGAGCGCCTGGAGGAACGGCATCGTCTCGGTGACGGAGAGCTCCTCGCCCGCTATCTGCCGGGCGAACCGGTGGGTCTTGAGGATGCTGACCACCGATTTGTTCACCAGGGAGCGGCTGTGCAGCAGGACGGTCACGTCCCGCTCCCGGTGCAGCTTCCCGATGATCGGAATCATCGACTCCGCGATCTCCTCGCGGTTCTTCCAGATGGTGAACGAGTCGTCGTTGACAGTCACAACCGTATCTTTCGAGCTAGGAGGCGCTCATATGCTAACCCCCCGCTTCCGCCCCCCTTCAGGGGGCCTCCGGGGCGGCGACACCGGATCAGGGCGATCCCCTGCAGAACGGATCCTCGCCCCCCACGCCGCTGCCCGGCGGCCCCACGGCGGGGGAGGCCGCGCCGCAGGCGGGGACAGGCACCGCGGCGGAGCGGCCCAGGGTCGGCGGGGCCGTGCGCGACACGGCGACGGGAAGGCCGTGAGGGGCCGTGAGAAGGCAGCCGGAGAAGCGACGAACCACCGCCCGCCGACGGCCGGGCGCCGAGGCGGACGGGCAGGCCACGCCACCGACGGCGGGTGGGCGCGACGGCGCTGCACCGGCGGCATCCGGGCGAGCGGAGCGCCGCCGGGGAGGGGCCGTCGCGCAGGAGGGGCGGTCCGGCGGAACCCCCGTTCCCGCCGGAGCGCGCACCGGGCGGTACGGTGCCCGAAGGCGGCCGCCCTCGCGCCGCGCCCGGACCGGCAGGCCGACGAGCCCCGTCACGGGCACGCCGACCCCGTACGCCCTTCCCCCGCCCCCGTGGATCAGTGATCGGAGCCTACGTGCGGGGGAGCGGGGCCGGGCGGGGCCCGTGACGGACTGCCGTAAAAGTACGGAGACCGGAGCGCCCGATCACGCAGGGCCGGCCGTGAGCGGAGCGAGCACCGCCCCGCCCGCCAGGCCCAGCAGCACGGAGGCGGCCGCCGCGGCGTACGCGGTCCCGGCGCACCACGCGTCGGGACGCGCCACGGCCTGCACGGGAGGTCCGGCCGCGGCGGGCCGGAAGAGCGGGCCGAGCCAGCGCAGGTAGTAGAACAGCGACGCGACGGTGTTGGCGACGGCGAGCGCGGCGAGCCACGCGTAGCCGCCGTCCACCGCCGCCCCGAAGACCAGCAGCTTGCCGAGGAAGACCCCGGTGGGCGGCGTGCCCACCAGGCCGAGCAGGCACACCACGAGCACCGCCGCGAGCAGGGGGCTCCGCCCGGCGAGGCCGCGGTAGTCCTCCAGGATCCGCGCCCGGGGCAGCGCCGCGACCACGGCGAACGCGCCGAGGTTCGTCACGGCGTACGCCCCCAGGTAGAACAGCAGCGCCGTCCGGGCCTGCCCGCTGCGCCCGGCCATCGCCACGGCCACCAGCAGGTAGCCGGCCTGGCTGATCGCGGAGTACGCGAGCAGCCGCCGCACCGACGTCTGGAAGAACGCCGCCAGGTTGCCCAGCGTCATCGAGGCGGCGGCCAGCACGGCCACCAGCGCCGTCCAGTCCACACCGGTCGCCGACGCCGGCAGGGCGTCGTGCAGCACTCGGTACGCGGCGATCAGGCCGCCGGCCTTCGGCAGCGTGGTCACGTACGCGGCCACAGCGGGCGGCGCCCCCTCGGCGGTGTCGGGCAGCCAGAAGTGCCCCGGCACGCCGCCCGCCTTGAACAGCAGCCCGGCCAGTACCGCGACGAGCCCGACCGCGACCGGCCCGTACGGCGCGTCCCCCAGCGTCCCGCGCAGCTCCCGGTACGCGGTGGACCCGCCGGCCCCGTACAGGACCGCCGCCCCGGCCAGCATCACGACCCCCAGCAGCGCGCCCATCAGGTAGTACTTCAGGGCCGCCTCGGTGCCCGGCGCGTCCTTGGCGAACCCGGCCAGGGCGTAGGCGGGCACGCTCGCGAGCAGGTAGCCGGCGAACAGCGTCAGCAGGTCCCCCGCGCCCACCATGGTGAGGGTGCCGAGGCCGCTGAGGAGCAGCAGCACGGTGTACTCGCTCTCGCGCCGGTCGCCGCGCACCGCGCCCGCCGACATGGCCAGCACGAGGAGCAGCGCCCCGAGGACGACGACCCGGCCGGCGCCGGTCGCCGTGTCCGCGGTGAACGCGGCGGAGAACGCCGTACGGACCCCGTCGGAGGCCGCGGCGCCCGCACCGGACTCCCCGGGCCCGGCGGTCGCCGCCGCCCCCGTCGGCCAGGCGGCGACCGCCGCGACGAGACCCGCCGTGCAGGCGAGCGCCGCCAGCGCGCCGACGGCCCACTGCCGGTGGCGCGGTAGCCACGAGCCGGCGAGCAGGCCCGTCACGGCGGCTCCCGCGAGGGCCATCTCGGGAAGCAGGACGGCCAGGTCCCCGGTCACCGGGCGACCAGCCCCACGAGGGCGCGGCCCGCCGGCTCGATGACGTCCAGGAGGAAGCGCGGGGCGACCCCGATGACCAGTGCGGCCAGCAGCAGCGGCCCCACTGCGGCCGTTTCCGCGGCGGCCAGATCGCGGAAGCCGCCCGTGCGCACCCCGCCGGGCAGCCGCGCGGGCCCCAGCAGCATGCAGCCCAGGGCCCGCAGGAACAGCGCCGCCGTCAGCAGGATCCCCGTCAGGGCGATCGCCGTCGCCACCGCCTGCGACGCCAGACTGCCGGCGAAGATCTGGAACTCCGCGACGAACCCGGAGAACCCCGGGATGCCGAGACTGGCGAAGGCGCCGACCGCGGTCAGCGCGGCGAACCGCGGCGCCGGGCCGGCCAGGCCCCCGTACGCGTCGATGGCGTACGTCCCGGCCCGGTCGTAGAGCACCCCGGACAGCAGGAACAGCGCGCCGGTCAGCAGTCCGTGACTGACCATCTGCGTCACGGCGCCCGTCACGGCCAGCGACCGCGCCTGGGCGTCGGTGCCGGCGAGGACCCCGGCCGCGCCGACGGCGAGCACGACGTACCCCATGTGGTTGACGGACGTGTACGCCACCATGCGCTTGAAGTCGGTCTGCGCGAGCGCCACCAGCGCCCCGTACACGGCCGACACGGCACCGACCACGATGAACACCAGCGCGTACCGGCGCCAGCTCCCCGGCAGCAGCGGCATCGCGATCCGCACGAAGCCGTACGTCCCCATCTTCAGCAGCACCCCCGCCAGGATCGCCGACCCGGCGGCCGGTGCCTCCGTGTGCGCGGGCGGCAGCCACGTGTGGAACGGCACCGTCGGCGTCTTGACCGCCAACCCGAAGCCCAGCGCCAGCAGCACCAGACCCGCGTACGCCCCGCGGCCGGCCAGCGGGTCGGCCCGGGCCAGGTCGGCCATGTCGAAGGTGTGCGGCTCGGCGGCCAGGTACATGCCGATGAACCCCAGCAGCAGCGCGAGGGAACCGGTGAACGTGTACAGGAAGAACTTCAGCGCCGCCGCCCGTGTGACGTGCAGCCGGTCCAGCGCGAGGCCGTCCCGGTCGTCCCCGACCTCGGCCATCGGCCGCCCGGCAGGAGCCTCCCCGTGGCCGTGGTGCCCCGGGTGGCCGCTGCGTCCCTCCGGCGTGTCGCCGCCGTGGCCGTTCCCCCGGCCGCCGCCGTCCGAGGAGCCGCGTCCGTCGTGGCCGGTGCCGTCACCGGTCTCTTCGCGGCCGCCCCGCCCGCCGCTTCCGCTGCTGCCGTCGCCGCCTTGGCCCGGACC
>NZ_MKXB01000210.1 GCF_001865245.1 Streptomyces sp. CC53 | reverse complement strand
CGACCCGGCGGGCGGCTTCCCTGGCGGGGCGCGCACTCGGGTGATGAACAGACTGATTCATGACTTTTTGTTCGCATCCGTCCCCAGCGTGGAACTCGAACCCCTCGTGAAGGCCATCCGGCACGACTCGCACTGTTCTCAGGAGGCACCCATGTTCGTGAAGAAGCTGCATGACGCCGGCGTCCGGAGTGAGCACGCCTACCTCGCCGCCGCCGGGTCCATCGGCCTGTCGCTGGTGTCCTGGCTGACGTCCAACCGCCGGGAGGACATCGAGCGGGCGGACCGGTGGGGCATCTTCGTCGGTGAGTGGGCTCCCACGTTCTTCGCGCTGGGGCTCGCGCTCGCCAACTACGAGCGTGACGAGGCCGCCGCGGAGGTCACGCAGTTCCCCGGCAGCCGCCACCAGGCCGCCTGACGCGCCACCGGACGCAGCCGGGCGGGGCGGGTGCTGTGCGGAAGACCCGGCGCCCGCCACAGCACCCGGCGCAGCCGGAGCCCCGGCCCCGGGGCCCGGGCATCCCCGACCGACACCGTCACCGCGGCACCACCGGGCACAGCAGCATCTCCAGCATCCCCCCCCGGCATTCCCGACGGTCGCCCCCGGCTGACGCCTTCGACACCATCCGGCCATCAACCGTGGCCCGGGCAGGCGCCGGGGGTCCGATCCCCTCCGGCCCCCGACGGCATCCGGCCCGCGACCTCGGCCGACGGCCTGCGCCGGCAGCCACCGTCCGGCCGACACCCACCGGCGGACACGACCGGAGCCCTCGGCCGACGCCGCGATCCGCACCCGCCGGCCTCCACCGGCCTCCACCGGCCTCCGCCGGCAGACGCCGGCGCCAACACCACCGGCGGACACCCGCCGGAAGCACCACCCGGCACTCCGGAACCGACTGTTCCACCCCGCCGCCGGCCCGCCTCGCGGGCCGGCGGTCCCGTGCGCGGGCCCCTCCGGGGCCGCGGGGTCGTGGACGACAGCGGCCGACAGCGGCCGACATGCGCCCTTCTGCTCGCGTCCCCCCACCCGTACCGTCGTTCCCGTTTGAAACGGGCATGACGATGGGGAGGGCTGTCCATGCGCAGACCGACGCGCAGACGTCTGCTTCCGTGGCTGGTCGCCGCGGTCGCCGGAGCGGCGCTGACCTCGGCGCCACCGGCCGCCGGAGCATTACCGGTCACCGTGGCGCCACCGGCCGCCGGAACGTTACCGTCCGCAGCCGACGGAGCACCGCGGCAGACCGGGTCCTCCTCGGCCGCCGCTGCCGCGGACGTCCCACCGGAGGACGTCTACCGCCCCGTCCGCGGCCCGTCGGCTCCCGCCGAGTACCGCTACGTGCAGAAGACGCTCCCCGGCCAGGCGCTGCCCCGCCACGCCTACGACCGGGCCGCCGCGGAGGCCGCCCGGCTCCCCGCGGTCGGCGGGCGCTGGAAGTCCGTCGGCCCCACGAACATCGGCGGCCGCATCGTCTCCCTGGCCCTCGACCCCCGGCGCGCCGACACCCTGTACGCCGCCGCCGCCAGCGGGGGCCTGTGGCGCAGCACGGACGCGGGCGCCACCTTCCGGTCCGTCTGGCCCGACGACCTCACGCAGGCTATGGGCGCGGTCGCGGTGGCCCCCGACGGGACGCTGTACGCAGGCACCGGCGAGCCGAACCCGGGAGGCGGCAGCATCACGTACGAAGGCACCGGCCTCTACCGCAGCACCGACGGCGGCGCGCACTGGACCCGGCTGGGGCTGCGCGACTCGGGTGCCATCAGCGCCATCACCGTCGACCCGGCCGACCCGCGCCGCCTCTACGTCGCCGCGGCCGGCTCCCTCTACAACGCCGGCGGCGACCGCGGCGTCTACCGCTCGGAGGACGGCGGCGCCACCTGGCAGCGCATCCTGGAGGGCGAGAACGCGTTCACCGGCGCCACGGAGATCGTCGTCGACGGCGACCGGCTGTACGCGGTCCTGTGGGACCACCGGCGCACGCCGAGCCTGCGGACGTACGGGGGTGTCGGCTCCGGGGTGTTCCGCTCCACCGACGACGGACGCACCTGGCAGCGCCTCGGCGGCGGCCTGCCCGCGCGGAGCGCCGACGTGGGCCGCATCGGCCTCGCGGTCGCCGGCGACCGCCTGTACGCCCTCGTCAACAGGACGGGCGGCCCCTTCGAGGGCTTCTACTCCTCGGCCGACGGCGGCGACACCTGGGCGCGCACCCCGGACGACCCCCGGCTGACGGCGTCGCAGTCCAGCTTCGGCTGGTGGTTCGGCAAGGTGTGGATCGACCCGGTGGACACGGACCACGTGCACGTCGCGGGCGTCGCGCTGCTCACCACCAAGGACGCGGGCCGCACGTGGTCGGCGGACGCCACCAGCATCCACGTCGACCACCACGCCCTGGTGTGGGACCCGCGCCGGCCGGGCCGCGTGTACCTCGGCAACGACGGCGGCGTGTACCGCTCCGACGCGCGCGGCGACGGCGGCTGGGTCGCGTCCCGCCACCAGCCGTACACGCAGCTCTACAGCGCCGCGATCACCCCGCAGGACCCCACCCGGATCTCGGGCGGTTCGCAGGACAACGGCAGTCTGCGCTCCTGGGGCTCCCCGGACGGCGGGTTCGACGAGTACCTGGGCGGCGACGGCGAGGAGAACCTGATCAACCCCCGGGACAAGGACAACGTCATCGCCTGCTACCAGTACGGCAACTGCTTCCGCTCCACCGACGGCGGCGACACCCTCACGTACTTCGCGGACGCCACGACGTACCAGCGGCGCAACTGGTTCACGCCGGTCGTCTTCGACCCCCGGGACCCGGAGATCCTCTACTACGGCTCCGAGGTCGTGAACCGCTCCACCGACGGCGGCGCGACCTGGCAGGCCATCAGCGGCGACCTGTCGGGCGGGCCGGGCGACGACCCCGTCTACACGAACTACGGCACGATCACCTCCCTGGCCGCGGCGGGGGACGGCCGCACCGTCTACGCGGGCACGGACGACGGCCGGGTCTGGGTGACCCGCGACCTCGGCGGGACGTGGACGAAACTCGCGGAGGGCCGCCCCTGGGTCACCCGCGTGGTGGTCGACGAGAAGGACCCCGACCGGGTGTGGACCACGCACTCCGCGTACCGCTCCGGCTCCCCGCTGGCCCACGTGTACGGCTCCACCGACGGCGGCCGCACGTGGCGCGACCTGTCCGGGAACCTGCCGGAGGCGCCGGTGAACGACCTGGTGGCGGCCCGCGCCGGCATCCTGTACGCGGCCACCGACCAGGGCGTCTTCACGTCGTTCACGGGCGGCGGCCACTGGTTCCGGCTGGGCCGCGGCATGCCGCGCGTCCCGGTCGACGACATCGAGTACGACCCGTCCCGCAACCGCCTGGTGGCGGCGACGTTCGGCCGGGGCTTCTACGAACTGCGGACGTGGTGACCACCGCCCGCCCGGCCTGACCGCCCCGACGGGCGGAAGGGGCGCCCGCCGCGTGCCTGGTGGGCCGTCCCGGCCGCCGCTCCCGCCCGCCGTACGGGCGGTCGTCGGCCCCGGCACACGGCCTCGGCCCCTCGGCAGCCCGCACGGGCCGCCGAGGGGCCGAGGCCCGGACGACGGGGCCGGCCGGCCCCGCACCGGATGTCCCGGAGCGGGGCCGGGCCGGAGCCCGCGGTCACCGGTCCATCAGCGCGAACACCCCCCGGCAGGGACGGTCCCGCGCCCGATGCCCCGGCAGCGCGGTCCCGGTGAGACGACCGGGGGCCCCGCTCCCGGACCCCCGTGTGCGCCGTGACGGCGTCCGGGTGTCCGGGAGCGGGGCCCCTGGGGTGCCTCGGCCAGGCGGGGGGACCGTGGTCACTCCTCCACGGTGAGGCCCTTTCTGAGCTTCGCGAGCGTGCGCGAGAGCAGCCGGGACACGTGCATCTGGGAGATGTCGAGCTCCTCGCCGATCTCCGACTGGGTCAGCCCGGCCACGAAGCGCAGCGACAGGATCCGCCGGTCGCGGGGCGGCAGCGAGGCGATCAGCGGCTTCAGCGACTCGATGTACTCGATGCCTTCCAGGCCGTGGTCCTCGTACCCGATGCGGTCGGCCAGCGCGCCCTCGGTGTCGTCCTCCTCCGGCTGCGCGTCGAGGGAGCTCGCGGTGTAGGCGTTGCTCGCGGCCATGCCCTCGACGACCTCGTCCTGGCTGATGCCGAGCTTCTCGGCCAGTTCCGCCACGGTCGGGGAGCGGTCCAGCTGCTGGGCCAGCTCGTCGCCCGCCTTGGCCAGGTCCAGGCGGAGCTCCTGGAGCCGGCGGGGCACGCGCACGGACCACGACGTGTCGCGGAAGAAGCGCTTGATCTCGCCGATGATCGTCGGCATGGCGAAGGTCGGGAACTCGACCTCGCGGCTCAGCTCGAACCGGTCGATGGCCTTGATCAGGCCGATCGTGCCGACCTGGACGATGTCCTCCATCGGCTCGCTGCGGGAGCGGAAGCGGGAGGCGGCGAACTTCACGAGGGCGAGGTTCAGCTCGACGAGCGTGTTGCGCACGTAGGCGTACTCGTGGGTGCCCTCTTCGAGGCTTTCGAGACGGGCGAAGAGGGTCTTGGACAGGGCTCGCGCGTCGAGCGGGTCCACCTCGTCGTACGGGGGGATCTCGGGGAGGTCCAGGTCGGCGCCGAGGTCGGTGCCGGACGGGGACGCGGAGTAGGTGTCGGAGTCGAAGGAGTGGGAAGGAGTTGCCGACGGCGCGTCGTGGGTACGCGTTTCGTCGAGCCGGGGTGACATGGTGTCCTCCATGGTTGTCGGCATATGGCCGCCGAAGCCCATTACGTGTGCCTGCGGTGTGCGGCGCCTCCAAGCCGGCCGTGTCGGGTGTGCCCTACTAGCCCTACCGGGTTTCCACGGACCGACGCAAGTGTCATTCATGCCGTATATACCCTTTGTGGGGGGCTTCGACTACCGACCGGTCCGGATTCGGCGTAGGGTTCACCCGACCCGAACGGATCGGCGAAGAGGGGCGGAATGGGCCGCGAGACGGTCGGCAGCGCACATCAGGGCCGACTCAGCGTCGGGGTTCGCACGGAGGGCCCCAGCGAGATCCTCACGCCGGTGGGTGAGCTCGATCACCACACCGCGGACCTCCTGCGCGAACCCCTGGACGCCGCCCTCGCCCGCGGCTGCACACGCCTCGTGGTCGACTGCTCGCAGCTCGCATTCCTGGACTCCACCGGTCTCAACGTGCTGCTCGGCGCCCGACTGAAAGCCGAGGCGGGAGGTGGCGGCGTGCACCTCGCCGCGATGCGCCCCGCGGTGGCCCGGGTCTTCGAGATCACCGGCGCCGAGGCGGTCTTCACCGTGCACCCCTCACTGGAGGCCGCGCTCACCCTGTAGCGCGGTCGACCCATCTGGTGGGTGTCGCCCGAAGACGGTCGGGCAGAAGCACGCCGAAGGACATGGAAGAACCCCCGGGGCTCCACCGAGGGTTCACACTCTCTGTTAAACGATGTCGACGTCGACGAGGGCGGCGACCTGGTGAATCGGTGAGGTGACGCGCTGATGGGTGCGGCGCAGCAGCAACCGCCGAGCGGACTCGGCCCACGGCCGGGTGGCTCCGGTGCTCCGTCCTCGCGGCGCGGGACGCCTTCCGGCATGCCGTCCGGCCCCCCGGCGGACCCGGACGCAGGCGTCCGGGCGGACCGTAGCGGCGTCCGGCGGCCCGACCTGGCCGCGGACGCCCGTACGGCCCCGGCGGCGGGCGAGGCCAGCGCCGGCGCCGCCCCCGAGACGCGCACGCTCGCCCTCGACGGGGCCAGCGGCGTCGTCCCGATGGCCAGGGACTTCACCCGGCAGGCGCTCTACGACTGGGGTTGGCTGCCCGCCTCCACCGCGGAGCGCCGGGCCGCCGCCGAGGACGTCCTGCTGGTCGTCTCCGAACTGGTCACCAACGCCTGCCTGCACGCCGAGGGGCCCGAGGAACTGCGGGTCGTCCGCGGCGGCCGGGTGCTGCGGCTGGAGGTCGCGGACCGCGGGACCGGCCAGCCGGCGCCCCGCACCCCCCACCGGGCGGGCCGGCCCGGTGGCCACGGCATGTTCATCGTCCAGCGGCTCTGCCTCGACTGGGGTGTGATCCGCGCCACCGACGCCCCGGGCAAGACGGTCTGGGCGGAGCTGGCCGCCCCCGCGTAGCACCTGCCGCCGCTTCGCGAACACCCCTCGGCCACCTGCGTACTCGCGGTACGCGCCGCGTATGAGGCACCTCCGGAGCGAGGTGTCCGGAAACGTTGTGTATACGGAGCCTTACACGAGAACGTGTTCTGCGAGGCGGTCGTGTGCCGTAGTGTGCCCTCCCGTGAAGGAAATGTGAGTACCGGAGCCGCGTCCTGAGCGGCGGTCTCTTTTCCTGGCCTGGGGGGGCTGACGATCTTGGCAAACACTCACACGCACGGCTTCCGCACGGCACGGCCCATCGGTGCCCGCACCGCTGGAGGGGCGCAGCCGGTGACCGCCGGCCGCCTGGCGAAGCCGCGCTGGTACCTGCCGGTGCTGCTCGCCGTGGACGCCGGTGTCACCGCGGCGTCGGTGCTGCTGGTGTTCGGCCGGGTCGACCAGCCGCACCCGGTGCGGTACGCGGCCGTGGCCGCCTCGGCGTGGGTGGGCGTGCAGGCGCTGCGCCGACGCTACCGGCTCTTCGAGCTCGGCGAGTCCCGCGGGGCCCTGCCGGTGCTGCACGACTGGCTCATCCTCGTCGCCGTCCTGGCGGTGCTCAGCGTGGCCACCGCCCGAACCCCGCAGCCGTACGCGGCGCTGCTCGCGCTCACGCCGGGGCTCGTGTGCACCCTCGTCGCCCGCCGCGCCGTCCACCGGCACCTGACGGCCGTGCGGCGCGCGGCCGAGGCCGTCGACCGGGTGCTCGTGGTCGGTGAGCCCGGCGCACTGGAGGGCGCCGTGCGGCGGCTGGCCTCCGGTACCGACCACCCGTACGCCGTGGTGGGCACCGTCGTCGTCGGCGACGGTCCGCCGGAGGGCCGCGACCCGATGGTGCCGGTCGCACTGGGGCACGGGGACCGTCTGGACGTCGGCCCGGACGGCGTGGGGGAGCGGCTCGTGGGCTTCGCCCGCTGGCACGGCGCCGACGTGGTGCTGCTGGCCCCCGGCCCGCTGCTCACCGGCGAGCGGCTGCGGGAGGTGTGCTGGGCGCTGCACGACGAGGGCCTGGAGGTGGCGCTGGCGCCCGGCCTCGTGGAGACCTCCGCGAAGCGGCTGACGGCCGCCTCCGTGGCGGGCCTCACCGTCCTGCGGGTGGAGCGGCCGCGCTCCGGCGGCGTCCACGCGTTCCTGAAGGCCGTCATGGACCGGGGCGGCGCCGCGGCCGGGCTGCTGCTGCTGTCGCCGCTGTTCCTGCTGCTGACGCTGCTGATACGGCTGGACTCGCGCGGACCGGCGTTCTACCGGCAGCAGCGGGTCGGGCGGGACGAGCAGCCCTTCACCATGTGGAAGTTCCGCACGATGGTCGTCGACGCCGACAAGCTGAAGGCGGAGCTGGCCTCGCGCAACGAGAACGACGGGCTGATGTTCAAGATGCGGCGCGACCCGCGGGTCACCCGCGTCGGGCGCTTCCTGCGCCGCACCCCCCTGGACGAGCCGCCCCAGCTCGTCAACGTGGTGCTCGGAGACATGTCCCTGGTGGGGCCGCGCCCGCCGCTGCCGGACGAGGTCGCCGGCTATGACGCGGCGGCGCTGCGCCGACTGCGGGTGAAGCCGGGCATGACCGGCCTGTGGCAGGTCAGCGGCCGGTCCGACCTGTCGTGGGACGAAACCATCCAGCTCGACCTGCACTACGTCGACAACTGGTCGTTCAGCAGCGACCTCGATGTGATGAGCCGTACGCTCCGCGCCGTCGTCGACGGCCGCGGAGCGTACTGAGGCCGCGTCGTGGGATCAGTGCTGTCCGAGCCACCAGGCGTACGTCGACGCGATGCCGTCGCGCAGTGCGATGCCGGGCTTCCAGCCCAGACCGGTCAGGCGCGAGACGTCCAGCAGCTTGCGGGGCGTGCCGTCCGGCTTGGAGGTGTCCCAGGCGATGCGGCCCGCGAAGCCGGTCACGTCCGCGACCGTCTCGGCCAGCTCCCGGATGGTGAGGTCCTCGCCGCAGCCCACGTTGACCGGGGCGTCGCCGTCGTACCGGGCCAGCAGCGTGGCGCACGCGTCCGCCAGGTCGTCGACGTGCAGGAACTCCCGGCGGGGGGTGCCCGAGCCCCAGAGCGTCACCTCGTCCCGGCCGGCCTCGCGCGCCTCGTGGAAGCGGCGGATCAGCGCCGGCAGCACGTGCGAGGTCTCCAGGTCGAAGTTGTCGCCCGGGCCGTAGAGGTTCGTCGGCATCGCCGAGATGTAGGAGGCGCCGAACTGGCGGCGGTAGGACTGCACCTGGCAGATGCCGGCGATCTTGGCGAGGGCGTACGGCTCGTTCGTCGGCTCCAGGGGGCCGGTCAGCAGCGCGTCCTCGCTGATCGGCTGCGGCGCGTGCTTCGGGTAGATGCACGACGAGCCGAGGAACAGCAGCCGGGCCACCCCGGCCGCGTGGGCGCCCGCGATCACGCTGAGCTGGATCCGCAGGTTGTCCTCGAGGAACGGCACGGGCTGGGTGCTGTTGGCCATGATGCCGCCGACCTTGGCGGCGGCCAGGACCACCGCGTCCGGCCGTACGTCGGCGAGGAAGGCGGCCGTGGCCGCGGCGTCCCGCAGGTCGAGCTCCGAGCGGCCGCGGGTGATCACCTCGTGGCCGTCGGCGGTCAGGCGCCGGACCACGGCGGAGCCGACGAGCCCGCGGTGCCCGGCCACGAATATCCGGGCTCGGGCCGGCAGGAGGGGCGACGACGGGGTGGTGGGCGGCGTGGCCGCCTGCGAGTCGGTCATGTGCCGGATCATGCCAGGCCCACCGCCGTCCGCCACACCCGGAGTCCGGATGTGACGCATCTATCGCCTATATCCCTGCATAGGGCGCCACAGCGGGCGCCTGCGCCGCCACCCCGGGAGCCGGTCGCACCGCGCGCCCGCGGATGCGTGGCGCCGCACGCCGCACCCCAGAACCCACCGCACATCCCGCAACACAACGCCAGGGCCGGAGCCGTAGGGCGGTCCGCCCGGGAGGAGAACCACGCATGAGCAAGACCGCACTGATCACAGGGGTCACCGGGCAGGACGGCTCGTACCTGTCGGAGCTGCTGCTGTCCAAGGGGTACACGGTGCACGGCCTGGTGCGGCGGTCCTCCACCTTCAACACCGAGCGGATCGACCACATCTACCAGGGCCCGCAGGAGGAGGGCCGCCGGTTCGTGCTGCACCACGCCGACCTGTCCGACGGCGTCGCCCTGGTGAACCTGCTGCGCGAGATACAGCCCGACGAGGTCTACAACCTCGGCGCCCAGTCCCATGTCCGGGTCTCCTTCGACGCCCCGCTGTACACCGGCGACGTCACCGGCCTCGGCGCGCTGCGCCTCCTGGAGGCGATCCGCGCCTCCGGCATCGAGACCCGGATCTACCAGGCGTCGTCGTCGGAGATGTTCGGTTCGACGCCGCCGCCGCAGAACGAGGAGACCCCGTTCCACCCGCGCAGCCCGTACGGCGTCGCGAAGGTGTACGGCTACTGGGCCACGGTCAACTACCGCGAGGCGTACGGCATGTACGCGGTGAACGGCATCCTCTTCAACCACGAGTCGCCGCGCCGCGGCGAGACCTTCGTGACCCGCAAGATCACGCGTGCCGTCGCCCGCATCAAGGCGGGGCTCCAGAAGGAGCTGTACCTCGGCAACCTGGACGCGGTGCGCGACTGGGGCTACGCGCCCGAGTACGTGGACGCGATGTGGCGGATGCTCCAGCAGGACGAGCCCACCGACTACGTCGTCGCCACCGGCGTGGCGGCCACGGTGCGTCAGTTCCTGGAGACTGCTTTCGGCCATGCGGGACTCGACTGGCAGGAGCACGTGCGGTACGACGCGAAGTACGAGCGCCCCAGCGAGGTGGATGCCCTCATCGGTGACGCGAGCAAGGCCGAGCGGCTGCTCGGCTGGAAGCCCGAGGTGCTGGTCGAGGACCTGGCCCGGATCATGGTGGACGCCGATGTGCGCCAGGTCCAGGACGAGTTGTCGGGCGCCGCGGTCCGCGTCGACCGCTGAGCCGACGGCGGCAGGGGCGTGTCCGCCCCGCCGCCCGTGACTCGATATCCGCAGCTCACCGCCCTGCCCGGCCGCACGCGGCGCGGGTGGGGCGGTGTGTTTGCTGTCCGGTGGGGCGTGCGACAGCGCGTCGCGCGCCGGCATGCGCTCCCCTTCGCCTCAGCCTGCCCGCCCTCCCGTTCGGCGGCCCCCGGGTGGCCTTGCCGCTGGTGGCGGGCGGGAACGGAGGCGGACCACCGGCGCTGCGCCGGTGAACGCGGCGTCGCAACCGCTCGTATCACGTGATTGACTCGATTTATACGCAACCAAGCTGTGGATTTGCGTCACAGATGGCCGGAATTGGCCGAACAGGCGTTACTCTACGGCTCATTCCATCTGACTGGGTGACTGTCCGGATCTGAGCGACCGCCTGAGCCGCGCCGCCGACCGCAGACCGCCGCCCACAGCATCAGGACGTTGTCGTCTTGGGGGGTACATGAAGAAGACAAGAGGGCTGCGCGTCGCCCTCGCCCTGTCCGTGGCGGCGGGTGGCGTCGGCGTGGCCGTCGCGCCGCAGGCCACCGCGCTCACTCCGCCGGTGGGCTTCACCGCGGACGACCTGCCGACCTGGCAGACCAACGGCATCGTCTGGGCGATGGCCGAGGCCGACGGCGTGGTCTTCGCCGGCGGCACCTTCTCCGCCGTGCGGCCGCCGGAGGGTGCCTCCGGCA
The DNA here is from genome assembly GCF_001865245.1 of Streptomyces sp. CC53. Classification (GTDB taxonomy): domain Bacteria; phylum Actinomycetota; class Actinomycetes; order Streptomycetales; family Streptomycetaceae; genus Streptomyces. Next base: position 33,582 of record NZ_MKXB01000210.1, on the reverse strand, counting down.
CCACGCGGGAGGCGCTCAACTTCGTGGCGCTGGACGCCGCGACCGGTGCGCCCACCGACTGCGAGCTGTCCTTCACGGTCAGCCAGGGCACGGCCACCGTGCGGGCCCTGGCCGTGTCGCCGGACAAGAGCACCCTGTACGTCGGCGGCTACTTCGGCGCGGTGAACGGCAAGCCGGTGTCGAGCGCCGCGGCCATCGACATCGCCTCCTGCACCCCCAAGGACGGGTTCAACGCCGTCTTCCCCGCCACCGTGCGGGCGCTCGCGGTCACCTCGGACACCGTGTACGCGGGCGGCGACTTCGGACAGGTCAACGGCGAGACCCGGGAGCGGTTCGCCGCCGTCGACGCCTCCACCGGCGCCCTGCGCCCGTTCACGGCGAACGCCGACGAGCCCGGCCGCGCCGTCGAGCTCACCCCCGACGGGAAGCACGTCCTGCTCGGCGGCGACTTCTTCTACGTCAACGGCGCCGCCTCGCACGCCCTCGCCGTGGTGGACGCCACCACGGGCGCGAACGTGAAGACGTACCCCAACGGCTTCATCCAGAACGTCTCGGTCGTCAAGGACATCGACGTCGACGAGACCGGCTTCTACACGGCCAACGAGGGCACCGGCGGCTTCGACGGCCGAATAGCCCTGGACCTCGGCACCTACGAGCAGCGCTGGCGCGACGGCTGCTTCGGCGCCACCCAGGCCGTCGAGTCCCACGGCGGCGTGCTGTACAGCGCCTCCCACGCGCACAACTGCTCCAGCGAGGACGAGTTCCCCGACGGGCGCCGCTACCACTTCCTGGCCCAGCGGACCACGTCCACGGGCAAGCTCGGCTGGTTCCCCGACACCAACGACGGTCTGGGCGAGGGCATCGGCCCGCGCGTCATGACCGTCAGCGCCAAGGACGGCGTCGAGTACATGTGGTCCGGCGGTGAGTTCACCACCGTCAACGGCGCTCCCGCGCAGGGCCTCACCCGCTTCGCGTCCACCGGCGACACCGGCAAGCCCACCACCCCCGTGGCGAGCGCCGCCAGCACCAAGCCCGGCGAGGTGCAGGTGCGCTGGCGCGCCAGCATGGACCTCGACGACAGCAAGCTGACGTACAAGCTCTACCGGGACGGCGGCGCCACCCCGATCGCCACGATCGACGCCGAGTCGCTGCCCTGGCACCGCCCGCAGGTGTCCTTCACCGACACCGGCCTGGCCCCCGGCAGCTCCCACACCTACCGGGTGACCGCCACCGACGGCGCCGGCAACGTCAGCGCCCTGTCCGCGACCGTCACCGCGACCGTCGCCGCGTCCACGGAGCCCTACCCGACGGCGATCACCGGTGACGGCGCGGGGATGTACTGGCGGCTCGACGACACCACCAGCCCGTACGTCGCGGACTCCTCCGCCGGCGACCTGAGCGGCCTGCAGTACGGCGGCCCGACCCAGGGCCAGCCGGGCGCACTGGCCGGCGGCAACACGGCCTACTCGTTCGACGGCTCCAACGACAAGCTGTACAGCGACCGCCGCGTCAGCGTCGGCGACAGCTACAGCATCGAGGCGTGGTTCAAGACCACCACGAACCGCGGCGGCAAGCTGATCGGCTTCGGCAACAACACCACCCGCTACAGCAGCCGGTACGACAAGCACATCTACATGAACAACTGGGGCCAGCTGTACTTCGGCGCCTACGACGGCCGGGCCCGCACCCTGTCCACCTGGGGCACCTACAACGACGGCAAGTGGCACCACGTCGTCGGCACCCAGGGCCCCGACGGCATGACGCTGTACGTCGACGGCAAGAAGATCGGCTCCAACGGCTACAGCGGCCACGAGAAGTACCTCGGCTACTGGCACGTGGGCGGCGACCAGATCGGCAGCTGGCCGTCCCGCCCGTCGAGCAACTACTTCGCGGGCCAGATCGACGAGGCCGCGGTCTACCCGACCGTGCTCAGCAGCGCCCAGGTCGCCGCGCACCACGCGAAGGCCTCCGTGGCGGGCGACACCGTCACCACGCTGCAGGCCGCCGAGGACGCCTACGTCAACGCGGGCGCGTCCGGCACCAACTACGGCAGCGCCACGTCCCTCGCGGTGCGCGGCAGCTCCGCGTACGAGACGTACCTGCGGTTCCAGCTCCCCGAGGCCCCGGCCGGCACCCAGCTGGTCGGCGCGGCGCTGGAGGTGCGCACCGACTCGTCGTCGTACGCCGGGTCGACCGACCCCGTGAAGGTCACCACCGTCACCGGCGACTGGACCGAGGACGGCGTCACCTACGCGAACCGGCCCGCCCTCGGCACGGAGACGCTCGGCACGCTCACCCCGCCGACGACCCCGAACGCCGGAGCCTCGGTGCAGCTCGACACGACCGCCGTCGGCGCCGCCCTCGGCAGCACGTACGAGCTGGCGCTCACCGCGGAGGGCACGGACTCGCTGTGGCTGTGGTCGAGCGAGGCCCCCTCCTCGGCGGGCACGCCGAAGCTGGTCCTCACGTTCACTCCGAACTAGACCGCGGTGCAGGAGCAACCCATGCGCATCTCCCCTCTCCGGCGGCCGGGCCGCCCCGCCGCGGCGGCCGCGCTGCTGCTGGCGGCGGCGCTCACCGTGAGCGGTTGCTCGGCCGACCCGGACGGGGACGGGAAGGCCGGCGCCTCGGCGCCGGCCTCGCCCGGCCTCTCCGCGGCCGAACGGGTCGAGAAGGAGCTGGACGCCCCGGCCGAGGAGACCCCGCAGCCGCAGGCGTCCGAGGCGTCGCAGAAGCCGAAGAAGGACACCGCGACGGACGGGAAGCTGAAGCCCGCCACGGGCTCCTTCTCCAAGAAGGAGAAGGAGTACCTCAGCGGGCGCGTCCCCGAGTCGGTGGAGCCCGCCGCCGTCCTCGACCTCGGACGGGAGTCGTGCCAGCGGATCGAGCGGACCGCGAAGCACGACAAGGACGCCGCCGCCGCCGCGGTCGTCGCCGGTGACGTCCGCGACGCCGAGGACGCCGTCACCCATCTGTGCCCCGAGCAGCAGCCGGTGCTCGACGCCGCGGAGGGCGGCTACGCCGACGGCACCCACGAGAAGCCCGCCCCGGGCCGCTACCGGACCGCTTCGTCCGGCCCGTCCTGCACCTGGCAGGTCACGGACGCGAAGGGCGGCATCCTCACCTCCGGGCCCGCCCCGGGCGCGAAGGACGGGCAGCACACGCTGACCATCCCGTCCGGCGCGGCCGGGTTCGAGTCGAGCGGCTGCTACGCCTGGCTGCGGGCGTAGGCCCGGCCGTAGACGTCCAGCAGGTCGTCCACCACGGCGCCGATGGAGAAGGCGTCGGCCGCGAGCGCGTGCGCCGCGGCCGACGCCTTCCGCGCTTCCACGGGCTCCAGCAGTTCCACGACCGCGTCCGCCAGGCCGGAGGCGTCCCGCACGACCCGGCCCGCACCGGCGTCCCGCACGGCCGACGCGAGCCCGTTCGACTCCGTCACCACGGCCGGGGTGCCCACGGACAGCGACTCCAGGACCGACATCGGGAAGGGCTCCTCCACGGACGGCAGCACGTACACGTGCGCCGCGCGCAGCTGGTCGAGGACCTCCGCCGAGCCCAGGGCGCCGATGTAGCGGACCTGCTCCCGCAGCCCCAGCTCGTCCACGAGCTGCTGCACGGCGGGCAGTTCGCCCTCGTCGGGGCCCGCGATGACGAACCGGGCGTCCGGGTGGCGCCGCAGCACGCCGGGCACGGCGGCCACGAAGTCGCAGGGCCGCTTGCGGGCCTGCAGCCGGGCCGCGTAGAGGACCAGCGGCGGACCCTCCGGCGCGGGCCGCGGGTCCTGCCGGGGCACGCCGTTGACGAGCGGCACGGCGTTGCCGAGCGGCTCCCCGAGGACGGCGTCGAGGCCGCGCCGCTCGTGCGCCGTCAGGTGCAGCACGGCCGCCGCGCCCCGCAGGACCCGCCGCACGGCCAGCGCGTCCAGAACCTTCGCCAGCAGCTTGTCGCTGGGGTCCACCATGCCGTGGGTCTGGAGCACCAGCGGCACCCCGGCGCGCAGCGCGGCCAGCGCCACCGGCAGGGTCACCAGGTCGCGCGCCAGGTGCACGTGGACCACGTCGGCGCCGCGCACCAGGCCCCGGGCCTCGGCCAGCAGGGCGGGCGAGGTGATGCCGCTGAAACCGAGCGGCAGCAGCCGCTTCGCCGGGTACAGCCGCGCAGGGACGCCCTCCACGTCGGCGGGCGGCGTCGGGCCGAAGCCGTCGGCCAGCGCCAGCAGCCGCGGCTCGTGGCCGCGCTCCCGCAGCCCGTGCGCCAGGTTCAGGGCGACCCGCACCGGGCCGCCGAACGCCCCCGTGGGGGAGTGCAGGGTGACGGCGTGCAGGACACGCAGGGACGTGCGGGGCGGTACGGCGCTCACTGGGGCTCCTTGACGGGGCGGCGGGTGCCGTCCGCGGTGTGCAGGGTCAGCTCGGGCAGGTCCTGGTGGAGCACGGCCCCGGCGCCCACCACGGCGTGCCGTCCGACGCGGGTGCCGGCCAGCACGGTCGCGCGGGCCGCGACCCAGGCGCCGTCCTCGACGGTGATGGGCGCGTTGCGGTAGCGGAAGTCGGCGGCGCGGTGGTCGTGGCTGCCGGTGCAGAGCAGCGCCTCCTGGGACACGCACACGTCGGCCCCGATCGTGACCGGCTCCAGGTTGAGCAGCCAGGCGCCCTCACCGATCCACGTGTTGTCCCCGATGCTCAGCTTCCAGGGCCACAGGACGCGGACCTTGTGGCGGATGAACACGTTCGACCCCACGGTGGCGCCGAACGCGCGCAGCAGCGCCACGCGCAGCCGGGCGGGGCACCACCAGGCCATGAAGACCAGGTTGAGCACGGCGAACCACAGGGCCTGCGTCAGCTTGCCCCGGCCCTTGTCGTACCCGGCCAGCGTGAACGCGGACAGATCGCGCATACCGCCGGACTCCCCCCTGTGCGCACGGTGTGAAAATCGGAGCAACAGGTTAGCGGCTGCGCGGGCGGAAGGTCCCGACGGCCTCGTTAGACTGCGCCCGGAACCGGGCGACGGGGGGAACACAAGTGACGGCCGACACCACCACGCCGCCTGCCGTACGCCGGGCGGCGCCCGCCGGGAGCGTGGTGGTGCCGCTGCCGCCGCCGTTCCGGCCCCGGACCCTGCTGTCCCGGGCGCTGGCCGTGCCCCTCGTCCTCGGCCTGTCCTGCTTCCTGCCGCTCGTCGTCATCTCCCAGCCCGGCGAAGGCCCCCGGGACGCGGCGTTCTGGCTGCAGCTCGTCCTCACCGTCTACTGCGGCCTGCGGCTGTCCGCCATGGTCCTCACGACCCGCCGCAAACTGCTCCAGGCCACGTTCTGGATGTTCTGCTACATGGCGATGGGCGTCGCCCCGCTCGCGCAGGCGGTGCTGGGCCGGGTGCCCACGCCCGTCGTCGGCCCCCGCGAGCACCTCGTCCAGGCCGTGTCCCTGCTCCTGCTCGGCTGCTTCGCCTTCGACGTGGGCGCGCTGCTGGCCCGCTACCGGCCGCCGTGGCGCCGGCGCGCCCCCGGGGAGCCGCGCCCGCCGGGCGAGGTCGCGCCCGACGACCGGCCGGTCCTCATCCACCGGCGGCGGACGTACCTGCTGGCGCTGTTCGCCTTCGCGTGCGGTGCCCTGCTCATCGTGAAGCTCGGCGGCCCCTCCGTGTTCTTCAGCAGCCGCCAGGAGATCATCGAGACCATCGAGGACACCGGCGTCGCCACCGAGGGCGGCGGTCAGGCCGGCCAGGCGTTCCTGCGCGGCTTCGGCACGGTCCCCCCGCTCATCGCGCTGCTCGTCTACCTGCGCTGGATGATCACCTCGCGCCGCGCCCGGCGCACCTGGTCCGTCGTCGCCGTCTTCGGCGCGCTCGTGATTCTCAACATCATCGTCAACAACCCCGTCTCGAACCCCCGCTACTGGTTCCTGACGGTGATGTTCGCGCTGCTCTTCACCGCGTTCCCGGCCAGCGCCGCCATGTACCGCACGTCACTGAGCCTCGGCGTCATCGTGGCGCTGCTCCTCTTCCCGTTCATGGACCGCTTCCGGTACGACGAGAACAACACCCGGCAGATCGAGACGACGTCCTTCCTGGAACCGCTGGCCCTCAAGGACTACGACCAGGTCGGCATGTTCGCCAACACCATCACGTACGTCGAGTCGGGCCAGGGCCACACGTACGGCTACCAGCTCACGGGCTCCCTGCTGTTCGCCGTGCCGCGCTCCCTCTGGGAGGACAAGCCGTCCGACACGGGCGTCACCGTCGGCGAGTGGATGGGCGCCGTCAACACGAACCTGTCGTCGCCGATCTGGGCCGAGCTGTGGATCGACTTCGGCCCGGTGGGCATGACGGTCGGCCTCGCCGCGCTCGGGTACGCCGCGGCCCGCGTCGACCGCCGGGTGGCCCGCCGCGCGGTGCGCGGCTCACCCTCGGGCAGCCTGCTGCTGATCACCGCGCCGCTGGTGGCGGGCTACTCCTTCATCCTCGTACGGGGACCGCTGCTCCAGGCCACCGGCAAGGTCGCCATCGCGGCCCTGTGCCTCGCGCTCATCGCCACCCGCAGGAGGGACCCCAAGGCGGGCCTGGACTGACCGCGCCGGCCCCGCGCCGGGGCCCGGCGGCCTCGGGCTGCCGCCCGCGCCCCGGGGCCCGGCGGAGCGTGGTGGGCGCCGCGCGTACGTCGGGGCGGCCCGGGGGCCGGCCGCCGCGCCGTCGTGCGGACGGCCGCTCCGTGTCCCGTCCGTACCCGGTCACGGGAGGGTCAGGACGCGCGGGCCCTCCTCCGTGATGGCGACGGTGTGCTCGATGTGGGCCGCCCGGCTGCCGTCGACGGTGCACAGCGTCCATCCGTCGGGCGCGGTGCGGTAGTCGTCGTGTCCGCCGGCCATGAGCATGGGCTCGATGGCTATGACCAGGCCGTGGCGCAGGCGGAGGCCGCGACCGGGGCGCCCCCGGTTGGGAACGTGCGGGTCCTCGTGCATGCTGCGGCCGATGCCGTGCCCGCCGAAGTCGGCGGGCATGCCGCAGCCCGCCGTGCGGGCGACGGAGCCGATGGCGTGGGAGACGTCGCCGATGCGGCTGCCGACCCGAGCTGCGGCGATGCCGGCGTCGAGGGCCTGCTGCGTGGCGGCGATCAGGGCGAGGTCCGCGGGGCGGGGGGTTCCGACGGTGAAGCTGACGGCCGCGTCACCGGTCCAGCCGTCGAGCCGGGCACCGCAGTCGACACTCACCAGGTCGCCGTCGCGCAGGCGGTAGTCGGTGGGGACGCCGTGGACGATCGCGTCGTTGACCGACGTGCAGATCACCGCGGGGAACGGCGTGGGGGCGAAGGAGGGCCGGTAGCCGAGGAAGGGGGAGCGGGCCCCGGCCTCCGCCAGGACGGTACGGGCCGCTTCGTCCAGTTCCTTCAGGGACACCCCGACGCCGGCCGCTTCCCGGACGGCGGCGAGGGCGCGGGCCACGACGCGCCCTGCTTCCCGCATCGCGTCCAGTGCCGCGTCGGTCTTGATCTCCACCATGTCCTGCACTCCTCGCCCGCAGTGACCCAATTCTTATACCGGTATTAGTATCACGGGCATGGTGAGGACTCCTTTGACCCCGTACGAGCGGCAGCGCGGGGAGCGGTTCGGCGCGCTGCTGCGCCAGGCGCGTGGCAGCCGCAGCATGGTGGAGGTCGCCGCGGCGGCAGGGGTGTCGGCGGAGACCCTGCGCAAGATCGAGACCGGCCGGGCCCCGACACCCGCCTTCTTCACCGTGGTGGCGCTCGCCGCCGCACTGGACGTGTCCCTGGACGAGCTGGCCGCGGCCTGCGCGCACACCGGCGACCGCGGGGACCAGGCGCTCTCGGCCTGACGGCCCGCGCCCGAAGCCGGTCCGCCCCGCGGGACCCGGGCGCCCGCCGGGGCACCGCCCGCCCGTCACCGCCCCGCCGGACACCACACGGCCCCCGCAGGAGCGCGCGCCTGCGGGGGCCGGTCGGGCGTATCGGTCAGTCGTGTGCCGCCGCCCGCGCGGCGGGGTCGCGGGGCGCCGGCTCGGCGCCGGGCGCAGCGCGCCGCAGCCGCCACACCCGTACCCACGCGGCCAGTGCCTTCGCCCCCGAGCCGCACGCCAGGCCCCACGCCGCGCCCACCGCGCCCGCCAGCGCGAAGCCCGCGCCCAGCAGCGCCACCGACAGCAGCGAGAAGAAGACCTGCACCGGCAGCGTGTCGCGCGGGCTCAGCACGCGCAGCGTCAGCAGGGCGCTCACCCCGAAGCCCATCAGCGTGTACTGGACCGCCGACGCGGGCAGGATCGCCGCCACCGCCGGCCACGTGTCGCCCAGCACCTGCCGGCCCCACCCGCCGGGCAGCAGCCACCACACCGCGCCCCACACCGCGCCCGTACCGGCCAGCGCCGCGCCCAGCAGCAGCGTCGCCCGCACCACCGCGCGCCCGCCGCCGAGCCGGTTCAGCAGCGGCGGCCCGAAGCCGTTCGCGGCGCCGAAGAACACGTTCAGCGGGCCGAACAGCGCCGACGCACCCCGCAGCGCGCCCACCGCCGACGGGCTGCCCAGCAGGCCGAGGCCGAGCACCGCGAGCTGGCTGGAGCCGTTGCCGACGGCGAACTCCACGGCGAACCGCCGCCCCAGGTGCCCGCGCCGCACATAGCGCCGCAGGTCCGCCCGCCCCCCGCCGCGCAGCGGGCGCCGCAGCAGCGCCAGCGCCAGCAGCAGGCCGGGCAGCGCCGCGAGGCCCCAGGCCAGCACGAGCCGCACCGGTGACGCGCCGTCGGGCTGCACGGCGAGCACCGCCACGGTGCATCCCAGGCGCAGCCCGTCCGCGGCGAGCGCGTGGTGCGGGCGCCCCAGCAGCGAGAAGCAGTACCGCGCCGCGTCCTGGAGCAGCACCACGGGAAGCACCGCCCCGAGCGCCGCGAGGGCCCGCGCCGACGGCGGCGCCACCGCCCCGGCCGCCACCAGGGCCGCGCCCACCGCGCAGGCCGCCACCGCGGTGAACCCCAGCGCCCCCCGGCAGGCCGCGGCCCGCTCCGCGGTGCTCCCGCGTTCCAGGACGAGCGCCTGCCCCACGTACGCCATGAACAGGCCCAGCACCACGGTGAACACCAGGTACACCATGGAGAACCGGGCGAAACCCGACACCGTGGACAGCCGGGCCGCCAGCACCAGCACGAGGATGTTCGTCAGCCCGGCGGCGCCCTGGTCCAGCACGGACGCGAGCGCCGCCGTACGGCCCCGCAGGGCGCCGTCCGGGGTGCTCACGACCGGTCGCGGGGCGACACCGTGCGCAGCGCCATCGTGGAGGTGCCGTCGCCGAGCGCGTCGTCGCGGTCCTCGAAGCGGCGCTCACGTCCGCCGTCGTACGCGTCGTCACGGGCCCCGCCGCCGGACTCCGCGCCGTCGTAGCCGCCCTCGCCGTATCCGGCGTCCGCGTCACCAGCGTCGGCGTACCCGGCGTCGGCGTAGCCCCCGTCACCGTCCGCCGCCGAGGAGCCGCCGCGCTGGCCGCGCCCGCCGCCCTTGCGGCGGTTCCCGCCCTTGGGGGACGCGTCCTTGCCGCGCTCCCCGCGGTGCATGACCGTGCCCAGCACGGTGCCGCCCGCACCCGTTATCAGGTCCCGCAGCCGGGCGAGCTGGGAGCGGTGCACACCGCGCGGGTCGCACACGACCAGCACCCCGTCCACCCGGTCCACCAGCGCCAGCGCGTCGGCGTACGCGAAGACCGGCGGGGTCAGCACGATGACCGTGACCCGCGGGTCGTCGGCCTCCTCGACGAGCCGGGACATCTCCGGCGACGTCAGCGCCCGCGCCACGTTCCGCACCCGGGCACCCGGCACCAGCTCGAAGCTGCCCGACTCCCCGGCGTCCACGGTCAGCCGGCGCTTGCCGGGCCAGCCGCTGGTCGCGGCGCCGCTCTCCGCGTCGTGCCGCCAGGCGGGGCGGTTGATCTCCCGGGCCCGCAGCTGGTTCTCCAGCGACGGCCTGCGCAGCTCCGCCTCCACGATCAGCACCCGCTTGCCGGTCTCCGCGAACGACGCGGCGAGGTTGACGGCCACCGCCGCCGCCGTGCGGCTGGAGCCGCGCGGCGCCGCCACGAGCAGCCGCCGCCGGTCGGCGAACCGCTGGTCGTAGGCGAGGCGGTAGGCGATCGACCGGTACTCCTCGGCGAGCGGCGAGTCGTCCCGGTTCTCCGCCAGCAGCGGCTGGCTCTCCGCGACCCGCGGCAGCGAACCGAGGACCGGGGCGCGCAGCGCCCGCGCCACGTCGCCCTCCGACCGGGCCGCCGGGTCGAACACCAGCCGCACCCATGCCAGCAGCAGGCCCAGCGCGATGCCGACGGCGCCGCCCAGCCCCAGCGACAGCGGCCAGCCCGGCCCGTCCGACGAGGCCGGCGGCGTCGCCGTCTTCAGCACCTTGCCCGGCGTCATGTCGAGCGCCTTCAGCTTGCTGATGCGGTTGCTCAGCTCCGTCATGCGGTTGAGCAGGTTCGCCTTGACGGTGTAGTCGGCCTCCACGTCGGAGCCGCTGCGGCCCTCCAGCTTCTCCGCCAGCTCGTCGTGGCGCTTCGCGACCGGGTCGAGCTGCTGCTGCAGCCCCTTGATCATCGTGTCGCGGGTGTGCTCGGTCTGCTCCCGCCGGTCCGCGAGGTACGCCTCCACGAGCGCGTTGGCGCGCTCCGCCGACGCCGCCGGGTCACCGCTGGTGTAGGCGAACCGCAGCACCAGCGACTTCGGCGGGTTGGTCACCTGGAGGTCCGTCAGCAGGTTCGACGGGTCCCCGGCGTACCCGAGCTCCTCGGCCGCCCGCTCGGCGGTGCGGCGGCTCGTCGCTGCCTGCCGCTCGGTGTTCATGTCGAGGGTCTTCTCGACCGCGATGCTCGGGTTGAAGGGGTCCTCGACCGGCACCCGCAGCACCACGTCGCTCGTCGCCACGTACGTGTCGGAGGTGCTGTAGCCCAGCCAGGCGCCGCCCAGCAGGCCGATCAGCACACCGCCGGCGATCAGCCGCGGATACCGCAGCAACTGCCGGAACTGGTCCCGCAGGAGGTCCGGTTCGTCCTCCACCATCACGGTGGCGGGCACCGGCCCCACCGCCCCACCGCCCTGCGCCTGCTGCGTCACCTGTCAGCCCCTCCTGCTGCCGCTTCCCGCCGTGCCGGCCCCGGCACCGCCGCCGCCAGCGACAGTGCCTCGTCGAGGAGCGCGTCGTAGCGGGCGAGCCCTGCGGCCCGGCCGAGGTGCGCCTCCACATGACGCGGTCCGGCCGCCCCCAGTTCCCGTGCCTTCTCCGGGTCCGCAGCAAGCGTACGGACCGCCGCCAGCAGCGCCGAGGGGTCCTCCGGCGGGACGAGCACGCCGGCCCCCGACCGCAGCACCTCCCCGGCGGTGCCCCCGCCGTCGGCGACGGACGCCACGACCGGGCGCCCCGCGGCGAAGTACGAGGTCAGCTTGGACGGCACGCTCATGTCGAGCACCGAGGCCCGCTGCGTCACGGCCAGCACGTCGGCCGCGGCGAGCACGTCGGGGAAGTCGTCCGTCCCGGCCGGCGCCAGGAACTCCAGGTTCGGCACGCCCCGCGCCAGCTCGCCGAGCGCCTCGCGCTGGTTGCCGTCGCCCATCAGCACCACCCGCACCCGCGGGTCCAGGCGGGCCGTCTCCACGAGCACGTCGAGCCCCTGCTTGAGGCCCATGTTCCCGGCGTGCAGGACGACGGTGTCGGTGGGTGCCCAGCCGAGCCGGGCGCGGGTCTCCTCCCGGGGTGCGGACGGCGCCGCCACGTGGGACCAGTTCGGCACGATCCGGATGCGGTCGGCCGGCACGCCCAGGGCCCTGACCCGGTCCACGAACGTCTCGTGGATGACCCCGACGAGGGTGCCGCGCCGCAGCACGTACCCCTCGACGCGGGCCGCTGCCGCCGCCGCCCGGTCACCGCCCTCGATGCCGCTCTGCGCCGCCGCCGCCCCCATCAGGTCCTGCACGACGGGCACGTACGGCACGCCCCACCGGGCCGCCAGCCGGGCCCCCGCCACGCCGCCCGCCAGGCTGGGCAGCTGCGCGGACACCGCGTCCGGGCGGCCCATGCGCGGCGGCGCGGTCAGTTTGTGCGCCAGCACCGACGCCTCGAACAGCGCCCTGCGCACGGCTGTCTGCCGGGCCGGTACGGTGTGCCGGCGTCGGTGCACGGTCACGCCGCCCCGCTGTTCGGTGCGCCGCCACGCGCCCCGGTAGTCCTGGTCGACCGACCAGGCCGGGTAGTGCGGCATGCCCGCCAGCACGTGCGTCTCGTGGCCGGCCGCCGCCCAGTGCTCCGCTATCTGCGTGGCGTACGGGCCGATGCCGGTGTGCTCGGGCGCGTAGTTCGTGGACACGAGCAGCACCCGCCGCCCACGGCCCTGCTGCGGTATGCCCTCCGGCTCCGACGGACGTGTGTCCGGCATCGGCTGCCCCCCTTGTGACGAACGATGGCTCGTGCACCCTAGTCGTTCACCCGTCCCTCGTTCACCTGTCCTCCACGAGGCGTGCACGGTACTGTCATCGCGGAACACGGGGGGCGGAACGTCTCAGAGGGGGGCAAGCAAGCCATGTCGGAGCGCCGAGGATACCGGGTCGGATACGCCCCGGGTGCCTACGACCTTTTCCACATAGGGCACCTGAACATCCTTCGCCATGCCCGGCAGCACTGCGACTACCTGGTCGCCGGAGTGGTGTCGGACGAGATGGCGGAGCGGGCCAAGGGGCGCCGTCCGGTGATCCCGCTCATCGAGCGGCTGGAGATCGTCCGGAACATCAAGTACGTCGACGCCGCGTTCGTCGAGACGGTTCCCGACAAGCTGGAGACGTGGAAGCAGGTCCGCTTCGACGTGCTGTTCAAGGGCGACGACTGGCGGGGCACGCCGAAGGGCGACCGGCTGGAGGCCGACTTCGCGGCGGTCGGCGTGGACGTCGTCTACTTCCCGTACACGGTGCACACGTCCAGCACGCAGCTGCGCCGCGCCCTGGACACGCTGACGCAGCCGCCGGCGCCGGCCGCCGAGAGCGGCTCCGGCCTGCCCGGCTGAGCCGGCGGAGCCGCTAGCCCCGGCCCGCCCGGTCGAGTTCGCGGAACCACTTGGCCAGGAACAGGGGCAGGTAGAGCGCGGCGGCGGCACCCAGCAGCCCGTACCCCCACAGGAACAGCTCGCCGCCGCCGAGCAGGACGAACACCGCGCAGAAGACCCCGTGGTCGACGGGCAGCAGCGCCACCGCGCGCAGCGTCGACGGCGGTGGCGGGGCGCTGCCCGGCGCCGGCCGGGGCTTGAGCTGCTCGGTGAGCAGCCCGCCGAAGAACGTGACGATCGCCGCCGTCAGGAAGCCGAGCGGCAGCAGCAGCCACAGCTCGGACCCCTCGACGCCGAAGAACTGCGGGTGCCGGTAGAAGGCGATGAGCACGGCGATGTGCAGTCCGGTGGTCTTCGCGCAGTCGACGACGTGGTCCAGCCACTCGCCGGCGGGGCTGCCACCGCCGCGCAGCCGGGCCAGCTGCCCGTCGGCGGAGTCGAAGGCGAACCCGACGGCCAGCGCCGCCCATATGAGCACCCCGGCCGCCCACGACGGCGGGGCCAGGGCGATGGCGGCCACCGCGGCGAAGCTGAAGGCCGCGCTGACCAGGGTCACCTGGTTGGGGGTGAGCCGGGCCGCGTAGGACGTCGCGGCGAGCACCCGTCCCGCGGGCCGGTTGACGAACCGCGAGTACAGCGACACCCCCTTGGCCGCCTTCTGCGCCCCCCGCAGCCTCGCGAGCGCCTCACCCCAGGTCATCCGCGTCCCGGTACCGGTCACCGCCGCCATCGCACCCCCATGCACCTCGCCCCCGCGCGCCCGTCGCGCGAGACCGCCCATGATGGCAGGCGCGGCCGCCCGCGGGGTGCCCGGGTGAAGGAACCGGACGAACGCGGAGGGTCCGTGCACTGCCCTCGGGCGGAGCGGGATCAGTCGCCCATCAGCCGGTAGAGGAGCTTGGTCCCCTGGTGCAGGGACAGCAGGTGGGCGTGGATGCACGCCAGGTACCCCTTGCTGTGGAGGAGCGCCACCTCCCCGTAGGGCAGCGCCTGGAGCCGGTCCTCGTCCACCGTCCAGAGGTCGCCGACGGTGAAGGCGCGCTCCGGGTGCTCGAACGTCAGCGTCATGGGCCGCAGCAGCTCCAGGCGCTCCAGGTCCCCCATGAAGTCCCGGGTGCGCCGCTCCTCCACGACCGCGCCGCGCAGGAACTCCATCACCTCGTGCAGGTAGGGGGCGTCGCTGCCGTCGTCCTCGAAGAGGCGCTTGCCGTGCGTGGTGTCCCAGCCGGTGAAGTCGAGGTCGACGTACACGCCGATGTCGCCGTCCCCGTCGTCGCTCAGCAGGAAGGGGAACATCCGTATGACTCCCGGTACGTACGCCGGTTCCCGCCAGCGGCCGTCGTCCCGGACGAAGGAGTTCACCCCGTCCTGGAGGCCGAGGAGGCCCTTCGGGGTCATTCCGTCCTCGTCCAGGAAGACGATGGGGAAGTCGGCGGCGGCCTGCACGAACTCCACGGCCGCCAGGTCCACCAGGTGCGTGCTTCCGGCGTACGACAGGTCCGTCGTCTGGTTGAGGCGGAGGTGCGCGTGCGCCTCCCTGTTGAGCCGTTCGAGCCGCATGCGTTCTCCCGTCGCGGTGGAGGAGGCGCGCCGCAGTCGATCACGCCTTCAGGGGGGCGAATCCGTGATCGAACGTATCACGTGCCCTGGGGGAACGCCGGGGGCGCACTCCCCAACCGCCCTTCCGCCAGACCTCTTTGCACCGGCGTCCCGCGGCTCCGGAGCATCGACGAGCCGGGCTTCCCGTGCAGCAGGTGCAGCCGTCCGTCCGCCGGACGGGCGCACCGCGCGGGACCCGGCAGGCATGCGCGCGCCCCGGGCCCTGCACGTCCGTGTGCGGGCCCGGGGCATCGTCGTCGGCGTCAGCCCGCCGTGGCGGGGGACGTGCGGGCGCTCTCCGGTACCGGGGCGTCCTCCCGGATCGCCTTCCACAGCTCGCCCGCCTGCGGCTCCGCCGGCACCACCCGGTTCGGGTCGGCCTTGTCGTAGGCGACCGGCAGCATGATCGTGTCCATCGTCGCGGGGTCGATGCCCTGCATGCTGCGCCCGAACTCCGCGAGCGCGGTCAACGACGCCAGCTCCTCGTCCGTCGTCAGCGCCTTCGTGGCGGACTGCGCGATCCGGTACGCCTTTGCCGGGCTGCCCAGCAGGTCCTGCTGCTTGACCTCCTTCAGCAGCGCCACGAGGAACTGCTGCTGGAGCCCTATGCGCCCCAGGTCGCTGCCGTCCCGGTAGCCGTACCGGGTCCGGACGAACTTCAGCGAGTCCGTGCCGTTCAGCCGGTGCGTCCCGGGCTCCAGGGTGAAGCCGCCCTTGGTGTCCCGGATGGGCTCCTCGACCTTGACCGTGACGCCGCCCAGCTCGTCGACGAGGTCCTTGAACCCGGCGAAGTCGATCTCCATCAGGTGGTCGATGCGCACCCCGGACATCTTCTCCACCGTCTTGACGACGCACGCCGAGCCGCCCGTCGAGTACACCGAGTTGAACATCACGCGCGATGCGGGACCCACTTCGCCGCCTCCTGCCCCGGTGCAGGACGGCCGGTCCACGAGCGTGTCGCGCGGGATGGACACGGCGACCGCCTTCGACCGGTCCGCCGAGACGTGCACCACGAGCGCCGTGTCGGACCGGGCGCCGCCGACGGCGCCGCCGTCGAGCTGCGCGTTGTCGCCGGCCCGCGAGTCGGAGCCGAGGACCAGCAGGTTCGTGGCCTCCAGGGCGCTCGGGGCCTTCTGCGGGCGGTCGTCGCCGAGCGCCCGGCCGAGGTCCACGCTGCTGATGTTGGCGTCCAGGCCGCGGTACGCCCACCAGGCGGCGCCGGCGCAGCCCAGGACGACGGCGGCCAGGACGAGGACGGCGATCCGCCGGCCGCGCCGGGGCCGCCGTCCGGCGCCGCGGCCGCGTCTCCGCGGTGCCTGCTCCGCCGAGTCCGCCTCGTGCACGGTGTCCGACATCGGTCCCTCCCCCTTGGCACGGCCCGCCCGGGCGCCTGCCCGCCGGGTCGCTGCACTATAGGCATCCCGCCCGCCGCCGCTGAAGCACCGCAGGCCGGCCGGGAGCGGCACGGCCGCCGTCCGGGCGGCGGCCCCGCTGCGGATGTGCCGCCCCGGTAGCGGCGCCGGTCCGGCCCCGGCGCCGGACCCGGCATCCGGTGCCCGCCTTCCGCGCGACGTGCCGTGCGGCCCGCCGCCCCGGACGCGCCGGGGGCGCCGCACCCTGCCGGTGCGGCGCCCCCGGGAGGACCGGAAGGCCGGGGTGCGCCGGTGACCGGGCGCGCCGACCGGAAGGTCAGTGCACGCCGCCCATCAGCGGCTGCACCTTCTTGCGGAACATGAAGATCGCGAAACCGCCCAGCACGGCGACGGCGCCCTGGCTGGCGAACCACCACGCGGTGTCCGTGGGCGCGCCCACGAGCTGCAGCAGCGAGATCACGGAGGAGCCCGCGGTCACCGCGAGGAACCAGACGCCCATCATCTGGGAGGCGTACTTCGCCGGAGCCAGCTTCGTCGTCAGCGACAGGCCGACGGGGGAGAGGGTCAGCTCGCCCACCGTCTGGATCAGGTACACCGAGCACAGCCACAGCGGCGTGACCTTGACGCCGCCCGACGACGCGGCCTGCGCCAGCATCATCACGAAGAAGGAGCCGCCGATCATCACCAGACCGGTCGCGAACTTGCTGAGCGTGCTCGGCTCCTTGCCGCGCCGTGACAGCGCCACCCACAGCCAGGCGAAGACCGGCGCGAGCGCCATCACGTACAGCGGGTTCAGCGACTGGAACCAGCTCGACGGGAAGTCGAAGCCGAACAGGGTGTTCTCGGTGTTGTTCTTCGCGAAGAGGCTGAGCGTGGAGCCGGTCTGGTCGTAGATCGCCCAGAACGCGGCGGCGGCCACGAAGAACCAGGCGTACGCCGACATCCGGGACCGCTCCACCGGCTCCAGGTCGCGGTCGCGCCGCACCTTGACCAGGTAGTACGTCGGCAGGGCGAGGCCCAGGACGGTCAGCGGCCACAGCACCCAGTCGATCGTGAACACGCCGGCCAGGCCGACCAGGGCGTACGCGGCGCCGGCGACGGCCAGCCAGATCAGGGCCTTCTTGACGAGGCCGGTGCGCTCGGCGGCGGACAGCGGGGCCGGCACCATGCTCGACGCGGGCGCGAGGCTGCGGAAGCCGAGGAAGTAGAAGAGCAGGCCGAGGGCCATGCCGACACCGGCCATGGCGAAGCCCAGGTGCCAGTTCACCGTCTGGCCGACGAGGCCGATGGTGAGGGGCGCGACGAAGGCACCCAGGTTGATGCCCATGTAGAAGATCGTGAAGCCGCCGTCCCGGCGCGGGTCGTTCTTGTCCCGGTACAGGTGGCCGACCATCGTCGAGATGTTGGCCTTCAGCAGGCCGGAGCCGGCCGCGATGAACGCGAGGCCGGCGAAGAACGACGCCTCCAGGGGCACCGCGAGCAAGAAGTGGCCGATCATGATGATCGTGCCGGCGACCGCGACCGTCTTGCGGGCGCCCCAGACGCGGTCGCCGAACCAGCCGCCCGGCAGGGCGAGCAGGTACACCATCGCGTTGTAGACGGAGTAGATCGCGATGGCCGTCGCGTCCTCGAAGCCGAGACCGCCGTCGGCGGCCTTGGCCGACAGGTACAGCACGAGCAGGGCGCGCATGCCGTAGTAGCTGTAGCGCTCCCACATCTCGGTCATGAAGAGGAAAGCCAGGCCGCGGGGGTGGCCGAGAAGGGTCCTCTCGTGGGCGGGGAGGCCCGCCGAGTCCTTCGTCAGGCTGGACGCCATGGTCAAGATCCTTGTTGTCTCGGGACGCGTGCGGCCGGTCGGGCCGCGGGCGCCCGCGTGGGGGGTGGCCGGCACCGGTTCGGGGTAGCCGTTCCGGGATCCATACCCCGCCGCACCTCTCACGGGGGGCGGAGTCCGGCCAACTGGTTGGTCCTTCGGATGCGTACGCCGCGCAGAAAAAGAGACCCTTGCCGCATCAGATGAGCGATGGCGCCAAAGGTCCCCGATTACCGCAACAAGCGTCTCGCCACCATACGCCATGACACAGAGGGAAATGGAAGGACTTGAGAGATGGATCACAGGCGATCATGGAACCGTGTGCGCACGTTCAAAGGTCATCCGCTGAATGAGCCCCCGTGACCGCAGGTCTCGATGATCTTGCTTCCGTCTCCTCACGGACGGCGCACCCCGCGGACTACCATCACCCCATGACCCGAGTACTGCTCTCCGAGGACGACGCATCCATCTCGGAACCGCTGGCCCGCGCGCTGCGGCGGGAGGGGTACGAGGTCGAGGTCCGTGAGGACGGGCCCGGCGCGCTCGAAGCGGGCCTGCGCGGCGGGATCGACCTGATCGTCCTCGACCTGGGGCTGCCGGGCATGGACGGCCTGGAGGTATGCCGCAGGCTGCGCGCCGAGGGGCACACGCTGCCGATCCTCGTCCTGACCGCCCGCGCCGACGAGGTCGACACCGTCGTCGGGCTCGACGCGGGCGCCGACGACTACGTCACCAAGCCGTTCCGCCTCGCCGAGCTGCTCGCCCGGGTCCGCGCCCTGCTGCGGCGCGGCGCGGCCGAGCCCGCCGCCCAGCCCGCCACGCACGGCGTCCGCATCGACGTCGAGTCGCACCGCGCCTGGATGGGCGACGAAGAACTCCAGCTCACCGCGAAGGAGTTCGACCTGCTGCGGGTCCTCGTCCGCGACGCCGGCCGCGTGGTCACCCGCGACCAGCTCATGCGCGAGGTCTGGGACACCACCTGGTGGTCCTCCACCAAGACCCTCGACATGCACATCTCCTGGCTCCGCAAGAAGCTCGGCGACGACGCGGCCAACCCCCGCTACATCGCGACCGTCCGCGGCGTCGGCTTCCGCTTCGAGAAGAGCTAGAGCCCCGCCGTGCGCCGTCGGCTCATCAACTCCACCCTCGCCGTCGTGCTGGTGGTCATCGCCCTCTTCGGCGTCTCCCTCGTCATCGTGGAGACCCGCACCATCAGCAGCAGCGCCCAGGAGAGCGTCGACTCCGAGGCGGTGCGCCTCGCCAGCATCGTCGACAGCCGGCTCATCGGCGGCGAGCCCGTCGACCCGGACATCCTCGCCGACCAGAGCGGCGCCGAGCGGTACGCCCGCATCGAGATCCCCGGCGAGCCCCCCATCGAGGTGGGTTCCCGCCCCGACGGCAGCGTCATCCGCGGCACCGCCATAGGGGAGCACGGCGAGAAGGTCACCGTGGAGGAGTCCCGGTCCGGCGTCCTGCGCGAGGTGGGCCGCACCCTGCTGATCATCGGCGCCGTCGCGCTGCTCGCCGTGATCACCGCCGTCCTCCTCGCCGTACGGCAGGGCAACCGGCTCGCCGCGCCGCTCACCGACCTCGCCGAGACCGCGGAACGGCTCGGCTCCGGCGACCCCAGGCCCCGCCACAAGCGGTACGGCGTGCCCGAGCTGGACCGGGTCGCCGACGTGCTGGACGCGTCCGCGGAGCGCATCGGGCGGATGCTCACCGCCGAGCGGAGGCTCGCCGCCGACGCCTCGCACCAGCTCCGCACTCCGCTGACCGCCCTGTCCATGCGGCTGGAGGAGATCGCGGTCACCGACGACCCCGAGACGGTCCAGGAGGAGGCACACGCCGCCCTCGCCCAGGTGGAGCGGCTCACCGACGTCGTCCAGCGGCTGCTGACGAACTCCCGCGACCCCCGTACGGGCTCCGCCGTCGCCTTCGACGTCGACGAGGTCGTCAAGCAGCAGATCGACGAGTGGCGGCCCGCCTACCGCAGCGCCGGCCGAGCGCTCGTACGGTCCGGGAAGACCGGCATGCGGGCCGTCGGCACGCCGGGCGCGGTCGCCCAGGTGCTGGCCGCGCTGATCGAGAACTCCCTCATGCACGGCGGCGGCACCGTCGCCCTGCGCACCCGCGTCACCGGCAACCAGACCGTCGTGGAGGTCTCCGACGAGGGCCCGGGCGTCCCGGCCGATCTGGGCGCGAGGATCTTCGAGCGGGCCATCAGCGGCCGGAACTCGACGGGTATCGGCCTGGCCGTGGCCCGGGACCTCGCCGAGGCCGACGGCGGCCGCCTGGAGCTGGTCCAGCTGAAGCCCGCGGTCTTCGCCCTCTTCCTCAGCCGCGAGGTCGGCAGTCCCGCCCCGGCCCCGACGACCCGCCCCGTCCGCTGACCCGCGGAGGCCGGGCGGCGCCTCCGGGGCACGGGCACCCCGCGCCGGGCCGGCGTCCGCCGAGCCCCGTACCCGCCCGCGACCTGTTCGCGCCCACCGGCGGGGCCGCCCGCGGAGGCCGTGCCGGCGGCACCGCCCGGGACCGTACGGCCGGTCCCGCTGCGGCGCTGCCGCCCTGCCGAGAGCCGACGGGGGCTGGGCCCGGGGTGGCGCTCCTCCCCGGAGGCGAGGCGAGGCGCACGGTCACGCGGCCGCCAGGACGCGCGGCACGAGTCCCTCACAGCGGTACGAGCCCCTCAGAGGGGGAGAGCCGGGTACCGGCCGGGCGGCCCGGGGGGCCGCCGCGCCTACCGGCTGCCGTGCCCCGCCGCCGCGGGGGCCGGGTCCTCCAGGGCGGGCCGGTCCTGCACCGAGGCCCCGCCCGCGGGCTCCGCCGCCGCGGGCAGCGCACGGAACACCCACGTCCGGTACGACCAGAACCGGAACAGCGTCGCCACGGCGATCCCCGAGAACTTGAAGACGTTGTTCTGCAGCGGGGTGTCCCAGCCGAACCCGTAGGTGGCGGTGTAGAGCACCCCGTTCTCGATCACCAGGCCCACCACACTGAACACCAGGAACAGCGTCATCTCACGGGTCCGCCCCGTCTTGTCCCGGTCGCGGTACGTGAAGTAGCGGAACCCCACGTAGTTGCACGCGATGGCCACCACGGTCGCGATCAGACTGGCCCGGACGACGGGGATCTCCGTCGCGTGCCGGACCAGGTTGAACACCGCCATGTTGACCAGCAGCCCCACACCGCCGACCAGACCGAACTTGGCGACCTCCCGGAGTAGCCGGTCAAGCCGCGCCCGCAGCACGCCGCGCTCACTCATCGTGATCTTTCAGCCCCGTCCGGTCGAATGCGTCAACTCCGTCATGCTAACCACCACCACCCGGGTGACGCGCGGGCTCAGGAGGAACGCCGGGGAACCCCGGGAGAGCACGAGGAGGAGTACCTAACGGGTCCCGTGCGGGCGCCCGATACCCTGGAAGGGTGACGTTCCCGGTAGTCGGCATGGTCGGCGGCGGTCAGCTCGCCCGTATGACCCACGAGGCGGGCATCCCCCTCGGCATCAGATTCAAGCTCCTCAGTGACACGCCCCAGGATTCCGCGGCCCAGGTCGTGAGCGATGTCGTCATCGGCGACTACCGCGACCTGGACACGCTGCGTGACTTCGCGCGCGGGTGCGACGTGATCACGTTCGATCACGAGCACGTGCCCACCGAGCACCTCAGGGCCCTGGAAGCGGACGGCATCCCCGTCCGCCCGGGGCCCGACGCGTTGGTGCACGCCCAGGACAAGGGCGTGATGCGGGCGAAGCTCGACGCGATCGGCGCGCCCAGCCCGCGCCACCGCATCGTCGCGGACCCGGCCGACGCGGCCGCGTTCGCCCGGGAGGCCGGCGGCTTCCCGGTCATCCTGAAGACGGTCCGCGGCGGCTACGACGGCAAGGGCGTGTGGTTCGTCCGCTCCGAGGAGGAGGCGGCCGCCCCGTTCCTCGCGGGCGTCCCCGTCCTCGCGGAGGAGAAGGTCGATTTCGTGCGCGAGCTGGCGGCGAACGTCGTCCGCTCCCCGCACGGCCAGGCCGTGGCCTACCCCGTCGTGGAGTCCCGGCAGGTCGACGGCGTCTGCGACACCGTCATCGCCCCCGCCCCGGACCTCCCCGAGGCCCGGGCCGTGGAGGCCCAGGAACTGGCCCTGCGCATCGCCCGCGAGCTGGGCGTGGTGGGCCACCTCGCCGTCGAGCTGTTCGAGACCCGCGACGGCCGGATCCTCGTCAACGAGCTGGCGATGCGCCCGCACAACTCCGGCCACTGGACCCAGGACGGCGCGGTCACCTCGCAGTTCGCCAACCACGTCCGCGCGGTCCTCGACCTGCCGCTGGGCGACCCGCGCCCCCGCGCGACCTGGACGGTCATGGCGAACGTCCTCGGCGGCGACTACCCCGACATGTACCAGGGCTACCTGCACTGCATGGCCCGGGACCCCAAGCTCAAGATCCACATGTACGGCAAGGACGTGAAGCCGGGCCGCAAGGTGGGCCACGTCAACACCTACGGCGACGACCTGGACGACGTGCTGGAGCGCGCCCGCCACGCCGCCGACTACCTGCGAGGAACGATCGTTGAGTAACGCACCCGCCCCGCTCGTCGGCATCGTCATGGGCTCGGACTCCGACTGGCCCGTCATGGAGGCCGCGGCCCAGGCGCTCGACGAGTTCGAGATCCCGTACGAGGTCGACGTCGTCTCCGCGCACCGCATGCCCCGCGAGATGGTCGCGTACGGCGAGCGGGCCGCCGACCGCGGCCTCAAGGCGATCGTCGCGGGCGCCGGCGGCGCGGCCCACCTGCCCGGCATGCTCGCCTCGGTCACCCCGCTGCCCGTCATCGGCGTCCCGGTGCCGCTGAAGTACCTGGACGGCATGGACTCCCTGCTGTCGATCGTCCAGATGCCGGCGGGCGTCCCCGTCGCCACGGTGTCCGTGGCGGGCGCCCGCAACGCCGGCCTGCTCGCGGCCCGCATCCTCGCGGCCCAGGACCCGGACCTCCTCGCCCGGATGAAGGAGTTCCAGCAGGACCTCAACGACCAGGCCACGGAGAAGGGCAAGCGCCTGCGGGCGAAGGTCGAGGGCGCGGCGTCGTACGGCTCCGCGCAGTGACGGCCCGGGCGGACCGCCTCGCGGAGGCCCGCGGCCTGCTCGCCGAGCACCCGGTCGTGGACGGCCACAACGACCTGCCGTGGGCGCTGCGCACCCAGGGCGGCTACGACCTCGGCCGGCTGGACATCGCGGCGGACCAGACGGGTCGCCTCCACACCGACCTCGCCCGCCTCCGCGCGGGCGGCGTCGGCGCCCAGTTCTGGTCGGTGTACGTCCGCAGCGACTTCGCGGGGGACCGCGCGGTCACCGCGACGCTGGAGCAGATCGACTGCGTGGACCGGCTCGTGGCGCGCCACGCGGACCGGCTGGCGCCCGCCCGCACGGCGGACGACATGGAGCGGGCCCGCGCGGAGGGCCGCATCGCCTCCCTGAAGGGCGCCGAGGGCGGCCACTCCATCAACGCGTCGCTGGCCGCCCTGCGCGCCCTGTACGCCCTGGGCGTGCGCTACATGACGCTCACGCACAACGACAACATCGCGTGGGCCGACTCGGCGACGGACGTCCCGGCGGTCGGCGGCCTGTCCGCCTTCGGCCGCGAGGTGGTCCGCGAGATGAACCGCCTGGGCATGCTGGTGGACCTGTCCCACGTGGCGGCGACGACGATGCGCGACGCCCTGGACGCCACCGAAGCGCCGGTGATCTTCTCGCACTCCTCCTCCCGGGCGGTCTGCGACCACCCGAGGAACGTCCCGGACGACGTGCTGGAGCGCCTCCCCGCGAACGGCGGCGTGGCCATGGCGACGTTCGTGCCGAAGTTCATCCTGCCCGCGGCGGTGGAATGGACGGCGAGGGCGGACGAGAACCTGCGGTCGCACGGCTTCCACCACCTCGACACCACGCCGGAGGCGATGCGCCTGCACGCGGAGTTCGAGCAGGCGCACCCCCGCCCGGTCGCCACGGCGGCGACCGTCGCGGACCACCTCGACCACATGCGCGAGGCGGCGGGCGTCGACCACGTCGGCATCGGCGGCGACTTCGACGGCACCGCCTTCACCCCGGCCGGTCTCGACGACGTGGCGGGCTACCCGAACCTCGTCGCGGAACTCCTGGCACGCCACTGGTCACGCGCCGACATCGCGAAGCTGACCTGGCACAACGCGGTCCGTGTCCTGCGCGACGCGGAAGCGGTCGCCCGGGACGCGGCCGGCCGCCGCGGCCCGTCCACGGCGACCCTGGAGGAACTGGACGGCTGACGCTACACGGGCGCGCAGCGCTCGACGGGGGTCAGGTACGGGAGGTCGCCGAGCGGCCGGTCGGTGAAGAAGCGAACCATCAGATCGGCCAGTTCGGCGTCCCGCTCCAGCTGCACCAGGTGGTCCGACTCCCTGATGGTGGTGAACAGTCCGCCGAGCTCCGCGGCGACGCTGCGTCCCACGGCGGGCGGCGTCAGCACGTCGTGCTCGCCGGTGAAGACCAGCACCGGGGCGGTGACGGACCGGTCGGGCACGCTCCACGGGTGGGTCAGGAGCCGCTCGTGGTGCGTGACGTCCATGGTCAGCTGCCGCTCCGTCATGCTCCCGAACCGCTGTCGCATCAGCCGCGCCACGGCCGCCCGCCGCCGCACCACCCCGCGGTCCGGCGGAGCCATGAACTGCTCGACGAGGTCCTCGGCGAGCGCGTCGAGCCGCCCGGCGTCCGCCATGCGGCGCCACCGGTGCGCGGACGCGACGTACTCGGGCGAGGTGTGCACGGCGGTACCGCCGAGCATCAGCCGCGCGACCCGGTCAGGGTTCCGCTGCGCGAACCGCAGGGCGATGGAGGCGCCGAAGCAGGCGCCGAACACGTTCACGCGCGGCAGCTCCAACGCGTCGAGGGCGTGCCGCACGGCTTCACCGAGGAAGTCCATGCCGTGCTCCACCGGCAGCGGATCGGCGTCGCCGTATCCGGGCAGGTCCAGGGTCACCATGCCGCCGTGCGGCAGCAGCCATCGCTCGTACCGCAGCCAGGAGAACCGGTCCTGCGAGGACCCGCCGAGCAGCACGACGGGCTCCGTCCCGCGTTGCCCCCCGTCCGTCGTGCGGGCGACGAACCGGAATCCGCGGTACTCAAGTGTGTGGTCGGTGGCGCATACGCCGATGCCTACAGACATCCCGCCTGTATAGCGCCCCCGCCCCTCCCGCCCCACGCGCCCGAGGACAACTCACCCCCACGGGTGACCGCGCCCCCCGCACCCCCCGCACGCCCGTACGGCGACCGCCGGTACATCAGGCGGCGGGCCCCGCGTGCCCTCGGCTCGGCGGTGACGACCACACCCCATGCCCGCCCGGGGCTCCATCTCCGACCTGAAGCAGGTCGAGGGCGGACTTGACGGTGCATCGAGAGCCCGCGCCGAGCCGCTCAGTCGAGTACTGCCAGCGCGTCCGAAATGAGCGAGCGTGCCGCAGCTCCCCGGGAGGCTGCCTGCGAGAGTCGACCGAACGCTCTTGCGTAGAGGTCCACCTGGCTGGGCTGCGTCAGGGTGGAGGCGGCCTCCAGCGTGTCCGCGTGCACCCGTGAGTCATCGAAGATCGTGAAGGTCGGCATGGGCCACATTGTTCGCCGAGCCGAGAACGGAACGATGCCCACGGCGACGTTCTGGAGGTCCATGACGCCGAGCAGATGCCCGAGCTGGGCCGCCATGGTCTCGGTACTGCACAACCGGTACCGCAGAACCGCCTCCTCCAGCACGAACGAGAAGCGGCGTACGCCGCCGTTCAGCACCACGTTGCGCTTCATGCGAGCTGCCACGGCGTCGCTCACGTCATCCGGAGTCCCACGGAAGTCCGCGATGGACGACAGGAGAGCGGTGGCGTATCCCGGGGTCTGGAGGAATCCGGGGATCACATCGGATACGTACACACGGAACACCCTGGTCTGGCGGTACAGGTCGCCCGCGGACTCCTGCAGCCGCCTGAGGCCCGTCCGCTGAAGCCGCCGCCACTGCACGTGGGCGTCGGCGGACTGCCGGTTCGCCGCGATCAGGTCGGGGATCTGGTCGTCAGCGGCGCAGGCACGGCACCACGTGCGGATGTCCTGGTCGGACGGCGTGGTCCGGGCGTTCTCGATGCGGGACGACTTCGACTCCGACCAGCCGCATCGGGCGGCCAGCTCCCGCCCCGTGATTCCCGCGTCCTTCCGGATCTCGCGCAGACGGCCGGCGATCTCCGCGCGGGCTCGCTGGACGTGTGAAGAGGGGTGCGGGGGCATGGAGCGGCCTTCGTCAGATGGCGTACAGGTGGTGCGGGACGGCACGCTCCCAGACCGCTTCGAATGCGGTGGAGCACAGTTTCACGGCCTCCGGATCGGCGGTGATCTCGTCCTCGACCACGGCTCCGTCACCGGAGAAGTGGTGCACGCGGAGGAGGCTGTCGTCGAACAGCCAGAAGTCGTTGCCCGGCAGGGCGATGGCGGTGGCCCGACGCCGTGGCAGCCAGCGGACCTCCTCGCCCGCCGTGATATTGGCGCGAGTGACGTAGTGCTCCCACCGGATGTACTCGGAGACGGGTTCGGACACGATGCGGGCCCGCCGGATGACCACGCCTCGCTTCACGGTGTCGGTGATCAGCTGATCGTAGGGATGCCACCAGGACTGGCGGTCCTCCCACTCGATCCGCTCTCCCCGCTTCCATGCCTCGAAGCGGTCCGTCGGGGCGTAGGAGTCGCGCAACTCCAGATGAACCGCGGACCGTTGGCAGCGAAGCAGCAGATCAGCGAAGCTGGGCGCGCTCGACGGCATCACATGCCTCCCTGAGGATGGAGATCATCCTGGCCGGGATCCTGACCACGGCTTCGGTGGCCGGCACCGGGCCGTTGGCGGGACTGCTCGCCTCGCATGCAGCCAGCGTCGCGGGGCTCGGCTTCCATCCTTGAAGCAGGATCTCCTGGGACGCTGTGTCCGCCCACACGGTAGGACAGTGGTCCCGGTCGGTGTCGGGGTCGATCCCGACGAACTCCACGGCCATGGCGGGGCTCCCTCAGGTGGGTGCTTGCTCGGGCTTGCACCAGCCTCGCTGTACTGCGCAGACCACGTCAACAGTGCGTCGGCGCCAACCGATTGGCGTGCAAGTACATGCAAGCCCATGGAGTCCGCCAGGCCCGGCGCCCTACGTTCGCCCCGTAAACCGCGCAAGCCGCAGAAGGGGTCGGAGAGCAGGATGACCACAGAACCCGTGAGGTGGCCGGCGCCGCCGGTGCAACTGCCGCTGGGCATGGAACCGGAGCCCGTACCGGTCCAGGGCTGCGCCGGTTGCACGGAGTTGGCGGAGCTGCGGCGGCGGGCCCGTGCTGGAGGCGACATGACCACGGTGTCGGACTGCAACGTCCTCCTGCGCCGACATCCGGAGGGCCACTGACGCCTCCCGGCCGGCCGCAGCGCCTGCCGTACGCCGGTGACCGGAAGTGCGGCGCGGGCGACGGCGGGCGCTGCGGACAGGCGATCACTCGCTGGGCGACTGCTCGGTGACGAACGAGCCCTTCCCGCGGACCGTGACGATCAGGCCCCGGCGGCCCAGGAGCTGGATGGCGGCCCGCGCGGTCGGGCGGGACACGCCGAACTCGTCGCAGATGGCCGCCTCCGAGGGGACCCGGCGGCGAGGCGCGTAGACGCCTTCGGCGATGCGCCGCCCGAGCTCGTCTGCGATCTGCTCGTACAGCGGCTCGGGTCCTTCGAGGTCGACAGTCATACCTCGACCGTAGTCGAGCTGCGACATCAGCTGACGTCACCTGTCTTGGCATGACACACCTGACAAGTGCCTAGTCTGCGCAGCAAGGGCCCCGGGGGCACGGCCACCAGCCTCGAAGGAGCTTCGGCAGGGCGTGGCGAGCGGCGCCGGTGACGCCGGGCGCCTCGGGGAGGGGGGCGACTACTCGGCGGGCGGCAGCGGGTCGGCGACGAACGTTCCCAACCCGACCTCGCCCCGCGTCCACCCCTGTTCCCGCACGTGCCGCATGGCCTTCGCCGCGGTCGCGTTCACCACACCGAACTCCTGGGCGATCTCCAGCGTGGAAGGCACGCGACTGCCGGGCGGGTAGGTCCCGTCCTGGATCCGCCGGATGATCTCCGCTGAGATCTGCCTCCACAGAGGGCGGGTGCGATCAAGGTCCATGGCGCCAGCGTGGGTGACCGCAGGTCTCCGTGCATCCGTAGATAACCGTGGATAACTGCGCTAACGTGGATGCGCCAACAGAAGCGCCCCCGGGCGGCCGGGCAAGGGCCGAATCCCAGGGGCTACCGAAGAACGGAGCTTCGGACATGCGAAACCCTATCGCTGCGCTACTCGCGCGGCTGTTCGGCCTGCTGAAGGGCGGTTCCACAGGGCATCCGGTCGCCGCGCATGCCATCGATCGGCCCGTCTCCGGCCGAGGGAAGGCGGCCTGTGCGGCCGGGGCGTCTTCCCGGCAGGGGAGGAGCGCGCGGTCCGGCCCCGCCTGGGGATGGGGCCCGCGCCCCGGGTTCCCGTACGGGCAGGGCGCCGGGGCGGCCTGGTGAGCGTGCCGAGGGGCGGGCGGCGTCCCGTCCGGCTGTGCGTGCGGTGCGAGCGGGTCACGGAGGAGCCGGTGGTGGTGTCCGAGGTGCACCAGGCCAGTGGCCCGGGGTTCGCCGTGTACGCGTGCCCCGCCTGCGCGCCGTACTTCCCGCCGCTGCCGGACGTGTCCGACCTACTGGGAGGCACACGGTGAACGCGGCGCGGACGACGGAGCAGATCATCGCGGATTCCCGGCGGTCCGGGCGGACACAGGAGTGCGAGGGGGGCGAGCACGAGGTCTGCCGTCCGATGGAGGTGTACGACTCCGACGCCCCGGGCCCCGACGAGGAGCCGTGGTTCGCCATCACCTGCACGTGCGCCTGCCACGGGTAGGCCGGCCACGCAGCAGCCCCGGCAGCACCTGCCGGGGCTGACCGGGCCCGCCGGGAAGCCGGGAGGGTCCGGGGCCGTGCAGGCCCCGGACCCTCAGGCGCGGGTGGTCGCCGGTGCGGGCGTCAGACGGCGAGGCCGACCGAGAGCAGCCCGCCGCCCGCGGCCACCGCGTAGGCCAGCCCCTGCGACCAGCGCGGCGCCCGGTCGGGACGGCCCCGGGTCGCCAGGACCATGACCGAGTTGGCGGCCAGCGCCGGGAGCAGCACGCCGAAGAGCGCGAACGTCCCGACGGTCGACAAGGACCACTCCAGCGGCACCGTGAAGGCCGCCGCGGCGACCGCGAGCGCGGCGATCCCGTAGAGCACGCCGGACGCGTGCGTGATGTCGTCGCGGCGGTCGGGCACCGGGCCGCGCTTCTTGTAGTGGCTCCAGTGGCGCCGCTCGGTGCCGACCCGCGCCAGCACCATCACCGCGACCTCGACCGCCAGCGCCACGACGGCCACCTTCTCGATGACACCCAAAGAAGTCACCTCACTTCTGGCATGCGTTGGAGATGGCAGTGATGCCGATGAACGCCTTGACCGCCTCGCGCTCCTTCGACCCGACGCGCTTGCCGTTGACGAAGCGCCAGATGATCGTGGCGGTCTTCTTGGCACCGTACTTCTTGAACAGGGCGACGGCGCGGGCGACCTTGATGCTGGACCCCGCCGGGAGGAAGGTCAGCAGGACGCCCGCGACGGCGGCGCTGCACTTGGCGATGAACTTCGTCTGGTCCCACCAGCTCGGGTCGGCGACCACCGGGAAGGCGGTGTCCTCGTCGAACCCGACCGTCTGGACGAGCGCCCCGCCCTCGACGCGGTACGACGTCGGCACCGCCGCGCCGCGGGCGTCCTTGGCCCAGGGCGCGTCGAAGGTGCCCAGCAGCTCCTCGCCCCTGCTGACGGTGACGCTTCCGTCCTCCTGCTCCTCCGCCACGGCGCCGGCCGGCAGGTGGAGGTCGAAGCGGTACTCCTTGGCGGCGGAGGCGTTGTTGATGACGACCAGGGAGCGGACGCCGTTGACGGTCGGCTGGACCGCGAGGTCGGTGGCCGAGTCCGCGCCCGAGTAGACGATCGTGCCGTTGCCGGTGGCGGTCGCGGAGGACGTGCCCACGTCGGGCAGGCCGATCCCCACGGTGTCCGCGTCCCCGGCCGAGGCTTCGACGACGCCCCGGGCGGTGGCGGGGGCGGTGACGGTGTTCACGCCGCCCTCCGTGGCCACGACCGCGCGCAGCGAGCCCTCGGGCGTGGTCGCGGCGGGCACGATGTCGGCCGTGCCGGTGGCCTTCTCGACGACGGCGGCGGCCTGTGCGGCCGCGGTCGCCGGCTTGCTGTCAGCGCTCCGCGCGGGTGCCGCGTGGGCGGCGGCGGTGGTGAAGACGGCGGCCGCGGCGACGCTCGCCACGGTCACGGTCGTACGGCGCAGAGCGGTGCGGGAAAGGATTCCCGTGTACATGCTTGTTCCCCCATGGGTCTTGCAGCGGACACGAGGACTCCCTGCTGGTCAGGCAGAGCACCCCCGTGCCCGTTCGGTCGAGACCACCCCATCAAGGGCACCGACCCCACGCTGTGGCGGAGGCCATAATTCCGCCTCAGAAGTCACTCAAATCTCGGGGGCCGTCCGCATCGAACGCGCAGGTCAACCGCGCCGAGCCGTACCGGATGCCCGTACGCGGAAGCGCCCGGGCCGGGAAGGCCGCACGGCGGGCGCCTCCGCCCTGGCCGCGCGCGCCGGTGACGTAGGCCCCGGCCCTCACCCGACCCGCGTACGGCAGCAGCCCCCGGCGTGGGCCGGGGGCTGCGGTGTCGGTGCGGGGCGGTGGCCGCCGCGGCGAGCGGAGGCAGGTGGCCCGCCCGCGGCGCCGGGGCGGACCGGAGCGTTGCCGCGTGCGGCCTTCGGGGCCGCCGCCGGGGCGGCCCGGAGGGGCTACGGCAGGTTGCGGGCCATCACGATCCGCTGGACCTGGTTCGTGCCCTCGTAGATCTGCGTGATCTTCGCGTCGCGCATCATGCGCTCGACCGGGTAGTCGCGGGTGTAGCCGTAGCCGCCGAGGAGCTGCACCGCGTCCGTGGTGATCTCCATCGCCGCGTCCGAGGCGAAGCACTTCGCGGCGGCGCCGAAGAAGGTGAGGTCGCCGTCGACGCGCTCCGACTTCGCGGCGGCCGCGTACGTGAGCTGGCGGGCGGCCTCCAGCTTCATCGCCATGTCGGCCAGCATGAACTGGACGCCCTGGAAGTCGGCGATGGGCTTGCCGAACTGCTTGCGCTCCTTGACGTAGCCCTTGGCGTAGTCGAGGGCGCCCTGCGCGATGCCGAGGGCCTGCGCCGCGATGGTGATGCGGGTGTGGTCCAGGGTCTTCATCGCGGTGGCGAAGCCGGTGCCCTCCTCGCCGATCATGCGGTCGGCGGGGATGCGGACGTTGTCGAGGTAGACCTCGCGCGTCGGGGAGCCCTTGATGCCGAGCTTCTTCTCGGGTGCGCCGAAGGAGACGCCCTCGTCGGACTTCTCCACCACGAAGGCGGAGATGCCCTTGGAGCGCTTCTCCGGGTCCGTGACCGCCATGACTGTGTAGTACTCGGACACGCCCGCGTTGGTGATCCAGCGCTTCACGCCGTTGAGGACGTAGTGGTCGCCGTCGCGGACCGCCTTCGTCTTCATGCCGGCGGCGTCGGAGCCGGCGTCCGGCTCCGACAGGCAGTACGAGAACATCGCGTCGCCCTGGGCGAGCGGCCGCAGGTACTTCTGCTTCAGCTCCTCGGAGCCCGACAGGACGACCGGGAGCGAACCGAGCTTGTTCACCGCGGGGATCAGCGACGAGGAGGCGCAGACACGGGCGACCTCCTCGATGACGATCACCGTGGCGAGGGCGTCGGCGCCCGCGCCGCCGTAGCTCTCCGGGACGTGGACGGCGTGCAGGTCGGAGCCGACCAGGGCGTCGAGCGCCTCCTGCGGGAAGCGGGCTTCCTCGTCGACCGCCGCCGCGTACGGGGCGATCTTGGCCTCGGCGAGCGAGCGGACGGTCTCGCGGAGCATGTCGTGCTCCTCGGACGGGCGGTACAGATCGAAGTCAGGCGTTCCCGCCATCTGTCTCTCACTCCCCTGAGCTACGTGCTAACTACCGTTAAGTAACCCTGATTTTAGTGCCCGCCCCGCGCCCGGGCCTATGTGGCGCTCGCGTGAGCTTGCTGACAGGGCCCACGCCGCCGGAACAATGCCCCAGGTGGGGCCCGGCTATGCTCGCCTGGCGCACCCGCCCGCACAGCACAGGAGCAGCACACATGGCCCTGAAGATCACCGTGATCGGCACCGGCTACCTCGGCGCCACCCATGCGGCGGCCATGGCGGAACTCGGCTTCGACGTGCTCGGGCTCGACGTGCTGCCGCAGAAGATCGAGATGCTGGCCGCCGGGCGCGTCCCCATGTACGAGCCCGGCCTGGAGGACCTGCTGCGCAAGCACGTCGCCGGAATCGAGGGTTCCACGGGACGGCTGCGGTTCACCACCTCCTGGGAGGAGGTCGGAGAGTTCGGAGACGTCCACTTCGTGTGCGTGAACACGCCGCAGCGGCACGGCGAGTACGGCTGCGACATGACGTACGTCGACGCGGCCTTCGGGTCGCTGGTGCCGCACCTGCGCAAGCCCAGTCTCGTCGTCGGCAAGTCCACCGTGCCGGTCGGCAGCGCCGAGCGCCTCTCGCGTCTGCTCGCCGACCGCGCCCCCGCCGGGGCCGACGTGGAACTGGCCTGGAACCCGGAGTTCCTGCGCGAGGGCTTCGCCGTGCAGGACACCCTGCACCCGGACCGGATCGTCGTCGGCGTGGAGAGCGAGCGCGCCGAGAAGATCCTGCGCGAGGTGTACGAGACGCCCATCGGCGAGGGCTCGCCGTTCGTCGTCACGGACTTCCCGACCGCCGAGCTGGTCAAGACCGCCGCGAACTCCTTCCTCGCCACGAAGATCTCCTTCATCAACGCCATGGCCGAGGTCTGCGAGGCCGCCGGCGGCGACGTGGCGAAGCTGGCGGAGGCCATCGGGCACGACGACCGCATCGGCGCGAAGTTCCTGCGGGCCGGCATCGGCTTCGGCGGCGGCTGCCTGCCGAAGGACATCCGCGCCTTCATGGCCCGCGCGGGCGAGCTCGGCGCCGACCAGGCCCTGACCTTCCTGCGGGAGATCGACTCCATCAACATGCGGCGCCGCGGCCAGATGGTCGGCATGGCCCGCGAGGCCCTCGGCGACGGCACCTTCCTCGGCAAGCGCGTCGCAGTGCTGGGCGCCGCCTTCAAGCCCGACTCCGACGACGTGCGCGACTCGCCCGCCCTGAACGTGGCCGGGCAGATCCACCTCCAGGGCGGCCAGGTCACCGTGTACGACCCGAAGGGCATGGACAACGCCCGCCGGATCTTCCCCACCCTCGGCTACGCCGACAGCGCACTGGAGGCGGTGCGCGGCGCCGACGTGGTGCTGCACCTGACCGAGTGGCGCGAGTTCCGCGAGATCGACCCCGCCGCGCTCGGCGAGGTCGTGAACCAGCGGATCATCCTCGACGGCCGGAACGCCCTGGACCCCGCCGTGTGGCGCGACGCCGGATGGACCTTCCGCGCCATGGGCCGCCCCCGGGCCTGACCCCACCGATGGGCCTCCCCTGGGCCTGACTTCTCCGCGGGCAGCCTTGGGGCCCGGCTCTCCACGGGTCCGCCGCGCTCCCCGGCCCTGCACCGGCCGCCCCGGGCCCGGCCCTGCACCGGCCGCCCCGGGCCCGGCCC
>NZ_MKXB01000209.1 GCF_001865245.1 Streptomyces sp. CC53 | reverse complement strand
CCGCCGGCGGCACGGACACGCCCGGCGCGGCGGCCCCTGCCGACCTGCCGGAACCGCCCGCGCCACCGGCACCCGGCCCCGGCCCCGCGGCGGCCCCCGAGGCGGCCGTCCCGGCCGGCTCTCCCGTGCCGCCCGGTGGTACGGCGCCGGGAGCCGCCCCGTTCAACCCGGGCGCCCCCGCCCTGGAGACGACCGGCGGGCACGGCCGCGCGGCGGACCCCGACGAGGGCGCCGGTCCAGGCGCGCCGACGGGCCCGGAGCACGCACCGGACACCGGCGGAACGCCGCAGGACGGCACACCCGGCGCGGCCGGGGCCTCCGCAGACCCGGACGGCGCCGGCACGCACCACGCGGACGCACGACCGGACGGCCCCGTACCGACCGGCGCCCCGGCCCCGCAGGGCGCACCGGCCGCCCCGGAACCGGGCGACGCGCTCCCGCAGGCCGCCCCCCAGCAGCCCGACGCGCCGTCCCCGGCCCCGGCCGGCGACGAACACCCGCACGTCTCCTACGTGCTGCGGGTCAACGGCGCCGACCGGCCCGTCAGCGACGCCTGGATCGGCGAGTCCCTGCTCTACGTGCTGCGCGAGCGCCTCGGCCTCGCGGGCGCCAAGGACGGCTGCTCGCAGGGCGAGTGCGGCGCCTGCAACGTCCAGGTCGACGGCCGCCTCGTCGCGTCCTGCCTGGTGCCCGCCGCCACCGCCGCGGGCAGCGAGGTCCGCACTGTCGAGGGCCTGGCCGCCCGCGGCGAGCCCTCCGACGTGCAGCGCGCCCTCGCCCGCTGCGGCGCCGTCCAGTGCGGCTTCTGCATCCCCGGCATGGCCATGACCCTGCACGACCTGCTGGAGGGCAACCACGCCCCCAGCGACGTGGAGGCCCGCCGCGCCCTGTCCGGCAACCTGTGCCGCTGCACCGGCTACCAGGGCGCCCTGCGCGCCGTGCAGGAGGTCGTCGCCGAGCGCAGGGCCGCCGCCCGGGCGGCCTCCGGCGCCGGCGACGAGCAGCCACCCGAGGTACGCATCCCGCACCAGCTTCCCCACCCGCACGACGGAGGCACGGCGTGAGCAACGACGCGGCCACCGCCATCCCGGCGGTCGACTCCCCCCGGCAGGACCGGGACCCGGACCAGGAGCAGGAGCAGCCCGTGCTCGGGCTGGGCGCGTCGCTGCCGTCGGCCGACGCCCGCGCCAAGGCGGAAGGCACCTTCCCGTACGCCGCCGACCTCTGGGCGGAGGGCCTGCTGTGGGCGGCGATCCTGCGCTCACCGCACGCCCACGCCCGCATCCGCTCCATCGACACGTCGGCCGCCGCCGCCATGCCCGGGGTGCGGGCCGTCGTCACCCACGCCGACGTGCCGGGCGACAGCGCCTACGGCCGTACCATCGCCGACCGGCCGGTCTTCGCCTCCGACACCGTCCGCCACCACGGCGAGGCGATCGCCGCGGTCGCCGCGGACCACCCGGACACGGCCAGGCTCGCCGCCGCCGCGATCATCGTCGACTACGAACTCCTCGACCCGGTCACCGACCCGGAGCAGGCGTTCTCCGCACCGCCGCTGCACCCCGACGGCAACCTGATCCGCCACATCCCGCTGCGCTACGGCGACCCCGCCGCGACCGGCGAGGTGATCGTCGAGGGCCTGTACCGCATCGGCCGCCAGGACCCCGCACCGATCGGCGCCGAGGCCGCCCTCGCCGTGCCCAGGCCCGACGGCGGCGTGGAGATCTACACCGCGTCCACCGACCCGCACACCGACCGCGACCTGGCCGCCGCCTGCTACGGGCTGCCCCCCGAGCAGGTCAAGATCGTCGTGACGGGTGTGCCGGGCGCGACGGGCGACCGCGAGGACCCCGGCTTCCAGATCCCGCTCGGCCTCCTCGCCCTGCGCACCGGCGCCCCCGTCAAGCTCACCGCGACCCGCGAGGAGTCGTTCCTGGGCCACGCCCACCGCCACCCGACCCTGCTGCGCTACCGCCACCACGCGGACGCCGAAGGCCGCCTGGTGAAGGTGGAGGCGCAGATCCTGCTGGACGCCGGCGCGTACGCGGAGGCGTCGTCGGACTCCCTGGCCGCGGCGGTCGCCTTCGCCTGCGGCCCCTACGTGGTGCCGCACGCCTTCGTCGAGGGGTGGGCGGTCCGCACCAACAACCCGCCGTCCGGCCACGTGCGGGGCGAGGGCGCGATGCAGGTGTGCGCCGCCTACGAGGGCCAGATGGACAAGCTGGCCGCGAAGCTGGGCCTGGACCCGGCGGAGCTGCGCATGCGCAACGTCCTGGCCACCGGCGACCTGCTGCCCACCGGCCAGACGGTGACGTGCCCGGCACCCGTCGCCGACCTCCTCGCCGCCGTGCGGGACGAACCCCTGCCGCCGCTGCCCCGGGACACCCCCGCCGACGACTGGCTGTTGCCCGGCGGCCCGGAGGGCGCGGGCGAGCCGAGCGCGGTCCGGCGGGGCGTCGGCTACGCGCTGGGCATGGTGCACATGCTGGGCGCGGAGGGCACCGACGAGGTGTCCACGGCCACGGTCCGCGTCCACGACGGCGTCGCCACGGTCCTGTGCGCCGCCGTGGAGACCGGCCAGGGGTTCTCCACCCTCGCCCGCCAGATCGTCCAGGACGTCCTGGGCGTGGAGGAGGTCCACGTGGCGCCGGTCGACACCGACCAGCCCCCGGCGGGCGCCGCCGCGCACGGCCGCCACACCTGGGTGTCGGGCGGGGCGGTGGAACGCGCCGCGAAGATGGTCCGCACCCAGCTGCTCCAGCCGCTGGCCCACACGTTCGGCATGTCCACCGAACTCCTCCAGATCGCCGACGGCAAGATCACCTCCTACGACGGCGTGCTGTCCACCACGGTCGCCGAGGCCCTGGAGGGCAAGGAACTCTGGGCCACCGCCCAGTGCCGCCCCCACCCCACGGAACCCCTGGACGAGACCGGCCAGGGCGACGCCTTCGTGGGCCTCGCCTTCTGCGCCGTCCGCGCGGTGGTCGACGTGGACGTCGAACTGGGCAGCGTCCGCGTCGTGGAACTCGCGGTGGCCCAGGACGTGGGCCGCGTCCTCAACCCGGCGCAGCTGGCCACCCGCATCGAGGCCGGGGTCACCCAGGGACTCGGTGCGGCCCTCACGGAGAACCTCCGCACCCCCCGCGGCCTGGTCCGCCACCCCGACCTGACGGGCTACGCCCTGCCGACGGCCCTGGACGCCCCGGCGATCCGCATCGTCCGCCTGGTCGAGGAACGCGACGTGGTGGCCCCGTTCGGCGCCAAGCCCGCCAGCGCCGTCCCGGTCGTCACCACCCCGGCAGCCGTGGCCTCCGCCGTCCGCGCCGCCACCGGCCGCCCCGTCAACCGCCTCCCCATCCGCCCGCAGGCGGCGGTGGTGACGTCGTAGGGAGCGCGGCGCTCGTCGCTGCACCCCAGCTCGTGCCGCCCCGGCGCCGGGCCGGTGGCGGCCGAGACCACGCCCTGCGCGCCCGGCTGCTGCTCCCTCACCCCAGGAAGGCGTACGCGGCCCGG
This sequence comes from Streptomyces sp. CC53, assembly GCF_001865245.1. GTDB lineage: Bacteria > Actinomycetota > Actinomycetes > Streptomycetales > Streptomycetaceae > Streptomyces. Next base: position 8,989 of record NZ_MKXB01000209.1, on the reverse strand, counting down.
AAGCCGGCGAGGCCACCCGCCGTGTTCGCGGCGAGGAACGCCGCGTTCCGCAGAGGGGACAGGACCCGTGAGGCGGGGTCCGCACCCAGCACGGCCATCCGCTCTGTCCGCATGAGCCAGAACGTCCCGCGCAGACCGATGGCCCGTGCCGTCCACACCACCACGGTGACGGCCGCGGCCCGTACGCCACCGCTCCGGCCGCGGTGCAGAAGCCGGAGTCGTCCGCCTGGAGCAGCCGGGCGAGCCCGACGAGCGGCACGCCCAGCAGCACGAGCCTGTACATCTCGTGGCCCCGCCGCTCGGGACCATAGACCATGTGGTTGTAGACACCGGTCGTGAGCATCAGAAGGGGAGCCACGACCACCAGGGCGTGATCCGCCCACCTGTTCCGGTGGGGCACGGTGCGCCCCCGTACCGCGTGCCGCACGGGCCCTGCTCGAAGAGGGGCGAGAGGGAGAACCACCAGACGAACGCGAGCCCGCTCCAAAAGGCCGTGAGCAGGGCCACCGCCACGTGCGAGAGGGCATCGGGGCGCATGCTGCCGGACTCGGTTCCATCCTGTGGCTTCCTCTCCCCGGCGACGGCAGCGGGCCGCCGTGCCATCGGCGAGTGGGCACGGGCTGGTCTTTCGCCGTCGAGATCCGGGCGAGCAGCGTCCGACTCCTCGACCCGCGGGCACACCCACGCCACGGCGGCGGACGGGACCCGCCGCCGTGCGGGGTGGCCGGGCAGTCGGCCCGACCGCTGGATCACAGCCAACACGCTGAACTGCAAGCACCGTTGGCACATCGATTGCGCAACGCGTTAGCGTTCACGCGTCGGGGAGTAGCGCTCTGCTACGTCGAACTGCCGCCGGGGGAGGCGTCCGTGGTGTGGGACGAATGGGAACGGGCCAAGGGGGAGGCCGCCTCGCGCATGCGACTCAACCAGATGGCGTCACAGGGCGGTTCGACCGTCGACGGGGCCGATCTCGTGGTCCGCGACCAAGTGCTCGGAGGGCTGGGTGACCTGGCCAGGCAGCTTCGGGAAAGGGTGGCCCGAGATGGCGACCACGCGCGGGCGGCCACAGCCGGAGCTGCCACCGAACTCACCGCCGACGGGGTGGACATGGGCAGCGCCTTGTATGCCGTACACGATGCGTGGATCACCAAACTCTCCACCCTCATGGACGCCTGCGCCCACATCTCGAACCACCTCGACTACTCGCGGTCCGCACATGCGGAGGACGAGCAGAAGATAGTGACGGACTTCTCCGTGTCGCGTGTCTGGGACGCGATCAAGTGAGCGGGAGCCATACAGAACCATGATCACCCTGCGGGAACTGCACGACCTGCGCCTCGGCAAACTCAAGGCGGCGGTCGAAGACTGGGAGCAGATGGTCCGCAAACTTGCCGCCCTCGCGCAAGGCGGGGACGACGTCAACGCCGCCGACTTCGCCGCCAGGGCCGAAGGCGCCGACTGGCAGGGCGACAACGCTGCGGTCACCAAGGCGTTCACCGTCACGACGGCACGCCAGTTCACCGACATCGTCACCGAGGCCCGCAGCATCCACGCCGTCCTGCGTGACGCGCACACCGCACTCGCCAAGCACCACCGCGACCTTGTGGCCGCCGTCGACAAGTGGTCGGCGAAGCACGTCAGGTTTGACGACGCAGGTGGTGCACACCCGGTCTCCCGCAAGCTACCGGACAACTCCACCCACACCTCGGCGACCCAGGAGGATGTTGACGCGGCTGCGGCCGAGGTCGGCTCCATCCTCGCCGCGGCCAACGAGGTCGACCGGATCGCGACTCGTGCGCTGCGAGGCCATGCCGAGAGCGCCCACGACTTCGACGAGACCGGCCACAGGAGCCTTCAGGACGCGGACCGGCATCAGGGCAGGCAGGACGCCGACCTGCTCGTCGGCCTCGCCCGCAAGGGAGACGCGCTGACGGAGGCGGAGCTGCGCCGGTTCAACGCGGTCATGGAGTACCAGCGCGACAACCCCGCCTTCGCCGAACGTTTCGCGACGGGACTGGGCGCCGAGGGCACTCTCAGATTCTGGCAGGACCTTGCCGACCCCCGGCAGAGCTTCCTGCCCGACGGCGAGCGCGGGACGATCCTGGCCACGGTGCAGGAAAACCTGAGCCTGACCCTGGCCGCGGCCACACACGTGGACTCCCCGGCCATGAACGAGTGGAAGGCGGGCGTCCTCGCGTCGGGCGACGAGCGGCTCCGCCCCGGAGGGCCGTACGGCTTCCAACTCGTGAGCAGCCTGATGACCAAGGGTACGTGGGGTACCGACTTCCTCACCTCGTACGGCGAGAAGCTCATCGAATTCGAACGGGACAGCGGGAAGCGGGGCGGCCCGTACGAGCTCTGGTCCTCGTCCACTGTCGTCCCCCACCGTCTCGCCTATCCGTACGACCCGTCCGGCAAGGCCAACGATCCCTTCAACGGCTTCCTGGAGGCGCTCGGCCACAACCCGGAGGCAGCGCTCAGGTTCTTCGGCGACCACACCGGAGGCGGGGACGAGGATGGTCCCAAGAGGGTCGACAACCTCGACTACCTGCTGGGGACGGGGCAGGACGAGAAGGACAACCGGGCGTGGCCACTGGGCTTCGACCGGCAGATCGCCGGCTACGAGTTCCTCGGGCATGCCCTGGAGTCGGCGACACTGGGATTCGCCTACGACGACGGGTCGCCGTCTGTGCCCCCGACGCGGACTCAGGAGCAGGTCGTGGCCCGCAACGAGCGGACGGAGCTGATGGAACGGCTCGTGGAGCACTACCGGTCGTCGAGCGAGATCGACGCGCACGACGGCATCCGCGGGAGCCTCGCAAGGATGGCGGCCGGCCACATCGACAGCCTCACGTACTCCATGGACAACTTCGGCGGCAGCGGTGAGGCCATCGGCCGCGACGCTCTCTACGGGGCCGACCGGCACCACCTCCGTGACTTCGACCGCGCCGACAGCACAGCCTTCCTCCGTGCGCTGGCCTCCGACCGGGAGGCGTACGAGACGGTGTCCGTCGCGCAGCAGGTGTACGGAACCAGCGCGATGGCCGCCCACGGCGACGACGTGGCCTCCGCCCGCCACGTGGGCCTGCGGAGCGTCTATCTGCATGGCTTCCTCGACGAGGTCCGCTCGGAAGCCATCGGTAAGGAGTTCGCCGAGGAGGCCGAGCAGCGGAACCTCGAACTGGAGAAGCAGGCCGCGTGGCGCGGCTACGCCACCTCCGCCCTGGTCGGCGCCGGCGTTGGCGTCGGGGCGGCGCTCGTCACGGGTACCGGCGTCGGCGCCATCCTCATCCCCATCGCCATCGAGACGGTGGGCGGCGCGGTCGAGACCCAGGTCGAGACCGAGACGATGCAGTGGTTGCAGGACAACAAGTTCGACAACAGCCAGCAGGCCATTGACGGACTCGACGCAGCTCGGGAAGCGGGGGAGAAGCGGGCCGCGACACCACTGCTCAACTGGGCGGAGGCGCGCGGGATGCCCCGCAGTGAGGTGAGCGACCTCATGGCGGCCGCTGAAGGAAGGTACGGCGAAGGCGCTCAGAACGCCGACACCGACAACGCGCGGGGATGGTGACGATGAGAAGGATCAAGAGCGTGGTGGTGCTGGCCCTGCTTGTGGCTGTCGCCGGTTGTACATCGGAACCTGGTTCTAAGGCAGGGGGAAGCCCCAGCGGGGGTCCGAGAACGTGTGAGCAACTGCTCGGTGACGCTGCCGTCGCATGGGTCGAGGGTCAGACGGCCTCGAAGTCGCTCCGATGGAGGTCGCAGAAGAGCGTCGACGAGGCTCGCACTCTCGTGCAGGGGAACCTGCGTGCCTGGAGCCCGGAGAAGTCAGGCTGGGGGAGCACCGACTTCGCGACCATGTGCTCGGTGAGGAAGCAGCAGGAACCCGATGCCGGTGTGCTCAGCCTGTCGTACGGCTCGTCCTATGCCGGCTTTGACTTCTACCAGAAGAGCGACGAGCGCGGCATCGTCCCCGTGAATGACGATGTCCTGCTGTCCCGACCGTATTCCTGGGATCCGACGGCCTACTGGGTCATCATCCGCTGTCGGATGGCGGATGCCCCGGCCGAGCAGGCGGACCGGGCTCCGGTCATCGGCATGCTCACCGACGGCCTCACCCGTGACCGCGACCCCCGGGTGCACTTCGCGCACCTCCTCCACTCCGCTCAGGTCATGGTCAAGGCCCTGGGCTGCACCAACGCGCCGGCCGTGCCCGATCAGCCGCCAGCGTCCGTTGCGTGAGTGCGGCAGCCCGCGAGGGCGGGATGCGGCCCGGCCGGCGGTGGCGTCGGTGGCCTCCGCCGGTGGGTGGGCGGGGCTCAGCGCAGCACGGCGCGGCGCGGCGGGCGATGAGTTTCGCGGGCGCCGCCGGTCTACTCGACTGAAGGGACACGGACGGAAGGAGTCCCGCCATGCAGCAGAAGATCACGCCGTGCCTGTGGTTCGACACCGAGGCGGAGGAGGCGGCCCAGCACTACATCGCGATCTTCAAGGACTCGCGCGTCCTGAGGACCAGCCGGTACCCGGAAGGGACCCCGCAGCAGGCGGGGACGGTGATGACCGTCGAGTTCGAGTTGGACGGCCAGCAGTTCATCGCCCTGAACGGCGGTCCGCAGTTCACGTTCAACGAGGCGATCTCGCTGTCCGTGGTGTGCGAGGACCAGGAGGAGGTCGACTACTACTGGTCGCGGCTCTGCGAGGGCGGTGAGGAGGGGCCCTGCGGCTGGCTCAAGGACAGGTACGGGGTGTCGTGGCAGGTGAGCCCCCGCATCCTCGACGAGATGATGACCGACCCCGACCCGGAGAAGGCGAAGCGTGCCGCCGAGGCCATGATGCAGATGAAGAAGATCGACATCGCGGAGTTGCGGCGGGCCTGTGACGGGTGAGCCGCGGGGCCGGAGGCGTACGACCAAGGGCTGAGCCCGGGTCCGACCATTCTCAGGGGCTATACGGGTCTACGCCCCTTACTCTGGACGGTATGAGTGCCCCTGAGCCCCCCGACACCGCCGCTGAACCCGCCGCCCCCCTTCCCTCCGTGGGGAAAGGGGGCGGCGGAAGTGTGCTGGACCGGGAGCACCGGGCGCTGACCGTCGGCATCGTCTCCGTCGTGCTGCTGATCGCGTTCGAGGCGACCGCCGTGGGGACGGCGATGCCGGTCGCGGCGCGGGAGCTCGACGGGGTGCCGCTGTACGCCTTCGCGTTCTCCGCGTTCTTCACCACGAGCCTGTTCGGCATGGTGCTGGCCGGGCAGTGGGCCGACCGCGACGGGCCGCTGGCGGCGCTGGCCACCGGCATCGTGGCGTTCGGCGCCGGCCTGGCGCTGTCCGGGACCGCCGGGGCGATGTGGCTGTTCATCGCCGGGCGGGCCGTGCAGGGGTTCGGTGGCGGCCTGCTGATCGTCGCGCTGTACGTGGTGGTGAGCCGCGCGTACGAGGAGAGGCTGCGGCCCTCGATCATGGCGGCGTTCGCGGCGAGCTGGGTGATCCCGTCGGTCGTCGGCCCGCTGGCCGCCGGGACGGTCACCGAGCACCTGGGGTGGCGGTGGGTCTTCCTCGGCATCCCCGTGCTGGTGCTGCTGCCGCTGGCGCTCGCGCTGCCCGCCATCCGCAGCCGGGCGTCGGGGCCCGCCGACCCGGACGCGCCGACGGCCGCGTTCGACGGGCGGCGGCTGCGGCTGGCGCTCGGGATCTCGCTCGGTGCGGGCCTCCTCCAGTACGCCGGGCAGGACCTCCGGTGGATCTCCGCAGCCCCGGCCCTGGTGGGCGCAGCGCTGATGGTCCCGGCGGCGCTGGGGCTGCTGCCGCGCGGCACGTTCCGGGCGGCCCGCGGCTTGCCGTCCGTGGTGCTGCTGCGGGGGCTCGCGGCGGGGGCGTTCATCGCGTCGGAGTCGTTCATCCCGCTGATGCTCGTCACCGAGCGGGGGCTGAGCCCGACGATGGCCGGCATGTCGCTCGCGGTGGGCGGCGCGGCGTGGGCGCTCGGGTCGTTCGTCCAGTCGCGGCCCGCCGTGGAGCCGTACCGGGAGCGGCTGATGGTGCTGGGCATGGTGATGGTGGCGGCGGCGATCGCGGTGGTGCCGAGCGTGCTGATCCCCGCGGTGCCGGTGTGGACCGTCGGTGTGGCCTGGGGCTTCGGCTGCCTCGGCATGGGGCTGGTGATCTCCTCCGCGAGCGTGCTGCTGCTGAAGCTGTCCGCGCCGGAGGAGGCCGGGAGCAACTCGGCCGCGCTCCAGATCTCCGACGGGCTGTCGAACGTGCTGCTGCTCGCGGCGGGAGGGGCCGCCTTCGCCGCCCTGGGCGGCGGGTCCGTCGCGGCGGGGCACGGGGCGGTCGGCGGAGCCGCCGCCGGCTCGCACCCCGTGGCCTTCGCGGCTGTCTTCCTGCCGATGGCGGGCGTCGCGCTGCTGGGGGCGTGGGTGGCGGCTCGGGTGCGGGCGGCGCCCGGCGCGCGGTAGCCGCGGCCCGGCGTACGTGGTACCAGAACGACCCCATCGGTAGTACCATTCTGGTATGGCTATGAACCTGCGTCTTCGTGACGACCAGACCGATGCTCTGAAGCGGCGCGCCGAGGCCGAGGGTGCCAGCATGCACGCGATAGTGCTGAAGGCGGTCGACGACTACCTGGCGCGCACCGCGCAGGAAGTCATCGTGCGCAAGACGGCCAAGGAGCAGGCGGCCAAGTGGCATGAACTGCTGGAGCGGCTCAAGTGACCTGCGTCTACCTCTCCGCCGAGGACGTCCTGGCGATCGCCGGGTACGCGATCGACGACCAGGACGTGGTGGTTCGGGACGCGGGGCTGCTCGAGTCGGCCGTCCACCGGCCCTCGGCCGCCATGTTCGGCCAGGAGGCCTACCCCGGGGTCCTGGAGAAGGCGGCAGCCCTGCTCCAGTCCCTGGCCGTCAACCACCCGTTCTTCGACGGCAACAAGCGCACGGCCTGGCTTTCCTGCGTGACGTTCCTGGCCATGAACGGCGTGGACCTCCGCCCCGACATCGATGCGGCGGAGCAGCTCGTGATCGACGTCGCCACAGGGCGGGAGGACGAGGTGAAGGCCATCGCTGAGCGGCTGGCCGCGCTCACCGTGTGACCCCCGTCGCAGTCCCCGAGGTCACGGCGCCGTCCGGCCCGGACGGGCTCCGGGCCCCCGGTAGGGTGGCCCGGTTGTCGTGGCGCGCACCCCCGGTGCGCGCCCCCGCGTCCGAGAGCCCGAATCGGAGACCGTGACTACTACCGCCTCCCATCACCTCTCACCGGCCTTCCCCGGCCGCGCCCCCTGGGGTACCGCCAACAAGCTGCGCGCCTGGCAGCAGGCCGCCATGGACAAGTACCTCCAGGAGCAGCCCCGCGACTTCCTCGCCGTGGCCACGCCCGGCGCGGGCAAGACCACCTTCGCGCTCACCCTGGCGTCGTGGCTGCTGCACCACCACGTCGTCCAGCAGATCACCGTCGTCGCGCCCACCGAGCACCTGAAGAAGCAGTGGGCGGCCGCCGCGGCGCGGATAGGGATCAAGCTGGACCCGGAGTACAGCGCGGGCCCGCTCAGCAAGGAGTACCACGGCGTCGCCGTCACCTACGCCGGTGTCGGCGTGCGGCCCATGCTGCACCGCAACCGCTCCGAGCAGCGCAAGACCCTCGTCATCCTCGACGAGATCCACCACGCCGGCGACTCCAAGTCGTGGGGCGAGGCGTGCCTGGAGGCGTTCGAGCCCGCCACCCGGCGCCTCTGCCTCACCGGTACGCCGTTCCGGTCCGACACCAACCCCATCCCCTTCGTCACGTACGAGGAGGGGAACGACGGCATCCGCCGGTCCGCCGCCGACTACACGTACGGCTACGGCAACGCCCTCGCCGACAACGTCGTCCGGCCGGTCATCTTCCTCAGCTACAGCGGCAACATGCGCTGGCGCACGAAGGCCGGCGACGAGATCGCCGCCCGGCTGGGCGAGCCCATGACCAAGGACGCCGTCTCGCAGGCGTGGCGCACCGCCCTCGACCCGCGCGGCGACTGGATGCCGAACGTGCTGCGCGCCGCCGACCAGCGGCTGTCCGAGGTCCGCAAGGCCATCCCGGACGCAGGCGCCCTGGTCATCGCCTCCGACCAGGACTCGGCCCGGGCCTATGCCAAGCTGATCCGGGAGATCACCGGGGAGGGCGCGACCGTCGTCCTGTCCGACGACACCGGCGCCTCGAAGCGGATCGAGGAGTTCAGCGAGAGCGACGACCGCTGGATGGTCGCCGTCCGCATGGTGTCCGAGGGCGTCGACGTGCCGCGGCTCGCCGTCGGCGTGTACGCCACGACCATCTCCACCCCGCTGTTCTTCGCGCAGGCCGTCGGCCGCTTCGTGCGCTCCCGCAGGCGCGGCGAGACCGCGTCCGTCTTCCTGCCGACCATCCCCATGCTCCTCGGCTTCGCCAACGAGATGGAGGTCGAGCGCGACCACGTCCTGGACCGCCCGAAGAAGGCGGGCGAGGACGAGGACCCGTACGCCGAGTCCGAGAAGGAGATGGACGAGGCGAACAAGCAGCAGGACGAGGACACCGGGGAGCAGGACATGCTGCCCTTCGAGGCGCTGGAGTCCGACGCCGTCTTCGACCGTGTGATGTACAACGGTGCCGAGTTCGGCATGCAGGCCCACCCCGGCAGCCAGGAGGAGCAGGACTACCTCGGCATCCCCGGGCTGCTGGAGCCCGACCAGGTGCAGCTGCTCCTGCAGAAGCGGCAGGCCCGGCAGATCGCGCACAGCAGGCAGAAGCCCGATGACGAGGCCGACCTGCTCGAACTGCCCGCCGAGCGGCGGCCCGTGGTGTCCCACAAGGAGCTGATGGAGCTGCGCAAGCAGCTCAACACGATGGTCAGCGCCTACGTCCACCAGAGCGGCAAGCCACACGGCGTGATCCACACCGAGCTGCGCCGCGTCTGCGGCGGGCCGCCCAGCGCGGAGGCCACGGCCGGGCAGATCCGCGAGCGGATCAAGAAGGTCCAGGA
>NZ_MKXB01000208.1 GCF_001865245.1 Streptomyces sp. CC53 | reverse complement strand
GCGCGGCCTGCGCGGGGGGCTGCGCGCCCTGAGCGCCGCCCCCGCCCACCTCGCACCCGCTCGCGGCCTGCTTCCGCTTGATCTCCTCGACGACCGCCTGCCGGTTGGCGATCCGGGCCTCCGACTGCGCATCGCGATTGGCCCGCTGACCCGCGATGAACTGCTCGTTGTTGGCGAGCGCGGTGGCCAGGCCGTCGCAGGCCACGGACGCCTGACTGGTCCCGGTCGTCACCACCGCGGCTCCTCCGGCCAGCACGGCGCCGGCCGCGAGCAGGGCGAGCTTCTTGCTGCGGGTGAGGGTCTTCCTGCGTGACACGTGGGGCTCCTGTCCCCGGCCGGCGCACGGGGGAACGCGGCGGCCGGATCGGTTTCGCTGTGCCCCTACGTACGGGTAACGACCCGGCACCGACTCAGTGTCCCGCTCAGATCAGCCGCTCCCGCAGCTCCTCCCACGCGGCCAGCTCGGCCCGCAGTTCCGGATCGCCCACCTGAGGGAGGAGCGGAACCGCCGCGGCCACCAGCGTCTTCGTGTGCCGCGACACGAGGATGGCCTCGAAGTTCTCGGTGCGCAGCTCGGTGTCGTCGCGCGTCGGCACGGTCTCGCGGGTGGCGGGCAGCGCCGCGAGGCAGCCGCGGACCGCCTCGTCGGGGTCGACGAGCCCCCGCAGCCCGCCGTCGAGCAGCCGCCGGCACAGGAGCGCGAGCCGCACGGCGGCCTTGGGCTCGCTGAACGCCCCGCAGCGCGCGCTCTCCCGGGTCAGCCACACCAGCAGCCCCGCCCACGCGGCCCGGTCGGCCGGCCCGCCGCCCGCCCGCTCCACGAGCGCGCCGCAGCGGGCCTCCCACGCCTCCCACACGTCGGCGGCCTGGGCGTCCTCCGCATAGGCGGCGGGCTCGTGCCGTGCGAGCAGTGCCCTCCGCTCCGCCTCGTCGGCGGGCAACAGCTCCGCCAGGATCGCCCCGTCCCGCACCCCACGCTCACCGGTCATGATCGCCGTTCCCTCGGTTCCCTGGTGCCCGTCGTCCTACGCCGTGCCGTGACAACCCCCGCCCGCCGGGCGGGCCCCGTGCCCGCCGGACGGTTCCCTCCACACGTCGGGGTCCGCACCGGCGACCGCGCCTGCCGGCCACCGGCCGGACCCGCGAAGCAGGACACGCCCGCCCAGGCGGCCCCGTCCGCTACGTGCGGGACAGGGCGTCCCGCACGGCGTCCTCCGAGCGGGCCACGACCGCCGTGCCGTCGTCGGCCGTGATGATCGGCCGCTGGATCAGCTGCGGGTGCGCGGCGAGGGCCCCGATCCAGCGGTCGCGTGCCGCCTCGTCCCGCGGCCAGTCCCGCAGACCGAGCTCCCCGGCGGCGGCCTCCTGGGTGCGGGTGACGTCCCACGGCTCCAGGCCGAGCCGGGCGAGGACGTCGCGGATCTCGTCGACGGACGGCACGTCCTCCAGGTAGCGCCGCACCGTGTACTGCGCGCCCTCCTCGTCGAGCAGCGTGAGCGCGCCGCGGCACTTGGAGCATGCGGGGTTGATCCAGATCTGCATGCCGCACACGGTACCGCCCGCCGGGTGCCCCCGACCCCTCCCGTCACCCGCAAATACCTTCTGAGCAGGGCCGATTGTCAGTGCCCGCCGGTAGAATGGAGGCAGTCAGCGAGGGTCCGGGGGAGGACTCCCGCGCCGCGCTTCTGGAGGTCGCCGATGGCTGTCGCCACCGTCACGCCCCTGCCCGCCGACGTCTGCAAGCCCCTGCGGAAGAAGCCGCTCCCGGCCGGTCGGCCGCGCGAGTGGTACGTGCGCCACAACCGCCGCCTGAAGGCCATGCGCCTGGCCATAGCCCTGCTCGACTCCGGCGTGTACGTCGCGTCGCGCGCCGACGACGCCACGATCCGCGGCACGGCGCACCGCATCGGCGTGCACCCGCCGTCGGAGGCGACGTGCCGGATGGTCAGGTCCTTGATCCGCTCGGGCCGCTGACCGGCCGCACCACCCGCGCGCGCCGTGCCCGCCGCCGTAGGCACTACCTCGGCGGCGGGCACCCGCACGCCCCGCCCGCGGACCACGGCCGCCCTCTGACCGCCCTCCGCACCCGTCCCGGCTCTCGCGCTTGTACCCGTCCCGGCGCCCGCCCGTACGAGCACACCCCGGGCGACAGCCGCCCCGCCCGGACACACTCCCACTCCCACCAGGGGTGCATCCCCACCCCTACTCCCGCTGCGGCGGCGGGCGTTGCCGGGCGGCCACCCGTACGGTGGACTCGCGCCTTACGCAGGGACATCCCGGCCCTGGCTGATCAGATCCGCAGCATCGACACGCAATACGGTCGTCACGGGCACGGTCACCACGTGAGTACCGTGGCTGAATCGTCAGCGACGCCGGGCTCGGGCTTGCTACGGTCCGCCCATGACGCTGTCTGCTGCTCAGGCTGTTGACCTTCGCCGGGAACCGGTCGATGCCGTGCTGGAGCGAGTGGAGCGGTCACTCCAGGCGCGGATCGACCGGGACACGGTGGTGCTCAAGCGCCGATCCGTCGGAGGCCGGACAGATCGCGGTACGTGGGTGCGGATCGAGCGGCGAGGGCTAGACCGAATCGGAGTCCAGGGCGGCGACGGCACCCCGAGCGCGGAGGCTCTTCAGGGGATCGCCAAACCCGTCTGGCACGCCTGCGTGGCATGGCGGGACGAGAACGAGCCGGTGATGTGGCGGGCGGACGAGACCGACCTTCTTCCAGCGGCACCGGTCGGTGGTGCCATCGTGGCAGAGCATCCGGAGCTTTCCGAGGAGTGGTGGACGGCGCTGAATGCCTCGCTGGATGCTCTCTCCTGGCAGAGTACGAACCGCATCGCCACCCCGGACACCGAGACCATCACTCAGGAACTCGTGGCGTCCACGATCGGCAGTGTCTTCTCCGGTGTCGACACCACCCTTACCGAGTGGACACCGGCCCACGCGGATCTGCACTGGGCGAACATGACGGCGCCAACATTCTGCATCTTCGACTGGGAGGACTGGGGCATGGCCCCGAGGGGGCTGGACACGGCGACGCTCTGGGGTGCCTCACTCGCCGTCCCGGCCCTGGCTGACCGCGTCCGCGAGGAGCGGCGGGCCGATTTCGAGAGCCGGGACGGCAAGCTGATGACGCTGTTCGTCGCGGCGAAGATCCTTGGGCCGTACGCGCACCCGGAGGATCCCCGCTCCGAGCCCGCTAGTGCTGTGGCGGAGCAGGTAGTGCAGGAGCTTCAGGCGGCCTGACGCAGAAGCTGCCGGTACTCGCGGACCACCTGGTCGTCGACCTCGAGTTCCAACGAGTCGACAAGCTCCCGCAGGTGCTTCCGGTTATCGGTGCCGACGGCGACGGCCTCGACGACGGGGAGCGCGAAGGCGGCTCGGAACGTGGCTTGGACTCGGCTGGCTGGCGAGGTTCTCCGCAGGAACATCGCCGGGTCGAACTTCTCCCACACCGGCTCGCTCGTGCTCCCACCGAAGGGGCTCATGCCCCACACCTGCCGGGGCCTCCACCCGGTCACCAGGGCCTCGGCGGCTTCGAGGACGTCGATCCCGACGAGGAGCCCGCACCGGACCATGAGCACGTCCGGCGGGGGAGCCGCGAGGTCGACGAGCGAGCGTGGATCCCATGTTGAGATCCCCCACGATTCACAGAGCCCGCCCGTCGCTGCATCGGTCAGGACGCCGCACGCCTTCGCCAGGGCCTCGGCATCGGGTTGGGAATGCTCGGGGTTGTGGAGCAGCACCACATCCGGCTCCCGCCCCAGCTCCATGACCGCCTGTTCGACAGCCTTCCGCAGCCGGGCGGGGGCGAGGCTGTGGCCGCCCTCGAAGTACCCGACCTTGGTGGAGAGCGCAAACCTCGGCACGAGGTCGCCGGCCGTGGCCCTCAGCACCTCGTGTGATCGGCACCCAAGATAGGTGGCCGCGGTGTCCAGAGCGGTGACGCCAAGGTCCAAGGCGGCGGTCAGGATGTCACGGTGGTGACGAGACCGGTGTAGCCCGAGGACAACTCGGCGGTGAGCGGCGCACATACCTCCTCCTTCACCAGGATCTCAGCGACCTCGTGGATCTCATCACCGACGGTGGCCGCAGCCTCATGCAGGGCGACGGGGTGGCCGCTGAGCAGCAGCCGCAGGGCGGGCAGGGCCTTGGCGGCGAGGGTGAGCTTCTTGCCGGAGGCGACGACGTCGACCGTTTCGCCGCTCTCGCGGATGCGGGGCGGGAAGTGGGCGGTGCACACCACCGCGTCGAGCGGGCCGAAGACGTCGAGGAACGGCACGTGGCGGCCGGGGTTCACCTGATGCTCGTATGCGGCCAAGAAGTCGGCCGGGCCACGGTCACGGATGAGCCGGGTGGCGGCGTCCACCAGGGCCTCGCTGTCCGGCTGGCTCCGGTCGAGGTCGTGGCGGAAGATCTCGCGCTCGCGGCACCAGTCGCCCAGCCACGTCATCCACGACGCGCCGGTGCGCTTGGTGACGCCGAAGGTGGCGTGGAGGGAGAAGCCGGAGCCGCTGCCGGTGCGGGTGGCCTGGTGCCAGTGGCCGCGCGGGATGTGCATGACGTCGCCGGCCTGGAGGGTGCCGTCGAAGATCACGGTGCCGCTGGGGACGTCGTTGGCGTCGGCGTCCCGGTACATCGGTGCCGTGCGGGAGGTGCCGCGGATCTCCCACTCCTTCTCGCCGGCGAGCTGGACCACGATGACGTCGTGGTCGTCCCAGTGCAGCGGAAACCCGGACGCCTCGTTCGTGGTGAGGTAGGCGTTGACCTGGACCCGTTCGTGCGTCCACCACTGAAGCGCCCGACAGACGGCCTCCATGGTCGGATCGAAGGTGTTGAGCTGGTCCATGATGAGCGTCGCGCCATCGCGGAGGAGATCGCCCAGGCGGTGCATGTTGGCCATGGGGATGGACTGGCCGCGGGGGCTGACAGTGTCGGTGAAGTAGACCGCGGGGTGGACCTCTTCGCCCTTCTGGAACGCACGGAACTGGGGGCGGTACAGGCTGCGGCGCATCGCGATGTCGAGGAGCTTGTTCGGGTTGAGGACGCGGGCGAGGACCTCGGCGTCGTCGATCTGGCCGAGCGTGAATTCGCCACCGATCTTCTCAGGCCCTGACCAGTCCAAGGCGGATTCGATGGCGCTGACCAAGCGGTGTTCCACTGCTGACTCCTCCGAGAGCTGTAGTGCAGATGAACGGCGGGGCCCGCATGGTGCGCGAGCCCCCGCCGCGTGGCGGCCTCTACTCGGTGTCGTGCAGGTTGCCGTCACCGCCGGGCCACGGCGAGTCGCCGGAGCTGCCCGCGTTGTCGGACCGCAGGCTGTCGTACCGGTCCTGGACGGCGGTCAGCTCGGTGACCGCGACGAGCAGGCTGTTCCCGGCAGGGGGCGGCGGTTTACCGGTGGGGTCCTTCTCGGTGGTCATGTGGTGCTCCTTCCTGTTCGGCTTCCGCCCTCACGGACGGAAGGTGAGTCAACCGGCGCCGTGAGTGGTGTTGTAGGGCGCGATTCGGACGGTGGAGCTGTGTGCGTGACGCCGGGGAACCTCGGGGTAGGTCACCCGGCGCGGTCCCGACCGGTGCTGTTCATCGGTCACCGGCCGGGAGTCTGAGGTGTTCGACCGACAGCGACTCGTCTCTGCGCAGCGCTGTGAGAACGCGGGCGAGAAGAGCGACGTCGGGCTGGGCCGCCTGCATGACCGCACGGCGCTTACGCTCGGCAATCACGGCTTGGACGATCTCCGCCCGCATCGTGCCCAGGGCCCGCTCAACGTCAGCGGCGAGGCGTACGAGCTCGACGGGGGTGATGCGCACGGCCAACGTGTCGTCCTCATCCCTAAGATGGTCAAAGCGGATTTCGACGCAGCGCCCAGGGTCCCCAGCCAACGCGTGCCGAGGCAGCAGCCGCACCGCGAGACTCACTGGCGGGTCTCCGCCGACGACCGCTGCGCTGCTTGCGAGTACCGCAGCAGGAACGTGGTGGCCTTCGCCAGCAACCGCAGCATGACCACAGGGTCTCCTCCAGAGTCCTGGGCAAGGGCGCGGGCATGGCGGATAGTGTCCTCGACGATGTCCCGAGCCCGGCTGTCCTCCAAGCGCGCGGCGTAGATTTCGGCCGGGCCGGCAAGGTCCTGGAGGTGCTGGCGCAGCCGGTTACGGAGTGCGTCGGCGGTTGGGCCGGTAGCCCGCCCCTCGGCGAGAACAACTGTATTGCCCTGTGAGGTTGGGGACGCGGCTGGCAGGTGGTTGGCCCTTCAGCGCGGTGTGTCCGCGGTGGTGATTGTAGGTGTGCAGCCAGCCGGGGAAGGCGTCGCGTCGTTCCTGCTCTGATCGGTAGGGGCGGGCGTAGGCCCACTCGTCGAGCAGGGGGCGGGTGAAGCGTTCGACCTTGCCGTTGGTCTGCGGCCGGTAGGGCCGGGTTCGCTTGTGGGTGATCCCGGCCGCTGTCAGAACATCGCGCCAGTCCCGTGAGCGGTAGCAGGAGCCGTTGTCGGTCAGGACACGTTCGACGGTGATCCCGGCGGCGGTGAAGAACGCTTGGGCCCGGGTCCAGAAGCCGGTGGCGGTTTCCTTCTTCTCGTCCGCGTGGATCTCGCTGTAGGCCAGCCGGGAGTGGTCGTCGACGGCGGTGTGCAGGTAGCTGTAACCGGCGTTTGAGCGGGTCTTGCGTCCCGCCTGGCGGCCCAGGACCTTGTGGCCGCCGCCGTCGGGGATGTTGCCGAGTTTCTTGATGTCCACGTGGACCAGCTCGCCGGGACGTTCACGTTCGTAGCGGCGTATGACGCGGCCGGTGGCCCGGTCCAGGTGCGTGAGGCGGGCGAGGCCGAATCGGGCCAGCACGCGGTGTACGGTCGAGGGCACCAGGTGCAGCAGGTGCGCGATGCGGGCTGGTCCCCAGCGGCGCAGGAGTCGGACCTTGATGATGCGGCGCTCGGTGCGGGTCGGGGTGCGGCGCGGGCTGGTGTGCGGGCGGGAGGAGCGGTCGTTCATGCCGGCCTCGCCGAGTCGCCGGTAGCGGTCGGCCCAGCGCTTGGCCGTGGTAGGTGAGACCTGGAAGCGTTCCGCGGCCCGGCGCAGGGGCCAGCCGTCCTCGACCACACAGCGGGCCAGACGCAGACGGCCGGTCTCGGTCAGGGGTGCATTACGGTGGGGCACGAGGGCCTTTCGGTCAGGTGTAGAGGTCGCAATCCACACCAGGCCAGAAGGCCCTCACCCATTTCAAGATCGATCAGCCGTGAGCCCTGTCACCGTCCACAACCTCCCGGGACAGAACAACTAGGGCCAGCTCGCTGTCGCTGCGCATGTCCGCAACCGTCACGGGCGCGGTGTGCTGTTCCGTCATCACGAGCCGTCTCCTCTGGGATGGGAGGCCCTGCCCCACCGCGGCTCGGGGGCAGGGCTCTCCTCCGTACCGCCGACAGGAAGCCTGGGCCTGACCGGCGACATGGATGAGTCAACGCCCTTGGTGGGTAGGGAGGAGACTCCATGAAGCGACTCCAAGGCGGAGTCACCGCGCAGTCGCTGGCCGTAACATTGGGCGCGCAGAGCAGGGGGACGACTCATGGACCGCCACATTGCGGACACGCGCGAAATCGTCGCGGGGCTACTCGATGACGCCCGGTTACTCGCAGCCTGCCGCGACAGGGACATGGGGGCGCTGTTCCGGCTGCTGAACCACCGCGGGGTAAGTACCCGGCGGATCGCGGCGGCCGTCGACATTACTCAGGGGCGGCTCTACGACTACATGAACGGTAGAAGCCGAGTCGAGAAGCTGAGCCTCTTCGAGCAGATCTCCGACGCCTTCCACATCCCCGGCCATCTTCTCGGACTCGCGCGGCGGCCTTGGGAGCCTGTCACCGAGGCGCAGCCGCAGCAGCCCCAACGATCCCCGGACGGGGAGGATCTCGCGGCCATGGACGCCTTTCGCGTTGCGGACCGCCAGACCGGCGGAGGGCGCCTGTACGGAGCCGTGGTGCGACACCTTCACGACCGCGTCGGCCCGCGACTGGTGGACGCGAGCACAGGCCCGGAGGTGTTCGCCGCTGCTGGCGCCTTGACGGAGATGGCCGGGTGGATGGCCCACGACTCCGGGCAGGACGACCTGGCCCTTCGCCACTTCGCCCGCGCCCTACCTCTAGCCCGTACCTCCGGTGACCTTCCCCTGGCCGCGCATATCGCCGCGTCCAGCAGCCACCTCGCTCTCCAGACCGGCGACGCCGCGGGTGCGGCACGGTGGGCCCACGTGGGTCTCAACCTCGCTGGTCAAGGCCCCCGAATTCCTTCGCTCGTCGCCCGGCTCCAGACCATGCAGGCCCGCGCCCTCGCTGCTGGCCGCCAACTGACCCCCGCGCGCCAGGCGCTCGACCAGGCTCACCGCACCCTCGACGCCCCTGCTGTCTCCGAGCACCCATGGCTGAGTCCCTTCGACACCGCCGCGCTGGCGAGCGAGTCCGCGCTTGTCCTGCGCGACCTGGAACAGCTCGAGAAGGCTCTGGCCCATGCCAAGGACGCCGTACGCCTGCGCGAGTCGGGCCGGGCCCGCTCCCTGGCCCTCAGCCGCATTACTCTCGCCGCAATTCACGTCCAGCGCCTCGATCTCGACGCGGCGGTGGCCGTCGGCCACGACCTGCTTACCACGAGCCCCACCCTCGGCTCCATCCGAGTGATCCAGCAACTCGACGGCCTCAGGAGCCTGCTGGAGCCCTACAAGGGCTACGGGCTGGTGAGGGAGTACCTGGTGCGCTTCGACGATGCACGCACGGCGAGAATGCTGCTCCTAGCCGACATCATCCCGCCGTCCCCGGGAGGCACCACCTCATGAAGCCGTCGCCCGAAGACCCCGACGCCTGGAACGCATACCTCGCCGAGGGCAACGCCACCCAGCCCCGGAAGCGGGTTGCGGCCGACGTGCTTCTCCGGGACGCAGCCGACCGGGTACTGCTGGTGAACCCTGCCTACAAGCCGGGCTGGGATCTCCCGGGCGGCATGGCCGAGGCGAACGAGCCGCCGGAGGAGACGGTCGTCCGCGAGCTAAGCGAGGAACTCGGCTTGGCGGTCACCGTGCGCGGGCTCCTGGTCGTCGACTGGGTGGCCCCACACGGGCCATGGGACGACCAGATTGCCTTTGTCTTTGACGGCGTGAGCCTCGGCGTCCCAGGAGAGCTGCGGCCGCACGACGAGGAGCTGTCCGAGGCCGCGTACGTGACGCTGGACAAAGCGCGGGAACTGCTGGGCCAGCGGATGCGGGTCAGGCTGGCCGCCGCGGTCAGGGCCCTCGACAAAGGGCGACCGGTATACCTGCACGACGGAACGCCTGTCTGGTAGCGATCACCTAGAGCAGCGATCGGAGCACTGATGGGCGCTCGGGAGGCCGGCTGACGCAGCGGTGCGCAGGCCCCACTCCTGTGTTGCCGGGAGGAGTGGGAGACACCGATAGGCCGCCGAAGCTCTGGCCTGGACGAGGTCGGAAAACGACCGAGGTCCCGCTACTCTCCGTGAAGAGTAGCGGGACCTCGGCCGTATGAGAGTCTGCCTGACTGCCGTCAGCTTTCCTTGGTCATCTTGCGCATCGGCTGCACAGGACGCCGGAAGCTGCCGGAAGCCACGGGAGGGTGTTCTCCCAGGTCGGCGGGCAAGTGCGGCGACCATCGCCACGGTGGCGATTTTGCCGATTCACCCAGCTTCTCAGAGGTCGAAGTACAGCTCGAACTCGTGCGGGTGCGGCCGCAGCTGGATCGGCTCGATCTCCTTGGTGCGCTTGTAGTCGATCCACGTCTCGATCAGGTCGGACGTGAAGACGCCGCCGGCCTGGAGGTACTCGTTGTCCTCCTCCAGCGCGTCGAGGACCGCGGAGAGGTTGGTCGGGACCTGCGGGACGCCCGCGTGCTCCTCGGGGGCGAGCTCGTAGAGGTCCTTGTCGATCGGCTCGGCCGGCTCGATCTTGTTCTTGATGCCGTCCAGGCCCGCGAGGAGCAGCGCCGAGAACGCCAGGTACGGGTTGGAGGACGGGTCCGGGGCGCGGAACTCGACGCGCTTGGCCTTCGGGTTCGAACCGGTGATCGGGATGCGCATCGCGGCGGAGCGGTTGCGCTGCGAGTAGACCAGGTTGACCGGGGCCTCGAAGCCGGGGACCAGGCGGTGGTACGAGTTCACCGTCGGGTTCGTGAAGGCCAGCAGCGACGGGGCGTGCTTCAGGATGCCGCCGATGTAGTAGCGGGCGGTGTCCGACAGGCCCGCGTAGCCGGCCTCGTCGTAGAACAGCGGCTCGCCGCCCGACCATAGCGACTGGTGGACGTGCATGCCGGAGCCGTTGTCACCGAAGATCGGCTTCGGCATGAAGGTCGCGGTCTTGCCGTTGCGCCAGGCGACGTTCTTGACGATGTACTTGAACAGCATCAGGTCGTCGGCGGCGGCCAGCAGGGTGTTGAACTTGTAGTTGATCTCCGCCTGGCCGGCGGTGCCCACCTCGTGGTGCTGGCGCTCGACCTGGAGGCCGGACTTCTCCAGCTCCAGGGAGATCTCGGCGCGCAGGTCGGCGAAGTGGTCGACCGGCGGGGCCGGGAAGTAGCCGCCCTTGTAACGGACCTTGTAGCCGCGGTTGTCCTCGACCGCACCGGTGTTCCAGGCGCCCGCCTCGGAGTCGATGTGGTAGAAGCCCTCGTTCGCGGAGGTGTTGAAGCGGACCGAGTCGAAGACGTAGAACTCCGCCTCGGGCCCGAAGAACGCGGTGTCGGCGATGCCGGTGGAGGCCAGGTACGCCTCCGCCTTCTTCGCGATGTTGCGCGGGTCGCGGCTGTACTGCTCGCCCGTGATCGGGTCGTGGATGAAGAAGTTGACGTTCAGCGTCTTGTCACGGCGGAACGGGTCCATGCGGGCCGTCGACAGGTCCGGGCGGAGCGCCATGTCGGACTCGTGGATGGCCTGGAAACCGCGGATCGACGAGCCGTCGAAGGCGAGCTCCTCGGCCGGGTCGAAGATCGACGCCGGGATCGTGAAGTGCTGCATCACGCCCGGCAGGTCGCAGAACCGGACGTCGACGAACTTGACGTCCTCGTCCTTGATGAACTTCTGGACTTCCTCGGCGTTCTGGAACATCCCACTCCTCCTAGTCCCACCCGGAGGAGGGCGGGGTTGCAGCTGGGTCGTGCGGCCAGTGCGGTGGCACACGCTGGACCTGACCATAGGGACGGGGCATTTCTCAAGCATGACCCATTTGTTTCGCCTGCGTTAACCGGCTTGGCCGCGGCCCGGCCCGGCCCGGCGGCACCTGCACCCGGTCCGGGGGGCGGCTACTTGCGCGGCTGCCGTCCACCGCACCCGGTCCGTAGTGATCCAAAGCGGGCGCAGTACCGTGTACGGGTGGACAACAGGCAAGCAATCGGATCGTGGCTCTCCGGGCCGCGTGCGGCGGCCGAGCAGATGGGTGCCGACTTCGGCTACCGGGGCGAGCGGCTCGGGCTGCCGGAGCAGGGACCGGGGTCCCTCGCCCCGCTCGGGCGGCGGTTCGGCGCCCTCTTCATCGACTGGTCCCTGTGCATGATGATCGCATACGGTCTGATCACGCGCGGTGACACCGGGGCGGCGGGGAACTGGGCGCTCGGCGTGCTCTTCGTACTGAGCGTGCTCACCGTCGGCACCATCGGCTCCACGCCCGGCAAGCGACTGCTCGGGCTGCGGGTGATCTCCGTCGACGGAGAGCGGCTGGGTCCCGTGCGGGTCGTGCTGCGGACGGCGCTGCTGTGCCTCGCCCTCCCGGCCCTGATCTGGGACCGGGACGGCCGCGGGCTCCACGACCGGCTGTCCCACGCCGTGCAGGTGCGCGTGCACTGAGACCCCCGAACCGATACGAGAGAGGGGCGCCCCGGCCGGGGCGCCCCTCTCTCGTATCGGTGTGCGGTGTGCGGTCTCAGCGGAGGCGGCCACCGCGCGGCATGCGCATGCCCTTGGGGAGCGGCCCCTTCGGCACGGGCATGTTGCTCATCATGTCGCCCATCGCCCGGAGGCGGTCGTTCGCCGCGGTGACCTGCGCGGCCGTGATGACGCGCGGCAGCTTCAGCAGGGTCGTGCGGAGCTTCTTCAGCGGCACCTGGTCATCGCCGTTGCCGATGACGAAGTCGTGCACCGGGACGTCCAGCACGATCCTGGCCATCCGCTTCTTCTCCGCCGCGAGCAGGCCCTTCAGCCGGTTCGGGTTGCCCTCGCCGATCAGGACGATGCCCGGCCTGCCCACCGCCCGGTGCACCACGTCCTGGTTGCGGTTCATCGCCACGGCCGGGGTGGTCGTCCAGCCGCGTCCGATGTTCTGCAGGACGGCCGCGGCGGCCCCCGGCTGGCCCTCCATCTGCCCGAAGGCCGCCCGCTCCGCGCGCCGCCCGAAGACGATCGCCATCGCGAGGAAGGCCAACAGGAAGCCCAGGATGCCCAGGTAGACCGGGTGGCCGATCAGGAAGCCGACCGCGAGCAGGGCGCCGAAGACGACGATCCCCACGCCCGCGATGACAAGCCCGATCTTCGGATCGGCCCGACGGGTCATCTTGTACGTCAGGGCGATCTGCTTCAGTCGCCCGGGGTTCGCAGCAGCGTCACCGCTGTCTGAATGTGCCTTCCTCGCCATGCTCAGAAGTTTACGTGGCCGATGACGAGCGGCCAGCCGCGGCCTCCAGTACGTGCTGCGCCTCGATCCTGTCCTTGGCCCGGCGGCGGTCCTCCAGCACGGAGGTCCAGGCGTTGCGGCGCGCGACGCGCTGGCCGCGGCCCAGCAGCAGGGCCTCGACGGCGCGCAGGGCGCCCGTCACGGACGGAGCGGCGTGGGCGCGGACGGGCTGACTCGCTGCCTGCATGTCGGTGTCCCCCTCGGCGGGTGAGCGGATGGGTCGGGTCCTGGGAAGCGCGGTGGTGCGGGGTGGGGGAGTCGGACGCTGCGGCGGCGCCCCGTGTGCGGTGCGTGGAGCCAGTGTCACTCCCTGGTGTTACCAAGGCATGTCCGGCGGGTCAAACGCCGGACAACACGCCGACGGCCCGTACACCTCCGCTGCCTGCGGGGTGTACGGGCCGTCGGCGGTCCGTGTGCGCGACCTCACACCGCCGGAGCGGCGGGCACCTCCGCGGAGGCGGCGCCGCGGGCCTGCACGGCCTGCTGGAAGAGCCGGCCCGCACGGTAGGAGGAGCGGACCAGGGGGCCCGACATCACACCGGAGAAGCCGATCTCCTCGGCCTCCTCCTTCAGCTCCACGAACTCCTGCGGCTTCACCCAGCGCTCCACCGGGTGGTGGCGCACCGACGGGCGCAGGTACTGCGTGATGGTGATCAGCTCGCAGCCGGCCTCGTGGAGGTCCTGGAGCGCCTCGCTGACCTCCTCGCGGGTCTCGCCCATGCCGAGGATCAGGTTCGACTTGGTCACCAGGCCGGCCGCGCGGGCCTCCGTGATGACCTTCAGCGAGCGCTCGTAGCGGAAGGCGGGCCGGATCCGCTTGAAGATCCGCGGCACGGTCTCGACGTTGTGCGCCAGCACCTCGGGGCGGGACGAGAAGACCTCGGCGAGCTGCTCGGGCACCGCGTTGAAGTCGGGGATCAGCAGCTCGACCTTGGTGTGGCCGGCCTCGCGTTCGGCCGTCATCGCGTGGATCTGCCGCACGGTCTCCGCGTACAGCCAGGCGCCGCCGTCCTCCAGGTCGTCGCGGGCGACGCCGGTGATCGTGGCGTAGTTCAGGTCCATCGTGACCACGGACTCGCCGACGCGGCGCGGCTCGTCCCGGTCGAGGGCCTGCGGCTTGCCCGTGTCGATCTGGCAGAAGTCGCAGCGCCGGGTGCACTGGTCGCCGCCGATGAGGAAGGTCGCCTCGCGGTCCTCCCAGCACTCGAAGATGTTGGGACAGCCCGCTTCCTGGCACACCGTGTGCAGCCCCTCGCTCTTGACGAGCTTCTGCAGCTGGTTGTACTCGGGGCCCATCTTCGCCCGGGTCTTGATCCACTCGGGCTTGCGCTCGATGGGGGTCTGGCTGTTCCGGACCTCCAGGCGCAGCATCTTGCGTCCGTCGGGTGCGACTGCGGACACGGCTGGCACCCCTTTCTGCTCACGCGACTTTCGATTCTTCGGCGAACCCCAGGGTACGCCCGTCAAATGTGCGGTCCTCCGTCCGGCCAACCTCTGGCCGGGGGGACGCATTCCCCCCTGGTCGTCAGGCGTTGGCCGGCGCCGCCTCCTCGTGCCGTGCCACCTCGCGCGGCCGCAGGTCAGCGCCCGCCATGACGTCCCGCAGGTGCCGCTCGACCACCGGCACGACCTCCTCCACCGTCACGTCCCGGCCGAGCTCGTTGGCCAGCGACGTCACCCCGGCGTCCCGGATCCCGCACGGCACGATCCGGTCGAACCAGGTGTTGTCCGGGTTCACGTTCAGGGCGAAGCCGTGCATGGTGACGCCCTTCGCGACCCGGATGCCGATGGCTGCCAGCTTGCGGTCCTCGCCCCGCTGGCCCGCGTTCGACGGGGCGTACTCGGGGCCGTTGAGGCGCGGGTCGAACTCGTCGTCCTGCATCCGCGGGTCCAGGTCCAGCGACAGCCCGCCGAGGGACGCGGGCTGCTTCACCGGGTCTCCCAGCACCCACACCCCGCTGCGGCCCTCCACCCGGCTGGTCTCCAGGCCGAACTCGGCCGCCGTGCGGATCAGCGCCTCCTCCAGGCGGCGCACGTGCGCCACGACGTCCACGGGTCGCGGCAGCTTCATGATCGGGTAGCCGACGAGCTGCCCGGGACCGTGCCAGGTGATCTTGCCGCCGCGGTCCACGTCCACCACCGGGGTGCCGTCGAGCGGCCGCTCGTTCTCGGCCGTGCGCCGCCCCGCCGTGTAGACGGGCGGGTGCTCCAGCAGCAGGCAGGTGTCGGGGATCTCGTCCGCGAAGCGGGCGGCGTGGACGTCGCGCTGCCGGTCCCAGGCCTCCTGGTACTCCACGCGGGCGTCCCCGAAGCCCAGGTGGACGAATCGCAGCTCACTCACGGCACCGTCTCCCAACGTAGGCAAAGCGCCTGACACGCCCTGCCACTGTACGGCGGGGGCGGGCGGTCCGGTCGGCCAGGTCCAGGCCGTCAGCGCCAGGTCAATCCTCACACGATCGGATGAATGTGGGGCGAAGGTGGCGGTACGGGCGTCGGTGGCGGCTAAATTCGCGCCGTTCCAAGGGGGCCGCACCCGGCCCGGAAGGCAGGAGACCGCACAGCTGATGACGGATCGACCCCCGCAGCGCACCCCGAACCGCCAGCTCGCCGCCTTGATCGCCGAGGCAGGCTTCTCCAACGCGGGACTCGCCAGACGGGTGGATCAGCTGGGCCTGGAGCACGGACTCGACCTCCGCTACGACAAGACCTCCGTCACCCGGTGGCTGCGCGGCCAGCAGCCGCGCGGCACCACGCCCGCGCTGATCGCCGAGGTGTTCACCCGGCGCCTCGGGCGGCGGCTGTCGGCGCAGGACCTCGGCCTCGACGCGTGCGCCCCCGTCTACGCGGGCCTGGAGTTCGCCGCCACCCCGGAGGAGGCCGTCGACATCGTCAGCGGCCTGTGGCGCAAGGACTCCGGCAGCCACACCGAGCTGCGGAAGATCGCCTTCACCCCGGCGGGGCTCGTCGTGCCCAGCAGGGACTGGCTGATCGGCCGCGCCGACGAGCGGGTCGGCCGGACGGATCCCGTCCCGTGTGCCCCCGCGGGCGGCCCGCAGGGACGCGTGCCGGCGCAGGGACGCGGCGCTCCGGGGCGCGCGGGCGCCGAGCAGCCCCGCCCCGGCGGCCCCGTCGCGCCCGGCGCGACTCCCCGCGGTGGTCCCGCCGGACCGGCGGCCGCACC
>NZ_MKXB01000207.1 GCF_001865245.1 Streptomyces sp. CC53 | reverse complement strand
CTGGCTCAGGTGGCGCTGCTGGTGGACGCCGTGGACCGGCGGGCGGTGGAGCTGGCCGAGGCGGCGGGGCGGCTGCCGGGGGCCCTCGCGGAGGCCGAGGCGAACCTGGCGGAGGCGGCGAAGGTGCTGGAGGACCTGTCCGGGGGCCTGCCGGGGGCCACCGCCGAGGGCGTGACCAAGGCCGATCTGCGGGGCCGCGCCGCCCGGGCGGAGGCCGTCACCGGGGACGTGCGCCGGTCGGTGGAGGAGGGCCGGTACGACCCGGTGGAGGCGCTGCGCCGGGTGGCGGAGGCGGACGCCTCCCTGGGCGCCGCGCTCGCCGCCGTGCGGGGCCGCGGCGAGGAGGCGCGGCGGGCCCGGGCCTTCCTGGAGCACGCCTTGCTGTCGGCCCGCTCGGCGGTGGGCGCCGCCGACGTGTACGTGGCCGTGCACCGGCCGCTCGTACGGGCCCCGGCCCGCACCCGGCTGGCCGAGGCGCTGCGGCGGCTGGACGAGGCGTCCGGCGGCGCGGAGGACGCGCTGCCGTCGGTTCAGGAGGCGGACGGCCTGGCCCGCTCGGCCCAGGCGCTCGCCGAACAGGACGTACGGCTGCACGGCACTTCCGCGGCGGGCTGACCGCGGCCGGGCCCGGCCGGCGGCAGCGGTGCCGGGGGCACGGGCGCTGCGCCCCGGAGGACCCGCGCTGCCCCCGGCGGGCTGCGCCCGGGGAGGCCTTGCCCGCCCGGCAACCGCCGCCCGCCGCGTGTCAGTACATGTCCAGCAGCTGGTCCACCGTCAGCTCGGCCGGGGCGCCGCCGTCCCCCGTCGGGAGGGGCAGCTCGAACCACACCGTCTTGCCGTGCGGGGTGCGTCGGGAGCCCCACCCCGCGCTGAGCATGCCCACGAGCTGGAGGCCCCGCCCGCCCTCGTCGGTGTCGCGGGCGCGGCGGCGCCGGGGCTGGACGAGGCCGCCGTCCCACACCTCGCACACCAGGGTGCGGTCGCGCAGCAGCCGCAGCCGGATCTCGCCCTCGCCGTACCGCAGCGCGTTGGTGACGAGTTCGCTGACGAGCAGTTCGACGGTGTCGACGAGGGCGTCGAGGCCCCAGGCGGCCAGCTTCGCGCAGGCCAGTTCGCGGGCGCGCCCCACCGAGCGGGGCTCGCGCGGCAGCCGCCAGTCGCCCACCGCATCCGCGGGCAGCCCGCGGATGCGGGCCGTCAGGAGGGCGATGTCGTCCTGCCCGTGCCGGGTGTCGAGGGTGCCGAACACGTGGTCGCAGACGTCCTCCAGGGGGCGGCCGGCCTGGCCGAGGGCGCGGCGGAACGCCTCCAGGCCCTCGTCGAGCGGGTGGTCCCGGGACTCGACGAGCCCGTCGGTGTAGAGCGCCAGCAGGGCGCCTTCCGGCAGCTCGACCTCGACCTCCTCGAAGGGTTCGCCGCCGACGCCGAGCGGCATCCCCGGCGGCACATCGAGCAGCATCGCCTCCTCGCCCGGCTCGACGAGGACGGGCGGCATGTGCCCGGCGCTGGCGAAGGTGCACCGCCGGGTGACCGCGTCGTACACCGCGTACACACAGGTGGCGAGGTACACCTCGGACAGTTCGGGCCCCTTGGGCCGGGCGCCGGTCCGCGGGGCCCCGTCGGCGCCGCGCGGGGCGGGCACGCCGCCGGGCGCGCCGAGGCCGCGGGCGATCTCGTCGAGGTGGGACAGCACCTCGGCGGGCTCCAGGTCGAGCTGGGCGAGGGTCCGCACGGCGGTGCGCAGTTCGCCCATGGCGACGGCCGCGCGCAGTCCGCGCCCCATGACGTCGCCGACGACGAGGGCGGTGCGGTGGCCGGGCAGTTCGATGACGTCGAACCAGTCGCCGCCGACCTCGGTGGCGGCGTTGCCCGGCAGGTACCGGCACGCGATGTCGAGGCCCGCGGCCTCCGGGGCGCCGGGCGGCAGCAGGCTGCGCTGCAGGATGAGGGCGCGTTCGTGCTCGCGGCGGTACAGGCGGGCGTTGTCGATGCACACGGCGGCGCGGGCGGCGAGCTCGACGGCGAGGGCCCGGTCGCGCTCCCCGAAGGGCTCGCTGCCCTTTGTGCGGGAGAACTGGACGAGCCCCACGACGGTGTCGTGGGCGACCATCGGCACGGCCAGGGTGGAGTGGACGAGGCCGCCGTCCCCGCCGGGGACGAGGGCGGGCCGGCCGGTGCGCAGGGCCTCGGCGCAGGGCGAGGCGTACGGGTAGCGGTGGACGGCGCCGACGTGCGGGGAGGCGGTGCGGCCGTCCTCGCAGCAGAGGCCGGCGGCGGTGCTCGCTGCGCCTCTTCCGGTGGTGCCGGTGGCGAGCGGCGCGTCGGACACCGCGCTGGCGAAGGCGACGCGCCGCAGGCGCGCGGTCGGCCCTGCGGGCTGGCCCGCCGGCCGGCCCGGTGGGGCCTCTTCGCCGGTGAGCAGCGCTTGGTAGAGGTCCACGGAGGCGAGGTCGCAGAAGCCGGGGACGGCCACATCGAGGAGTTCCCTGGCTGTCGTCTCCAGGTCGAGGGAGGTGCCGATGCGGGCACTGGCCTCGCCCAGGAGTGCGAGGTTGCGGCGGGCACTGGCGGCCTCACGGGCCGCGTTGTGACGCCGTGTCACGTCGATGCCGAGGCCTGCGACGCCGATGGGGCGGCCGGAGCCGCTGTGGACCCGGTAGAGGTTGACGGACCAGTGGCGGCGCTCGGTGTCGCCGGGCACGGTGCCGACGAGTTGGAGGTCGGTGACGGCCTCACCGGTGTCCAGGACCTGCCGGAGCGCCGCGGTCATCCGGTCGGCTTCCTGGCGGGGCAGGTAGTCGTGGGCGCAGCGGCCGCGGTGCGCCTCGGCGGTGCCGCCGAAGACGGTGGCGAAGCGCTCGTTCGCCCGCTGGACCGTGAGGTCCGTACCGAAGAGCACGAAGCCGAAAGGGGATTGACCGAAAATAGCCTGTGATGCGGCCAGGTCCGTCTCTATTCGGCGTAGGGCCCGTACGTCCACGGCGATGCAGACGGCACCGCGTTCGCCGTCCTCGGTCTCGCTCGGCATGACGTACACCTCGGCCAGGCCGTGGGCGTAGCGTTCCCCGGGGATGCGGAACGGGACGAGGCCGGTCCACTCCTTGCCGTCGAGCACCTCGGCGACCTTGCGGTGGCCGCGTGGGCGCAACTCGGCGGGGATCAGGGCCTCGACGGGGTCCGTGCCGCGGACCTCGTGGGCGGCGAGGCCGAACAGCTCCGCGGCCCGCAGGCTCCAGTGGTCGACGAGCCCGTCGGGGCCGATGGAGAAGGACGCGACCTTGATGTAGTCATAGATCGAGCCAGGCGGGCTGCTCTGCCACATGACGCCGTTCGCCGTCTCAGGTGTCTCGCTCACGCGACCGTCCCCTCCAGCTCACCGCACCGGACCGGCCATTCCCGCAGTATTCAGCACTACGGCCCGGGTCGGCACGCCGTTCACGATCACAGGGTGGTCTCGTTCGTTTCCCGCCGAGACGGAAGTGATCGTTGTCCCTTCCCTCTTCTAACCCGGCAGGGCCAGCTCGAACCACACGGTCTTCCCCGACCTGCCCTTTCGTGTTCCCCAGCGGCGCGCGGTGCAGGCGACGAGCTGCAGTCCGCGACCGCCTTCGTCGTCGGGGCCCGCGACGCGTTCGCGGGGCGGATCCGGAAGCGGATCGGACACCTCGACGAGGAGCGCGGGGTGGGCGGGCACCGGCAGCGGCTCCTCCAGGTCGGGCTGGAGGCGGACGAGCCGCACTCCGATCGGACCGTAGGCGTAACGACAGGAATTGGTCACCAGTTCGCTCACGAGGAGGACGGTCACATCGCCGAGGGCGGCGTCGAGCTGCCAGGAGCGGAGGGTGTCCCGCACGACGTGGCGGGCGGTGCGCACCGCGTCCAGTTCTCCGGGAAAGGTCCATTCGGCGCACTCGCCCTCGGTGTCGATCACGCCGCTCACTTCCCCGGACCAGGAGCAGACCCGCGCCCGATTTCAGGCGGTTATTCGGCTCATACCCGAAATGCTGTGCCGACTATCGCAAGACGGCCCCTGGGGTGGCACGAACGGCGTACGCCCCGCGGGACGTCGCACGCCGGCTGACCCGTCAGCCCGGAGGGCGAGGCCGCCCCTCCGGGTTGCCTGCCGGAGGTCCGGCCATCTGGTCCGCCCCTGCACGCATCGGACTTGCCGGAGCGGAGGGACCGGGGCGGGGCGGCACACCAGAGGGCGCGCGACCCGTCGGCGGCAGCGGACCCGACGGAGGCCCCCTCGCAAGAGCTCGGCATCCGCCGGCACCGCCAAGGGAACCGCCGGTGACGCCGCGCGCCCCATACCCGCCGGCGCCGCTGACAGGACGGGAGGCGGATGAACACCGCCGGGCGCCCCACGTCCCCGGCGGCGACCGCCCCGCCAGGCCGAACCCCGGCCCGCCCACCTCGCCCGCCCCATCGCCCCCTCGAACCGGCGGACCGACACCACCGCACCCCTCACCCTCTCGGCGGCGACCGCCCCGCCAAGGCCCGGCCCCGACCCGCCCACCTCGCCCGCCCCCACCGCCCCTCGCCCCGGGCGGCGGACCCTCCAGGTGACGCGGCCCGCCGCCCGGCGGGACGCCTCGAACTGGCGCGCCCAAGGGGCTCACACGTCGCGCACGGTGGGCGAGAACTGTCGGATGCGGGGCTCGGGCGACCCGTCCGGCGGGCCCGGCCCCTCAGGCGTGCGGCCCGCCCCGCGTGCCCGGCCCGTCGGACGCCTGCGGCAGGTCGGGGAGGAGGCGCACGGCCTCGCGCACCGCGGGGATGTCCTGCTCCAGCCAGTCCAGGCTGTCCCAGTCGCGGCGGGTCACCCACCGCAGCAGGTCATGGTCCTCAAGGGGGCGGGGCTCACCGGACCGCACGCGGGCGGTCCACACCTGCATGACGAAGCCGCGCCCGAGGGGCCACTCCCCGGGGATCCGCTCGTCCGGCTCCGCCTCGATCCCCAACTCCTCGCGCAACTCGCGCACGAGGGCCTCGCGCGGGCTCTCCCCAGGCTCCAGCTTTCCCCCGGGCAGCTCCCAGCGGCCTGCCACCTCGGGAGGCGCACTGCGGCGCGCGGCGAGCAGCCGTCCGCGGTCGTACACCGCTCCTGCGACCACCATGCGCTCCGTCACGTCCGCCGCATCCGTCATGCGCCGGAGCGTACCGGCACACCCGGACGCCGGTCAGCGCGCCGGCTCGCCGATGCGCTCGACCCAGTAGAGCTGCCGGTGTCCCCGCAGGTCGAGTCGGTCGACGACCCGCTGGGCCTCGTCGCGCGTCGCGTACCGGCCGACGCGGTAGTGGTTGCCGTTGTCGTCCTGCCGAATGACCTGCCAGAGCAGGGTCGCACCACTGTCGGACATCACACCGCTCCCCCCGCCGGGTCGCATGTCTCCAAGGATTCCGATGAAACCGCAATCCGAATATGCCTGAGCTTACGCCTGACCTTCACACAGCGGATACGTGTTTACACAAAGAGACACATTCCAGCCAGCGGACACGCATGAGAGAGGGCGCAGCCGCCTGGCTGCGCCCTCCCCGACGCACGACCCACCGGACCACACCCACACCACAGCCCCCTCCCCACTCGCCCCGCACCCCTCCGCACCCGCCCGGCCCGCACCACGACCCACGCCCCACACCCGCCCGTCCCGCACCCCTCCGCACCGCACCACGACCCAAGCCCCACACCCGCCCGTCCCGCACCCCTCCGCACCGCCGGGCGGGACGCGCCCAACACCCGTGCGCCGCCGTGACGCCTCGCGCGGCACGCCCCCTCCGCCTCGCGCCGCGCGAGCCATCCGCCCGTCAGCGCACGGGCAGGTGGTAGGCGACGCGGTAGCGGTCGGCCGGGATGACGAGGTCCGCGGTCTCCACCGGGCGGCCGGAAGCGAAGTACGTCCGCTCGACGACCATCACGACATGGCCCGGGACACCGCCGAGCACGAGCAGTTCCTCTGCGAGTCCGGGGCGGGCCCCGACCTCCTCCGTCACGTTGTCCACGACGACGTCGATGGCGGCCATCCGCTCCACGACACCGCAACCGCCCAGCGGCCCCTCCTCCGGCAGCATCACCGGGGTGCGCCCGGTCAGGGACAGCGGCTCCCAGGAGACGGAGAGCATCATCGCCTCGCCCGCGTCCCGGAAGACGTACCGGGTGCGCATCACGGGGTCACCGGCCGCGATCCCCAGCCGGTCGGCGACGGCCGGGCCCGCGCCCTGCCGTTCGCTGCTGGACTCCCAGGTGCCGCGCGCCCCGTCGGCGGCCTGCTCCTGACGGAAGGGGTTGACCGAGCCGGCGGCCGGCCGGTAGCCGGAGCGGGCGATCCGGCGCGGGACGGGCCGCTCCCTGACGTAGGTCCCGGATCCTGAGCGCCCCTCGACCAGGCCCTCGGCCATCAGGACCTTGCGAGCCTCCAGGGCGACGGTGTCGGAGACGCCGTACTCCTCGCGGATGCGGGCCTGCGAGGGAAGCCGGGTGTGCGGCGGCAGCGCGCCGTTGACGATCTTCTGCCGAAGATCGCTCGCAACGCGCAGATAGGCGGGCTGCTCACCGAAAGTCACGGGCCACTCCCATCAGGTTGACAGACAGCTACAGATTCGCAACCGAGAGTTGAGCGCCGCAACCACGGGCCAACGTTTCACTCGAAGTGATGACGTGAGGGTGGGACGCCGTTTGGCCCCCTGCTTACCTCGGGTAGCCCGTCAGCTCGCTCCCTGACTCCCCGACGGCACCGTCGCGAGGTTCAGCGCCTTGCGCGCCTCCCTGCCGAAGTCCACCGGCAGGGACCCGTACGCCGTGTCGTAGCGCTCCCAGTAAGTGTCCGGGTCCTTGGCGGCCGCGACCGCGGCCCAGCTCTCGCCCGCCGCCGCCAGTTGCTCCGCCAGCTCGGCCACGGGCTTCGCCGCCTCCCCGCGGTAGGGGTGGCCCTTGAGGGCGGCGGCGGAGGCCCCCAGCGCCTTCGCCATGCGCCCGGCCCAGGCCGTGTTGGCCTCCAGATCCGCGTCGGGGTCCGCCTCGGGCTCCCCGTACCAGACCTCGTCCACCGGGTTGACGGCCGTGAGGAACGCCTGCTGATCCCCGCTCAGCGTGGTGGCGTCGCTGCGCAGCGAGCCCGTCAGCTTGCCGGTGTCCGCGGCGAACATACAGGTGACGGTGCGGTCACCGAGGAACCGCCAGCTCTCGACGGTGGGGTGGTAGTAGAAGAGCACGGCGTCCCGCGGCACGGCCCAGGTGTCCAGCGCGTACGCGTCCGCGATCTCGCCGCAGCGCTGCTCGGCCTGCCGCTCGATCGGCTCGACACCGGGGTAGGCAGCTCCGTCGAGCCGGAAGGACCCCGTGACCTCGGCGTCATGGGGCTCCTCGCAGGGCACCTCGGTGATCGCGGCGACCTCCTGTTCCCCGGCGGCGCCACCCGGCTGGTCGAAGCAGGTCCCGCGCTCCAGACGGTGGACGGACGCGCCGTCGCCGCCGCCGCGCAGTTCGTCCACCAGCGCCGGAACGCCCCCGCCTGCCAGACCGACGGTGAGGGCGACGGCGACCAGCAGCGTGCTCAGCGCGGAGAGGACGATGCCCGCCACCGCCATGCCCCCGCCCCGCCGGCCGTGGCGCCTGATGCCGCGCAGCGCCATCACCCCGAGGACCATCCCCAGCGGCGGGACGCAGCACACGATGCCGGTGACCAGGGAGGCGACGGCCAGTCCGCTGGTCGCAGGCGGCGGATACGGCGGACCGGACGCGTAGGGCTGGTGGTCGGGAGCGGGCCGGTCCTGGGGGGACGTCGGTGACACGGGGGGTGGGCTCCTCGTGGGGCGGGAAGGGCGGTACCGAAGGGGCGGACGGTACCAAGTACGGACGGCGCACGGGGAACCAGAGGGAGACGCCCGGGCGACGCGCGCCCTGCGCCGCCTCCTCTCCGGACCGACCAGGAAGGGCACACCCGTCCGATGGTCCGCCACCCGGCCGCCGCCGGGCCGGCGGTGCGACCCCCAACCCCTCCGCCGGAAGCGGCGTCCGCCACGACGGAGTCTCCTGCGAGCGGCCCGGCCCGACGAGGGCTCCGCGGGCGCGAACCCACCGCTGAGACCCTCTCGTGCGGCCCGCCGGCCGAAGGCCCCGTCAGCGGGGGCCGGCCACGGCCGGGCCGCCCCTCCACGGCTCCGCCCGCCGTCCGGCGGGGCGCGCCCGCGGCACGGCACGGCCCGGGCCCGGCCCCGCCCCGCCCCGCCGGGCCGTGCCGGACGGGGGAGGGGCGGGCGCCGCAGTCGGCGCCCGCCCCTCGTCAGCCGGGGTGTGTGGGACCCCGTGTGGTGTCAGCGGGTCAGAAGACCAGCGCCCAGGAGTCGATCTTTCCGGTGTCCCACCAGGCGTTGTCGCTCACGCGCAGCTTCCACGTGCCGTTGGCGCTCTCGGCGGAGGCGTCGACGGTGTAGGTGGTGTTGATGTTGTCGCTGCTGCCGCCGGTGCCGTAGTCCTTCAGCGTGTACGCGGTGCCGTCCGGCGCGACGAGCTGGACGCGCAGGTCACCGATGTACGTGTGCTGGATGTTGACCTCGACCTTGAGGGCGGAGGGGGCGTTGCCGGACCGGTCGGCGACGCTGATCGGCGACTCGACGGTGGCGTTGTCGTTGATCGTGTAGTCGCCGGTGTTCTCGTAGCGGTCGCCGGTGGGCGGCGGGGGCTCCTCGCCGCCGCCGGAGCCCACGTAGAGCAGGCGGTTCGGGCTGCCGGAGCCCGGGCTGCCGACGACTCCGCTGGTGGCGGCGGTGGTCAGCGCCGAGGACACCTGCGAGGGCGTGGCCGACGGGTTGTTGGCCAGGTACAGCGCGGCCGCGCCGGCGACGTGCGGGGCCGCCATCGACGTGCCGGAGATGGTGTTGGTGGACGTGTCGCTGCTGTTCCACGCCGAGGTGATCGACGAGCCCGGCGCGAAGATGTCCAGCACGCTGCCGTAGTTGGAGAAGCTGGAGCGGGCGTCCGAGCTGGTCGTGGAGCCGACCGTGATGGCCTCGGTGACCCGCGCGGGCGAGTAGTTGGAGGCGTTCGCGTTGGAGTTGCCGGCCGCGATGGCGTAGGTGACGCCGGAGGCGATCGAGTTGCGCACGGCGTTGTCGAGGGTGGTGTCGGCGCCGCCGCCGAGGCTCATGTTGGCGACGGCCGGCTTCACCGCGTTCTGGGTCACCCAGTCGATGCCGGCGACGACTCCGGCGGTGGTACCGGAGCCGTTGTTGTCGAGCACGCGGACGGCGACGATCTTGGCCTTCTTGGCGACGCCGTACGCCGAGCCCGCGACGGTGCCGGCGACGTGGGTGCCGTGGCCGTGGCCGTCCTGGGCGACGTTGTCGTTGTCGACGGCGTCGTAGCCGTTGACGGCGCGGCCGCCGAAGTCGTTGTGGCTGATGCGCACACCGGTGTCGATGATGTACGTGGTGACGCCCTCACCGCCCGGGTCGGGGTAGGTGTAGCTCTGGTTCAGCGGGAGGTTCCGCTGGTCGATGCGGTCCAGGCCCCACGAGGGCGGGCTCGGCTGCGTGCCGTTGATGGTGAAGACGCGGTCCTGCACCACCGACTCGACAGCCGGGTCGGCGGCGAGCTTCTTGGCCTGGGCCTCGGAGAGCTCGACGGCGTAGCCGTTGAGGGCGGCCGTGTACGTCTTCTTGATCTTCGCGCCGTACCGCTTCGCGAGGTTCTTGCCGGACGTGCCGTCCGAGTCGGCGCGGGACTCGTCGAGGGTGACGACGTAGCTGCCGGGCACGGCGTTCGCGTCACCGGCGTACTGGATGACGCCTTCCGCGTTGCTGCCGGCGGCGGCAGCCGGCAGGGCGGAGAGGGAGCCGAGAGCGAGGGCGGCGACGGCTATGGCACTGGCTGCGGCGACTCTTCGCCGCGGGGTACGCATCACGGACATGTGAGGGGTCCTCCTCATTGGTGGTGCGTTGCTGTGGGGGTTTCCTGGCAGGTGCATGACAACCCCTGTTCGCATGCACGACGAACCACACCACCCTGGAGCGGCGTTGCCCGTCTCGGTCTGCCAGCCGAAAGATTGACCGATCCATAGGAATCCCACAAGGGTGCCGTCGCATCGGCAACACGTGTGCAACACAACGGACATGGCGTCCGCCGCGGACGGAGCGGCGGCCCCCGTCGGTCACGGGTGCGGAGTCCGATCACCCGTTTCCGGGCTGACCTGGCAGTGCCCGCGCTGCGGCGGCCCCTGCGACCCGGACTTCACGGCGGGCGCGGCGCAACGGACGGCGTTCGCCGACCGGGTGAACTCCCCGTGGCGCCACGGCGAAGCGCTGCCGTTGTCCGATCTCCGTACGTCCCAGGCGAGGGCGGCACGCCGCTCGCGCCCCTCACGGAGCGGGTTTCGGTCGAACTCGGCTCCCTCATGCGGAGCCTGTCGTTCACGCCCCGCGGCGCCGTGATGCCCGCATCGCCGGCCCGCCGCACCTGACCGGGTCGCCCCGGGCGGTCGCCGCCCTCGCGGTGCCCGAGCCGTACGCGCACGACCCACTCCCTGGTGCCCGAGCCGCGGGCGCAGGGCCCGGCCGTCCGGCCCCACGGCTCGGCCCCACGGCTCGTCGCCGTGCAGGCGGCCTGCGGCCTTCCCGCCGCAGGCCGCCCGCGACATGAGCCCCGCCACCCGCACCGACCGTGGCGGAGGGCACTGCCCGCCCCCTGCCCACTCCTCCGCGGACCCCGCCGGAGCCTGCGAGCGGTACGGGACGCCGGCGTGGCTGATTCCGCACGATCACGCACGCATGGATCCGGCCAATACGGCACTGCATCGGCTCCCGAGGCCCTACAGCTCCGGTCAGCCCCTTACGAAATCGCCCCCGGGCCCGCACGTGGAGCTGCGGGGCACGGGCCGGGGGCCCCCGGACCAAGAGGAGGAGGGAGAACGACCCGGCGGCCGGCTCGCCCCCCGGCGCCACGTCCGGGAGAGCACCGTCCGCGCCGAGACTCCGCGAAGGGCCTACACGCGCCCGGACTCCGCGAGCCGGACCTGCTCCTCCTCGACGATCCGGCGGGCCAGCACCCCGTCGGAGACGTCCACCGCGTCCGGCGCGGCCTCGGCGACGTCGCTGCGGCGGGCGTACGCGTCGAACATCCGGCGGCTCCCCCACCGCTGGGGCACTCGCCCCGAGCCGGCACCCCACGGTGAGGGAGAGGCCCGCCCGGGGCGGCCGTGCGCGCCGCGGGGGCCCGGCACCGCCCGGCACCTGGGCCCCGGCACCGCGGTCGCGGCTCGGCGCCGCCGCTCATGGCGACCAGGGGCGCCGGGCAGCCCGCCCTCGACGCGCGCCACAGGGGCATGACGCGGTGAGCCCGGCCCGGGCGGTCGCGGGGAGCTGCGGCACGGCGGGCCCTGACCCCCGGGGGCCGCGCACCCGCCTGCGGGCTCAGTTCTGACGCGACCGGACGCGCGCGGCACCACTGTCGGCCACCGCGCCGCCCTGACCGGCCGCCGTCAGCAGCCGGTACAGCCGGCGGGCGTCCTCGGGCAGGTCCCTGCGCCAGCCCATCTCCACGACGGGCCACAGGGCGACCATCCCGCCCCACAACCGCACGCTGACGCCGATGTCGACATGGCAGCCGTCTCCGTGCGGCGCCACCCGGAAGTCATGGCGCGGCACCTGGCTGCCGAGGGGGGTCCACAGCCGCTCCCCCAGGAAGCTGATCCTCCACCCCTCCTGATCCAGCCACCGCTGCAACAGCGTCTCCCGGCGCCGCCCGGGGAACCGGTACCGGTACGTGCCCGCCCGGTCGACACGGATCTCGGCGACCCCGGAGTGCCAGCGGGCGAGGTTGCACCCGTCGGCCAGGAAGTCGAACACGTCGGCGGCGGTCCGCGGTACGGCCACGGAGACTCTCACCTGCGGCATGGGGGCACCCCCTTCGTCGAGCACCCCCTCCCTTCCACCCACGGCGGCCGGGATACCGCCCAGGCCCCCGGATTGCCTCGTTCGGCCGCGGCCCCGCGCCCAGTCGCCCCGGGGAGCGCCCTGCGGCACGGCCGATCGACAGAGAACGCTCCCCACATGGTCCCCATGGGGAGCGTTCTCCTTTCTCAGGCCTGCGGGTCAGAGAATGAACCTGTCCGCTCAGACATTGAAGCGGAATCTTCAGCACAGCGCTCCGACCTGCGAGAACACCGTTTCCGGAGCCCCCATCCAGCACCGATCCAGCACGGTGCAAGTTCATCCGGCACATCCAGCACGCACGACCGCGACGAAGCCCGTCGCCCGCACCGGGGACGCGTTGTGTACACATGAGTCACTCGGTACGCTTGAGTGCATGACGCAGCCGCTGCCCATAGAGTCCATCCGCGATGTGCGTGCCCACCTCGCCGAGGTCGTGGAGCGCGCCGATCGCGACGACGTACCCACAGTGATCACGCGCCGGGGCAAGGAAGTCGCCGCCATCGTCTCCATCGAGGTACTGCGCAAGTACCAGGAGTGGGAAGAGCGCGAGATCAATCGGATCATCGACGAGCGCATGGCCAACCCCGCGCCCGGCATCCCGATCGAGGACATCATGAGGGAGACGCTGGCGCGCGGTGAGTGAGTACCGAACGGTCTTCCGCCCCGAGGCACAGGCCGAGCTTCGGAAGATTCCCCGCGACATGGCGCTGCGCATCCTGGCCAAGCTGACCGAGTTGGAGACCAACCCCCTCGGCTTCAGCACCACCGCACTCGTGTCCCAGCCCGAACGGCGCCGCCTGCGCGTCGGCGACTACCGCGTCGTCTACACCATCGACAACGGGGAACTGGTGGTCTGGGTCGTTCACGTGGGACACCGGTCCACCGTTTACGACACCTGATTGCTGCTGACCACACGTCAGAACATCCAGCGCCCATCGAGCACGGTGACGACGAAGGGGTCGGACTCGATAGAGCCCGACCCCTTCTGACCTGCATGTTTGCCACATCAGCGACGTGGTGTCACTTCATCCGCTCACACATTGAAGCGGAACGTCTGCGGACTGATCCTGACCTGCGGCGGAGCCCCGCGCAAGGCCCTGACCTGGGATTCCTCGGTGGCATCCGTTGAGTCCCGACGGCCGTTTACGGGTGTCCTGCGGACTGTCTGCGGACCGGAGGACACCCTCACTCGGATGACGCAGGCCTCTCATCCGTCATACCCAGACGCGCCTGTTCCTCCTCGACGATCCGGCGTGCCAGCTCGGTGTCTGACACGTCGACCGCGTCCGGGGTGGCTTCGGCCAGGGCGCTGCGGCGGGCATAGGCATCGAACAGGCGCATCTTGGTTTCCAGCATCTTCACCATGCGTTCGTCCACGCCTCCGGTGGCGAGGAGGCGGTGGACACCAACCGGCCTGACCTGGCCCATACGGTGGGCCCGTGCCACCACCTGATGTCCGGATGGTCGGCTTGATCTGGGGTTCACAGATGACGACGACGGAGGTGGCCTGCACGTTGAGGCCGACGCCCGCTGCCTGGATCTGCCCCAGGAGCACCGCCGGGCCCTGGACACCGGCGAAGTCGTCGACGATCTCCTGGCGACGCTGGGCGGGGACGCCGCCGGTCAGCGGACCGAACACCGGAGTGGCCCTGGCGGTTCCGGCCGCGAGGGCCTCCTTCACCACGCCCAGTACGTCCTTGAAGTTTGTGAAGACCACCGTCTTCTGCCCGTTCTCGCCGGCCTCCTGAACGATCTCCCGGAGCCGGTCCAGCTTGGCCGACTTCTCGGGGCGCATGTACAGGGCCCGCGAAGCCGTGCGCGCGGGCAACTTCAACGCTCCGCCCACAGGCCGACCGTTGGGGACCGCTTGGCCTTCGGGTTCTTCTCGGAGTGCGCTTCGTCGACCACCAGCAGCCCGACCTCCCCACCGCCCGGTGCGGGAAAGCCGCGCAGCGCGCCGAACGTGGTCACCCCGACACCGTCCCGCCCCTTCCGGTCGGCGAACGCGTAGTGCCGGTCAGGACCGTGGAGCACCATGACGCGCAGGGCGCTGCGGGCCTCGATCTCCCGTGTCCAGTTGACGAGGACGCTCGCCGGGCAGACGACCATGAAGTGACTCTGTCCCTCGGCAGCCAGGTGGGCGAGGACGGCGATCGCCTGAATGGTCTTCCAAGGCCCATCTCGTCGCCGACTGTGTCCCGCTCGCCACGCCCCACGCTTCCCGCCCCTCGCCGGCCCTCCCCGCGTCTTCCCACCGCCCCCACCGGGCCTCGCCGGGCATTCGCAGCTCCCCTGCGGAGCAACCGAACCTCGGGGCGGTCATGCACAGCCCCGGGCTTACGACCACCGGTAGGATCAGCACCATGAGCGGTAGTAGGAAGTATTCGATCAGCTTGCCCGAGGATCTCGCCGAGGCCGTACGCGCCCATGTCGGACCCGGCGGTTTCTCCGCCTACGTCGCCGAGGCTCTCGAACAGCGGGTCGCCATGGACAAGCTCCGGGAGATCGTCGCCGACTTCGAGACCGACAACGAAGCCCTCACCCGCGAGGAGGTCGAGGCCGCCCGGGCGCTGCTGCGCCACGACCACCGACAGGCCGGCGGGGCCGCCGCCTGATGCCCGGCACGCTCCTGCTCGACAGCGAAGGGCTCTCGAAGCTCTACCGCAAGGACCGCACCGTCGTGGCTCTGGTCCAAGCGGCATCGGAAGAGGGTGTCCGCGTCGCCACCAGCGCCATGACCACGCTTGAGGCCGACTACGAGCGCATCCACC
Source organism: Streptomyces sp. CC53 (assembly GCF_001865245.1). Classification (GTDB taxonomy): domain Bacteria; phylum Actinomycetota; class Actinomycetes; order Streptomycetales; family Streptomycetaceae; genus Streptomyces. Next base: position 18,226 of record NZ_MKXB01000207.1, on the reverse strand, counting down.
CGGCCCGTATCAAGTGGGTCCTCTCCCGCGTCGACGTTCACGACATCACCAAGGAGATCACCGACCAGGCCGCCGCGCTTCTGCGCGCCCATCACCTCCACGGCCACAAGTACGCCATCGATGCCGCCTTCGCCGTCATCGCCCGCAACGCACCCCGGCCGGTCACCGTCCTCACGTCCGACCCCGAGGACCTGACAGTCCTGTGCGGCCCTTCCGTGGAAGTCGTCAAGGTCTGAGGCAGCCTGACGCCGACCAGACCCGCCGCCGCGCCACGTCACGGGGCAAGGACTCCACGCGGACAGACGCCTGTGCCCGACCTGCCAACAGGCGGGTCGGGCACAGTTCTTGACGAGAGGTCACACGTTGAAGCGGAACGCCTGCGGCCCGATCCTGACCTGCGGCGGAGCCGCACGCACCGCCCTGACCAGGCATTTCTCCGTTGGCGTGCGTTGGGTCCCGATGGCTGTTTACGGGTGTCCTGCGGACTGTCTGCGGACTGGCCTACGGGGTCTCGACGGAGTCGAGGTGCCTGCGCAGCTCCGCCGCGACCTTGAAGCGGAATATCGACGACTCCGATGACCTGCGGGAACAGCTCCGCGCGCAGGACCGGTCCAGCGTGGATCCAGCAACCGTCCAGAGTGCCGGGCCATTGCGAACCCAGAGGCTGTCCGGCGCAACCGGGCCACAAAACGACATCGCCATCACCATCGAGATGGTATCGTTTTACGTAGTACGCCTCCCGGAGAAGGGAACCACACCATGGCTCGGACAGTCATCGATCTCGACGAGGACATGGTCGCCGAGGCTATGCGCATCTTCGGCACCAAGACCAAGGCGAAGGCCGTGCGACTGGCCATGGAGGACGCCGTCAAGCGCCACCTACGCCAAGAGTTCTTCGACGCCATGGACTCAGGCGAGCTCGACTTCAGCGAGATCATCGAGAACACCGGCCCCCGCAACGCCGACGGCTCCCTCAAGCGCACAGGCGGCCAGGCCGCCTGATGCAAGACCGCTACCTTATCGACAAGTCCGCCCTCGCTCGATGGTCGAAACCCCCGGTAAAAGACGCACTCCAGCCGCTGCATGAGCGCTACCTGCTAGCCGTGTGCCAGCCCACCGAATACGAAATGGTGCACTCCGCCCGCACCACCGCAGAAGCGCTGCGCATCAGCACCTGGCTCCACGCATTCGACTACCTCACCTGTGACGACGACACCTTCACCCGCGCCCTGGAGACCCAGCGCCACGCGCTCAACGCCGGCTTCCACCGCGCTCTGTCCCTCCCCGATCTGCTCATCGCCGCCACCGCAGAACTGCACCGGCTGACCGTCCTCCACTACGACGGCGACTTCGACATGATCGCCTCCGTCACCGGACAGCCGACCCAATGGGTGGTACCCCCGGGCAGCGCCGACCACTGAGCTGATTCCATCCTGATGGTTGCCGGCCAGTGGGGCCCGGCGCAGGGTGGCATTCCCCTCAGGGTCGAACCGATCTGCGGACTGTTGCGGACAGCGCGACGGCCTGACTCGCGTTCTCGCAGGTCAGGCCGCCTCTGTACATGCGATCAGACGTTGAAGCGGAACTCCACCACGTCGCCGTCCTGCATCACGTAGTCCTTGCCCTCCATGCGGGCCTTGCCGGCGGCGCGGGCGTCGGCTACGGAGCCGGTGGTGACGAGGTCGTCGAAGGAGATGACCTCGGCCTTGATGAAGCCCTTCTGGAAGTCGGTGTGGATCACACCGGCCGCCTCCGGGGCGGTGGCGCCCTTCTTGATGGTCCAGGCGCGGGCTTCCTTCGGGCCGGCCGTCAGGTACGTCTGGAGGCCCAGGGTGTCGAAGCCGACCCGGGCCAGGGTGGCGAGGCCGGGCTCCTCGGCGCCCACGGACTGGAGGAGCTCCAGGGCGTCCTCCTCGTCCAGCTCGGCCAGGTCCGCCTCCAGCTTGGCGTTGAGGAAGATCGCCTCCGCCGGGGCGACCAGGGCGCGCTGCTCGTCCTTGAACGCCTCGTCCGTCAGCTCCTCCTCGTCGACGTTGAAGACGTAGAGGAACGGCTTGGTGGTGAGGAGGTGCAGGTCGTGGAGGAGGGCGGCCTGCTCGCTGCCCTGGACGATGCCCTGCGAGAACAGGGTGTCGCCGCGCTCCAGGATCTCCTTGGCCGCCTCGACCGCCGCCACCTTCGGCGCGACGTCCTTCTTGATCCGGGACTCCTTCTGGAGGCGCGGGAGGACCTTCTCGATCGTCTGGAGGTCGGCGAGGATCAGCTCGGTGTTGATCGTCTCGATGTCGTCCTTCGGCGAGACCTTGCCGTCGACGTGGACGACGTTCTCGTCCTTGAAGGCGCGGATGACCTGGCAGATCGCGTCCGACTCGCGGATGTTCGCGAGGAACTTGTTGCCCAGGCCCTCGCCCTCGCTCGCGCCGCGCACGATGCCCGCGATGTCGACGAAGTCGACCGTCGCCGGCAGGACGCGCTGCGAGCTGAAGATCTCCGCGAGCTTCTGGAGCCGGGTGTCGGGCACGCCCACCACGCCGACGTTCGGCTCGATGGTGGCGAACGGGTAGTTGGCCGCCAGCACGTCGTTCTTGGTCAGGGCGTTGAACAGGGTCGACTTGCCGACATTGGGCAGACCGACGATTCCGATCGTGAGCGACACGTTGGCGACTTCCTGGGAGGTGGGAGACGGGGCCGACCCCCCAGTCTACGGGCGCGGTGCCGCCCCCGTACCACGGGCGGGGCCCCGGCGCTCGCCGGCGGCGTCCCTGGGACTTTGCGCCAAGCTCATCCCAAAGGCGTGTCTCGTACCGGTTTTCGGACCTCTCCCGGCCTACGTTGTCCCCGTGGAGCAGCAAAGGAGCAGTCCCCCTCGACGCCCGCGGCGGCCGCAGTCCCCGGCGGCCCGGCCGCAGCCTCCCGTACGGCCGCAGCAGCCCTCCGCTCGGCCGCCGTCCCCCGTCCTGCCGTCGCGGGGCGCCCGCCGCCCGCGGCCCGGCTCCCCCGCCCCCGGGGCCGGCCGGCCGACCGGTCCTGCGGGCCGGGCACTGCCGCCGGTCGCGGCCCTCGTCCGTGCCGTGCGGCGGTTGCCGAACCCCCGGCTCACCGGCCTCGGCGCCGGCCTCTTCGCGTCCGCCGCGATGCTGGTGGTCGGTTGCCTGGACCTGCTGCTCGCGGACGGCTCGCCCCTGGTGTACGGGCTGCTCTTCCTGCCGGTCAGTGCCCTGACCGCGCTCTGGGTGCGGGCTGCGGACCTCGTGACCGCTCCCATCAGCGTGCCCATCGCCTTCGCCGTCGGGGTGGTGCCCATCGCGGGCGGCGAGGGCGGGATCGGCGGGCACACCATGGCCGTCGTCACCGCGCTCGCGGTGCAGGCCGGGTGGCTGTACGGGGGGACGCTGGTGGCCGGGTCCCTCACATGTGTACGGAAGGTGCGGCAGATGGGACGGCGGCAGCAGGCCAGGGCGGCGGCGCAGCGGCGCCCTGGCTGAGCACGGGACCGCGCCCGGTGCCCCTGTGCGCCCCGCAGCCCGCGGAGCTCCGCCTGTTCCGGCAGCTCTCGTAGCCGTGGAGCCCCCGGTGGCTCCGGCTCCGGTGGTTCCGACTCTGGTAGCTCCGGAGATCTCCGTGGCCTCGGTGGCTTCGGTGGCCTCCGTGGCTTCGGTGGCCTCCGTGGCTTCGGCGCAGTGTCCTGGCCGTCGCGTCGTCTCGTACCGGGGGTGCCGCCGGGCGCGGGCCCGGGCCCTGGGGCACGCCGCCGCCGGGGCAGCCGCCCCGGCGCAGGGACCGGTCCGTGGTGTGCCGGGGCGGTCGGCGGGGGTCGTGGTCAGCGGGCTGCTGCCGCCGACATGGCCGCGCCGACGATGCCCGCGTTGTTCTGCAGGGCGGCCGGGACGATCTCCGCCCGTACGTTCTTGATCAGCGGCAGGAACTTCTCGGCCTTGCGGCTCACCCCGCCGCCCACGATGAACAGCTCCGGCGAGAACAGCATCTCCAGGTGGGCCAGGTACTTGCGGACCCGGTGTGCCCACTCCTGCCAGCTCAGGTCCTTGTCCTCCTTGGCCTTCGTGGAGGCGTGGCGTTCTGCGTCCTTGCTGTTCAGCTCCAGGTGGCCCAGCTCCGTGTTGGGGACCAGCCTGCCGTCGGTGAAGAGGGCGCTGCCGATGCCCGTACCGAAGGTGAGCACGATGACGGTGCCCGTGCGGCCCCGGCCCGCGCCGTGGGTCATCTCCGCCACGCCGGCCGCGTCGGCGTCGTTCAGCACGGTCACCGGCAGGCCGCCCAGCCGGTCGCCCAGCAGTGCCGCGGCGTCCACGTCGATCCAGGACGCGTCCATGTTCGCGGCGGTCCGGATCGTGGACCTGCCCGTCACGACGCCGGGGAACGTCACCCCCACGGGGCCTGACCAGCCGAAGTGCGCCACGACCTCGGCGACGCAGCCCGCGACGTCCGAAGGCGTCGCGGGCTGCGGGGTCAGTACCTTGTGGCGGGACTCCGCCAGATCGCCGAGGTCGAGGTCCACTGGAGCGCCCTTGATCCCTGACCCGCCGATGTCCACTCCGAAGACGTTCATGGACACCACGTTACGGGGATCACATGCCGCCGTGGGCTACTGCTGCTCCACCAGGGAAGCGGCCTCCGCGCGCAGGTCGCGGCGCAGCTCCTTCGGCAGGGAGAAGACGATCGACTCCTCCGCTGCCTTCACGATCTCGACGTCCTCGAAGCCGCGCTGCGCCAGCCACTCGAGGACGCCTTCGACGAGCACCTCCGGCACGGACGCGCCCGAGGTCACGCCGACCGTCGCCACGCCGTCCAGCCACGCCTCGTCGATCTCCTCCGCGAAGTCGACCAGGTGCGCCTCCTTGGCGCCGGCCAGCTTGGCGACCTCGACGAGGCGCACGGAGTTGGACGAGTTGCGGGAGCCGACGACGATGACCAGGTCGGCTTCCGCGCCCATCTGCTTCACGGCCAGCTGGCGGTTCTGGGTCGCGTAGCAGATGTCGTCGCTGGGCGGTGAGACCAGGAGCGGGAACTTCTCCTTCAGCGCGTCGACGGTCTCCATCGTCTCGTCGACGGAGAGCGTCGTCTGCGACAGCCAGACCACCTTGGACGGGTCGCGGACCTCGACCTTCTCGACGTCGCCGGGGCCGTCGACGAGCTGGATGTGGTCGGGGGCCTCGCCGGAGGTGCCGATGACCTCCTCGTGGCCCTCGTGGCCGATCAGGAGGATGTCGAAGTCCTCCTGGGCGTACCGGATGGCCTCCTTGTGCACCTTGGTGACCAGCGGGCACGTGGCGTCGATCGTGGCGAGGCGGCCCTCCTTGGCCTCCTCGTGGACGGTGGGCGCGACGCCGTGCGCCGAGAACATCACGATGGAGCCGGGCGGCACCTCCGCGGTCTGCTCGACGAAGATCGCGCCCTTCCTCTCCAGGGTCTGCACGACGTACTTGTTGTGGACGATCTCGTGGCGGACGTAGACGGGCGCGCCGTACTGCTCCAGCGCCTTCTCCACGGCGATCACGGCACGGTCCACGCCCGCGCAGTAACCGCGGGGAGCGGCGAGGAGGACCCGGCGGGCAGGAGGCGTAGGAGTCATGCCCCCCATCGTAAGGGTGGGTGCGGAGGGGGAAGATCCGCCGCCGGGCGGGGCGGGTCGCCGACCGGACGAGCTGCGTGTGAGTGTTCGACGCGGTGCGCGGGCTGCGGTGGGCGCGTCGAGCGGATCCGGTGCGCGGGCGGGCGGGTGGGGCCCGCGCTGAAGGCGGGACGTGCCCGCTCTGTGCGCGGGACGTGCCCGGTGGGCGGGACGTGCTCCATGCGCGGGAGGGTGTTGTGGGCGGGCGGGGTACGGGAGTGCGGTGGCTGCACGGCGGTCGTGACCGTAGGCGGTGGCTGCACGGCGGCCGTGACCGGGGGCGGTGTCAGCGGTGGCGCGTACGCTCGCCCTATGCCTCTGTCTACGTCTGCCGAAGCCCCCCTGCCCGTCGGAGAGGTGTCACGGCTCATCGGGGGGTGGGTCGACCGGCTCGGGGCCGTATGGGTGGAGGGCCAGATCACCCAGCTGTCGCGGCGGCCCGGTGCCGGGGTCGTGTTCCTGACGCTGCGCGACCCGTCGTACGACATCTCCGTGAGCGTGACCTGCTACCGGCAGGTGTTCGACGCGGTGGCCGATGTGGTGTCGGAGGGTGCGCGGGTCGTCGTGCACGCGAAGCCGGAGTGGTACGCGCCGCGCGGCCAGCTGTCGCTGCGGGCAGCGGAGATAAGGCCGGTCGGCATCGGGGAGCTGCTGGCGCGGTTGGAGCGGCTGAAGCGGACGCTGGCGTCAGAGGGGTTGTTCGCTGCGGAGCGGAAGCGTCCGGTGCCGTTCCTCCCGCAGCTGATCGGGTTGGTGTGCGGCCGGGCGTCGGCGGCCGAGCGCGACGTGCTGGAGGTGGCGCGGCGCCGCTGGCCCGCCGTGCGGTTCGAGGTGCGGAACGTGGCCGTGCAGGGCGTCCACGCGGTGCCGCAGGTGGTGCGGGCGGTCCAGGAGCTGGACGCGCTGCCGCAGGTGGACGTGATCATCGTGGCGCGGGGCGGCGGCAGTGTGGAGGACCTGCTGCCGTTCTCGGACGAGGAGCTCGTACGGGCGGTGGCGGCCTGTCGTACGCCCGTGGTGTCCGCGATCGGCCACGAACCGGACTCCCCGCTTCTGGACCTCGTGGCGGACGTACGGGCCGCCACCCCGACGGACGCGGCCAAGAAGGTAGTCCCGGACGTGGGCGAGGAGTTGCAGCGGGTACGGCAGTTGCGGGACCGGGCGCTGCGCTGCGTGCGGGGACTGCTGGAGCGCGAGGAGCGCGGGTTGGCGCATGCGCTGGCCCGGCCGGTGATGGAGCACCCGCAGCGGATGCTGGAGGAGCGGGAGGCGCAGGTCGAGGCGGTGCTGGCGCGCGGGCGCCGGGTGCTGGGGCACCTGCTGGACCGCGCGGATTCCGAGCTGGTCCACACGCACGCACGCGTGGTGGCCCTGTCACCGGCGGCGACGCTCCGGCGCGGGTACGCGGTCCTGCAGCGGTCGGACGGTGCGGTGGTGCGGGCACCGGAGGACGTGGCGGTGGGAGAGCGGCTGCGGGCCCGGGTCGCGGCGGGCGAGTTCGCGGTGCACCGCGTGGAGGGGGACGGCTCGGGCGGGGACGGCTCGGGCGGGGACGCTGCGGCACGGTCGGGCGGGCAGGCAGACGCAGGCCCCGCCGCGCGGGAGGAGGCGGGCGCGGAGCGGGCCGCGGCCGATCGGGCCGACGCGGATCGGGCCGACGCGGATCGGGCTGACGCGGATCGGGCTGACGCGTAGACGGTTCGACACGGGGCGGGCGGACGCGAGGGGATGCGGGGGGATGCGGGGCGGACTGACGCTTGGGCGAGCGTGAGCCCGGTGGGAAGCGGGGCGCAGGCCAGGCGGGCGCACCACCGCACCAGCGCACCAGCGCACCAGCGCACCAGCGCACCAGCACGGTGCAGTACGGGGCACCAGCACGGTGCAGTACGGGGCCCCAGCGGGGCGGAGCGTGGTGGGGCTCCCGCCGCCGGCCTGCGCAGGAAGGAACGTCCCACGGCGGGACCGTGCCCGACGAAAGCGCCGGCCACCAGGTCGCGCACGGCAGAGTGCGCCCGCCGGACCTCCGGCTCCGCGACGCCTTCCCACCGTCTCGGCACCGGGCGCCTTCCCACCGTCTCGGCACCGGGCGCCTGCCCCGCGCCGAGGCGGGGCGCCGCGTCGCGAAGGGGGAAGCGCCGTGTGGGGGCACGGCGTGCGCGGCGGTGTTGTCGGCTCCCGCCCGTAGGGTGGACGGCATGACGGCCAACACGACGGACAGGGCGGACGGGGTGGGCGCCCCCGACCTCTCCGGGACCACGACGCTGGGGTACGAGCAGGCGCGCGACGAGCTGATCGAGGTCGTGCGGCGCCTGGAGGCGGGCGGCACCACGCTGGAGGAGTCGCTCGCGCTCTGGGAGCGGGGCGAGGAGCTCGCGCGGGTGTGCCGCCACTGGCTGGAGGGCGCGCGGGCCCGGCTGGACGCCGCGCTGGCCTCCGAGCACGAGGACGCAGAGGGCACCGCCGAGCACGGAGCGTCCTCCCCGTAGCCCGGCCGTAGCGGGCACCGGCGTCGGCGGTCACCGGGAGTCGTCGAAGGGCGGGCGACAGAGCGGGCGAGACGGCTCCGGCATCGCGGACCTCGCCCATGCCGTCGAGGCCACCGCCGCCTCCCGGACCCGGTGGCCTCGACGGCATGCCCGCTGGGCGGGCCGGGCGGCACCCCGTGCGTACGCCCACCGGACGGGGAGGGAACCGCCACAGAGGCCATGCGCCCGACGGCACACGACACACGGGCCGGTGTCGACGCGGCCTGCCGGCCTGGGATCCGCGGGCCTGGCGGGTCGCCGACCTGCCGGAACAGCACCCGGCGTCCGACCTCTGCCGCGGCGGCACGACGCGCGTCCACCACGTCGGCCGTCGCCCCGGCCGATCACCGATCAGGGGGCGACCGCAGGTCACCGGTCACTCGGTCCGTGACCCGTCACACCAACGGTTTAGTTGAACGTTCACCTAAAAGGTCGTACGGTGGAGCCACCGCTGGATCACCGCTCTGCCGGAAGGTGCGTTACCCCATGTCCCTCGTCCTTGACCCCGCCGCCCAGGACCTCCTGTTCCGCCAGGCCCACACCGCCCACTCCTTCACCGACGAGCCGGTGACCGAGGAGCAGGTCCAGGCGATCTACGACCTGATCAAGTACGGCCCGACCGGGTTCAACCAGACGCCCCTGCGCATCACCCTGGTCCGGTCCGCCGAGGCCCGTGAGCGCCTCGTCCCGCTGATGGCGGAGGGCAACCAGGCGAAGACGGCGACCGCGCCGCTGACTGCGATCCTCGCGGCGGACAACGAGTTCCACGAGGAGCTGCCGAGGCTCTTCCCCGCCTTCCCGCAGGCCAAGGACCTGTTCTTCGCCGAGCGTCCGGCGCGTGAGGGCTCCGCCGGCATGAACGCCGCACTGCAGGCCGCGTACTTCATCCTCGGCGTCCGCGCCGCCGGCCTCGCCGCCGGGCCGATGACCGGCTTCGACTTCGCGGGTGTCCAGAAGGCGTTCCTGGACGACGACCACACCCCGCTGATGATCGTGAACATCGGCAAGCCCGGCGAGAACGCCGCGTACCCGCGGTCGCCGCGCCTGGCCTACGACGAGGTCGTCACCACCATCTGACCTCCCGCAGCCGACGGCCCCGCGCACCTTCCCCAAGGCGCCCGGGGCCGTCACCATCTCCGCCGACCGCCGGCATGAGGGGCCCACCACCCCTCATGAGTGGACTCCCGCTGCCTGGCACGAGTGGGCTCCCACCGCCCGGCACGAGTGGGCCCCACTATCCGGGGAGCCGCTCCCTCGCCGACCGCCGACTGTCCGTCTGTCCGCCGACCGACTGTCCGTCTGCCCGCCGTCCGCCGCCCGTCGGCCGCCCGCGCCCCCAAACTAGGCGCCCCGTCCTCCAGCCGCCAGGCGGGGGCCACCCGCGCCGACCGCGGGCCTCCGGCCGGTCGGCCGTGGGCCCGCCGCCCGCGGGTCAGGTCGGCTGCGGGCCAGTCGCCCGCCACCCGCCCGAAGTGGGCAGGCCGGGGTCAGTCGCCCGCGGACGTGCCGGGCTCCCCGCTCGGCACCGCACCGGACGGACCGCCCGACGCCCCGCTGGGCGCGGGCTGCGCGGACGTGAGCGCCGCCGCCATCGTGGCGAGCTGCTCGAACGGCGCCGTGCCCAGCACGACGGTGGTGACGCCCTTCTCCCGCAGGACCAGCGCGTCGTACTTGTCGCCCTCCCAGCGCTCCCAGGAGCGGCCGCCGGCCTGCTGGGTCTTCCCCGTGGCCGCCGCCCCGTGGCTCACGTCGCCGATGTAGCGCTTCGGGTCGGCCGTGGACTGCTCGACGGCGACGTACTCGCGCTCCGGCGTCAGGTAGCCGAGGTGCCAGGCGTTGCCTTCCTCGCGCCGGTACGAGACGGACGTGGCCCGCCAGCCCTCCGGCAGCCCCTCGGGGGCGGCGACCGGGTAGGGTGCGGCCCGCTGGGCGGTCACGAGCTCGACGCCGTAGTCCACCGCCTTCAGCGGGTCGGCGTTCTCGTCGTGCGGGACGAAGAGGTAGATCACCGCCGCGGCGGCGCAGATGACCGCCATCGACTGGAACATCCCGCGCACTGTCTGCTTGCCTCGCATGCCTGCCACGCCCCTATCGTCACATGGGGGCGGAGCGCTCATCCGTGGGGCCCTCTGCTCAGTTTGTCGACCTGGCGATAGAGTCACAGCACCCTCTTCACCACCGGCCGTCGCCGTACAGAAAGGTGCGCTCCGATGACCGAGCATCATCTGCCGTCCGAACTCGAGGTCTCCCCCGAGGCCCCCGACCGCAACCTCGCCCTGGAACTGGTCCGGGTCACCGAGGCGGCCGCCATGGCGGCCGGCCGCTGGGTCGGCCGCGGCGACAAGAACGGCGCCGACGGGGCCGCCGTCCGTGCCATGCGCACCCTCGTGTCCACCGTGTCGATGAACGGCGTCGTCGTCATCGGCGAGGGCGAGAAGGACGAGGCGCCGATGTTGTTCAACGGCGAGCGCATCGGCGACGGGACCGGCGCCGAGTGCGACATCGCCGTGGACCCGATCGACGGCACGACGCTCACCGCGAAGGGCATGCCCAACGCGATCGCCGTGCTCGCCGCCGCCGACCGCGGGACCATGTTCGACCCGTCCGCGGTGTTCTACATGGACAAGCTGGTCACCGGCCCCGAGGCGGCCGACTACGTGGACATCAACGCGCCCGTGTCGGTCAACATCCGCAGGGTCGCGAAGGCGAAGAACTCGGCGCCCGAGGACGTCACGGTCATGATCCTGGACCGGCCGCGCCACGAGGGCATCGTGAAGGAGATCCGCGAGACCGGGGCCCGGATCAAGTTCATCTCGGACGGCGACGTCGCCGGCTCCGTCATGGCGGTCCGCGAGGGCACCGGCGTGGACCTGCTCATGGGCATCGGCGGCACGCCCGAGGGCATCATCAGCGCCTGCGCGATCAAGTGCCTGGGCGGTGTCATCCAGGGCAAGCTGTGGCCGAAGGACGACGACGAGCGTCAGCGCGCCCTCGACGCGGGGCACGACCTGGACCGCGTGCTGACCACGAACGACCTGGTCAGCGGCGACAACGTGTTCTTCGTCGCGACCGGCATCACGGACGGCGAACTGCTGCGCGGGGTGCGCTACCGCTCGGAGACCGCCACGACGCAGTCCCTCGTCATGCGCTCGAAGTCGGGCACCATCCGGCAGATCGACTCCACGCACCGCCTGTCGAAGCTGCGCGCGTACAGCCAGATCGACTTCGACCGGGCGAAGTGACGCCGCGGCGGGGCGGTCGGGTGACCGGGTGACGAAGAGGGGCGCTCCCAGTGCGGTGGGAGCGCCCCTTCTCGTGCGGGCGGGGGCCGGGCCCCGCGTCCGCCGCCGTCACGTCCGCTGTCTGCTGCCTGTCGCCGGCAGGTGGTGCCGCGGCGGACGCGTCAGCCGGCGGCGGCGATGCGCCGGTCCGTCGACGCGGCCTTCTTCAGCTCCATGTCGCGGCGACGCCGGCGGGCCAGCACGACCCGGCGCTCGGCCGCGGTCAGTCCGCCCCACACGCCGTACGGCTCGGGCTGCAGCAGGGCGTGCTCACGGCACTCGACCATGACCGGGCAGCGGGCGCAGACCCTCTTGGCGGCCTCCTCCCTCGCCAGCCGGGCGGCCGTGGGCTCCTTCGACGGTGCGAAGAACAGTCCCGCCTCGTCGCGGCGGCACACCGCCTCGGTGTGCCAGGGGCCTGCCTCGTCCTCGCGGGCCGGGACGCGCGGGGACGGGACGGCGGCGATCTGGAGGGGCTGATGCGGCAGTTGCAGCGGCACGGTCTACTCCTGACGACGGCTTACGCAAGCGAGGGAGACGATGCAGCAAGCCCTACCCGCTGTGCGCACGCCTATGCACTGCGTGGCGCCGGGTTCCAGAGGGCGCGCCGATGGTCGGCTGGATTTCGCCGGTCCGGGTGTCCGGTGGGCCGGGGCGGCCGGGTCAGTGGCCCAGGTGCTTGCGCATCTTGTCGTGGAGGAGGTCGGCGATCCGCTTGCCGCGCTTCGGCTTGGCCTCGATGCTGCCGAAGACCGCGTAACCGTCGACGACCACGACGGGGGCCTCCGGGTCGGCGGCCTCCAGGGCGCGCACGTCGAAGTCGCCGAAGACGCCGGTGCCGTTGCCGCGCAGGGAGATGTTCTCCGGGACGCGGACCTCGATGCTGCCGAAGATCGCCGTGGCCTGGATGGTGGTGAGGCGTTGGGTGAACACGGCCTCGGTCAGGTCGATCTCGACGCTGCCGAAGAGGGCGAACGCGTGCGTCCGGGGGCCGATGCGGCGCCGGCCGCGGCGGGTGTGGGAGGAGAAGACGGCGACGAGCTTCTCGCCCTCCCCCGCGCCGTCCGCCCCGGCGGACCAGTCGGTGCCCTGCCCGTGAGCGGCCGGGGCGGGGCCGCCCGGTGCGGCGGGCAGGTCGCCGACCAGGGGCTCCAGTTCCCCCATGGTCTTGGCGCGGTAGACGGCGTCGATGCGTTCCGCGTGCTCGTCGGCGTCGAGCCGCCCCTCGGCCAGGGCTTCGCGGAGGATGTGCGCGATCCTGTCGCGGTCGGCGTCCGAGGCCCGCATGGAGGCCGTGTCCGGCACGGGGGCGGACGGCTGCTGGGGCTGCTTCTCAAGGTCCACGCGCTCAGCGTAGCGAAACGCGATAGATCGCGACTAGTGCGGGATGAGCCCTACCTCACAGACTCCGCCACCCAGGGGGCCTCTACGCTGGTGGACGCGCCGCCAAGGGAGGCCGCGCCGCTGTCCGCCGAGTGAGGAATGGCCGTCATGCCAGAGTTTGCGTACACCGATCTGCTCCCGCTGGGAGAGGACACCACGCCGTACCGCCTGGTGACCAAGGAGGGTGTGTCCACCTTCGAGGCCGACGGGCGGACCTTCCTCAAGGTGGAGCCGGAGGCGCTGCGCAAGCTGGCCGCCGAGGCGATCCACGACATCCAGCACTACCTGCGCCCGGCGCACCTGGCCCAGCTGCGCAAGATCATCGACGACCCCGAGGCGTCGTCGAACGACAAGTTCGTGGCGCTCGACCTGCTGAAGAACGCGAACATCGCGGCCGCGGGCGTGCTCCCGATGTGCCAGGACACCGGCACCGCGATCGTCATGGGCAAGCGCGGCCAGAACGTGCTGACCGAGGGCGAGGACGAGAAGGCCCTGTCCCGCGGCATCCACGACGCGTACACGCAGCTGAACCTGCGCTACTCGCAGATGGCCCCGCTCACGATGTGGGAGGAGAAGAACACCGGCTCCAACCTCCCCGCGCAGATCGAGCTGTACGCCACGGACGGCGGCGCGTACAAGTTCCTGTTCATGGCCAAGGGCGGCGGCTCGGCCAACAAGTCCTTCCTGTACCAGGAGACGAAGGCGGTCCTCAACGAGGCCTCCATGATGACGTTCCTGGAGGAGAAGATCCGCTCCCTGGGCACGGCCGCCTGCCCGCCGTACCACCTGGCGATCGTGGTTGGCGGCACGTCCGCCGAGTACGCGCTGAAGACCGCGAAGTACGCCTCGGCGCACTACCTGGACGAGCTGCCGGAGGAGGGCTCGGTCCTCGGGCACGGCTTCCGGGACAAGGAGTTGGAGGAGAAGGTCTTCGAGCTGACGCAGAAGATCGGCATCGGCGCGCAGTTCGGCGGCAAGTACTTCTGCCACGACGTGCGGGTCGTCCGCCTCCCCCGGCACGGCGCCTCCTGTCCGGTGGCCATCGCCGTGTCCTGCTCCGCGGACCGCCAGGCCGTCGCGAAGATCACCGCCGAGGGCGTCTTCCTGGAGCAGCTGGAGACCGACCCGGCGCGCTTCCTGCCCGACACCACGGACGCCGAGCTCACCGAGGGCTCCGGCGCGGGCCTCGGCGAGGCCGCCGACGGGCAGGACGTCGTGCGGATCGACCTGAACCAGCCGATGGACGAGATCCTCGCCGAGCTGTCCAAGTACCCGGTCAAGACCCGGCTGTCGCTGTCGGGCCCGCTGGTCGTGGCCCGCGACATCGCGCACGCCAAGATCAAGGAGCGGCTGGACGCGGGCGAGGAGATGCCGCAGTACCTGAAGGACCACCCGGTCTACTACGCCGGTCCCGCCAAGACTCCCGAGGGCTACGCCTCCGGCTCCTTCGGCCCCACGACGGCGGGCCGCATGGACTCGTACGTCGAGCAGTTCCAGGCGGCCGGCGGCTCCAAGGTGATGCTGGCCAAGGGCAACCGCTCCCAGCAGGTCACCGACGCGTGCGCCGCGCACGGCGGCTTCTACCTGGGCTCCATCGGCGGCCCGGCGGCCCGTCTCGCGCAGGACTGCATCAAGAAGGTCGAGGTCGTCGAGTACGAGGAGCTCGGCATGGAGGCCGTCTGGAAGATCGAGGTCGAGGACTTCCCGGCGTTCATCGTGGTCGACGACAAGGGCAACGACTTCTTCCGCGATCCGGCGCCCTCGCAGCCGACGTTCACGTCGATCCCGGTGCGCGGCCCCGGCCTGGCCTGACCCCGGCCGGCTCCCGGCGCGGGCGGTCCGCGCCGGGCCGCACCGGTGCCTGCGGCACCCTCCGACCGGACGGCCCCGGGTCCGGAGCGGCCAGTACCCGGTCGGACGGTCCCCGTTCGCAGGGGTCCACGCGCCCGGCGCCCTCCCGCCGGCCCGCGCAGGAGGCGGGAGGGCGCCGGGCCGGTACCGGCGCCGCTCCGGCCGTGCGGCTCCCCGCACCGGAGCGGCCGGTCCGGCTCCGGGCGGCCGGAAGCCCCGGTGAGGAGCAGCGCCCCTCCGGCCGGCCCCCGCGCCCGAGCACGCGGGCCCGGCGGCTCCCGGCACGCGCAAGGCGGCCTGCGCGGCTCCCCGGCACGTGAAGGGCGCCGGCCGCCGGGGCGGCGGCCGGGGCCCTCCCCCGTGGTGCGGTGGTGCCGGGCGGGCCGGTCAGGCGAAGCGCTGGTTCGCCGCGCCCGGCGTGCAGGGCTGGAGCCTCAGCGGCTCCCTGGCCGCCGCGTGCGTCACGCACAGGCCGCGTGCCGCCGACGGGCGCAGCGTGCCGTCGGACCGTACGAACGTCTGGTGCGCCACGCCCGAGCAGTCCCACACGACGAGCGCCGCCCCCGCCTCGTAGCGGGCGCCCGGCACGTCCAGGCACCGGTCGTGGGTGAGCGCGGTGTGCAGCGAGCCGCGTGCGGTGTCGTGCCACCAGTCCTGGTTTCGGCCGCCGTGGCAGTCCCAGCCGAGCACGGCCGTGCCGTTGCGGGTGGTCGCGCCGGAGACGTCCACGCAGGAGCCGGTGGCGGCGTTCCGCAGCGGGGTGAACTTGTCGTCCCACGCACCCGGCCACAGCACCGGTTCACCGGTGGACGCCGGGTCGGCGCAGCTCGCCTCGCGCACCCCGGCGGCGTACAGCTGGGTCAGGCAGGCCGCGAAGGCCCCGTGACCGGCCTTGTTGGGGTGGAAGGACTGGCGGACGGAGTTCTCGTCCCCGGGGAACTTCGAGACGTCGACGAACAGGCCCCGCGCCCAGGTCTCCTCCATGCAGACCTCGCGGCCGTGGAAGAGCCGGGAGGCGTCCAGGTACGTCGCACCGGTGGCGGCCGCGGCCCGGCGGACGCCGCGCTCGAAGGCCGGCACGGCCGTGTCGCGGCCCCACGTGGTGTCGGAGTCGTATCCCATGCCGCCGCAGGACAGCTTGCCCGGGAAGCGGGGGTTGTCGCGGAAGTCCGGGCCGATCGGGCTGGGGTAGCTCATCACCACGAGCTTGTAGTCGCCGTCGGCGTAACCGGCGTCGCGCATCACGGTGCGGAGGTCCCGCACGGTCTGCTCGACCTTGGGGACGAGGGCGTCGACGCGTGACTGCCAGCCCGGGGCGTACTTCGGCTCGCACGGGCCCTGGATCAGGACGTAGCGCGTGACGCAGTCCGTCATGACGGGGCCGAACTGGAGGTCGTCGTTGGCACCGGCGACCAGCAGCACCATCGAGATGCGGGTGTTGCGGGCCTTGACGGCGAGGCTGTCGCTCTGGACCAGTTCGTCGGCGTACTGCGGGGAGCCGCCGATCCGGATGTTGGCGGTGGACGCTCCGGAGCAGGCGACGTTGTACGTGACGTCGGCGGGGATGCCGGTGCGGTGGATGGCGGCGTCCGGCGAGCGGTGGCACCAGTTGTCGGGACCGTCGGTGCCGGGCTCGTACGTGCCGACGCCCTCGCCGCTGATCTCGCTGTCGCCGAGGGAGATCAGCGCGCTCTTGCGTTCGTCGAGCGGGCGTTCCTCGGGGCTGCCGTAGAGGGCGGTGGCCTCGGCCGCTCGCATGGCCTCCAGCGGGGCGGGCAGCGGAGTGGAGGTGAGGGTGCGTCGGGTGCCGTCGTCCGCCGCGGCGGGAGCGGCCGTCCCGCCGAACACGGCCGCGAGAGCGGCGACCGCGGCGACCGGCCATCCGAGTCTCAGTCTGGTGCGCGCCATTGCGCCTCCTGGAAGTGGGGTTACCCACGGTTTTTACTGGCTGGTAACGCACTTGGGAATAGACGGAACAAGACAAGTGCTCATCGTGAGCAGGAGGTTGGGCCATGACAGAGGCGAGTGAGCAGCCGGGCAACCATCGGATCGAGAAGGACTCCATGGGCGAGGTGCGGGTCCCCGCGCACGCCAAGTGGCGGGCCCAGACCCAGCGGGCGGTGGAGAACTTCCCGCTGTCGGGCCTGCGCCTGGAGCGCGCCCACATCGCGGCCCTGGCCCACATCAAGGCGGCGGCGGCCCGTGTCAACGCCGAGCTCGGGGTGCTGGACGCGGACCTCGCGCACGCGGTGCGGGAGGCGGCGGGAGAGGTCGCGGAGGGCCGCTGGGACGATCACTTCCCCGTCGACGTGTTCCAGACCGGCTCCGGCACCTCGTCCAACATGAACATGAACGAGGTGCTGGCCACGCTGGCGAGCGAGCGGCTGGGGCGGCCCGTCCACCCCAACGACCACGTCAACGCCTCCCAGTCGTCGAACGACGTCTTCCCCTCCTCCATCCACGTGGCGGCGACGGCGGCCGTGACCGAGGACCTGATCCCGGCCCTGGAGCATCTGGCCATGTCGCTGGAGCGGAAATCAGCCGAGTTCGCGGAGGTCGTCAAGTCGGGGCGGACGCATCTGATGGACGCCACGCCGGTGACGCTCGGCCAGGAGTTCGGCGGCTACGCGGCGCAGGTGCGGTACGGCGTGGAGCGGCTGCGGGCGTCCCTCCCCCGCCTGGCCGAACTACCGCTGGGCGGCACGGCGGTGGGCACCGGCATCAACACGCCGCCCGGGTTCGCCCCCGCCGTCATCACCGAGGTCGCCCGGATCACGGGCCTGCCCCTGACGGAGGCGCGCGACCACTTCGAGGCGCAGGGGGCCCGGGACGCGCTCGTCGAGACCTCGGGGCAGCTCCGCACGGTCGCCGTCTCCCTCACCAAGATCGCGAACGATCTGCGGTGGATGGCGTCCGGGCCGCGCACCGGTCTCGCGGAGATCGCGCTTCCCGATCTCCAGCCCGGTTCGTCGATCATGCCGGGGAAGGTGAACCCGGTCGTCCCGGAGGCCGTCCTGATGGTGGCCGCGCAGGTCACCGGCAACGACACGACCGTGGCCGTGGCGGGCGCCGCCGGGAACTTCGAGCTGAACGTGATGCTCCCGGTCATGGCGAAGAACCTGCTGGAGTCCGTACGCCTCCTCTCGCGGGCGGCCCGGCTGCTGGCGGACCGCACGGTCGACGGGATCACCGCGAACGTCGAGCGGGCCCGGGAGTACGCCGAGTCGTCCCCGTCCGTCGTCACCCCCCTCAACCGGTACATCGGCTACGAGGAGGCCGCGAAGGTCGCGAAGCGGTCACTGGCCGAACGCAAGACGATCCGGCAGGTGGTGCTGGAGTCGGGGTACGTGGAGCGCGGCGACCTCACCCTGGAGCAGCTTGACGAGGCCCTCGACGTGCTGCGGATGACCCGCCCGTGACCAGGCCGGACGGTGACGTGAGTCGCGGACGCAGGGGGCGGGCCGCCCCTAAGATCTGCGCATGACAGCGGAGACGACAGGGGCAGGGACGGCAGCAGAGCCAGGTACGGAACCGGCCGCGGGCGGCGCCGCGCACCG
>NZ_MKXB01000206.1 GCF_001865245.1 Streptomyces sp. CC53 | reverse complement strand
ACGTCGGCGTGGCGTGGCAGGGCACGGGCGGGGGCGGAGCGACGGCGGGGCGAGCGGGTCGGGTACGGGCCTGAGCATCGGGACAGGGGTGCCCGGCCGGTCGGGAGCGGGCGGCCGGCCCGTCGGGAAGGGGTCCCGAGCGGCGGGACGGGGCCTGCGGACGAGGGGCTCACCGGTGGTGCGGGGTGCGGCGTCGGCCGCCTGGTCTACGCCTTTGGCAGGAGGTCGGTTGCCGCACGGGAGCGGGTAGGGAGGTGGGGTACGCCCGGGGTGGGACCGGGGGTGGACGGGAAGGCGGACACGCATGGTGCTGGACGGGCTCGACGACGGGGAGCGGCTGGGGCGGCCGGAGTTGGCGGCGCTCCAGTTGGAGCGGGTGCGTGCGTCGCTGCGGCACGCGTACGCACAGGTGCCCTTCTACCGGCGGTCGTTCGACGCGGCTGGGGTGCGGCCCGAGGACTGCCGCAGCCTGGCCGACCTCGGCCGGTTCCCCTTCACCACCAAGGCGGACCTGCGGGACCAGTACCCGTTCGGGATGTTCGCGGTGGACCGGTCGCGGGTCCGGCGGATCCACGCGTCCAGCGGGACGACGGGGCAGCCCACGGTCGTCGGCTACACGGAGCGGGACCTGGACGTGTGGGCCGACGTGGTGGCGCGGTCGCTGCGTGCCGCTGGCGTGCGCCCCGGCCACGTCGTGCACGTGGCGTACGGGTACGGGCTGTTCACGGGCGGGCTGGGGGCGCACGCGGGAGCGGAGCGGCTCGGGTGCACGGTGGTGCCGGCGTCGGGTGGGATGACGGCCCGGCAGGTGCGGCTGATCCTGGACCTCCGACCGGAGGTGATCATGGTGACGCCCTCGTACATGCTGACGCTGCTGGACGAGTTCGAGCGGCAGGGCGTCGACCCGCGGTCCACGTCGCTGCGGGTGGGCCTGTTCGGTGCCGAGCCGTGGACGGAGGGGATGCGGCGGGAGATCGAGGAGCGGTGCGCGCTCGACGCCGTCGACATCTACGGCCTGTCGGAGGTGATGGGGCCGGGCGTGGCGCAGGAGTGCGTGGAGACCAAGGACGGGCTGCACGTGTGGGAGGACCACTTCTACCCGGAGGTCGTGGACCCGGTGACCGGTGAGGTGCTGCCGGACGGCGAGCGGGGGGAGCTGGTCTTCACCTCGCTGACCAAGGAGGCCATGCCGGTGGTGCGCTACCGGACGCGGGACCTGACACGGCTGCTGCCGGGTACGGCGCGGGTGTTCCGACGGATGGAGCGGGTGACCGGGCGCAGCGACGACATGCTGGTGGTGCGCGGGGTGAACGTGTTCCCGACGCAGATCGAGGAGGTGCTGCTGCGGACCCCCGGGCTGGCACCGCACTTCCAGCTGCGGCTGACGCGGGAGGGCCGGCTGGACGCCTTGGCGGTGCGGGTGGAGGCGCGCGCGGACGCGTCGACGGACGACCGGGAGGCGGCCGCGCGGGCGGTGGCGGCCGCGGTGAAGGACGGTGTCGGCGTGTCGGTCGGGGTGGAAGTGGTGGACCCGGAGACGCTGGAGCGGTCGGTCGGCAAGATCCGGCGGGTCGTGGA
The DNA here is from genome assembly GCF_001865245.1 of Streptomyces sp. CC53. GTDB lineage: Bacteria > Actinomycetota > Actinomycetes > Streptomycetales > Streptomycetaceae > Streptomyces. The sequence continues at coordinate 6,508 of NZ_MKXB01000206.1, read as the reverse complement.
CCTGCGGGCCGGGTAGGCGGTCGGCGGCCCCGGGCCGTGCCTCCTCTCGCGGTGGCGGCCCGGAAGCGCCCTCCCGGGCGGGGCCGCACGGCGGCGGCCCCGTGCGGTGGCCGTCCGCGTGGCGCGACGGTGGGCGCGCGGGCGTCCGGCGGGCCGGGCACCCACGGCGAGGTGCAGGAAAGGGGTGTCCGGGCGGCCGGCGGGGCGACGGGCGGAGGGCCCGGCCGACGGGCCGTCTGCGGCGGCGCCCTGGCGGCTCTGGGACTGCGGTGGGGAGGCGTGGCGGTGGCGGACGGGAGCACGGGCCCGGTACCGGCGGACGGCGGGGGCCCGGTGCTGCGGCACGGGCCGGCTCGGGAGGCGGGACTGCTGCCCGGGCAGGTGGAGGCGATGGTCGCGGACGCGGAGCGGTTCCTCGCCCCCTCCCCCGACCACCCGTGGTACGCGGGGGCCGTGCTCCTGGCGGGGCGCGGCGGCACGGTGGCCCTGCACCGGGCGATCGGGGACGCGGTGCGGTACGCGGCGTACGACGAGACGACCGGGCGGGGCGTGGAGCTGCCGCCGGAGCAGCGGGTGCCCATGCGACCGGACACGGTGTGCGACGTCGCGTCGCTGACGAAGCTGTTCACCTCCGTCCTTGCGGTGCAGTCCGCGGAGCGGGGAGAGCTGGAGCTGGAGGGGCGGGTGGCCGCGCGGCTCCCGTGGTTCGGGGCCCGCGGGAAGGCCGCCATCACCGTGCGGCAGCTGCTCACGCACACGTCGGGGCTGCGTGCGTGGCTGCCGCTGTACCGGGAGCCGGACCGGGAGGCAAGGCTGGGGAGGCTGGGTGAGGAAGCGCCGCAGGACCCGCCGGGCACGGCGTACCGCTACTCCGACCTGAACCTGATCGTGCTCCAGCTGCTGCTGGAGGAGGTGACGGGGCGACCGCTGGACGTGCTGCTGCGGCAGCGGATCACCGGTCCGCTCGGCCTGCGCCGCACCCGGTTCGCCCCGCCCGCCTCGTGGCGGCCGTGGACCGCGGCCACGGAGGACGCCCGGCCTCCCTGGTCGGGTCTCGACAGGGGGATGGTGCGGGGCGAGGTCCACGACGAGAACGCGTACGCGTGGGGCGGGGTCGCCGGGCACGCCGGGGTGTTCTCCCGCGCCTGGGACGTGGCGGTGCTGGCGCGTGCCCTGCTGAACGGCGGCGGCTACGGACGGGCGCGGATCATGGCGCCGGCGTCCGCGGAGCTGCTGTTCCGGAACTTCAACGTCGCGTTCCCCGGTGATGCGCACGGGCTGGGCTTCGAACTGAACCAGCGCTGGTACATGGGGGCGATGGCGGGCCCGGAGACGGCGGGGCACACCGGGTTCACCGGCACGAGCGTCGTCCTGGACCGGCACAGCGACACGTTCCTGGTGCTGCTCGGCAACTCCGTGCACCCGGTGCGGACGTGGCGGTCGGGGTCCGCCCCGCGGGTGGCGGTCGCCGACCGGCTGGCGCGCGCGGTGCCGGTGCGGCCCCCGTCCGGCCGTACGGCGTGGTGCGCGGGTCTCCCGGCCGGGTCGGGCCCGGTGGCGACCCTGACGCTCCCCGTGCCGGCGGCGGACGGGCCGGGGCTTCGGCTGCGGTGCGCGCTGTGGTGGGACACGGAGCCGGGCGCGGAGCGGCTGCTGCTGGAGGCGGCGCAGGCGGGGCGCTGGCGTGCGGTGCCGTTCACGGCCGTACGGCCCGGCGGGGTGCGGGGCGGGCAGCCGGACGGGGAGGTGGCGGGCTGGTCGGGGCGGGCGTGGCACGCGGTGGACGCGGCGCTGCCGGCGGGTGCGCGACGGCTGCGCTGGCGCTACACGAGGGCGGGACGCTTGCGGGGCCGCGGGGTGTACGTGGACGGGCTGCGCGTCGTCGGCGGCGGTGAGCGGGTGCTGTTCGACGACATACGGCCGGGGGACACGGCGCGCATCGCGGCGGACGGCTGGACGAGGTCGGCGAACTGACTCTCCGGGCGCGCCCGTTCGGGCGTCGGGCCGCCGCGGGCCGGCGGTCGGGCGGGGCGGGGGCGTGGTTAGGGTCGGCGGAATGACAGTCAAGGGATTCGAGGAGTACCTGGCACGGCTGGGAGTGAGGCCCGCAGGGCGCCCCTCCGTGGAGGAGTTGTTCGCTCTGCAGCGGGCCCATCTGGCCCGCATACCGTACGAGAACGTCGGCATCCAGCTGGGGCGGCCGCCCGGGATGGCGCCCGAGGAGTCGGTGCGGCGGTTCGCGGCCGGGGAGGGCGGCTACTGCTTCCACCTGAACGGGGCCCTGGCGGCGCTGCTGGGGGCGCTCGGGTACGACGTCTCGCTGCACGCCGGCGGAGTGCACACGGACGCCGACGGCCGCGGTGCGACCGGCAACCACCTGGCCCTGACCGTACGGGTCGGCGGCGCCGCGTGGTTCGTCGACGTCGGGCTCGGTGACGGGCCGTTCGAACCGCTGCCGCTGCGGGAGGGCACGTACGCGCTGGGGGACTTCGTGTACCGGCTCCGGCGGTCGGAGGCGGAGCCGGGCGGCTGGAGCCTGTACCCGCCGCACAGCAGCGACATCCGGTTGATGGAGTTCCGCACGGAGCCCGCCGCCCTGGCGGACTTCGCGGCCGAGCACGTGCGGCTGTCGACCGCGGCGGACTCGGGCTTCGTGAAGACGTTCGCGATGCTGCGGCGGGACGAGAAACGGGTGTGGGTGCTGCGCGGCAGGGTGCTGACGCGGATCGAGGCTGCCGGGGCCGTCACCGAGGAGATCGACACGCCGGAGGAGTGGTTCGGGACGATGGAGGAGCGGTTCCTGCGCCGCGTGGACGGTCTGGACGCCGATGACCGTGCGGCGCTGTGGCTGCGGGTGAGCCGGGCGCACGGGGAGTGGCTGGCGCGGCGGGGGCGGGACGGGTCCGGCGGGCCGGTGGCGGCGGGCTGCCCGGATGCGGCGGCGGTACGCGGCGGAGAGACTGGGGGTCAGGGGGGAAACCGGCGAGAGGACGATGACCCATGTCCATGATGGACAAGCTCAAGCAGATGCTGAAGGGCCACGAGGCGAAGGCCGGCCAGGGAATCGACAAGGCGGGTGACTTCGTCGACGAGAAGACCCAGGGCAAGTACCGGAGCCAGGTGGACACGGCTCAGGAGAAGCTGAAGCAGCAGCTGGGCCAGGAGCCCGACCAGCGTCGGGAACCGCCTCAGTCCTGACCCGCCCCGTGCTGCGACGCGCCGCGGGGCACGGCCCGGGCGGCCTTCCGGCCGGTGGCGGCGGACGGCACCGGGAAGGATGCACCACCCGGTCGTACGTCCCGGAGTGCGGGCCGGCGGCAGGTGATGAAGAGTCGAGGCGAGTACCCCCACTCACAAGGAGACGAACATGCTTCGGCGTATCTCGATCGCTCTGGCCGGTCTGCTCGCTGTCGGCTTCCTCGCCGCCGCCCCCGCCGCCGCGCACACCGGTGACGTGCACGGCTGCTGGTTCAGCGGCGGCCACGTGTCGGCCGGCGACGTGCACGTGGCGGACTTCAACGGCACCTGCTGGCACGTCTGAGCCGCCGCGCGGCTGACCGCGCGCACCACCGCTCCGGGTGGGCCCCTTGTCCTGGGGTCCACCCGGAGCGCTGTCACGGGTGGCGTCGGCTCGGCGCGGCGGCTCGGCGGTAGATCGCGGCCGCCTCGTCGTGGCGTCCCAGTCGCTCCAGGCACCGGGCCTCGTCGTGGCGTCCCGCGAGGGTGTCGGGGTGGTCGGGGCCGAGGAGGCGCTCGCGGGCGCGGGCGACCCGCCGGTACGCGTCGAGGGCCTCCTGCCAGCGGCCCAGCCAGCCCAGGCACACCGCCGCCTCCCGGTGGCTGACCAGGGCGTCGGGGTGGTCGGGGCCCAGCGCCCCGTCACGGGCGGCCGCGACGTCCCGGGCTTCGGCGAGCGCCTCCTCCCAGCGGCCGAGCCGGCCCAGGTTGACGCCGTAGCCGTGCCGGGCCCGCAGGGTTTCCGGGTGGGCCGGGCCGCCCGTGCGGGTGCGGGCGGCCACGAGGTCGTGGAAGAGGTCCAGGGCCTCCTGTCCCCGGCCGAGCCTGCCGAGGCTGATTCCGACCTCGTAGTGGGCGGCGAGGGTGTCCGGGTGCTCGGCGCCCAGCGCCCGGCCGCGGGCTGCGGCCACCTCGCGGTAGGTGCGCAGCGCGTCCGTCCAGCGACCCAGCCGTCCCAGGGTGTGCGCCACTTCGTACAGGGTGACCAGGGTGTCGGGGTGGTCGGGCCCGAGGGTCCGGGTGCGTGCGGCGACCACGCCGTAGGCCATGCGGTACGACTCCTCCAGCCGGCCGAGCCGACCCAGCGTGAACGCGAGGTTGTGCCGGCAGCGCAGCGTGTCGGGGTGGTCCGGTCCCGCGGTGCGCTCGCGGGCGGCGAGGACGTCGGCGTACGCCTGGTGCGCTTCGAAGTGGCGGCCCAGCCGGCCGAGTACGTACGCGACCTCCTGGCGGGCCTTCAGGGTGTCGGGGTGGTCAGGACCGAGGGTGCGGGCGCGGCCCTCGGCGACCTCGGTGAACTCGCGGAGGGCGTCGGCGGTCCGGCCCGTGCGGCTGAGGGTCGACGCGGCCTCGTACCGGCTGGCGAGCGTGTCGGGGTGGTCGGGGCCGAGCAGGTGCGCGCGCTGTGCGGCGACGGAGCGGTGGACCTCGCCCGCCTCCTCCCAGCGGCCGAGCCGGCCGAGGCCGAGCCCGGCGCTGTGCCGGCCCGCCAGGACGGCGAGGAGCTCGGGCGGCGGGGACGGGCGCCGGGGCTCCGGCGGGGCGGCGAAGGGGAACGCGGCGGAGCGCGGGGGCGCGGCGGTGGCGGAGGTCCACTCGCCGGTGAGGGCCGCCGCGGGGTCCTCGGGCGGCACAGGGCGCGGGGCGCCGACCGCCCCGGGCCCCGGCGTGAGGGAGCGGGTCCAGGCGGTGTGGTCGCCCGGGGCCGCCGGGGTGGGTGCTGAGGGGAGGGACGGGAGTGGCGACGGGGACGGCGACGGGTGCGGGGTCGCCCCGAGGGGGCCCGCGGAGGGCGCGAGCAGGTGCGGGGCGACGGCGCCGGGCGCGCCGTGCAGGGCGGGTATCGCCACGCCGCGGGCGCCGGTGATCCGCCGGTGGAGGTCGCCCGCGTCGGCCGGCCTGGCGTCCGGGGCCTTGGCGAGCAGGTCGAGGACGATCCGCTCGAACACCGGCGGCAGCTCGGCGCGGTGGACGCGCAGCGGCACCGGCGGGGTGTCGCGGTGGCCGACGAGCACCGCCCAGGCGTCGTCCTGGTCGAACGGCGGCGCGCCGGTGGCGATCTCGTAGAGGACGCAGCCCAGTGAGTACAGGTCGCTGCGGTGGTCGACCTGACCGCCGCTGATCTGCTCCGGCGACATGTAGTGCGGGGTGCCCATGGCGATGCCGCCGGAGGTGAGGCGGGAGGCGGCGCCGGTGTCCGCGCCGGGGCGGGCGATGCCGAAGTCGCAGATCTTCACGCCGCCGTCGGCGAGGCGCACGATGTTCGCGGGCTTCAGGTCCCGGTGGACGATGCCCCGGCGGTGCGTGTACGCGAGGGCGTCGGCCACCTGCTCGGCGATGTCGACGACGTCGGGCAGGGGCAGCGGGTGGTGCCGGTTGTCCTCCAGGAGCTGGCTGAGGTTGCGGCCTTCGAGGAGCTCCATCACGAGGAACAGGGATCCGTCGCACTCGCCGAAGTCGTGCACGACGGTGACGCCGCGGTGCTGGAGCGCGGCGGCGACGCGCGCCTCACGGCGGAACCGCTCCCGCAGGACCCGCACGAAGCCCGGGTCGTGCTGCGGCCCGAGCGGCTTCAGGCACTTGACGGCGACGCGGCGGCCGAGCGCCTCGTCCGTGGCCCGCCACACCTCGCCCATACCGCCGCGCCCGATCACCTCCAGCAGCCGGTAGCGGCCGTGGATCAGCCTGGTGTCCGCCATCGCCTGCTGTCGCCCCCGTCGGTCTCCGCGCGCCCTCCCCGGCCCGTCCAGTATGGCGCCCCGCCCTGACAGTGTGTACGGGGCGGGTCGCCCGGGCGGACCGGGCCTGGCCACGGCTTTCCCACCGCAGCGGAACAGCGCACCCGGGGCGGCAGCACCGGTGCGGGGCATCGGTGGCGGCGCGAGGAGCGCAGACCGGTCCGCGCGCCCCCGGGACGGGGTGCGCGCCCGGGGACGCGGGGTGCGCTCGCCGGGTGGCCGGGGCTACCGCGCGATGGCCACCGCCATGGCGGCGAGCCCTGCGGCGACCAGCAGGACGACCAACAGGATCCCGGCCAGTGGTGCCTTGGCCCAGCCCTTGGTGGGGTTGTGGGTCTCGCGGGGCCCCGCCTCGGGCAGGCTGCTCTCGGCGGGGGGCGTCTCACCGGGCGGAACGCCGCCGCCCGGCTCCAGGCCGGTGCTGCGCTCGGGTTCCGGGTCGGGGTTGATGTGCCTCATGGAGCACGAGTGCGCAGCAGCGGCGGGTTCATGCGCGCTGCGGAGCGACCGGCGTGGGCGCGCGGCACACCGCT
>NZ_MKXB01000205.1 GCF_001865245.1 Streptomyces sp. CC53 | reverse complement strand
GCTGTGATGGGTAGGGGAGCGTCGTGTGCCGGGTGAAGCAGCACCGGAAGGTAGTTGTGGACGGTTCACGAGTGAGAATGCAGGCATGAGTAGCGATACACACGTGGGAAACGTGTGCGCCGATTGACTAAGGGTTCCTGGGTCAAGCTGATCTGCCCAGGGTAAGTCGGGACCTAAGGCGAGGCCGACAGGCGTAGTCGATGGACAACCGGTTGATATTCCGGTACCCGCTTTGAAGCGCCAACGCTGAATCCAGCGATGCTAAGCCCGTGAAGCCGCCGGTTGAGTCTTCGGACGAGGTCGGAGTGGTGGAGCCGGTGAACCGGACTGGTAGTAGGTGAGTGATGGGGTGACGCAGGAAGGTAGTCCAGCCCGGGCGGTGGTTGTCCCGGGGTAAGGGTGTAGCCCGAGGGGTAGGTAAATCCGTCCTTCACATAGGGGTGAGACCTGATGCCGAGCCGATTGTGGCGAAGTGGATGATCCTATGCTGTCGAGAAAAGCCTCTAGCGAGTTTCATGGCGGCCCGTACCCTAAACCGACTCAGGTGGTCAGGTAGAGAATACCGAGGCGTTCGGGTGAACTATGGTTAAGGAACTCGGCAAAATGCCCCCGTAACTTCGGGAGAAGGGGGGCCATGTCTGGTGAACACTCTTGCAGTGGGAGCTGGGTGTGGCCGCAGAGACCAGCGAGAAGCGACTGTTTACTAAAAACACAGGTCCGTGCGAAGCCGTAAGGCGATGTATACGGACTGACGCCTGCCCGGTGCTGGAACGTTAAGGGGACCGGTTAGCTCCATTTCGGTGGGGCGAAGCTGAGAACTTAAGCGCCAGTAAACGGCGGTGGTAACTATAACCATCCTAAGGTAGCGAAATTCCTTGTCGGGTAAGTTCCGACCTGCACGAATGGCGTAACGACTTCTCGACTGTCTCAACCATAGGCCCGGTGAAATTGCACTACGAGTAAAGATGCTCGTTTCGCGCAGCAGGACGGAAAGACCCCGGGACCTTTACTACAGTTTGATATTGGTGTTCGGTTCGGCTTGTGTAGGATAGGTGGGAGACTGTGAAGCTTGGACGCCAGTTCAGGTGGAGTCGTCCTTGAAATACCACTCTGGTCGTGCTGGATGTCTAACCTGGGTCCGTGATCCGGATCAGGGACAGTGTCTGATGGGTAGTTTAACTGGGGCGGTTGCCTCCTAAAGGGTAACGGAGGCGCCCAAAGGTTCCCTCAGCCTGGTTGGCAATCAGGTGTTGAGTGTAAGTGCACAAGGGAGCTTGACTGTGAGACCGACGGGTCGAGCAGGGACGAAAGTCGGGACTAGTGATCCGGCGGTGGCTTGTGGAAGCGCCGTCGCTCAACGGATAAAAGGTACCCCGGGGATAACAGGCTGATCTTCCCCAAGAGTCCATATCGACGGGATGGTTTGGCACCTCGATGTCGGCTCGTCGCATCCTGGGGCTGGAGTCGGTCCCAAGGGTTGGGCTGTTCGCCCATTAAAGCGGTACGCGAGCTGGGTTTAGAACGTCGTGAGACAGTTCGGTCCCTATCCGCTGTGCGCGTAGGAATATTGAGAAGGGCTGTCCCTAGTACGAGAGGACCGGGACGGACGAACCTCTGGTGTGCCAGTTGTTCTGCCAAGGGCATGGCTGGTTGGCTACGTTCGGGAGGGATAACCGCTGAAAGCATCTAAGCGGGAAGCCTGCTTCGAGATGAGTATTCCCACCCACTTGATGGGGTAAGGCTCCCAGTAGACGACTGGGTTGATAGGCCGGATATGGAAGCACTGTGAGGTGTGGAGTTGACCGGTACTAATAGGCCGAGGGCTTGTCCTCAGTTGCTCGCGTCCACTGTGT
>NZ_MKXB01000204.1 GCF_001865245.1 Streptomyces sp. CC53 | reverse complement strand
CCGCTCGGCCCCGACGGCCTGCCCGCCGGCCCGGTGCGGGAGGAACCGGACCTGGTGGAGGCGGTGCGCTCCCGCCCCGAGGTCGACCGGTGGGTGTGGCGGTCCACGGCCGGGCTGTACCCGCGGCTGCTGGCGGCGGGCGTGCGGGTCGAGCGGTGCTACGACCTGGAGGCGGCGGAGCAGCTGCTGCTCGGCCACGAGGGGCGGCTCGGTGAGCCGCGGTCGGCGGCGGCTGCCTGGGCACGGCTGCGCGGCCGCCCCGTGCCGCCGGACCCCCCGGCGAGGGCGCCGGAGCCGGGCGCGCAGTCCTCGCTTTTCGACGCGCGGCCGACCGGTCCGGACGTGCCGTTCGACGGGCTGCTGGAGGTCTACGCCGCGCAGCAGCGGCGGCACGGGGAGGCCGAGCACCCGGACCGCATGAGGCTGTTGACGGCGGCCGAGTCGGCCGGGGCGCTGGTGGCGGCCGAGATGCACCGGGCGGGGCTGCCCTGGCGGGCGGACGTGCACCGGCAGGTGCTGCACGAGCTGCTGGGCGAGCGGTACGCGGGCGGAGGCGAGCCGCGCCGGCTCGCGGAGCTGGCGGAGGAGGTGTCGGCGGCGTTCGGCCGGCGGGTGCGGCCCGACCTGCCGGCCGACGTGGTGAGGGCGTTCGCGCAGGCGGGTGTCAGGCTCCGGTCCACGCGCCGCTGGGAACTGGCCGCGGTCGACCACCCGGCGGTCGAGCCGCTGCTCGCCTACAAGACGCTGTACCGGATCTGGACGGCGCACGGCTGGTCGTGGCTTCAGGACTGGGTGCGGGACGGTCGGTTCCGGCCGGAGTACGTGCCGGGCGGCGCGGTCAGCGGCCGGTGGACGACCAACGGCGGGGGCGCGCTGCAGATCCCGAAGGTGATCCGGCGGGCCGTCGTCGCGGACGACGGCTGGCGGCTGGTGGTCGCGGACGCCGACCAGCTGGAGCCGCGCGTCCTGGCGGCGGTCTCCCGCGACCCGGGCTTCATGGAGGTCGCCGGGCACGGCGGCGACCTGTACACGCGCCTGTCGGACCGGGCGTTCCCCGGCGGCCGGGAGGAGGCGAAGCTGGCGCTGCTGGGCGCGGTCTACGGGCAGACCAGCGGGGACGGGCTGAAGGACCTGGCGGCGCTCCGCCGCAGGTTCCCGCGGGCCGTGGCGTACGTGGACGACGCGGCGCGGGCGGGCGAGGAGGGCCGGCTGGTGCGCACCTGGCTGGGCCGCACGAGCCCGCCGGCGGTCGGCGCCGGGGAGGCCGGCGAGGCGGGCCTGCCCCAGGGGGACGACGAGGGAGCCCCCGCCGCGGACACGAGCGGGTACGTCCCCGGGTACGCCTCGCTGGACGCGCGCGCCCGGGGCCGGTTCACCCGGAACTTCGTGGTGCAGGGCAGCGCCGCGGACTGGGCGCTGCTCATGCTGGCCGCGCTGCGCCGGGCGACCGCCGGGATGCGGGCGGAGCCGGTGTTCTTCCAGCACGACGAGGTGATCGTGCACTGCCCCGCCGGGGAGGCGGAGGCGGTCGCCGAGGCGATCCGCGCGGCCGGGGACCTGGCCGGGCGGATCGCCTTCGGTGACACGCCGGTGCGCTTCCCGTTCACGACGACGACGGTGGAGTGCTACGCGGACGCGAAGTGAGCGGCCGTCCGGCGGGTCACTCCGCCGGCTCCAGCCACTTCTCGCTGGTGGCGATGGTCTGCAGCTGCTCCATGTCGAGCGCGGGCTTGGCGCGGGTGGCGTCCTGGTCTTGGTCCGGGGTGTTGAAGGCGGAGACCACGACGCGGTAGCCGCTCGGCCGCAGCGTGTCGACGCTCCACCACACCACGTCCTTGCCGCCCTTCTCCCCCGCCTGCCGGACCGCCCTCACCTTGGTGCCGTCGGCCAGGGTCGTGTACGAGCCCGGCGGGAAGAGGGAGGGCCCCGCGCCTCCCATGCCTGGCTGGGCGTTCACCTGGACGAGGCTGCGGCCCTTGCCGTCGTCGACGACGGCGTACGCGTAGTCGCCCTCACCGCCGCTGCGGACCCGGGTGAGGTTCTCGGGCAGCAGGGACAGGAAGAGGGGTTTCACCGCGGCCTCGCCGGAGCCGTCGCCGGCCACCGGCCCTTCCGGCCCGCCCTCCTCCGGCCATCCTCCCGGGTCGGGCAGGTGGTCGAGGACCGGTTTCCAGGCGTCGGCCGAGACGACGGCCTTCATCTGCGCGGAGGTGAAGGGCGGTTCCGCCCGGGAGACGGCCGAGCCCTTCTGGGCGGGCGCGTTCCACGTGTTCAGGTCGACGACCACGCCGTCCGGGTGGACCAGCGACGCCCGCCAGTTCTTCGTCTCCTCCCGCTTGTCGGGGTATTCGTACCCCTTGAGGACCATCAGCCGGGCGCCGCCGGGCAGGGTCTCCGTGGTGCAGCCGTCGTGCGGGACGAGCGCCGCGTCCGGGCAGCGTGTGTAGGTGTCGTCTCCCGGGGCGACGCGGAAGAACGCGATGCCGACCGCGGCCCGGCCGCGGCCGTCGTCGAACACCCCGGAGGCCGTCGGCCCCTCGGCCGTGCCCCGCGCGGCGGGCTCGGTCAGCTCGCCGCCCGGCAGCAGCGCCCGGAACGTCCTGAGCACCTCCGCAGCGCTGACCCCGCCGCCCTCCGCCCTGGGCGGCGGTTCGGCGGTGGCTGAGGGAACCGGGTCCACCCGGCCGGTCGCGGCACTGGGCCCGGGCGGCGCGGCCGCGACCGGAGGACCCCCGTCCCCCCGGTCGGCGGCCACGTCCGCCGTGCGGGCCCTGCCGCCCAGCGCGCCCGCCGCGTAGGCACAGCCGACGCCCACCAGGGCGAGGGCCAGCACACCCCCGGCGACCGCTCCGGTCCGCCGCCGCACCACACGGCGCCGGCCGCGGGCCACCCCGCCCGCCACCAGTCCGCCGCCGTCCGGAGCGAAGGTGTCGCCCGTGCGGCGCAGGGCGACCACCAAGTCGTCCTCGAACCGTCCCTCTTCCGGCATTCCAGCCCCCAGGTGCATGTCACGATGTGTACAGGAACATGAACGAACGTTTCAGCGGGCGTACTCGGCGATGCCCCCGCCGAGCCGCTGCCTGAGCCTGCCCAGGGCCCGCACCGACCGCGTGCGCACGGCGGCGGAGCTGACCCGCAGCGCCTGGGCGGTCTCCTCGATGCTGCGGTCCTCCCAGTACCGCAGCACGACGACCGCCCGGTCCTTGGGTGGCAGGTCCGCCAACGCGTCGAGGAGCGCGACGCGCAGCGCCGGGTCGTCGTGGGCGGCGGGCGGCTGCGCGGCCTCCGGCAGCGCCCCGAGCGGCCGCTCCGTGGACGACCGGCGCCGCTGGTGGCTGAGGAAGGCACGGACGAGGACGGTCTGCGCGTACGCCGCCGGGTTGTCGATCCGTGCCGCCCTCCCGAACAGCGCCGTGCGGCCCCACAGGACGTACATCCGGCCGAGCGTCTCCTGCACCAGGTCCTCGGCGAGGTGGGTGTCTCCGCTGGTGAGGAGGCACGCCGAGCGGTAGAGGTGGCCGGCCCTCCCCCGTGCGAACTCCAGGAACCCGTCCGTGCCGGTCCGTCCCATGCCCTCCCCCTCGCACCGCTGGTGCCCTCACCTCACCGACGCGGTGGCCCGGGGAAATGTTTCACACGACTTCCGCGATCGGGCCCGGCGATCGAGGGGGCCGCTCCGGGCGCTCGGCACGCGGACATGGGCGGGCCCCCGCACCCGTGGTTCGGATGCGGGGGCCCGCCCATGCGCTCCGGCGGACGTCAGCCGCGGATGGCCGCCGACGCGTTCTCGGAGAGGACGTTCTCCAGGATGTGCGACAGGGCGCTGTCACCCTTGACCGCGGTGGAGTTCTCCACACACTGCTGGTTCTGGGTGTCGTTCAGGATGTCCTGGACGCCCACGTTGACCAGGGCGACGATGTTCTGGACGTCGGCCTGGATCGGCACGCCGAGGCACGGCTTGTTCAGGGTGCCCTGGACGAGGGACATCTGCGGGCTCATCTTCCCGCCGGTGACCGTGTTGCCGTAGGCCTGCTTCGAGAAGTTGCCGTTCTGGGTGTCGACCCCGTGGTCACCCGTGGCGGCGGCCATCGGCGCGCCCGCACCCAGGACGGCCGCGGCGACACCGGCACCAGCCAGAACCTTCTTGATCATGGTCGATCCTTATCGTCGAGAGACCCGGCGTGCGGGTCGTCTGCCGCCACCCGCAGGTGGGGCGCATGGGGAGAGGGATGAAGCGGGATACCGGCCCGCACGGCGCGAGGCCACGCGGGCCGGGTGGCGCGGGCCGTCAGCGGACGGCGACGGAGCCGTTCTCGGAGAGGACGTTCTCCAGGATGTGCGACAGGGCGCTGTCGCCCTTGACCGCGGTGGAGTTCTCCGCGCACTGCTGGTTCTGGGTGTCGTTGAGGATGTCCTGAACACCCACGTTGACCAGCGCCAGGATGTTCTGGACGTCGACCTGGGCCGGCAGACCGACACAGGGCTTGTTGAACGAACCCTGGATGAGACCGATCTGCGGGCTCATGTAGCCGCCCGTCGTCGTGTTGCCGTAGTACTGGGCGGCGAAGTTGCCGTTCTGGGTGTCCACACCGTGGTCACCCGTGGCGGCGGCCATCGGGGCGCCCGCGCCGAGCACGGCCGCGGCGACGCCCGCGGACGCCAGAGCCTTCTTGATCATTCGTGATCCTTCTCGTCGAGAAACCCGGTCTCGGGTCGCTCTGACCAACAGCTCGGCGCTGTTTAGGTTCCGCGAGGTCACCCGAAGAGCGCAATCCACGAAGACAGGTTGAGAATTCTTACGACGATCATTCCGACGGCGTTGTCGCCGAGGCGTCCGCGACCGGCGGTGTCCGACGGCCGCCTGCGGGTACTCCTATTTTATGAACGGTTTCGTCTACCTCAGCGCGGAATTCGCGGCCCCGACGTTTGTCCGGCACGGACTGGGCCAGCTGATCGCGGGCATCCTGATCGTCGGCTTCCTCATCGGGGCCTTCTGGCTGGGCCGGCGCATCTGGATCAAGGAGGCCGCCCCGCCGCAACCCGAGGAGCATCCGCAACGGCCGCCCGACGCCGGGCTGCCCGGCGAGGTGGAGGGCCACCGCAAGCCCGCGGAGGTGCCGCAGGGCGAGCGGCGGCTGATGCCGTACGAGCTGAAGCACGAACCGACCGAGCCCGACACGTCGCCGGTGTCCGAGGACGACCACAAGTGGCGCGGCTCGCAGAGCGGCGGGTTCGGCAGCGGGGGGCCGATGACGGGCGGCTGACCTGCAGCGGCCACGAGCGGTCCCCGGGCCCCCTTCCCCTCCAGGCCCGGGGGCCGCGTCCCCGCGCGACCGGTGTGCCGGTCAGGCGTGAGGGGCCGTGGAGAGGGGCGGGGGCGAGAGGAATGCGCCGCCGGGGCGGGGGGACCCGGGGCGGTATGACGGAAGCAGAGGCCGAGCCGCGCAGCGCCTCCGCGCGTGACGCCGCTCGGTTCGGCGCGGTGGTGCTGGCTCCCGCACTGGCCGCGGGTCTACTGCTGCGGCGCCGTACGGGGATGGCGCTGGCGGAGCGGTACGCGGCCGACCGGCGGGCCGTCCGCCTGCTCGGCGAGCTGCGGCGGCGCTACGGGCCGGGGCCGCTGCGGATCGACCTCGCCGGACGGCGTTTCGCCGTGCTGCTGGACGCCGCGGACGCGGAGGCCGTCCTGGCCGGTACGCCCGACCCGTACGCCCCCTCGGGGGTCGAGAACCGGGCCTCGCTGGAGCGGTTCCAGCCGCACGGCGCCCTCGTCGTGCGCGGCGACGAGCGGGCCGCTCGGCGACTCCTCGACGAGACGGCACTGGAAACCGGCAACCAGCTCCACAGCCTGGCGCCCCGCATGCTCCGGGCCGTCCGGGAGGAGGCCGGGCTGCTGCTGGCCGCCGTCTCCGCCGGCACGGGCGAGCTGCGCTGGGACCGGTTCTCCGAGGCCTGGCAGGCGACCGTCCGGCGGCTCGCCCTCGGGGACACCGCACGGGACGACACCGCCCTCACCGCCATGCTCGGGCGGCTGCGCGCCTCCGCGGACCGGCCCGCGGCCTCCCCCGGCCGCGCCCGCCTGCGGGACCGCTTCGACCGCCGGCTGCGCGACCACGTGGAGCGGGCGGAGCCGGGCAGTCTCGCCGCCGCACTCGCCGCGACGACGGCGGCCCCCGGCACGGACCCGGTCGGCCAGGTGCCGCACTGGCTGTCCGGGTTCGACGCGGCGGGCATCGCCGCCTACCGGGCCCTCGCCCTGCTCGCCACCCACGCGTCCCAGGCCACGCAGGTGCGCAACGAGCTCGCCGTCACGGACCTGACCGAGCCGCGGCCGCTGCCCTACACCCGGGCCTGCGTCCTGGAGTCCGTGCGGCTCTGGCCGACGACGCCCTTCCTGCTGCGGGAAGCCGTCCGCGAGACCGCCTGGGGCGAGGGGACGCTGCCCGCCGGTACGGAGTTCCTGATCTACACGCCGCTCTTCCAGCGCGGCTCCCTGCCCTACGCCGACCGCTTCACCCCGGAGATCTGGCTCGACGGCACCGCGGAGGACACCGCGGGGCTGTACCCCTTCAGCGCGGGACCCGGCGCCTGCCCCGGTGAGGACGTGGCGCTGTTCGCGACCTCGACCCTGCTCGCCGCGCTGCTGGAACGCCACACCTACCTGCCGGACCGGCCCGGCCGCCTGCGCCCCGACCGGCCGCTGCCACGCACCCTCGACCACTTCGGGCTGCGGTTCGCCGTGCTGCCGCACTGACGTGCGGTCCGGGGGTGGATTTCCGGACGTACCGGTGCGGACGAGGCGGCTGTGACATCATGCGAAAAGCCCGCCACACGCTGTGAACGGAAGGGTTGGCATGGCCTCTGGCGCCGGAAAGTGGGAGCGCGTGCCTCCCCCTCCGCAGACCGGGACCGCGACCGCCTGGACCGGGCACGGGGGGACGACCGCCGGCGCCCGGACGACCGGCCCGGCGCGCCCCGCCGACACCGTCCCGCTGTTCACCTCCCTCGCCCGGGAATGGCGGGCCCAGGGCCGTGCGGTGCCGGGCGCGAGGGACCACGAATGGGACGCCCTGGTGCGCCGGCCGGTGTGGCCGCGCCGCTGAACCGCTGTCTACTGGCCACGCCTGCCGGGCCGTTGGCGTTCGAGTGAATCAAAAGCCCCGCGAGTTCGGCAGGTGTCTTTTCGGTTACGCATTCGTTGTGGTATTCGCGGCGGCAGCGGGGCCCAACCCGGGGCTCGTGGGTCACGAAATCCGTGGCAAGACTGACTTCCGCTGCGGAAAGGAAGCCGAGAAATGAAGTGCAAGAAGGCCGCTGTGGCCATTGCCGGAATCGTCATGGCGCTGGGCGCCGCCGCTCCGGCGGTCGCCGACGCGGGGGCCGAGGGCGCTGCCGTGGGCTCCCCGGGCGTGCTGTCCGGCAACGTCGTCCAGATCCCGATCCACGTGCCGATCAACGTCTGCGGCAACAGCCTGAACCTGATCGCGGGCCTGAACCCGGCGTTCGGCAACGTCTGCATCAACGACTGACACCGCGCACCAGACGTGGTGAGGCCGGCTCCGGAGGACGCTCCGGAGCCGGCCTCCGCGCATGCCGCACCCGCCTGACCGCCGCCATCCGGGACGGCGTCCCCACCGGCTGCACCGCCGGTCCCGACCGCTGCCCGGTCCCCCCACCGGCCCGGACCGCCGGGCCCGAAGCGCCGCCGAGGCGTGGCGCCCCGCCCGTGCCCGGAGCGCGCATCCCGCAACCGAACGGAAGGCCGGACCCGGTCGGCGGTCCCGCGCCTCCGGACCCGGGGCACGGGGCCACGGGCCCACCGGCCCCGCGGCCCGTGGCGCACCTCCGGGACCGGAGACCACGGGCCACCCCCGTCGTGCCAGTCCCGGCAGGCCCGGTGGCGGGGCCGGAACCGGGCCCCGGTCAGCGGGCGAGCGGAGCCGTGGCCGGGCGGGAGCGGGCCACCGGCACCTCCGGCAGTCCGGGCGCCCGCAGCCGCCGCTCGACCCCCGTCACCAGCCGCTCGGCCGTGTAGCCGGCGCCGTACACGAAACGCATCGCCGGGCCGTACGACGGGGCCGTGAGCAGCCCGGCGAGGAACAGCCCCGGGTGGGACGACTCGAAGTGCGCGCCGGCCTCCGGGGCTCCCAGCGCACCCGTGGTGCGCAGCTCGTCCCGCAGCTCCTCCCCCAGCAGCCGCACCCGGTCGAGCCGGGGGGTGAACCCGGTCGCGGCGACGACGTGGTCGGTGTCCAGCGTGACGGGCTGCGCACCCGGCCCGGCGCTCAGGGTGAGCCGCACCGGGCCCTCGCCCTCCGCGCCCGTCGCCTCGGCCGCCACGACCGCGCGGCCGAGCCGCACGTCGGGCACCGACGCGAACCGCTCCCGCAGCCACCACGCGCCGGCGGGCCCCAGCGCGGTGCCGAACAGGCGCTCCCGGGTCGGCGCGGGCAGCCGCCGGAAGAGCCCGGGGGTGCGGGCGTAGAGGAGGTTCTGCCAGCCGCAGCCGAGACCGGTGTGCGGGGCCCTCGCCGCCTCCAGCCGGCTGCGCCGCAGCGCGGGCGGCACCGTGTTCCACACCAGGTGGCCCGAGCGTGCCACCACCCGGGCGTGTGCGCCCGCCTCCGCGAGCAGCACGGCGGTCTCCAGCGCGGCCTGGCCCGCGCCGACGACCGTCACGTCGCGGCCCGCGAAGCACGTGAAGTCGGCGTGGTGGCTGCTGTGCGTCACCTGCCGGGGCATCAGGTGCCGCAGCGCGCCGGGAACGTACTCGAAGGGCCGGCTTCCGATCGCGAGGGCGACCGTGCGGGCGCCGACCGTCTCCCCGTCGGCCGCCGTGACCGCGAACCGGCCGTCGGGCCGCGGGTGGACGGCGGCGACCGTGCGCGGGTCCACGGGGACTGGCAGGGCCTGCCGCGCGAACCACTCGCCGTACGCGGCGAAGAACCCGACCGGCAGCGGCCGGCCGTGCTCGGCCCGTACGCCCCGGGTGGCGGCGTACGCGGAGAGGCCGTACGCCCCGGCGGGGTCCGACAGGTCCGAGGCCCAGGGCTCCGACTTCAGCAGCATGCCGGGCGGCATCCGCTTCCAGGCGTCCATGACCCGGCCGAAGACCCGCAGGGAGAGTCCGCGGGCCGCCGCGTGGGCGGCGACGGACAGGCCGTACGGGCCCGCCCCCACGATCACCAGGTCCACATCGTCGCGGTCGTCGTGCTTCGAGGCCACCTCTGTCGTCCTTCCTTCGTCACGGTCGGGGGGAGGGGAAGTCCTGCGCCGAGCGGGGACGCTGCTGCGCGGGGATCCGCGCGCCCGGCCGGCCCGGCACCCGGCCCCGCCACGCCCGGCGCAGCGCCGCCCAAGCGCGCCGCGCCAGGTGCGCGGCCCAGGCGCGGGCCATGGCGAGCGCGGGCACGGGGTCGTCGGACGCGTACCAGGCCCGCTCCACACCGCCGCCCCACCGGGGCGTCCCCGCACGGGTGCGGGGCCGGGGAGACGCGAGCAGGGAGAGGGCGGCGTAGTTCTCCACGACGAACCGGCGGCCGTACGAGCGTGCCAGGTCGGGCACCGGACGGCCGGTCAGGTCCAGGTGCTGCGCGCGCACCACGTCGAGCCCCCACGGGTCGGCGAACAACCGGAACTGCGCGCCGGGCCGGGGGTTGAAGTCCAGCAGGTGGTAGGTGCCGGTCCGCGGGTCGAGGCGGAAGTCGAGATCGGCGATGCCGCGGTAGCCGAGGGCGGACACGAGGTCGCGGGCGGTCCGCTCGACCGCCGGGTTCGGGGCCCAGACCCCGGCCGCGGTCAGTCCCGCGCCGTCCGGCCAGGAGCGCACCTTGCGGCCGGTCGCCGCGACTGAGCAGGCGCCGGAGCGGTCGCAGTACGCGTGGAAGAACCAGTCCAGGTCGCGGCCCTCGGGCAGGTACTGCTGGAGCAGCAGGGTGCTGCCGGCCTCGGCGCGGCGGCCGTACAGCTCGCGGACCTGGGCGACCGAGCGGGCCAGGACGGTGCTGCGCAGTCCGGTGCCGGGCGGGAGCAGCCACGGGCGGCTCCACTTGGCGACGACGGGCAGGCCAAGCGCCGCGGTCATGGCGGCGGCCTCCTCGGCGTCGGCGGGGGCGAGGGTGCGCGGGTGCGGGACGCCGAGGCGCCGGCAGGTGGCGGCGAGGGACGCCTTGTCGGCCACCCGGGCGGCCAGCCCTGACGGCTGGTCGGGCAGCAGGAAGCGGGCGGCGGGTCCGTCGGTCTCCGCGCGGAGCCCGTCCAGGGAGACGGCGGTGACGTCGTCCATCGCGAGCAGCAGGGCCGGTTCGCCGTCCATGTGCTCGGCGACGCCCACGAGGGCGGTCCGAAGGCCCGTCAGCCCCGGCGTGTCGGGCCCCGGATGCCAGTGGTGCACGTAGCGGGAGCGGGACACCGGTCCCGCGGGCCGGCCGGTCACCACGTGGACCGGCACACCGGCCCGGCCGAGTGAGCGTACGGCCCCGAGCGTGCCGTGGTGGAAGGGATTGCGGTCGCACCGCAGGAGCACGGCGGCGACGCGGGTGTCGAAGAGCGGCACGGAATGTCCTCGTGTCAGTGCCCCAACCGGGCGATGAACTCCACTGATGGCCTAGGAAAATGCGGGACGGACGCCCCGGTCGGATCAATAGGAATACTTTTGATCCACACGATGTGCACGATGCTCGGAAAAGGCGGAACTGCCCTGGGAATCCGGCGGAGACGACGGATTGCCGTCGGTACGGCGGAAGGGCGGACCCGGACGGCCGGTATCTGCCGGCCGACGGCGGGACCGGTGGGACTCCGGTGCGGCCCCGGCGCCGGGTGGAACGGGCGGCCGGGAGGTACCGGCCGACGGGCCGCCGGGCCGACGGCGGGTCCGCCGCTCCACCGGTCCGCCGACGGGCCGGACGGCGGCACGAGGAAGGAGACGGTGATGCGGAACGGCGGACGGACGGCGTGTACCTGGCTGGGGGTGTTCACCGCCGGCCTGCTGGTCTCCTGCTCGGTGGTCTCGGCCCCCGGCCACGCGGCGGACTTCCCGGCGGCCCGGGACCCGGTGGTCACCGGGGAGACGGCGCTGGGCGCGTACCTCGACTACGGGCCCGGGGGCATCCGCCGCATGGCGGAGCTGGAGGAGTGGCTCGGCGGCACCGAGCTGCGGGTCGGCCACACCTACCTGCCCGGCGACCGGTGGTCCAACATCGCGGGGAAGGCGGGCTTCCTGGAGTCCTGGGCGCGGTGGCGCCGGGAGCGGGAGGACCGGCTGCTGGTGCTGAACGTGCCGATGCTGGAGCGCAACGAGAGCCGGCTGCCGGACGGTCTGGTGCGGACGCTGCTGCGGCGCGGTGCCGACGGCCTGTTCGACCACCACTTCCGCGGGCTCGCCGAGCGGCTGGTGGGGATGGGGGCGCCGGACACCGTCATCGTGCTCGGCTGGGAGATGAACGGCTCGACGTACAGCCACCGCTGCGGGCCGGATCCGGACGCGTGGAAGAGGTACTGGAAACGCATCGTCACCGCCATGCGCGAGGTGCCCGGCCAGGAGTTCCGGTTCGACTTCGCCCCCAATCGCGGACGGGACGCCATTCCGTGGACGCGTTGCTATCCGGGTGACGACGTCGTGGACATCGTGGGGATGGATTCCTACGACCAGCCGCCGGGCCGGACTTTCGACGAGCAGGCGAACGAACCGTACGGGTTGCGGCATCACGTGGAATTCGCCGCGGCCCACGGAAAGCCTATCTCCTATCCGGAGTGGGGCCTGTTCCGAAACGGCGACAATCCCGAGTACATGCGGCGGATGCTCGAATGGATCAACGAGCACCGGCCGGTGTACCACTCCATCAGCGACTACTGCCCGCACGGGGTGTGGCAGTGCCGGGCGAACCCGCGGTCCTCGGAGGTCTTCCGGTCGATGCTGTACGGCCTGACGGAGCCCCTGGAGCCGGTGGAGCCCACCGAGCCGGACGAACCCGCCGAGCCGGGTGGGCCGGTCGAGCCGGGTGAGCCCGTCGACCCCACCGGGCCGGTGGAGCCGCAGGTCCCCGCGGAGCCGACCGAGCCGCCCGGGCCGACGTGGCCGACCGACCCGATGTGGCCGGCCGACCCCACGTGGCCGACCGACCCCACGTGGCCCCTGCCCGAGCACGAGCCGGTGCCGGAGGCCGAACAGCCCGACGAGCCGTCGTGCACGCCGATCGACCTCGGCCCGTGGGTCCAGAAGTGGCTCGACGAACCGGTCTGCGTCCGCTGGGACTGGTGGGAGGGCCTCTGGTCCTGACACCGGCAGGATGCCGCGGTGGCGGCGCGGCAGGGGCGGCCTCACCGCCCCGCGCCGCCGCCGCCCCGCAGCCGCCGCACCCAGGCGCGGTCCCGCAACCGGTCCGCGGCCATGCGGCGGCAGCGGGCGTACCCGGCCCTGAGCCACAGCGCCGGTGCCGTCCGCCCGCGGGCCAGCAGCAGCCGCTGGTTGACCACGGGCTCGGGGCGCCAGTGGTGCTTGTAGGGCTCCTCGCCGCGCAGCAGGCTGAGGGTGCCCTGCCCGGTCTCGGCGGCGGCCCCGGCGCACGTGCGCAGCAGCAGCGTCGCGATGTCCACCTTCAGCGACCGCAGCACCGGGTCGGCGCCGTACAGGTACCCGCCGCAGAGCCGGGGCGACAGCAGCGTGAGGTCCACCGCCACCACGTCGCGCTCGGCGTCGCCGCGCAGCCGGAACTCCGTCACCCGGGCCTGGCCCGTCTCCGCCATGGCCGTCACGGCCCGGCCGAGGTGCTGCGCGAACCGTTCCGTCAGGTGCTCCGGGTTCACCGCCCGCCCGGCCCACTGGCGCCGATGCAGGTCGAGGAGCCGGGCCACGGCCTGCGGCACCTCCGCCGGGGGCACGGTGCGCGCGACGACGCCCTCGCGGTCGATCCTGCGCAGCTTGGCCCGGGCGCGCTGGGCCCGGGACGCGGGCAGGCGGCCGGCGAGCTCGTCGACCGGCCGGGCGGGCAGTTCCATGCACACGGAGTCGGGCAACCGCCGCCGCGGCCCCGTCCAGGAGGCGTGGAGGCGCTCGGCGGCGGCGCCGGGCCGCACCTCCCGCAGGTCGATCACGGCGGTGCGGGCCAGTGCGGCCAGCGCGCCGGCGAGCGCGGCGAGCGCCTCGGGGCGGTCGTCGTCGACGAGCACGTCGCCGTAGTCGGTGAGGGCCCCGCCGAGCAGGACCAGGGCGGGTGCGGGACCGGGCGCCAGCCACAGCGGCGCGGCCGCCAGGAGCCGGCCGTCGGCCGTGTCCCGGACGAGGACCGTGCGCAGCCGTCCCGGAACCCCGTACGACAGCCACCACGACGACAGCCAGGCGTGCGACTGGAACGGCGTCGCGCTGCGGCACCGCCCGTGCAGGTCCTGCCAGTCGGAGGCGAGGGCGGCGAACTCCCCCGCGTCACGGCAGACGGTGACGGCTGGGGCCGCCCGGCCCGCGGTGGCGGGCGCCTTCCCGAGGGTGTCCGCCGCGCTCACACGGACTCCGGCTGCGGTTCGGCGGCCGGGCTCGGCGCCGGGACGGTCGCGGTGCCGGGGGCGGCGTCCGCCGCGCCGTCCCGGCGGCGGGGGCGGGCGAGCAGGGCGAGGCCGCCGAGGAGACCGCCCGCGCTGGCACCGACCAGGGCCGCCAGGGCGGGTGACGGCGACACGGGGCTGGTGGGCCTGGTGGCCCGGGCGAACTGGACCACCCGCACGTTCGTGCTGGTCTCGGCGTGGCTGCCCTTCTGGACCAGGGCCCTCGCCACGCTGTCGGCCATGGCGGCCGCGGTGGCGGGCCGGGCGGAGCGCGCCGTGAGGGAGATCATCGGGGCGTCCGGGGAGGTCGCCGCCTGCACGTTCGCGCGCAGCACGGCCGGCGACACCCGCGCCCACACGGCGGCGTCCCCGGCGACGGCGATGTCGGTGGCGACCCGGCCGTACGCCTGCGCCAGACCCATCGCCCCCGCCGGGTCGGAGCGCTCCGCGGGCACGACCACGACGTAGCTGGTCGCCGCGTACTGGGGGGTCTTCAGCAGCCCGTACCCGCCGCCGGCGGCCAGGCCGGTCAGGACCGCGCCGGGGACGATCCACGCAGGGCCGGGCCTGCGCAGGCGCTCCGCGCGCGGCAGGCGGCGGGCGACGCGGCGGCTGAGCCTGGCGAGGCGGCGCCTCAGCGGCAGGAAGGTGCGCGGGGTCGGTCGCGGGCTGGTCATCGGTCACTCGTTTCTCTGGTGAGTCGCGGGAGGGGTTCGCTGTAGAGGGTCATCAACTGCCGTGCGCTGTGCGCGATGTCGTACCGGTGGGCGGCCGGCGGCACCGGCAGGCGGCGGGCGCCCTCCGCGCGGGTCGTGCGCACCGCAGCGGCCACGTCGGCCGCGGTGCCGCCGATCCGCAGCGCGCCCGGGGCCTCCCCGGGCGGCAGGTCGTCGAGGGCCGGACAGGCCACGTACCGCACGGGCAGCCCCGCGGCCAGCGCCTCGACGACGGCGAGCCCGAACGCCTCGTCGGCCGACGAGGACACGAACACGTCCATGGCGGACAGCAGCCCCGGCAGCTCCCCGGCGCCCACCGCACCCGCCCACACCACCCGGTCGGTGACGCCGCGGGACGCGGCGAGGCGTGCGAGCCGCGACCGCTCGGCGCCCTCGCCGACGATCAGCAGCCGCACGTCCGGGGGGAGTTCGGGCAGCGCGTGGAGGAGGGTGTCGAAGCGTTTGCCGGGCGCGAGGCGGCCGACGCCCCCGACGACGTACGCGTCCGGGGGGAGCCCGAGCCGCCGCCGGGTGGCGTGCCGGGCCGCCTCGTCGTACGCGAACCGGGCCGCGTCGATGCCGTTCGGGACGACGCGGACACGTGAGGGCCGCACCCCCCAGTCCGCGAGCCGGCGGGCCACCGTGTCGGACACGGCGACCGTCGCGGTGCCGAGCCGCTCGGTCGCGAGGTACAGGGCGCGGGCACCGGAGCTGAGGGGCCGGCCTTCGATCTGCGCGGCGCCCAGGGAGTGTTCGGTCGCGATGACGCGCCGCACGCCGGCGAGCCTGGCGGCGAGGCGCCCGTACACGCAGGCCCGGTACAGGTGGGTGTGCACCACGTCGTACCGGCCGCGGCGGATCAGGCCGGTGAGCCGGGGCAGCGCGGACAGGTCGCGGTTGCCGCGCATGCCGAGGTGGGCGACGGGCACCCCGTCGGCGCGCAGGGCGTCGGCGACGGCGCCGGGGTTGGTGAGCGTGACGACGCTGCTGTGCACCGGCAGGTGGCCGACGAGCAGCCGCAGCTGCTGCTCGGCGCCGCCGATGCCGAGGCCGGTGATGACGTGCAGGACCCTCACGACACGGCCACCGGGGCCGGCGCGAGGCTCGCGGGGGTGCGGCGGCGCAGGCGGTGCAGCCGGCGCTTCGCGGCGAGCCGCCAGCCGGTGTCGCGCTGCCCGATGTGGACCCGGGGCAGGGCGAGAACGCCGGCCAGGTCGGCGTCGGGGTCGATGGCGCAGCCGTACGCGTAGCCCGCGTCCCGCACCGCGGCCGCGACGCGGGCGTCGACTTCCCCGTACGGGTAGCAGAAGCCGGCCGGCGCCCGCCCCGTGAGGGCGCGCAGCTGCTCTCGGCTGCCGTGGACCTCGGCGCGCAGCGTGGCGTCGTCGGCGCGGGTCAGGTGCGTGTGGCGGCTGCCGTGGGAGGCGACCTCCATCCCGGCGTCGACGCAGCGGCGCAGGTCGGGAGCGCTCAGCAGCGGCTTGCGGGGTCCCAGTTCGTCCCACGCGTTGTCCTCGGCGAGCCTGCCGGGCAGCACGAACACGGTGGCGGTGCAGCCGTGCCGGTGCAGCAGCGGGACGGCCTGGTGGAGGAAGTCGGCGTACCCGTCGTCGAAGGTGAGCCCGACGAGGTCGCGCGCGGCGCCGCGGGCGGTGGCGTCGAGCAGCTCGCGCACGCCGACGCCGCGCAGCCCCCGGGCCCGCAGCCAGCGGAGCTGGGCGTCGAGCCGGCCGGGGGTGACGGTCACCTGGTAGGGGTCGTCCCTGTCGTCGTCGACCGAGTGGTACATCGCGATCCAGGGAGGCGGCGTGCGGCCGGTCATGGCTGAGCCTTCACTGTGCGGAGCGGACGGGGCGGGAGGCGGCACCGGCGGGATCCGGCCCGGCGGGCCTGGGATCCGGCCCGGCGGGCGAGGAGGGGGAGCCGGCGGGTCCGGAGCCGGGGGCTTCGGGCACGGCGGGCACCGGGTCGGCGTCGGCGGGCTCGGCTCCGGAGGCAGGGGCGGGAGCGGGGACTTCGGGCGGGACGCAACCGGAACCGGCGGCGCCGGGTTCTTCGGGTCCGGGCCCTGCGGCACCCGCGGGCGCGGACCCGGCCGCGACTGCTCCGGCCGGTCCGGGAGCGGTGGAGGCAGCGGCGACGGCCGGTCCGCCGGGGACGACGGGGCCGACCGCGACCGCAGGGCCGGCGGAGGGAGCCGAGACGGCCGGGCCGACCGCGACACCAGGACCGGCAGACGGAGCGGGCGCAGCACCCGCACCCGCACCCGCACCCGCACCCGCACCCGCACCCGCACCCGCACCCGCACCGCGAACGGTCCCGCGGCGGATCCGGCCACGGGCGGAGCCGAGGAGTCGGGCCGCGCGGGCGGGCACGACCGGGGCCAGCCGCCGGGCCGCGCGCAGCAGGTCCGGCACCACCGGGGCCCCCAGCGCCCGTGCGGCCGCCAGGAACACAGCGACCGCGACGGACCCGACGAGCAGCACCGCCGGCAGCGGCGGGGCGGCCTCGGTCCGGGCGGCGGCGACGCCTCCGGCCGCCGTCGCGGCGACGGCGGCGGCGGCCAGCCGCGCGAGGCCCCCGGCGACCCGGCGGGCCGACAGCGGGATGCCGTGCCGCCGTACGCCGTGGAGCAGCAGTGCGGCGGCGGCGGTGATCCCCGCGGCGTTGGCCAGCGCGATCCCGGCGGCCCCGAAGGGGCCCACCCACAGGGCGCCGAGCGCGGCGTGCACGCCCACCCCGAGCAGCATCGCCCCGGCCGGGAACCACAGGGGCCGGGAGCTGGAGAAGTACACCCGTACCAGAGCGCTGACGAGGGCGTGGCCGAGCAGGCCGAGGGCGTAGACCCGCATGACGGAGGCGGTCGCTGCGGTGTCGCCCGCATGGAACGCCCCGCGCTGGAAGAGCAGTTCCACGATCCTGGGGGCGGCGGCGATGACGGTGGCGGTGCCGGTCAGGACGACCACACCGGCGAACAGCAGGTCGCGTTCGGCCCGGCGGCGGGCGGCTGTCAGGTCGCCCGCCGCGATGGCGCGGGCGACGACGGGGAAGCTGACGGTGCACAGCATCAGCGACAGCACCATCGGGAGCTGGGCGACCTTCTGGGCGTAGTTGAGGTGCGAGATGGCCCCGGCGGGCAAGGGTGCGGCGAGGAACCGCTCGACGAGGACCTGCGACTGGCGGGCGACCGCGAAGACGATCACGGGCGCGATGAGCGCGAGGACGAAGGCCCCGGCCGCCGGTACGCGGTCGCGGTCGCCCTCGGGCGCCGCCTCGCGCCGGCCCGCCCGCAACCGCCGCACCAGGGCGGGCCCTTGGACCAGGGCCATGAGCACCCCGCCCGCCGCGACGCCGGCGGCCGCCGCGCGCACGCCCCAGCCGGGGCCGAGCAGGACGACGGCGGTGATGATCCCGACGTTGTAGGCGACGTAGATGGCGGCCGGTGCGAGGAACCGGCCGTGGGCGCGCAGGGCGGCGCTGAAGTACCCGGCGAGCGCGAAGGACAGCACGCAGGTGGCGGTGAGCCGGGTGCAGTCGACGGCCAGTTCCTGCCGGGGGAGCCCCGGCGCCAGCAGCGGTACGAGGGCGGGCGCGGCCAGCGCGAGCAGCGCTGCGCCCGCGGCGGCGCCGAGGACGGTCCTGGGCAGGGTCGTGCGGACGAGGCCGAGCACGGGGTCGGGGCCGGGGTGGCGGGCCGCGCGCAGGGCGAGGGCCCGGCTGAAGGCGGGGACGAGGAGCAGCGCCATCGCGTCCTCGATGAGCAGCGTCGACGCGAACTCCGGCACCGTCCAGGCCACGAGGAACGCGTCCGTCTCGGGGCCCGCCCCGAAGGTCCGCGCCAGCAGCTGGTCCCGTACGAGCCCGAGCAGCGCCCCGGCGGCGGTGAGGCCCGCGGTGACCAGGGCGGCGCGGGCGAGCGGTCCGCCGGCGCCGCGCCGCGCCGCCGGGCCGGGCCGGGCGGTGTCCGCGGGCGGGCCGCTGGGGCGCGTCCCGGTGCCCGCCGCACGGGAGGGCCGGCCCGGGGCGGTGGGGTCCTGCGTGCGGGGGCGGGTGGGCACGGGGGCCCTTTCTTCGCGGACCTCAGCCACGGTGGCCCTCCGCCCGCTCCCCCCGGACCCCCCGGGCCCCCTGTGCCCTATGGGCCTCATGGGCCCCGGCCACGGCGGCCTCCGCCCGCTCCTCAGGCACGGCGGGCCTCCGCCTGCTCCGCGCCGGGGCCGACGGCCCACCACGCCGCGACGCCCAGCAGGACGGCGGTCAGCACCGTGGAGGGGCCGCCGATGTCCGCGTACAGGAAGTCGACGAGCTGCCAGGCGAGCAGTCCCACGGCGACCAGGCCGCAGTCGAAGCCGGCCCCGCGCCCGCGGCGCACGGCGAGCAGCCGTCGCGCCGCGCACACCGCGAGGGCCAGCCACCCCCCGGCGAGCGCGAGCAGCCCGAGCAGGCCCTGCTCGCTGAGGATGAGCAGGTACATGTTGTGCGGGGACAGCAACGGCTGCCGCTGGTAGCCCATGCCGGCGCCGGCCGTCTCGCTGCCGGACGACAGCGCCAGGGAGGCGTGGCCGTCCCGGTACTGCGGGAAGCCCTTCAGGCCGACGCCGGTGACCGGTGCGTCCCGCCAGATGTCGACGGCCGCCGCCCACATCGTGTACCGGTCGGTGACGGACCGGTCGGGCGCGTCCGCCACCTGCGTGATGCTGACCAGGCGTTCCTGCACCATCGCGGAGCCGATGCCGAAGCCGCCCACGAGGACCACGCCGGCCGCCGCGGCGGCGAGGGCCGCCACGAGGGCCCGGCGCACGCCGGTGAGCAGGAGCTGCGCCCCGCAGGCGGCGGCGGTCGCGATCCAGGCGCCGCGGCTGAAGGACAGCACCAGCGGCACGGTGAGCAGGGCCGCGCAGCCGAGGGCGGCCACCCGGGCACGGGGCGTCCCGCGGCCGCCCAGCGCCAGACCGACGGCGGCGACGATGCCGAACGAGACGACCGTCGCCATACCCATCACGTCGGTCGGTCCGAAGGTGCCGACGGCGCGGATGTCCTCACCCATGTAGGAGGCCCCGGTGCCGGTCGCGTACTGGACGACGCCGATGCCGCCCTGCACGAGGGCGAGCCCCACGAACGACCAGGCGACGGCGGCGAGGTCGCGGCGGTCCCGGACGGTCAGCACGACGGCCGCCGGGACCAGCACGAAGACCTGAAGGTAGCGGACCAGACCCGGCAGGCTCGCCACGGGATCGTGGGAAGCCGCGGCGGCCGCGCAGAGCCCCAGCACCGGCAGGCCGAGCACGACCGCGGCGAGCGGGGTGAGCGGCCGGGAACGGGTGCGGGCGAGGCGGACCGCGCACCCCAGCACGAGGAGTCCGGAGGCGGCGTCGGCGAGCGTGGCGCCCCCGCCGGGTCCGCCCGCGGGCGGCAGCGCCAGCAGGGCGACGACGGCGAGCAGCGGCGCCAGGTGCAGCGGCAGCGGCGCCCGCTCCGCTCCCGCACCCCGCGGCGGCAGCAGCCGGCGGGCCCACCCGGGCGGCGCCCCACCGGGCCGTACGAGGGGGAAGGACAGCGCGGACATCAGCCACCCGCCGGTCGGATCAGGGTCGCCGCCGTGCGCAGCAGGATGCAGACGTCCTGCCACAGCGACCAGTGGTCGATGTAGTGGTTGTCGAAGCGGCAGCGGTCCTCGATGGAGGTGTCGCCGCGCAGCCCGTGCACCTGGGCGAGTCCGGTGAGACCGACCGGCATCCGGTGGCGGGCCGCGTAACCGGGGTGCATGCGGCTGAACCGCTCGACGAAGTAAGGGCGTTCGGGACGCGGCCCGACCAGGCTCATGTCGCCGCGCAGCACGTTCCACAGCTGGGGCAGCTCGTCGAGGGAGGTGCGGCGCAGGAAGGAGCCGACCGCGCCGAGCCGGTCGTCGTCGGCGACGTTCCAGCGGGTGGCGGCCTCGGTGGCGTCGGCGGGGCGCAGGGTGCGGAACTTCAGCAGGGTGAAGAGCCGCCCGTTCTCGCCGACGCGCTCCTGCCGGAAGAGCACGCCGGGACCGTCGGAGAGCCGTACGGCGGCGGCGCACAGCAGCAGGACCGGCGCGGCCGCGAGGAGCAGCGGCACGGCGAGCGCCAGGTCCAGGGCGCGCTTGGGGAGGCGGCTGCGGCGCGGCGCACCGGGGTCGGGCAGGGCGCGCAGCTCGTAGCCCCACAGGTGGCGGTGCATCGGGACGGCGCCGCCGCCGTGGGCGGGCCCCACGAGCCAGGTGGTGCAGCCGTGGCGGCGCAGGAGGGCGGCGAGGTCGCCGCCGCCCCGGGCGGGGGCGTCGTCCGCGGCGACCAGGAAGGCGTCGCGGACGCAGTTCTGGATGACGGCCCGCTGGATCTCCTCGGGGGTGCAGAGCAGCGGCAGGGGTGCCCGGAGCGTGCCGGGCTCGGCCGCCGCGGGTTGCGGGATGTCCTGCCCCGCGGTGCCGACGACGCCGACGGGCCGCACGCCGTACTCGGGGTGCTGGTGCAGCAGCGCGGCCAACCGCTGGGCGGCGGTGGCGGGTCCGACGACGAGCGCGGAACGCGGCTGGTTGCGGACGGCGCGGCGGCGCCCGTGGTGGACGGCCGCGCGGCAGGCGGCCAGCGCCGTGAGGTGGGCGGCGTACCCGGCGGCGAGGGCGCCCGGCCCGAGGGCGAGAACGGGCTCCCGGGTGGCCAGGAGCGCCGCGGCGGCAAGCCAGGCCACGGCGATCCGGCCGGCGAGCGCGGGCAGTTCGTCGAGGAGCGCGGCGGGGGGTCGCGCGGCCCGGTACAGCCCGGCGGCCGCGTGGAGGGCGACGGTGAGGACGGTGAGTGCGAGCAGCAGCCCGGCGGACCGCTGGCCCGGTGCCAGGACGAGGGCGGCCGGCAGCACGGCCGCGCAGTCGGCGGCCACGAGCGCCACCGTGAAGGCGAGGGGCGCCTGGCGCGGGACTCCGGCCCGCCGGTGCGCGGGAGCTGCGGACCATCCGGTCCGGTCCGCGGTCCTGCGCGGGCGGGCGACCCCGGTGCCGCCGGTACGGGCGGCGGTGCGGACCGCCGGTCCGCCCCGGGGCTCCGCAGGAGTGCCCGCGGCGCCCCCTGCGGTCGCGCCCGTTCCCGTGCCGCAGGAGCCGACCGGGTCCGACGGACCGGCCGTGGTCCGGTCGGCGCCGACCGGAGCGGACGAGCCAGTGAGCTCCTCCGGTGCCACGGCCTCTCCGGAGGCCTCCGGCACCCTGGACGCCGCCGCGCCGGAAGGCGCCTCGGCGCCGCCGGTGGTCAGGGCATCCGCGCTCAGGGGCTCCGCCGGGACGGCGGAGCCGCTCGCGCCCGGGGGAGCCGCGGTCGCGGGGGAAACCGTGGACGCTGCCGACGCCGCCGGGGTCGCGGTCGCCGGCACGGTGCGGGATGTCACAGGGTCCTGTGGGAGGCCCTGCGGTGCCGGGGGGAGCGGGGGCGGGGCCGTACCGGCGGTGCGGGCGGTGCCGTGGGTGGTGATGGGTGCGGTGTGGGCGCTGTCCGTGGTCACTGGGTGATCGGCTCTCCGAGCTCGCGGTGGCGCGGTGCCGCCGCCACCTCGCGGTACACGTCCGCGATCTCGGCGCCCGCGCGCCGCACGTCGAATCGCGTCCGTACGTGCTGCCGCGCCTGGCGGCCCAGGGCCTGCCGCAGGACCGGCCGCCGGAGCAGCCGGGCGAGCGCCGCGGCCAGCGCGTCGGCGTCCCCGGGCGGTACGAGGCAGTGCGCGGCGTGCCCGGGCGGCAGGCTCTCGCGGGCGCCGTCGACGTCCGTGAGGAGCACCGGCCGACCGGACGCCATCGCCTCCAGCGGGGCGAGGGCCATGCCCTCCCAACGGGACGGCAGGACCGCGAGGTCCGCCGCGCGGTACCAGGGAGCGGCGTCCGCCACCGCCCCCGCGAAGACCACCGAGGGGGGCGCCGCACCGCGCAGCACGTCCGCCGACGGCCCGTCACCGACGAGCACCAGCCGGGCCTGCGGGATCCGTTCGGCTACCGCCGCCCAGCTCCGCAGCAGCACGTCCTGGCCCTTCTGCCGGCACAGCCGCCCCACGCACACCACGACGGGGGCGGTGGCGGGCACGCCCGGCAGCAGGGCCGCCCGGAGAGCGGCCCGCTCCGCGCCGGAGGCGGCCGCGGCGAACCGGCCCGTGTCCACACCGTTGTGGACGACCGTCCAGGAGGCCCGCACCCCGGCCTGCACGCCCCTGCGGCGCTCCGCCTCGCTGACGCAGATCACGCGGTCGGTCCAGCGCGCGGCCCAGCGCTCCCAGCGCCGGGCGAGCCGCGCGGTCACCCCGTCCACCGCCTCGAACGACCAGGCGTGCGGCTGGTAGACGGTCGGCACCCGGCCCCGCACCGCCATCCGGGCGGCGAGCCCGGCCTTCGCGCTGTGCGCGTGCACCAGGTCGGGGCGCACCAGCTCGACGAGGCGCGCGACCTCCCGGCTCTCCGCGACGACCCCGGGCCCCGGGTCCCGGCCGGCCCGCCACGGGTACACCTCGGCGCCCCGCGCCCGGGCGGCCGCCGCGAGCGGCGTCCCGGGCGGGCAGGCGACGGCCACCCTCATGCCGCGCGCCACATGGGCGCCGACCACGTCGGTGACGACTCTGGCGACGCCGCCGTCGCCCGGCTGGACGACGTGCAGGGCGGTGAAGGGAGGACGCACGGGTGCCCCTTTCTTCTCAGCGGTGGCGAGGGCGGGCGGTGCAGGCGGCGGGCCGGGGATGACGGGGGCGGGGCCCGCCGGGGCGGATCAGCCGGCGTCGGCCTCCAGGAACAGCGCGCCGAGCCAGAGGAAGTCGCGTTCCGTGTGGATGCGCACGCCGACGTCGTCCG
This sequence comes from Streptomyces sp. CC53, assembly GCF_001865245.1. Classification (GTDB taxonomy): domain Bacteria; phylum Actinomycetota; class Actinomycetes; order Streptomycetales; family Streptomycetaceae; genus Streptomyces. The sequence goes on along the minus strand of NZ_MKXB01000204.1, from coordinate 30,256 downwards.
CTCCGGTCAGCAGGGCGCGGCGCAGGTCGAACACGTCGGAGTCGTATCCGAGAGTGTTCCGGTGGGCCGGTTCGCGGCGGATCCGGTCGCGTCCGGAATCGGTGATGCTGGAATTGAAGACGTCGTCGGCCGCATTCTCGGGGTCGGCGATCGGAACGGCCCGGCGCGTGCCGTGCGGTTCGAACGTGAGGGAATCACCCGTGATACCGCGGTCACCGTCGTAGGCGACCATTCCGAGCCGACCGTATCCGCCGACCGGAATGCGCATCCGGCCGAGATCGAGGTGCAGTGTGCGCTGTTCGGCGGTGACCGTGTCGAATCCGTCCCAGAGGGACAGGTGCCTCAGCGGGGCGCCCTTCTTCGCATAGGCGACGACCAGCGTCCAACCGCCCCACGCGCCGACCCGGGTGCGGCCCATGGCGACATTGATCTGGGCCACCGTGTACATTCCCGGCCCGGAGTTCCGGACGAGTTCCGTGACGTCGGCGGTGGCCTGGAAGGCGTCGGCGCCGTCGGCGGTGCGGTGCCCGATGACGGAGTCGGCCAGGAGTTCCTTGTAGGCCCCGCCGGGCTCGGCCACGAGGACCCGGCCGTTGTCCTTGTGGGGCTTCTGCTCGCTGACCAGGAGGTTGCCGCCCCAGTACAACCGGGCGTACGTGACCTGGGCGTCCTTGGGGAGGGCGAGCTCGGCGCGGCTGGAGTTGAACGTGTTCGGGTCGTCGTCCACGTCCGTGTAGAACATGTCGTACCTGTGGTTGGCGACCACCGCGGGCACCGCGGCCGGGCGGTTCTTCCCGTCGCCCGCGCCGTGATTCCCCTTTCCGCTCTGCGCGCCTTTCCCCGTGCGGGCGGTGACGCACGGAACCGTCGCGGCGCCGTCGCCCGCTCCGGACTCCCGGCAGGTGACGGCGGAATTCGCGGCCCGCACGATACCGCCCCGCTGGACGGCGTAGTACCGCTGGGTGAAGGGAATGCGGTCCTGCTCCTTCACCCGCGGGGTACGGGCCGACGGCGGCGCGGCGGCCACGGCGGGAAGCGCGGCGGACAGCGCCGCGCACGACAGGAGGCAGACCAGGCCGCGCCGCACGGCAGGAACCACGGGATTCCGCATAGAGGTTCTCCGCTTTGAGGAGGGGGGGAACAGCGCGAAGAGAAGCCGACAACGGGTGGGGGAGCAGACGATGACCACACGAGCAAAACACGAGACATTTGGCACATGGCCGGAGCAACACGCGCATTTCCGTGATCTGTTCATCGGATGCCGTAACGGTCCCGGGCGGGCGTTCGGCCGCGGCGCCCATTCACCCGTTCGGTAGCGCAACCCGGGCCCGGCTCACGCGTTCTTGAAAGAGTCGGCCGCGTCGGCCGCACTGCTTCACACCGACCTGCTAGGAGTGCTCGACCATGTCCCGTATCGCGAAGGCTGCCGTTTTCACCACCGCCGTAGCCGCATCCATGGCCGGTGCCGCCGGCGTCGCGAACGCCGACGCCGGCGCCGAGGCCGCCGCCGTGAACTCCCCCGGTGTCGGCTCGGGCAACGCCATCCAGGTGCCGGTCCACGTCCCCGTCAACGTCTGCGGCAACACGATCGACATCATCGGCCTGCTGAACCCGACCTTCGGCAACGTCTGCGTCAACGACTGACGCCGGCTCAGTCGCGTTCCACGCCCCCACGGTACGGCGCCGCCACCCGGGACTCCCCCGGGTGGCGGCGCCGTTCGCCGTGCGGGACACCCTCTTGGCGGCAGGACGGCGAACACCGCCCCCCGCGCGTGTCGCGGGGCGTCCGGGCAGGTCGGAGCGGTGGGGACCACCCGTAGGGCGCAGTCACCCTGCGTGTACCACGCGTTTGCGGGGCCACCCGGCCGGACGCAGCGTGGTGTCACCAGTCCGACGTGTCACCGGAAGGAAGAACCCACGCATGCGCCTCCTGACATCCCGTCGTGCCGCGGCAGCCGCGGTCTGCGTCGCGCTCACGCTCGGTGCGGCGGGACCCGCGGCGGCCGCCGCCCCGCAGACCCGCGCGGCCCAGATCGCGGCACCCGATCCCGCGAGCATCGTCGCCTCCGTCCAGGAGACGGTGGACGACCTCCTCGCCGGACTCGGCGACACCCTGCAGTCCCTCGCCGACACGATCAGCAGCCTCCTCCCCGGCATCAGCCTGCCGGAGATCGGAGTACCGGAGATCACACTGCCGGAGATCCCCGAGATCCCTCAGGTCCCCGAGGTCCCGGAAGTACCCGGCGTTCCGGCGAGCACGCTCCCCGTGCTGCCGGCGATCCCCGTCCCCGACGTCCCGGTCATGGAGGCCCCCGCGGTCACCGGCCCCTCCGACGTGTCCGGCGGCCTCGACACCGCTGCCGTCGCGGAGGACTTCGACCCGGCGTGGGACGCGTCCTGGGACCTGCCCGAGACCGGCGCGGACCCGTCCGAGACCGGCACGGCGACCGAGCAGCCCGAGACGGCCGTCACCCTTCCCGCCCTTCCCACCCCCCGTACGTAGGGCGTCGTCGAAGCCCCCTCCGCCTGCCGCCTGCCGTCACCGGGCTCCCACGGCGGGCGAGCCTCCTTCGACGGCACTCCGGCCGCACCGCGGAAGCGTCCGCGCACCGGGCCGGGTCCGCTCAGCCGACCGAGCGGACCCGGCCCGTCCGCGCGCCCGGCCAGCACCGCCCGCACCGGCATTGCTGGGCTTTCCTTTCTTTCGGATATTTCACACTGGTCCGAGAATCCGACCGCTGCGGCGCATCGTTCGGGTGCTGTCGAGAAATTCCCGGCTTTCCGAGTTTCCGCCACGCGGGGGACGTCGTTACAGAAGGCGTAGGACACGGACGCCTTTTCAGGAAGGACTCTCCCCCGATGAAGCCCACGAAGGTCGCCGCCGTCGTCGCCGGTTCCGTGATGGCCATGGGCGCGGCCTCCCCCGCCCTCGCCGCCGGCAGCACGACCCCCACCAGCCTCACCGGTGCGGTCGACGTGCTGAGCGCACACGCCCTGCACGAGGCGGTTCCCGGCGACGCCGTGCAGACGGTGACCGACAGCGACCTGGTCGGCAAGGTGTCGGACACCGCGAGCGACCTGGACACCTCCGAGCAGGCCGCGCCACTGCTCGGCGGCCTGCCGCTCGGCAAGTAGCGGCACGCGGGCACGGGCGGGGTGGGAGCGGTGGTTGCCGCCCCCCCCCCGCCCGCTCGTTCGCCCGCACCGGCACTGCTGCAAGCAGGCGAATTCCGCGCCCATCGCCGACGCGCGGTCGTTCATGCAGGCAGCGACACCTCCAGCTTCTCCCCATCTCCCCCCCGCAGTCACACGTCCGGGAAGGCGTACGCAGAAATGAACGTGAAGTCCCAGGCCGGTACGGGCCTCCTCGCCGCCTGCCTCGTCTCCGCTGCCGCCGCCGCACTCGCGGCGCCCGCGGCCGCCGCGGAGGCACCCGTGGAGGTGCCGCTCCAGCCCCTGGGCGCCGTGCTCCCCATGGCGCCGCCCTCCCTGAGCACGGGCGTGCCGCTCCCCATGCCGGGTGCGCCCGAGGGACTCGGCCGCACCACGGAGGGCGGGCTGCCGGAGCTGCTGCTCCTGCCGCGCACCCCGCTCGGCGCCGAGCTGCCGGAGACCGCCGTCGAGGCACCGCTGCCCGGCCTGCTCGGCGGTCGCCCGCTCGGCACCGCGATGCTCACCTCCGACCGCTCCGACATGAACACGTCTACGCCGGGCGCCTCGCTGGGCGAGCCGCTGTCCCTGCCGGAGCAGGGCGGGCAGCTCGGCCTGCCGGGCGTGCAGCTGCCGAAGGCGGCGCTGCTGGCCCCCGTCCTGTCCGGAGCACTCGACTCCGACCTCGGCCTCAACGGCTCCGAGTCCTGAACGGGACCACCCGCACAGGAGTGAAGAAAGCATTCATCCCGCCACCCGCACGGCAACCGCTCGTTGGACCCGACGGCTTGTCGCAGGGTCACCGGCCCGTGGTTCCGCACCGGGCGACGACGCAGCCGGCGTCGGCGTCCCGCGGTGCCACGGGCCATTCCCGTCTGCGCGGCCGGGCGCCCGGGCGGCGTTGCGCTCTTGGTGTGAGAGCCCCGGCGAGCCCGTGACCCCTCCAGGGCCGGGGCGTTGAAGGGCGTGACGACCGCGGTCCGCGGTCCCCATGTCTGACACGCACAAGGAGATCTGATGTCTCGCATCGCGAAGGCCGCCGCCGTCCTCGCCGGCACGGGTGCCGTCGCCCTGAGCGGCGCCGGCCTGGCCGTTGCCGACGCGGGGGCCAGCGGCGTCGCCGCCAACTCCCCCGGTGTCCTCTCGGGCAACGTGGTCCAGGTTCCGGTCAACGTCCCGATCAACCTGTGCGGCAACTCGGTCAACGTCGTCGGCCTGCTGAACCCGGCGTTCGGCAACGCCTGCCTGAACGTCGGCGGCGACCACGGCAACGGCGGCAGCCACGGCCCCGAGCACCCCTCGCACCCGGGCCACCCCGGCACCCCCGGCCACCCGGGTGGTGACAACGGCGGCGAGCCCGGCGGCTACGGCGACTGACGCCCCGCCAGGACTTCCCTCCTGACAGCTGCGGCCCCCCGGCCCGTGAGAGCCGGGGGGCCGCAGCGTTTCCCCGCGGGACGGGCCCACGCTCAGTCGTAGCGGTAGAGCCTGCTGTGGTCCTCCAGCTGCGCCGGCGTGACGTCCCACGGCGGCATCGGCTCGTCGCGCGCCACGACGCGGCCCCGCTGTTCCGAGCCGGCCGGCGGCTGCGCGGACGGCACGTAGAGCGCCCCGGGGTTGCGCCGCTGCCAGCGCGACCACACGAGGTCCACGAAGGCGTGGTGCAGCCAGAACACCGGGTCGTTGACCGAGGCGCCGCCGAGCATGTGGCCGCCCACCCACCGGTGCACCCGGTTGTGGTTGCGCCAGCGGGCGCTGCCGCGGCCCTGCCCCCAGCCTTCCAGCCGGTTGCGCAGACCGCCGCGGCTCGTCGAGTTCCAGGGCTCCGTGTCGTACACGGCCTCCCCGGTCGCCCACGCCAGCTCCTCCCGCGTGGGCAGGTCCAGCGGGTCCTTGGGGCGCCCGAGGTCCCGGGTGAGGAAGCGGTCCTCGGTGACGCCCACGGAGACCGTCCAGTTCCCCGTGGCGTACGCGAAGGGCCCGGTGGCCACCTGGAGGTCGCCGCGCCGCCCGTTGCCGCCCATGAAGTCCTCGCCCCAGGGCGGCCCCACCGGCGACCGGTCCCGCGTCCAGTCCCAGTACGGCACGGTGACGGCCGGGTCGACCTCGCGCAGCTCCCGCTCGAACTCCCACAGGTACTGGCGGTGCCACGGAAGGAACGACGGCGCCATGTGGGCGGCCCGCAGGCCGCTGGCGCCGTCGGCCTTGTAGTAGTCGATGTGGGTGCGGACGAACCGGTCGTACCGTCCGGCGCGCTTCAGCTCCAGCACCGCGGCCACGAAGCGGCGGCGCTCCGCCGCGGTCAGGTCGCGCTGGTCCTTACGCGTGTGCACCGCGCTGTCCTTCCGTCTCCTGGTGCGTGCGGCCCCGCAGCGCGCCGCCGTGCGCGGCGGCGACGGGCGCCAGGCGGGCGGCGCCCAGTTCGTCGACGGCCGCACGGGTGGCCGCCAGCGGTGTCGGATACGCCTGGTAGTGGTCCACGAGGCTGACGTAGCCGCCGCCGGCGCAGCGCATGAGGTGCAGGGGGCGGCCGTCGACGAGGACCTCGCACTCGGCGGCGTCCGCCGCCACGGGGTCGCCTTGGATGCGGCGGCCCCGGTACATCTCGTCGAAGCCCTCGTGCCGGCGCTGCCGCGGGCGCCGAGGGGCGGGTGCCGGGGTCCCGCCGCGGGGCGCGGCGGCCACACGGACGAGCGCGCCGCCGCTGAACGCCGCCGCGCCGAGGCCGAACAGGATGCGCAGGGCGCCGCGGCGCAGGACGGCCCCGCGCAGGCGGGGGAAGCGGCGGTCGGTGGGGGGCTGCTGACTCTTGCCGATCATGAGGTGATCTCCCGTACGGGTCGCGCGGGCGGTGGTCTCCCTCCCACCGGGCACAACGACGCTGTGCGAGAACCGTTCCGGAACCGTTCCTGAGTGCGAACGCTCCTCCTTGGCCACCCCTGACACGATCAGGTGAGCCGGGCGGTCCGCCCGTGGGCCGAACGGGTGGAATCGCGGCCGGACGGCCCGTTCGGCCCCACTAGTATCCGGCGCCATGACGTCTTCCACCGCCGTATCCCCCGACCAGAGGCGTTCCCTTGTGGGAACGCTCACCGTCATTCCGTGGGTCAGCGAGCCCACGCCCGAAGACCCCGGCAACCCCATGCTGATGGTGTACTCGCTGGGTGACGGCCCCGACGGCCCCGAGGCCGTCGAAGAGGCGCTGCGGGCGCAACTGGAGAAGCTGGGCCTGTCCATCGGGGAGCGGCTGATCGACCTGGGCAAGGACAGCCGCATCCCGGTCACCCTGCTGGTGGAGGCCGAGCAGGCCGTCCTGACCCTGCCCTTCATGAAGGTGCAGTGCCCGGTGCCGCCGGAGTGGGAGAGGGCCGCGCACGCCAAGGGCCAGGTCTATCTGATCTTCGCGGTGCGGCCGTGGCCGGAGGCGGTGCCCGGCAAGGAGGTGCCGGCCGAGACCCTGCGCGCCTTCGTCGGCGGCGAGGGGCTGCTGGAGGGCAGCGCGCACTGCCTGGCCCCCGTGCTGAGGGTGCGTACCTGAGATGGCGACGACGACGCACGGCGCACACGGGGCGGCCGAGGCGGCAGAGGCCGCCCCGGCCCGGCCCGGCGGCGCCCCCGACGGCGGGACCGGGGCGGGCCGCGGGCTCGCCTGGACCCTGGTGGCGACGGGCGCGGCGGGGCTGCTGGCGGCGTGGGTGATCACGCTGGACAAGTTCCGGCTGCTGGAGGACCCCGACTTCGTACCGGGGTGCAGCCTGAACCCGGTCGTGTCGTGCGGCAGCGTCATGGAGAGCGCCCAGGCGTCGGTGTTCGGCTTCCCGAACCCGATGCTCGGACTCGTCGCCTACGGCATGGTCGCCGCCATCGGGGCGGGCCTGCTGGCGGGGGCGCGTCACCGGCGCTGGCACTGGCTGGGGCTGAACGCCGGCTGCCTGTTCGGGGTGGGCTTCTGCACCTGGCTGATGCAGCAGTCGCTGTACGTGATCAACTCGCTGTGCCTGTGGTGCTGTCTCGCGTGGGTCGCGACGATCGTCCTCTTCTGGGCCGTGACCGCGCACACGGTGCGCCACCGGATGCTGCCCGCGCCCGCGGGCCTGCGCCGCTTCCTGGACGAGTTCGCCTGGGCACCGCCCGCGCTGCACCTGGGCGTGATCGGCATGCTGGTGCTGACCCGGTGGTGGGACTTCTGGACGGGCTGAGGCCCGACGCCCGAGAAGGAGGGGCCCGGTCGCGCCGTCGGCGCGACCGGGCCCCTCCTCGTGCCGCGGCACGACGGCGGCGCGTGCCCCGCGCCCGTCTCAGCCGGGGCCCGCGGGCGCGTGCCTGGCGTCGAGGGCAAGGGCCACGGCGAGCCCGCCGAGCACTCCGCCCATGACGCAGCGCTGGGCGCGCAGCCACCCGGGGCGGCGCGCCAGGAAGACGGAGACGGTCCCCGCGGCCAGCACGATCGTGAGGTTCACCGTCACGCTCACCACGACCTGGACCGCCCCGAGGACGAATCCCTGCGCGACCGTGCTGCCCGCCTCCACGTCGATGAACTGCGGGATCAGCGAGAGGTACATGACGGCGATCTTGGGGTTGAGGAGGCTGGTCGCGAGTCCCATCGCGAAGAGCCGCCGGGGCGGGTCCGGGGCCGCCTCCTGGGGGGCGAAGACCGACACGCCGCCCGGCCGCAGGGCGTTCCACGCCAGCCAGGCGAGGTAGCCGGCGCCCGCGAGCCGCACCACCGCGTACAGTTCGGGCACCGCGACGAACAGCACCGCGAGGCCCAGGTTCGTGGCCACCAGGTAGACGAGGAAGCCCACGGCGACCCCGGTGAGGGAGATGACGCCCGCGCGCCGGCCCTGGGTGACGGACCGCGAGACGAGATAGATCATGTTCGGCCCCGGGGTGAGGACCATGCCGAGCCCCACCGCGGTCATGCCCACCAGGGCGCTTGCCTCCACCATCGGCCCTCCCCCTCCCGCGGCGCCGGAGCATGGTGGGACGCCGCTTCACGGCGAGCATATTGACAGTCGAACCTCGGAGCAATAGAAACATTGCGCTCGGTGCAATCAAGGTGACCGGAGGCGCACAGCGTGGAGTTGACGGACTATCAGCGAGCGGCCGACGAGGTCGCCGCGCAGATCGCGGACGGCCGTCTGCGGCCGGGCGACCGGCTGCCGCCGCAGCGCCGGTTCGCCCGGCAGCACGGCATCGCGGCCTCCACGGCGGCCCGCGTCTACCGCGAACTGGCCAGGCGCGGGCTGACCGTGGGCGAGGTGGGGCGCGGCACCTTCGTGCGGGCCGCCGACGCGGGGGCCGCGTCGCCCGCGCTGAGCGAACCGCCCGACCGGCCGGTGAACCTGGAGCTCGCCCACCTCGTCGTCCCCGAGCAGGCCCCGCTCCTCGCCGGGGGGCTCGAACGGCTGCTGCGGCCGGACGTCCTGGAGTCCGCGCTGCGGTCCGTCGGCGCGTCCGGCACCGCTGCGTACCGTGCCGCGGCCGCGGACCTCCTGGCACGCGGCGGCTGGCGGCCCCGCCCGGAGCGGGTGCTGTTCACCGGCAACGGCCGCCAGGCCCTCTCCGCCGCCGTCGCCGCCCTGGTCCCGCCCGGCGGACGGCTCGGGGCCGAAGAACTGACGTACCCGGTGCTGAAGTCCCTGGCGTCTCGGCTCGGCGTGACCGTCGTTCCCCTGGGCATGGACGGGGACGGCGTGCGGCCGGAGGCCGTGGAGGCGGCGCACCGGGCCGCGCCCCTGCACGCCGTGTACCTCCAGCCGACCCTGCACAACCCGCTGTCGCTCACCATGCCGGAGGCCCGGCGGGCCGCCCTGGCGGCGGTCCTGCGCCGCTGCGACGTCCCCGTGGTGGAGGACGCCGTCTGGGCCTTCCTCCACGGGGACGCCGAACCCTTCGCGGCCGTGGCGCCCGAGCGGACGGTGCTGGTGGACAGCCTGTCGAAGCGGCTGGCCCCGGGGCTGACCGCCGGGTTCGCCGTGGCGCCCGACGCGTGGGCCCCGCGGGTCGAGGCGGCGGTGCGCTCCGGCGGGTGGACCCCTTCGCGGTTCGCCCTGGAGGCCGTCGTCCGCTGGCAGGGCGACGGCACCGTACGGACCGTGGTGGAAGCCAAGCGCCGCGGGGCGGCCGAGCGTCAGGCCCTGGCCCGGCGGCACCTGGACGGCTTCGCGGTGCGGACCGATCCGCTGTCGTGCTTCTGCTGGTGGGAGCTGCCGCCCGCCTGGCGCGCCGACCTCTTCGTGGCGGCTGCCGCCCGGCAGGGCATCGCGGTGACCCCGGCGGCCGCCTTCGCCGCCGACCCGCACCGCGCGCCCCGCGCCGTCCGCCTCGGCCTCGCATCGCCGCCCCCGGACGTCCTGGACCGCGCCTTGGGCGCGCTGGCCGCCCTCGCCCGGAGCTCGCCGGACGGCCTGCTCCCCGGCTGACGCGGCGCCCGCGGCCCCCGGCCGCCGGGCGGGGCCGCACGGGCGGCGGCAGGGCGGCACGGGCGAACGCACCTCACAGGAGGGTGTCCCGGTGGCCGCCCTCGTACGCGGCGGCCCCGGCCATGCGCGGGGAGGTCGTCCCTTCTGGCTGTGGGACGCCCGCGTACGCGGTCGGGCGTCCCGCCCGGGAGGGGGCAACGCCGCACGACCGTCGCCGCCCCGCGGGAAGCAGTGGTCCGCCGTGCGCGGGGAGGCGGCCGCCCCGCACAGCCGGCGCCCTGCCGAAGGGCCCGACGCGCGCACCGGAACGGGCGCCCCGCCCGGGACGGCAGTACCGCACGCGATGACGCCGCCCCTGCGGGGGAGCGCTGACCACCGTCCGCTCAGGCGGTCGACCGGCCGGGGACACCGTCCGCCGCACAGGGCGAAAGGTGCTCGGGCGTGCGGCACTCGGGGGTTGTGGCCGGCCAACCGGGCTCCCCCGGGCGGAATCGGGGGCCCTCCGCCGCGCACGGCTCCGGTTCAGTCCTTGGGTGCGCCGAGGCCGAGGAGGTAGCCGAGGTGGGTGCGGTTCTTCGCACCCAACTCGTCCTTGATGCGCGCGATATGGGCCTGGAGCGAGCGCTCGCTGATGCCGAGCCGCCGGGCGACGACCTTGTCCGAGTGCCCCTCGGTCAGCATGTGGCGGATCGCCTGCCGGATCGGGGGGATCACCTCGGGTGCCGCGCGGGCCGCGTGGTTGGGGACGAAGGGGAACGGTCCCGCACGGTCCCAGGAGCGTTCGAAGACGTCGATCAGGAACCGGACGACGGACGGCTCCGTGATCATGGAGGCGTCGGTGCGCTCCGGGTTGGCCGCGATGAAGACCGTGGACCGGTCGATGATGATCATCCGGTCGAAGAACTCCGTGAGGGTGCGCACCTGGACGCCGTAGTCGGTCACCGTGCGGACGTACGACTTGGTCGCCTCGTCGAAGCGGGCGGAGTGCTGGTAGATGGTCCGCATGCTGACCCCCTGGGCTATCTGGCGGCGGACCGAGGCCAGCGCGGTGTCCAGGACCTCCTTGGGCCGGGGCCCGTCCGGCTGGGCGGTGAGGATCTCCGTCCCGGCCCCGTCGAGGGCCTCGCGGATCGCCGCGTTGATCTCCGGGAGGCCGTGCAGCCTCCGCACCCCGGAATCGGCGCCTCTGCTCTCGCCCCGCCCGCGGGCCGCGGTGGGCCAGGACGCCTCCTTCGCCGACCGGTAGACGTGGTGGGCCTGCTGCCGGACCTGGCACGACAAATGGTCGAGCGCTTCGGCGACCGCCCAGAGCGAGGGGGGAACGGGGAATTCCGCATCGCCCGACGCGGTGTCCGATTCCCGACCGGAACCGGAACCGGCCCCTGAAGCGACTTCATCGGTCAAGCCTGCCATCTCAGCACTCCCCCGGGCCCACCCCCCAAAGAGCCCCATTTGTCAGCTCTTGCGCCTCATCGCACGCCTCCAATCTTAGCAATGCGATTACCTGAACCATCAAGGACCTTTTGCTTCATCGAGCCGTAATGAAGACTCGCCAAGGGACGCCGAGGCGGGGGACCGAGGCGAAGCGCACGAACCAGATCACGTCTGCGGGGGACCTCTGATGTTGCGTAGATTGTCGGCGCACGATGGCCGATTCCAGCGCTTCCGTGCCCGTGTGCACGGAACCGTGATTCCCTGCCGCGCTGCCGGCTGACAGCCTGCCACCTGGGTTCCGGTACCCCACGCGCCGGAAACGCGATCAGGCGAGGGGGCGTTTCCCGAGAGCGGCCCGGCGCGGTCGGCGAACCATCCCGGCGCACCCCACCCCATTCCGCGGTGCGGGCTGCCGGCCGGCGGCGTGCCATGACGGCGAATGTCCACAACTGCCGAGCGATCGTCCAGACCTCCTATCGATGAATTCAGGACAATCATGAGCCGCAACAGAATGACGATTCTTTCCGCCCCTTCTTCCTTCTGTGTACTCTCCGCTCTCCTCGTCACGGCGTTCGCCGCGGCCACCGCCACGCCCGCCGCGACCTCGGGCGGCCTGTCCGCGGCCTCCTCAGCCCGCTCCGTCCAGGGCCTGCACGACGTCGGCTGGAACGTCGTCGGGCCCGGCTCGCCCGCCGGCAGCTGAACGAACCGAACCGCCCCGCACCCTCGGTGGCCGTCCCCGGTGCACCACCCCCCACGGACACCTGTCCGATTCAAGCTCTTGCCGTTTCTAGCCCCTGCTGATTCAGACCCTGCTGTGTCCGGCCCCGACGCCTCGGGGCCCGGCTGTCGGAGCTCGGAGGGAGAACCGTGAGTGCGTCCGCGGCGCAGGCTGCGCTGGTCCTGGAAGATGGCTCGGTGTTTCGGGGGAGGGCCTTCGGAGCGCACGGGCGCACCCTGGGAGAACTGGTCTTCCAGACCGGCATGACGGGTTATCAGGAGACCCTGACCGACCCGTCCTACCACGGGCAGATCGTCGTACAGACGGCCCCGCAGATCGGCAACACGGGCTGGAACGACGAGGACGACGAGTCCACCGGCATCCAGGTCGCCGGCTACGTGGTGCGCGACCCCTCCCGTACGGCGTCGAACTGGCGCTCGCGGCGGGACCTGGTCGACGAGCTCGCCCGGCAGGGGATCGTCGGCATCGCCGAGGTCGACACCCGGGCCCTGACCCGGCGCATCCGGTCCGCGGGGGCGATGCGCGCCGGGGTGTTCTCCGGGGACGCCCTCGGCGACCGGGACGCCATGACGCAGCAGGTGCTGTCCGCGCCCCCGATGGCCGGCGCCGAACTGGCCTCCCGGGTCGGCACCGTACGGCCGTACGTCCACGAGGCCGCGGGCACCCGCAGGTTCAGCGTGGCGGCCCTCGACCTCGGGGTGAAGACCAACACCCTGCGGATGCTGGCCGAACGGGGGATCACGACGCACGTGCTGCCCCCGTCCAGCTCCCTGGACCAGGTCCTGGAGACGGAACCCGACGGGGTGTTCCTGTCCAACGGGCCGGGCGACCCGGCGGCCATGAACGGGATGGTGGAGCTCACCCGCCGCGTGCTGGAACGGCGCGTCCCGCTGTTCGGCATCTGCTTCGGCAACCAGATCCTCGGCCGGGCCCTCGGCCGCGGCACGTACAAGATGCTCTACGGGCACCGCGGCGTGAACATCCCCGTGGTCAGTGCGGCCGACGGCCGCGTCTCCATCACCGCGCAGAACCACGGGTTCGCCGTGGAGGGCGAGGCCGGGGAGCGGTTCGACACGCCCTTCGGCGCCGCGGAGGTCTCCCACCACTGCCCCAACGACGGGGCGGTGGAGGGGCTGCGCTGCCTGGACGTGCCCGCCTTCTCCGTCCAGTACCACCCGGAGGCCGCGGCCGGCCCCCATGACGCGGCCGCCCTCTTCGACGCGTTCGTCGACCTGATGGGAGGGGCCCGCTGATGCCGCGCCGCGAGGACATCACACACGTACTGGTGGTCGGCTCCGGGCCGATCGTGATCGGCCAGGCCTGCGAGTTCGACTACTCGGGCACCCAGGCCTGCCGGGTCCTGCGCGAGGAGGGCATCAGGGTCAGCCTGGTCAACTCCAACCCGGCGACGATCATGACCGACCCCGAGTTCGCCGACGCCACGTACATCGAGCCGATCACGCCGGAGTTCGTGGAGAAGATCATCGCCCAGGAGCGGCCGGACGCGATCCTGGCCACCCTCGGCGGGCAGACCGCGCTGAACTGCGTGGTCGCCCTCCACGAGCGGAACGTGCTGCAGAAGTACGACGTCGAGCTGATCGGCGCCGACGTCGAGGCGATCGCCCGCGGCGAGGACCGCCAGCGGTTCAAGGACATCGTCGCCTCCGTCGGCGCGGAGACCCCCCGCAGCGCCGTCTGCCGGTCGATGGACGAGGTCCGGGCCACGGTCGAGGAGATCGGCCTGCCCGTGGTGATCCGCCCGTCGTACACGATGGGCGGCCTCGGCTCCGGCACGGCCCGGACCCCCGGGGAGCTGGAGACGCTGGCCGCGGCCGGGCTCAAGGAGAGCCCGCTCGGCGAGGTGCTGATCGAGGAGAGCGTGCTCGGCTGGAAGGAGTACGAGCTCGAACTCATGCGGGACCGCAACGACAACGTCGTCGTGGTCTGCTCAATCGAGAACGTCGACCCGATGGGCGTGCACACCGGGGACTCCGTCACCGTCGCGCCGGCGATGACCCTGACCGACCGCGAGTACCAGCACATGCGGGACGTCGGCATCGCCGTGCTGCGCGCGGTCGGGGTGGACACCGGCGGCTGCAACATCCAGTTCGCGGTCAACCCCAGGACCGGCGCGCTCGTCGTGATCGAGATGAACCCGCGCGTGTCGCGGTCCTCCGCGCTGGCCTCCAAGGCCACCGGCTTCCCGATCGCCAAGATCGCGGCGAAGCTGGCCATCGGCTACACCCTGGACGAGATCCCCAACGACATCACCGGCGTCACCCCGGCCAGCTTCGAGCCGACGCTCGACTACGTCGTCGTCAAGGTGCCCCGGTTCGCGTTCGAGAAGTTCCCCACCGCCGATCCGGTCCTCACGACCACCATGAAGTCCGTCGGCGAGTCCATGGCCATCGGCCGCAACTTCGCGGAGGCCCTCGGCAAGGCGCTGCGCTCCGCCGAGACCGCGCAGACCGGTTTCTGGACCGGTCCCGAGGAGACCCCGGCCGAGGGCCCGGCCGACGCCCTCAAGGCGCTGGCGGCCCCGCACGACGGCTGCCTGTACACCGTCGAACGCGCGCTGCGCCTCGGCGCCACCGTGCAGCAGGTCCACGAGGCGTCCGGCATCGACCCCTGGTTCGTCGACCAGATCCTCGCCGTGACCGAGCTGCGCCGCGAGCTGACCGCGGCCCCGGAGCCCGGCGCCGACCTGCTGCGCCGCGTCAAGCGGTCCGGCTTCTCCGACCGGCAGATCGCCGCGCTGCGCCCGGACCTCGGCGGCGAGGAGGAGGTCAGGGCGCTGCGCCACCGGCTGGGGGTGCGACCGGTGTACAAGACCGTGGACACCTGCGCCGCCGAGTTCGCCGCGACCACCCCATACCACTACTCCGCCTACGAGGCCGACCCGGACGCGGAGTCCGAGGTGACGGCCCGGCCGGAGCCGCGGCCGAAGGTGCTCATCATCGGCTCGGGCCCCAACCGCATCGGGCAGGGCATCGAGTTCGACTACTCCTGCGTCCACGCCGCCATGGCCCTGCGGGAGGCCGGCTACGAGACGGTGATGGTCAACTGCAACCCGGAGACCGTCTCCACCGACTACGACACCTCCGACCGCCTCTACTTCGAACCGCTCACCTTCGAGGACATCCTGGAGGTGTACGACGCGGAGCGCGCCTGCGGCGAGGTCGCGGCCGTGGTGGTGCAGCTCGGCGGCCAGACCCCGCTGAAGCTCGTACGGCGGCTGGCCGCGGCCGGCCTGCCCGTCGCGGGCACCACCCCGGACGCCATCCCCCGGGCCGAGGACCGCGAGTCCTTCGCCGAGGTGCTGGCCGGCGCCGGCCTGACGGCGCCCCGCCACGGCATCGCCCGCTCCCTCGACCAGGCGCGGGACGTCGCCGAGGGCATCGGGTACCCGGTACTCGTCCGGCCCTCCTACGTGCTGGGCGGGCGCGGCATGGAGATCGTCCCCGACGGGGAGGCCCTCGACGCGTACGTGCGGCGCGCCGCCGACGTCTCGCGCGAGCACCCGCTGCTCGTCGACGAGTTCCTGGAAGACGCCATCGAGATCGACGTGGACGCGCTGTGCGACGGCCGGGAGGTCTACCTCGGCGGGGTGATGGAGCACGTCGAGGAGGCCGGGGTGCACTCCGGGGACTCGTCCTGCGTCCTGCCGCCCTACACCCTCGACGCCCAGGACATCGACACCGTCCGCCGGCACACCGAGGCGATCGCGGCGGCGCTCGGCGTACGGGGCATGCTGAACCTGCAGTTCGCGCTCCAGGGGACCACCTACCACCTGCTGGAGGCCAACCCCCGGGCGAGCCGGACCGTGCCCTTCGTGTCCAAGGCCACCGGCGTGCCGCTCGCCAAGGCCGGCACGCGGATCATGCTGGGCGCGACCATCGCGGAGCTGCGGGCCGAGGGCCTGCTGCCGGCACACGGCGACGGGGCGGGGCAGCGGGCGGGCGCGCCGCGCGCCGTCAAGGGCCCGGTGCTGCCGTTCCACCGCTTCCGCACCCTGGACGGTGACGGCGTGGACAGCCTGCTCGGGCCGGAGATGAAGTCCACCGGCGAGGTCATGGGGATCGGTCCCAGCTTCGACATCGCCTACGCCAAGGCGCTGACCGCGGCCGGCTTCCCGCCCCCGCTGTCCGGCCGGATCTACGTGTCCGCCGCGGAGGGCCACGTGCCGCGGGTCGTCCCGTCGCTGCGGACCCTGCGCGGCATGGGCTTCGAGATCGCCGCCGACCCGGACAGCCACGCGCTGCTGCTCGCCGCGGGCTTCACCGCGGACGTCCTGCACGACGGCGACCCCGCCGCCCTGCGCGAGTGGTGCAGGAAGCGCGAGGTCAGCCTGGCCGTCAGTCTCCGGGCCACCGGCACGGACCGCGGCGTCGACCGAGCGCTGCGCACGGCGGCGGCCCAGCACTCCGTTCCCTGCGTCACCACGCCCTCGGCCCTGCTCGCCATGGTCCGGGCGATCCGCACGAGGAACCGGCTCGACTTCGAGGTCGGCGCCCTGCAGGACCTGCACGCCCACCTCCACAGGGGGTCGGAACGGCCGCACTGACCACGAGCCGCATCCCCCGGGCCCGCCGACAGCCACCCGCGTCCGGCGGCACGATTCCTACCACCTCCGGGAATGACGTTGATTGCAGACACCGTGTACGACCTCATATTGGACGATGTCTTCCTCCGCGTGAACGGTCTGGAAAGCCTCGAGCAGCTCTTCGTCAAGGTCGAGGGTTTCAACGCCGGGGGCTCCATCAAGATGAAGACCGCCAGGGGGCTCATCCAGGCGGTCGAGCACTCCGGTGCGGACCTGGCGAACCTGCACGTCATCGAATCGACGTCGGGGAACCTGGGCATCTCCCTGGCCACCATCTGCGCGGCGAAGAAGTACCGCCTGACCTGCGTCACCGACCCCAACACGAATGCGACCTCGGTCGCCGTCATGCGGGCTCTGGGCGCACACGTGGTGATCGTCGACGAGCGCGACGACAACGGCGGATTCCTCGGGACCCGCCTCGCGTACATCAGGCAGCGGCTCGCCGCCGACCCGCACCTGCACTGGCTCAACCAGTACGAGAACCCGGGCAATCCGACGGCCCACGAGCAGACCACCGCCCCGTCGGTGCTGAAGTCCTTCGACCGCGTCGACCACCTGTTCCTCGGGGTGGGCACCGGCGGCACGCTGATGGGCTGCGTCGACTACTTCCGGCGCCGCAGCCCGCACACCCGGATCACCGCCGTCGACACGGTCGGGTCGATGAACTTCCAGAACGTGGCCGGGATCCGCCACGTGCCCGGCCTCGGCACCAGCCAGCGGCCCCCGATCCTCGACCGCGAGGTCCCCGACGAGGTCGTGCTGGTGCCCGAGTGGGAGACCGTGCGCGAGTGCCGCTGGCTGGCCAGGAACACGGGCCTGCTGGCGGGCGGGTCGACCGGGACGGTGCTGGCGGCGGTCCGCCGGAAGGCGGCGTCCATCGCCCCCGGCGCGACGGTCGTGGCCATCGCCCCCGACCTGGGCGAGCGGTACCTGGCCTCCGTGTACGACGACGACTGGGTGGTCGGGCGGGGGCTCACCGAGGCGGCAAGCACTGACGAGCAGTCACAGATAGGGGAGCTCGATGTTCTCGTTTGACCTGATACCGGGCAAGGCCGTCAAGGACATCCTCGACACCTCGGCGGACCGGATCGTCCAGCTGGTCGAGGACGCCTACCTGGCGCACGACTCGGGGCGGACGGTCAACCCGGACAGCTACTTCCTGCGCTTCCCCGAGAAGCCCGAGGCGCGGATCATCGCCCTGCCGGCCGCGATCGAGCTGGCCGAGCAGCACACCGTCGGCATCAAGTGGATCTCCAGCTTCCCGAACAACGTGCACGAGGGGATCCCGCGCGCCTCCGCGGTGCTGGTGCTGAACGACTACGCCACCGGCTACCCGAAGGCCCTCCTGGAGGCCGCCAGCATCAGCGCGGCCCGCACCGCCGCCTCGGCCGCCGTGGCCGCCCGGGCCTTCGCCCGGCACATCCCGCCGAGCGGCCACGTCTCCTTCGTCGGCGCCGGCGTGATCGCCCGCACCGTGCTGCGGTACCTGGCCGCCACCGCGTACCCGATCGAGACCCTCGCCATCCACGACCTGCACGCCGACTCCGCGGCCAACCTCGTGCGGTACGCGACCGAGGAGCTGGGCGTCGACGCGCGCCCCGTCGAGCGCCTCGACGACGCGCTGGCCGCGCAGACCGTGGTGACCACCACCACCGCCGGCACCCCCTACATCAGCCGGAACCTGCAGCCCGGGCAGGTCGTCCTGAACATCTCGCTGCGGGACTTCCAGCCGTCCGTGATCCTCGCCGCGGAGAACTACTTCGACGACGTCGAGCACTGTATGAAGGCGAACACCTCGCCGCACCTCGCCGAACAGGCCGTCGGCAACCGGGACTTCGTCAGCGGCACGCTCGCGGACGTCCTGCGCGGCCGGACGCAGCCACAGGGGCAGCGCGGGCTGGTCTTCTCCCCCTTCGGCCTCGGCGTGCTCGACCTGGCGGTCGGGCAGTTCGTCCACGAGACGGCCCGCGCGCAGGGCCTGGCGACGGAGGTCCCGGACTTCTTCGGCGAGACGAGCCGCTGGTGACCGAGGACCGCGCGGCGCGGCCGCTGCGCATCGCCGTGGTCGGCGTCGGGCCCCGCGGGCTGTCCGTGCTCGAACGGGTCATCAGCCACACGCAGGGCGACGGGCGCCCGGTGGAACTGGTGCTCGTCGAACCGGGCGAGCTGGGCAGCGGCGTCCACCCGGCGAAGCAGCCCGACTACCTGCTGCTCAACACCATCGCCTCGCAGCTGACGATCTACTCCGACGAGCGGATGGTGCCGGGGGCCCCGGTGACCACCGGCCCCGACTTCCTCGCCTGGTGCGAGCGCCAGGGCGTCCCCGCCGCCTTCGACGACTTCCTGCCGCGCCGGCTGCTGGCCGAGTACCTCCAGTGGGCCGCCGAGGACCTCCTCGGGCGGCTGCCGGAGCGCCTGACCGTCCGGCACGTCGCCACCGCCGCCCGCACCGTGGAGCCCTCCGGCGGTGCGTCGGGCGGGGCCGCGGTCACCCTGGCGGACGGCACGCGCCTCGACGTCGACCTGGCCGTGGTCACCACCGGCCACGGGCTGGCCGCCCCGCAGGCGCCCGCGCCCGCGGGCGACCTGATCGACGCGCCGTACCCGCTGCCCGACCAGGTGGAGGGCGTCCCGGCCGGCGCGACCGTGGCCCTCCTCGGCACCGGGCTCACCGCCATGGACGTCATCGCCGCCCTGACGGTGGGACGCGGCGGCGAGTTCACCGACGAGGGGTACGCCCCCTCCGGGCGGGAGCCGCGCATCGTCCTGGCCAACCGCACGGGGTGGCTGCCCCGCGCCCGGCCGACGACCACCCGGGAGCGCCGGGCGGCCCCGGCCGCGCACCTGACCCGGGAGGCCGTGGCCCGGCTGCGGGAGCGGACCGGGGACGGCCGGCTGGACTTCCGGCGGGACGTCGAGCCGCTGGTCCGCAGCGAGGCCCTGGGCCGGCTCGCGGGGGCGACGCCGGAGGAGGTCGCGGCCGTCGAGCGGCAGCTCTCCTCGCACCACGGGGGTCCCGAGCGCTGCGCGACGTACGAGGACTACGCGCGGCAGCTGCGGGAGCGGGCCCGCGAGGACCTGGCGGAGGCCCGCCGGGGCCTGGGGACGAGCCGCGTCAAGGAGGCCCTGGAGATCCTGCGGGACCACCGCGAGGGCCTGCGGGCGGCCCTCGACCCGCCGGGGCTGACGGAGGAGTCCCACCGCTACTTCATGGGCGCCTACACCGCGCTCGTGAACCGCACGGTCATCGGCCCGCAGAAGGAGCGCATCGACGAGCTGCTCCGGCTGATGGACGCGGGCGTCGTCGTGCCGGGCCCCGGCCCGGACCCGGCGCTGGAGCGGGCGGAGGGCGGCGGCTGGACGCTCGCCTCGACGCTGCTGGACACCCCGCACTCCCTGCACGTCGACCTCGTCGTCAGGGCCAATCTGGCGTGGCCGGCCGCCGACCCGGAGTCCGACCCCGTCGCGGACTCGCTGCGCACCTGGGCCGCCCTCGGGCCGGGCGGCTCCCTGCGGCTGGACCGCGACGGCTTCGCCTTGCCGCGGGAGGGCCCCCCGCCGGCGCCGCGGGCGGTGGCCGTCTTCGGGCCGCCCGCCGAGGGTGCCAGCTACTACAACCACTACGTCCCGTCACCGCACGTCTGGTCCCGTGCCCTGACCGACCTCGACCGCGTCCTGGGGCCTGTGCTCGGCCGCGTACCCGCCGTCGGCTCGCCTCGGGGCGAGCAGCAGGCGA
The DNA here is from genome assembly GCF_001865245.1 of Streptomyces sp. CC53. GTDB lineage: Bacteria > Actinomycetota > Actinomycetes > Streptomycetales > Streptomycetaceae > Streptomyces. The sequence goes on along the minus strand of NZ_MKXB01000204.1, from coordinate 10,166 downwards.
CTCAGTAACCCGATCTCCCGGAAGAAAGGCTCACTCACCCATGCTGATCCTGGGTTTCAAAGAGGGACACGACGGCGGAGTCGTCGCGATCGAGGACGGCAAGCTGCTGTTCGCCCTGGAGGCGGAGAAGGACAGCTTCCCGCGGTACGACCGGCTCACGGCCGAGGTGATCACCCGCGCCGCCGGGATGCTGGACCGGCAGCCGGACGTCATCTCGCTCAGCGGCTGGGTCAAGGGCTTCCACTCCGTCGAACCGAAGCTGCGCGCGGGCTACTTCGGCGTCGGTGAGGGCTCCATACAGGATGATCCGGGCAAGTGGTTCGGCAAGGACGTGCGGATCTTCTCGTCCACTCACGAGCGGTCGCACATCATGACGGCGTACGGCATGGCGCCGGCCACCGCGGGCAAGCCCCACTACGCCCTCGTGTGGGAGGGGAACATCGGCGACTTCTACCGGATCGACGAGGCGGGCCAGGTCACCCACCTCAAGCACGTGATGAGCGACCCGGGCAACAAGTACGCCTACCTCTTCGCGCTCGCCGACCCCAAGCACCCCACGGGCAAGGGCTACTTCAACTACAGCCACGCCGGCAAGCAGATGGCGCTCACCGCCTTCGCCGAGGAGGGCCCGACCACCAAGGCCGAGCAGGAGGTGATCGACTTCATCCTCAAGCAGGACGGCATCGTCCTCGGCGTCTCCAAGGACGAACTGAAGTGGTCGCACCTCTACAACGCCGGGGTGGAGTCGCAGGCGTACCGCAACGCCGCCCGCAAGCACTCGGACGCCATCTTCGGCCGGTTCTTCGACTACGCGCAGAAGAACCTCACCGAGGGCCTCCCGCTGCAGATCTCCGGCGGCTGCGGCCTCAACTGCGAGTGGAACGCCCGCTTCCGCGAGAGCGGCCTCTTCGAGTCGGTCTTCGTGCCGCCGTGCCCGAACGACAGCGGCGCGGCCCTCGGCACCGCGATCGACGCGCAGCACTTCTACACCGGCCAGGCGACCATCGACTGGGACGTGTACGCCGGCGAGGGCTTCGTCGAGGACGTCACGCCGGACCCGGCGAAGTACGACACCCGGCCGCTGGTCGCCGCCGAGGTGGCCCGCTTCCTGGAGCAGGGCAACATCATCGGCTGGGCCCGCGGACGCTACGAGATGGGCCCCCGCGCGCTCGGCAACCGCTCCATCCTGGCCGCCCCGTTCACCGAGGAGACCACGGTCCGGCTCAACAAGATCAAGGGCCGCGAGGGCTACCGTCCCATCGCCCCGATCTGCCTGGAGGAGGACGCGGACAAATGGTTCGTGGGCGCCGTCCAGGACCCGTTCATGCTGTTCTTCAACCGCGTCACCACGGACGCGCTGAAGGCGGTCACCCACATCGACGGCTCCGCCCGCACCCAGACCGTCACCCGCGAGCGGAATCCCGGAATCGCCCAACTGCTGGAGGCCTTCCGTGATATCACGGGATTCAGCGTCCTCTGCAACACCTCGCTGAACTTCAACGGCCGCGGGTTCATCAACACCACCAGTGACCTCATCACGTACGGCGAAGAGCACGGTCTCGACGGCTACGTCGTCAACGACACGTTCATCACCAAGAAGGCGTGAGCGGGCCGGCCGGTGCGCCGGCCGCCCCTCCACCTGACGCTCCACCACGCGGGATCGCGGTCGGCCTCCCCCTGCCGGGGCGGGGCCGCCGCGGGGCCCGCCGTCGCGCTGCCCCCGGCGGCGCGGGCGGACCGCGCCGCCGCTCCACCGCGCCGCCGAACCCGGCGGCGCCGCTCCACCGTGTGACCGTTCCACCGCGTTCCACCGCGTGACCGTTCCACCGTGTGGCTTTTCATCGGGTTGCCGTTCCATCGATCAGAGAGTCGCCCCACATGACCACGTCCTCAGATGCCCGTAACCAAGCGCCGCTGTCCTTCGGCCAGGAGCAGCTCTGGTTCCTCGACCAGCTGACCCCCGGTGCGACGGCCTACAACATCCTGCTCGCGTCACGGCTGCGCGGCCCGCTGCGGACCGACCTGCTCCGCCGCAGCCTCACGCTGGTCGTGGCCCGGCACGAGGCCATGCGCGTGACCTTCCACGCCGAGGACGGCACCCCCCACCAGGTGGTGAACCCGCCCTCCGAGGTGGAGCTGCCGGTCGTCGACCACAGCGGGCTCTCCCCCGAGGAGCAGCAGGCCGTCGTGGAGGAGACCCTGCGCGAACTGTCGGGCAGGCCCTTCGACCTCCAGCAGGGCCCGCTCTACCGCTACTCCGTGCTGAAGCTGGCCGACGACGAGCACGTGTTCGTGCAGAACCTGCACCACATCGTCACCGACGGCTGGTCGTCCGGGGTGGTGAACGCCGAGCTGACCCTCGCCTACGAGGCGCTGCTCGCCGGCCGCGAGCCCGAGTTCCAGGGCGAGGGGTCCCGCTACCTCGACTACGCGCGGGAACAGCGCGCCCACATGCAGGGCGAGGTCCTCCAGGAGGAGCTCGACTTCTGGGCGGAGCGCCTGGCCGACCTGCCGACGCTGGAGTTCCCCACGGACCGGCCGCGGCCCGCCGTCGCCGCCCGCGGCGGCGGCTCCACCGTCCGGGCGTACCCGCCGGAGCTGCTGGAGAAGGCCCGCGCCCTCGCCAAGGAGAACGGCGCCTCGCTCTACATGGTGCTCGCCTCGGCGCTGAACGTGGTCCTCAGCCGCTACACCGGCCAGGAGGACATCCCCATCGGCGTCCCGATGCTGAGCCGGGTCGACGCCGACCTCGAAGAGGTCGTCGGCCTGTTCGTCAACATGGTGGTGCTGCGCTCGGACGTGTCGGGCGACCCGACGTTCACCGAACTGCTGGAGCGGACCCTCGACGCCAACCTGGACCTCTACGAGCACCAGGAGGTGCCGTTCCACCTGGTGGTGGAGCGGGTCCAGCCGGTGCGCGTGGCCGGCCGCAACCCGCTCTTCCAGGTGTCCATGCAGCTCCTCGGCGCCGCCAACTCCGGCGGCAGCGTCAGCTTCGCCGGCACCGTGAGCGAGCCGCTCAACGTGCCGGCCGCCGCCTCCCGCTTCGACATGGCCATCGACTTCGTCGAGACCGAGGACACCCTCAAGGCGGTCGTCGAGTACTCCAAGGACCTCTTCGACGAGTGGCGCATACAGGCCCTGCTCGGGCACATCGAGACGGTCCTGACCGCCGCGGTGAAGGACCCCTCGCTGCGCGTCTCCCAGCTCCCGCTGCTCACCGACGCCGAGCGCGACGAGCTGTTCGCGCTGGGCAAGGGCGAGCCCGCCGAGTACGCCGAGGACCCGCTGCACGTGGGCTTCGCCAGGATCGCCCGGGAGACCCCGGACGCGGTGGCCGTCGTGTGCCGGGGGAACGAGCTCACGTACGGCGAGCTCGACCGGCGCGCCGACCTGCTGGCCCGGCACCTGCGGAACCTCGGGCTCACGCACGGCCAGGTCGTCGCCACGGTGATCGACCGGGACGTGGACGCGTACGTGGCGATGGTCGGCATCCTGAAGGCGGGCGGCGCCTTCGCGATGATGGACCCGAAGCTGCCCGCGACCCGCCTCGACTACATGATCCAGGACACGGCGGCGCCGATCGTCCTGACCCGGTCCCCGCTGGCCGACCGGCTGCCGGAGCCGAACGGCTGGGCCCGGGTCCTGATCGACGCCGACTGGCCGGAGATCGAGGCGCTGCCCGCCGACGAGCCGCTGGAGGAGTGGACCACCCGGGAGTCCCTGGCGTACGTCCTCTACACCTCCGGCTCCACCGGCACGCCGAAGGGCGTGATGATCGCCCACCGCGCGGTGTCGTTCTTCTGCGAGGCGTACCGCCGCTCGTTCGACTTCGGCCCGCAGGACCGCCTGCTCCAGCTGCCCGCCCTGAACTTCGACATGTCGCAGGGCGAGATCTGGACGGCCTTCCTGGTCGGCGCGCGCGTCGTCGCCGTCCACCCCGAGGACGCCCAGTCCCCCGAGGCGCTCACCGCGCTGCTGCGGGACCAGAAGGTCACGTACGCCGGTCTGCCGCCGGCCATGCAGTCGGTGATGGAGCCGGAGCCGTACCCGGACCTGAAGTACGTGATGGGCGGCGCCGAGGTGCTGCCGCCGGAGCTCGTCAACAAGTGGAACCTGCCGGGCCGCAAGTACCTGAACCTGTACGGCCCGACGGAGTGCGCGATCGGCCAGACCGAGTACCACGTCGAGCAGAAGGAGTGGACGACCCCTCCGCCCATCGGCCGCCCCCAGCTCAACCGGCAGGTCTACGTCGTGGACCGGCAGAACAACCTGGTGCCCAAGGGCGTCTACGGCGAACTCCTCATCGGCGGCGCGGAGGGCGGGCTCGCCCGCGGCTACCTCAACCAGCCGGAGATGACGGCGGAGCGGTTCATCCAGGACCCGTTCGACGCGGAGAGCAAGGTCTACCGCAGCGGCGACCTGGTCCGGTGGACCGAGGACGGGCAGATCGAGTTCCTCGGCCGCATGGACAACCAGGTCAAGCTGCGCGGCCTGCGCATCGAGCTCGGCGAGATCGAGACGGTGCTCCAGTCCCACCCGGGCGTCCTGCGGGCCGTCGTGCTGATGCGCAAGGACCGGCAGGGCGAGAACCGGCTCGTCGCCTACTACACGTCCGTGGACGAGCCGCCGGCCGTCGACGCGCTGCGCAAGCACCTGGGCGCCTCGCTGCCCGACTACATGGTGCCCACGGCGTGGATGCCGCTCGACAAGTTCCCCATGAACAACGACGGTTGGAAGATCAACCGCAACGCCCTGCCCGACCCGAAGGACGACGACGAGGGCCGCGCGTTCGTCGCCCCGTCGACGCCCACCCAGGAGGAGGTCGCCCGGGCCTTCGCCGAGGTGCTGTCGCTGCCGCGGGTCGGCGCCGACGCCAGCTTCTTCGACATCGGCGGGAACTCCCTGCAGGCCCTGCGGGTCGTCAGCCGGATCAACAAGCACTTCAAGATCCGCATCAGCGTGCGGCTGCTCTACGGCAACGCCACCGTCAGCGGCATCTCGGCCGTCATCGACGAGCGGATCGAGGCGAAGGCCCGTGCCTGACCTGGAACGCCTCGTACCGCTCCAGACCGAGGGCGACCGCGTGCCCCTCTTCTGCGTCCACGCGGTCTCCGGCTCGGCGTACTCCTACGCGGGCCTGTCCCGGATGCTCGGCGGCGAGCAGCCGGTGTACGGCTTCGAGGCGCCCGGCTTCGACAACGACCGCACCCCGGTGCGGTCGCTGCCGGACCTCGCCGACGAGTACACCGAGATCCTGCGCGCCTTCCGGCCCGACGGCGAGTACCGGCTGCTGGGCTGGTCCCTGGGCGGACTGCTCGCCTACGAGATGGCCAAGCGGCTCACCGCGGACGGCGCCGACGTGTCCCGCCTGATCATGGTGGACTCGGGCCTGCCCGTGGTCATGCCGCTCCCCCCGGAGCGGGACATCCTGATCCGGTTCGTCCGCGACATGATGGGCCTGGAGGAGGTGCCGGCCGAGCTCAGGTCGCTGTTCGCCGGCTGGCCCGCCGACGTCAAACCCGACACCGTGTTCGAGGCCGTGGAGGAGTCGGGGATCCTGCCCGAGGAGTTCGACTCCTACCTGCTGTCCGGTCAGTACGACGTCTTCCGGGCCCACCTGGAGGGCTTCTACGCCATCGACGTCCAGGGCCGCTACGACGGGCGCGCGGTGCACGTGATGGCCGAGCAGTCTGTGGCCGCCGACATGCAGTGGAAGCGGCTCATCCCGGGCCTGCGCGAGCACACCGTCCCCGGCACCCACCACTCCGTCTGGACCGGTGAGCGGCTGCCGACCCTGTACGGGATCGTCCGCGACGACCTCTACGGAGCCTCCGGCACCCCGGGCGGCGGCGAGGCGACCGGCGGTGAGGGTTCCCGTGCCTAGGAGGTCCCTTGTCAACGGCTGAGCAGGAACGACGGGACGACCCCGCGGAGGGGGCGGCGGAGGAGCCGCTGCCGAGCCTGTGGCACAACCCCGACTTCCTGAAGTTCTGGTTCGGCGAGACCATCTCGCTGCTCGGCACCCAGGTCACCAACCTCGCGCTGCCGCTGACCGCGCTCTACGCGTTCAACGCCAGCGACGAGCAGGTCGGTCTCCTGCGGTTCCTGCAGCTGGTCCCGTACCTCGGGCTGGCGCTGGTCTTCGGCGTGTGGGTGGACCGCTCACGCCGGCGCAACGTCATGCTCGGCACGAACATCGTGCGCATGGTGCTCATCGCGCTCATCCCGGTGCTGCACTGGCTCGACGTGCTGAACATGCCGCTGCTGCTGGTCATCGCCTGCGCGCTCGGCGTCGCGTCGTGCCTGTTCGACGTGAGCTGGATGCCCTTCGTGCCGACCCTGGTCAAGGACCCCCGGCACTACGTCGAGGCCAGCCAGAAGATGGGCGTCAGCCAGTCCGTGTCGGACGTCGCCGGCCCCGGCATGGCGGGCGTCCTGGTCGCGGCGATGACCGCGCCCGTGGCGCTGGTCGTGAACGCGTTCTCGTACCTGGTGTCGACCGTCATGCTGCTGCTGGTCCGCACCCGCGAGGCGCGGCCCGAGCCGACGGCCAGGCGCCACGTCGGGGTGGAGCTGAAGGAGGGGCTCCAGTGGGTGTTCGGCAAGCCGATCCTGCGCTGGCTGGCACTCGTGGGCTTCTGCTGCAACTTCTCCATGATCACCGTCTGGACCATGTTCCTGATCTACGGGTCGAAGGTGCTCCACCTGAGCTCGTCCGTCCTGGGCGGCATCTTCGCCACGGCGTCCATCGGCGGCCTCATCGGCGCGATGGTCTCCCGCAAGGTCGTGGGCCGCTTCCCGATCGGCCGGGTCTACTTCGTCGCCCAGACGGCCCTGCTGCTCGGTCCGATGCTGATCGTGCTGGCGGCCGGGCCGACGCCCGTGGTGGTGGGCATGGTCGTGCTGTCCTTCTTCACCACGTACCTGGGCCTCGGCATCGCCAACGTCATCATCGTCAGCGTCCGGCAGACCACCACCCCGCAGTCGATGATGAGCCGCATGACCGCCTGCTTCCGCACGCTCCTCTTCGGCGGCGGCGCCCTCGGCGGTCTCGCGGCCGGCCTGCTCACCGGCTGGCTGGGCGACCGCAACGCCCTCACCGTGGCGGCCGTGTTCTCGGCCGCCGTGGTCGTGGCACTGGTCAGGTCGCCGGTCAGCCGGCTGCGGGAACTTCCCCCCGCGGCCGAGGAACCGGCTCCGGCCGCGAAGGCCGGCTGACACCCCCGGGCCCCCGCCCCGTGCGCCCACGGAGCGGGGGCCCGTCCGCCGTGCGCCCGCCCACCCCGCGCGGCCTACCGCCTCCCGCCCGGCGCCTTCGGCCCACGGCCGACCGCCGCACAAGCCCCACCGGACCACACCGGAGCATGCATGCGCGACGAACTCACCCGGCAGATCGACCGGTTGATGCCACGCCTACGCGACGACCTGGCCGACCTGGTCGCCATTCCCTCCGTCGCCGACCCCCGCACCCACCCCCCGGAGGACTGCCGCAGGGCGGCCGCATGGGTGCGCGACGCCTTCGCCGAGGTCGGCTTCGACGACGCGCGGCTCGCCGAGACCAGCGACGGCAGCCTCGCCGTCCTCGGACGCCGCCCCGGCCCCGCCGGCGCGCCCACCGTGCTGCTGTACTCCCACTACGACGTCATGCCGGCCCCCGACGAGGCCGCCTGGCAGTCCCCGCCCTTCACCCTGACCGAGCGTGACGGCCGCTGGTACGGCCGCGGCGCCGCCGACTGCAAGGGCAACATCCTCGCCCAGCTCACCGCCCTGCGCGCGCTCCGCGCGACCGGCGCCGACCTGCCCGTCCACCTCAAGGTGGTCTGCGAGGGCTCCGAGGAGCAGGGCACCGGCGGCCTGGAGGACCACGCCCGCCGCCACCCCGAGGACCTCCGCGCCGACGCGGTGCTGGTCTGCGACACGGGCAACGCGGCGGAAGGCGTCCCCTCCGTCACGGTCGGCCTGCGCGGGGTCACCGAAGTCGTGGTCACCGTGAGCACCCTGGCCTCCCCGGCCCACTCCGGCGTCTTCGGCGGCGCCGCCCCCGACGCGCTGGCCGCACTGATCCAGCTCCTGTCCACGCTGCGGGACGCCCACGGCCAGACCGCCGTCAGGGGCCTGGACCAGGACGGCACCTGGCCGGGCCGCGGCTACCCGGTCGAGCAGTTCCGCCGCGACGCCCGGGTCCTGGACGGCGTGGACGTCCTCGGCGGCGGCGCCGGCGTCGCCGACCTGCTCTGGGCACGGCCCGCGCTCACCGTGCTCGGCATCGACTGCCCGCCCGTCAGGGGCTCCGTCGCCGCCGTCCCACCCCGGGCGTCGGCCCGCCTCAGCCTGCGGGTCCCACCGGGCACCGACCCCGTCCGCGCCCAGGACGCCCTGGTCGAGCACCTGCGGCAGGAGGCGCCGTGGGGCGCCAGGCTGGACGTCGAACGCGGCCAGGCCAGCGCCCCGTTCTCCGCGGGGACCGGCGGCCCCGCCCACACCGCCCTGGCCGGCGCCATGCGGGAGGCGTACGGGCAGGACGTGTCCCTGCTCGGCGCGGGCGGCTCCATCCCGCTGTGCACCACCCTCGCCGAGCTGTACCCGAAGGCGGAGATCATGCTGCTGGGCGTGGAGGAGCCGAGCTGCCTGATCCACGCGCCCGACGAGAGCGTGGCGCCCGGCGAACTGTCCCGCACGGCCCTGTCCCTCGCCCTGTTCCTCCAGCGCTACGGCACCCCCTGACCCCGCCCGGCGGGCCGCCCGCCGGCCGCAGCGTCAGTACGATGGCGGGCGGCCGGCGGGAAGAAGGGCATCAGCATGACGGAGCACGACGACGGCGGCGCCGACCGGCAGTCCCGCAGACGGGCCCAGGGGGAACTGGAGAACGCGGTCCTCGACGTCCTGTACCGGGCGCCGGAGCCGGTCACCGTCGCCTACGTACAGGAGCACCTCGGCGGCGGCCTCGCCTACACCACCGTGATCACCATCCTGACCCGCCTGCACGCCAAGGGCGTCGTCACCCGCGCACGCACGGGCCGCGCCTTCCGGTGGACCGCCGTCGTCGACCCGTCGGGACTGGCCGCGCTCCGCATGCGCCGCGTCCTCGACGCCGAGGAGAACCGCGAGGCGGTCCTGACCAGCTTCGTCACCGCGCTGCCCCCCGGCGACGAGCGCCTCCTGCGCGGCCTGCTGGCCCAGTCGGCGGACGAGGGTGAAGACTGACGGCCATGGGCGTCTTCGTCTTCCTGCCCCTCGTCCTCCCCCTGACCGCCTGGCCCATGGCCCGGCTCGCCGAGCAGCACCTCCACCCCCGCGCCGCCACCTGGCTGCTGACCGGCGCCGCCGCCGTACTGGCGGTGTGCAGCACCCTGTGCCTCCTGCTGCTCATGGTCGTCGGCACGGCCCAACTCCCCGGCAACCCGCTCCCCGACGGCTGGTCCGACCCGGAAGTGCGGGAAGCCGTCCCGTACGACGAGGTCGCCGGCAAGGCCGCCATCCCGGCGCTCATCGCGGTGGTCGCGGCCTGCGCGCGGCTCGCCCTGCACCACCACCGGGTGCGGCTGCGGGCCCGCTCGGCGCTCGCCGGGCTCCCCGACGGCCCCGTGGCGGTGCTGCCCGACCCCGTCCCGTACGCCTACGCGCTCCCCGCCGCGGGGGCCCGCGCACGGGACACGGTCGTCGTGTCCACCGGCATGCTGGCCGCCCTCGACAGCGCCGAGCGACGCGCCCTCTTCGCCCACGAGCGGGCCCATCTGACGGCCCGGCACCACCGGTTCCTGCTGGTCGTCCGCCTCGCGTCCCGCGCGAACCCGTTCCTCCGGCCACTGCACACGGCGGTGGCCTACACCGCGGAACGCTGGGCCGACGAGGAGGCCGCCGCGGCCGTGGGCAGCCGCCGCGTGGTCGCCCGCGCCGTCGGCAAGGCGGCCCTGGTCTCCCCCGGCGCCCCCGCAGCCCCTCTCGCGGGCTTCGCCGCCCCCGGCCCCGTGCCCCGCCGGGTCGCGGCCCTCCTCGGCCCCGCCCCTTCGGCCCGGGTGTGGCCCCCGGTCTTCACCGCGACCGGCCTGGCCGCCTGGGCCGCCGCCGCGGGCACGACGGCCTCCGCCCTGTCCTCCGCCAACGCGGCGGTCACCCTCTTCTTCATCCTCAAGGCGGCCACCCCTCTTTGAGCCCCACCGGCT
>NZ_MKXB01000203.1 GCF_001865245.1 Streptomyces sp. CC53 | reverse complement strand
GCGGCGAGCCGGTGGAGCCCCCCACCGCGGGCCTGCGTGCGCGCGCTGCCGCCCGGCGGCTCCCGGGCACGGCGGCCCGGCGGGGCAGCGGCCCGGCGGGGCTTGCGGGGCGGTGCGTTCCAGGGCCCGGCGCGTACGCGGGGCTTCCGGGGTGGTGCGTCCGGCGGTCGGCCCCCGGCCTCCCGCCCGCCGCGGTCCGGACATGACCGGGCCGCGGCGCTGCGGGGCACGGGCCGGGGACGGGTTCCCGTGGGCGGGGCGGCCGTGGTGGTGCGGTCCGGCAGGCGGGGCCGCATCAGGGAACTGAGCGCCCCCCCCGCGCGGGCCTCGCAGGGGTGGTGCGGCCGGTCGCGGCCCCCGCCCGACCGGCCGGGAGGCGTGGGTGCCCGTGCGCCTCCGGAAGGCCGGGGCACGCCCCTGCCGGTACCGTCACAGGTGTGGAGGCACGGCCGGATCCAGGGCCGCGGGACGCGGAGCCGCCGGGTTCAGGCCTGAGGAGCCGCCGTGCTCGTCAGGGCCTGCGACAGGTCCTGCGCCACTTCCTGGAGGATCGGCACGATCCGGTCCGTGGCGGCCTCGGTGACCCGCCCCGCAGGGCCGGAGATGGAGATCGCCGCCGGGGTGGGGGAGTCGGGGACCGGCACCGCGAGGCAGCGGACCCCTATCTCCTGCTCGTTGTCGTCCACCGCGTAGCCGGCCGTGCGGACCTGCTCCAGCGCGGCCAGGAAGCCGTCGGGTGTGGTGATGGTCTTCTCGGTCGCCGCGGGCATGCCCGTACGGGAGAGCAGGGCCCGGACCTCGTCGGGGGAGGTGTGCGCCAGCAGCGCCTTGCCCACCCCCGTGGAGTGCGGCAGCACCCGCCGGCCGACCTCCGTGAACATGCGCATGGAGTGCTTCGACGGCACCTGCGCGACGTACACGATCTCGTCGCCGTCGAGCAGCGCCATGTTCGCCGTCTCGCCGGTCTCCTCCACGAGGCGGGCCAGGTAGGGCCGGGCCCAGGTGCCGAGCAGCCGGGACGCGGACTCGCCGAGGCGGATCAGGCGCGGCCCGAGGGCGTAGCGCCGGTTCGCCTGCTGGCGGACGTATCCGCAGGCGACGAGGGTGCGCATCAGCCGGTGGATGGTGGGCAGCGGCAGGCCGCTGCTCGACGAGAGCTCGCTCAGCCCGACCTCGCCCCCGGCGTCGGCCATCCGCTCCAGGAGGTCGAAGGCACGCTCAAGGGACTGGACGCCGCCGCCTCCCGCGGCGGGCTTGGCGGCGTCGGTGGCGTTGGCGCTGGACGTCGGCACGTCAACGGTCCTTTCGAGGCGGATGGACAAGGCAGCAGCCTACCGGGCCCGGCGGGGCGGCACTGCGCCCGAGCCGGGGAATCGATGCCGGTCAGGGGCTGTTTGTCCGGGTGTCCGCCGTGATCCCGGGGCGGTCGCCGAGTCGCCCGCTGTGCGGAGCTACGTTCTTCATGCCGGAATCCTTCTTCCACTTCATGGAAACATCCAAGCAGAGTCTCTCCTGCCGGGCGACTCTTGACGGCGCGGGACGCCCCGGTGAAGATTCCTTCAACAGTTCGTTGAAGTCTGCTGGAACGGACGGGAATGACGGAGATCTCGGGAGTGGGGAGCGGTGTGAGCATGGACGTGCCCGTGCACCTGGTGCTGCGTTCGACGCGCGTCGTGACCCCGGAGGGGACGCGCCCCGCGTCCATCGCCGTGTCCGGCGACGCCATCGCGGCGGTGCTGCCGCACGATGCGGAGGTCCCCGCCGGGGCCCGGGTCGAGGACGTCGGCGACGACGTCGTCCTCCCCGGCCTCGTGGACACCCACGTCCACGTGAACGACCCGGGCCGCACCGAGTGGGAGGGCTTCTGGACCGCCACCCGCGCCGCCGCGGCCGGCGGCATCACCACGCTGCTCGACATGCCGCTCAACTCCCTGCCGCCCACCACCACGGTCGAGCACCTGCGGGTGAAGCAGGACGTCGCCCGCGACAAGGCCCACGTCGACGTCGGGTTCTGGGGCGGCGCCCTGCCCGACAACGTCAAGGACCTGCGGCCCCTGCACGACGCCGGGGTCTACGGCTTCAAGTGCTTCCTGTCGCCCTCCGGCGTCGACGAGTTCCCGCCGCTCGACCAGGAGCAGCTCGCCACCTCCCTCGCCGAGATCGCCGGCTTCGACGGGCTGATGATCGTCCACGCGGAGGACCCGCACCACCTCGCCGCCGCACCGCAGAGGAGCTCCGCGAAGTACGCCGACTTCCTCGCCTCCCGGCCCCGCGACGCCGAGAACACCGCCATCGAGAACCTCGTCGCGCAGGCCCGCCGCCTCGACGCCCGGGTCCACGTCCTGCACCTGTCCTCCAGCGACGCCCTGCCGCTCATCGCCGCGGCCCGGCGCGAGGGCGTCCGGGTCACGGCCGAGACCTGCCCGCACTTCCTGACCCTCACCGCGGAGGAAGTGCCCGACGGGGCAACCGAGTTCAAGTGCTGCCCGCCCATCCGTGAGGCAGTCAACCAGGACGCCCTGTGGCAGGGGCTGGCCGACGGCACGATCGACTGCATCGTCTCCGACCACTCCCCGTCCACCGTCGACCTCAAGACCCCCGACTTCTCCACCGCCTGGGGCGGCATCTCCTCCCTCCAGCTCGGGCTGCCCGCCATCTGGACGGAGGCGCGCCGCCGCGGCCACACCCTCGACGACGTGGCCCGCTGGATGTCCACCGCCCCCGCCGCCCTCGCCGGACTCCACCGCAAGGGCGCCGTCGAAGCCGGCCGCGACGCCGACTTCGCCGTCCTCGCCCCCGACGAGACCTTCACCGTCGACCCGGCCGCGCTCCACCACCGCAACCGGGTCACCGCCTACGCGGGCCGCACCCTGTACGGCGTCGTCACCTCCACCTGGCTGCGCGGCGTACGCATCGCCGACCGCGGCATCCCCGCGGAGCGCAGCGGGCGACTGCTCGAAAGGAACACGTGAACCCCGTGACCGACACGACCGGCATACCCCGCTTCACCGGTGACGCCAGCCCGTACGGCGGCGGCGACCCGTACGCCGACTACCGCACCGCCGACTTCCCCTTCACCGGGCTCGCCGACCTCGCCGACCGCCGCCTCGGCGCGGGCGTCGTCGCCGCCAACGACGAGTTCTTCGCCGAGCGCGAGAACCTCCTCAAGCCCGAGGCCGCCGAGTTCGACCCCGAGCACTTCGGCCACAAGGGCAAGGTCATGGACGGCTGGGAGACCCGGCGCCGCCGCGGCGTCTCTGCCGAGCAGCCCCACCCCACCGCCGACGACCACGACTGGGCCCTCGTGCGGCTCGGCGCCCCCGGAGTGATCCGCGGCATCGTCGTCGACACCGCCCACTTCCGCGGCAACTACCCGCAGGCCGTGTCCGTCGAAGGCGCCTCCGTACCGGGCTCCCCCTCACCCGGGGAACTCCTCGGCCCCGACGTGGAGTGGACCAGCGTCGTACCCCGCACCGCCGTCGGCGGCCACGCGGCGAACGGCTTCGCCGTCGACGTGGAGCGGCGCTTCACGCACCTGCGCCTCAACCAGCACCCCGACGGCGGCATCGCCCGCCTCCGCGTGTACGGCGAGGTCGCCCCCGACCCGGCATGGCTGGGCGCCCTCGGCACCTTCGACGTCGTCGCCCTGGAGAGCGGCGGGAGCGTCGAGGACGCCTCCGACCGCTTCTACTCCCCAGCCACCAACACCATCCAGCCGGGCCGCTCCCGCAAGATGGACGACGGCTGGGAGACCCGGCGCAGGCGCGACCTCGGCAACGACTGGATCCGCTACCGGCTGGCCGAACAGGCCGAGATCCGCGCCGTCGAGATCGACACCGCCTACCTCAAGGGCAACAGCGCCGGCTGGGCCTCGCTGTCCGTCCGCGACGGCGAGGACGGGCAGTGGACCGAGTTCCTGCCCCGCACCCGCCTCCAGCCCGACACCAACCACCGGTTCGTCCTGCCCGAACCGGCCGTCGGCACCCACGTCCGCATCGACATCCACCCCGACGGCGGCATCTCGCGCCTCCGCCTCTTCGGCTCCCTGACGGACGAGGGCGCCAAGCGCCTCACCGCCCGCCACCAGGAGCTCGGGGGCTGACCGGCCCCCGCACCAGGGCAGTGCGACACCTGCCCGCTCCGGGGCGGGGCGCCCCGGCCCGACAGCACCGGAGCGCCCCGCCCCGGCACCCAGCCCCGCCTCCCGGCCTCCCGGGAGGCGTACCGCCGTACGAGCCGTGGCCACGGCCGCCCGTCGAGCCCCGGAGCCTCGCCCCGGCCCCGGAGGCGCTGCTGCCGCAGCCGTACCACCCCGCCCGCCGGGCGGGCCCGCTCGCCGAGCCCGGCCCCGCGAGTGTCATACGGGCTGTCCGACCCCGTACCGCCGGGCCGCGGTGCCGTCGCCAGGCTTCGCGCCCGCCACCGGGCCCCGGCCCGGCGCGGCCGGTGCGCGGGGGCGCTGCTCCGGTGGAGGGAGCGCCACGCCGTGTCGGGGCGCACCGGTGAGTTCCCCCGCCCCGAGCGGTCTGAGGTGGTGGAGACACTCACCGACGACCGGAAGGCACCCGCCGTGGCCGAGCTCACCCTCACCTCGTTCCTCACCCTCGACGGCGTAGTCCAGGCCCCCGGGGGCCCCGACGAGGACCGCAGCGACGACTTCGCCCTCGGTGGCTGGCTCGCGCCCTTCGTCGACGAGGACATGGCCGGCTTCCTGCACGAGGTGATGGACCGCGCCGGCGCGTTCCTCCTCGGCCGCCGCACCTACGAGATCTTCGCTTCGTACTGGCCCCACGCCGCCGACCCGGACGACCCGATCGCGAACCGCCTCAACCACCTGCCCAAGCACGTCGTGACGCGCACCCTGGACCACGTCGACTGGCACAACTCGCGCATCCTCCCGGGAGAGGACCTGACCGACGCCGTCCACCGGCTCAAGCAGGAGCCGGGCGGGGAGGTCCAGGTGCACGGCAGCGGCCGGCTCGCCCGGCACCTGCTCGCCCACGGGCTCGTCGACGCCTGCAACCTCCTCGTCGCCCCCGTCCTCCTCGGCTCCGGCCGCCGCCTCTTCCCCGAGCCCGGGACCCCCACCTCTCTCGCGCTCACCGGGCACCGCACCACCCGCTCAGGGGTGGCCATCCTGACCTACCGCCCCACCGGCCCCGCCCGGTTCGGCACGGTGGGCGCCGACGAGTGACCGCGTGCGGCCCGCGACCGTCCGCCTGCCGGCACCGGTCGCCGGCCGTGATCACCGCGAGGCCCGCTGCGGTGCCGCCACCCGGCTCGCCGCCCCCGCTGCGCGGGACCGCGAGACCGCCCGGCCTCCTCCCACTCCGAGGGTGCTCGGGGGTACCCGGAGCCACGTGTGCAAGTGGCTGCAAAGGGAAGGGACTTCGAGGCCACGACCTAGGCTGGGGTGATGACCGTCATCGACCTGGCAGAGTTCGGACCGGAGTTCAACGCCGACCCCTATCCCTTCTACGACCGGATGCGCGCCCGGGGACCCGTCCACGAGGTGTGCGACCGGGCCGGGAACCGGTTCTGGCTGATCGTCGGACACGCCGAGGCCAAGAAGGCCCTCACCGACCCACGGTTGTCCAAGTCCGCCGAGACCGTCGGCATGACGCTGCTCGACGAAGAAGTCATCGGCCGCCACATGCTGGGCCTCGACCCGCCCGACCACACCCGTCTGCGCCGCCTCGTCGCCCGCGAGTTCACCGGGCGGCGCATGGATGCGCTCCGGCCCCGCATCCAGGACGTCGCGGACGGCCTGCTGGATGGCATGGCGGCCGAGCCCGGGCGCCGCGCAGACCTCGTGGGCGCGTTCGCCTTCCCGCTGCCGATCACCGTCATCTGCGAACTGCTCGGCGTGCCCACCGCCGACCGGGACCGGTTCCGCGACTGGTCCAACGAGGTCGTCGCCCCCACCGGACCCGACACGGAGAAGGCCGCCGTGCACGGCCTGGCCGCTTACCTCGACGCGCTCATCGAGGACAAGCGGCGCTCGGCGGCCGACGACCTGTTGTCGGCGCTGCTGCGCACCAGCGACGAGGACGGTGACCGGCTCTCCGCCACCGAGCTGCGCGCCATGGCCTACCTGCTGCTCGTCGCCGGACACGAGACGACCGTCAACCTCATCTCCAACGGCGTCCGGGCCCTGCTCACCCACCCGGATCAACTCGACGTCCTCTGGGACGACTTCGGGCTGCTGGACGGTGCGATCGAGGAGATGCTGCGGTACGACGGGCCGGTGGAGACCGCGACCTACCGCTTCACCCGCGAGCCGGTGCCGCTCGGCGGCACCGTCATCCCGGCGGGCAGGGCCGTCCTGGTCGGCCTCGCGGCAGGCGACCGCGACCCAGGGAAGTACCCGGACCCCGACCGCTTCGACATCCGCCGCGATCCCGCGGGCCACCTCGCCTTCGGGCACGGCATCCACTTCTGCCTGGGCGCCCCGCTGGCCCGGCTGGAGGCACGGATCGCCCTCCGCTCCCTGCTGGAGCGCTTCCCCGGTCTGGCGCTCGACCCCGACCCCTCCGGGGCACCGCTCGACTGGCTGCCCGGCCTCCTCATGCGCGGCGTACGCCGACTCCCCGTCAGGTGGTGAAGCAGCGATGACCGATCCCACGACCGACCCCGCGCGGGAACTCGCCGGCAAGGTGCTCGACGGTCAGCCCTTCAGCCGGCTCCTCGGCGCCCGGGTCACCGCCTTCCGTGAGGGGACGGCGACGCTGGAGCTCGACATCCGGGAGGAGCTGCACCAGCAGAACGGTTTCCTCCACGGCGGCGTCCTGTCGTACGCCGCGGACAACGCGATCACCTTCGCCGCCGGAACCGCCCTCGGACCAGCCGTGCTGACGTCCGGGTTCTCCATCCAGTACGTGCGCCCCGCCACCGGCCGCACCCTCGCGGCCCGCGCCACCGTCGTCCACGCCGGCCGCCGTCAGGCAGTGGTGCGCTGCGACCTGGTGACCCGGGACGGGGAGGGGGCCGAGACGCTGTGCGCCGTGGCCCAGGGCACGGTGCTGGCCACCGCCCCGGAGCGCCCCGCCGGGACCGCGTCGCCGGGGCCCCACGCAGCGGGGGACGCACCCTTCGCGCCTGCCGCCGACGCGCACGGCGGCAGCGGCATCGCCGACCGGGCCGTCCACGACGCCGACAGCGCTGACGGCGCCGGGGCCGTGCCCGGGACCTGAGGGGAGGGCGCCGCCCGGACCCGGCCCGGGCGTCCTCACGCCGGCGGTGCGAGCCCGGGGATCTCCCGCAACCGCACCGGCCGGTGCTCCCGGCGCGACAGTTCGCACGCCTCCGCGACCCGCAGCGCCTCCAGCGCCTCGCGCCCGTCGCACGGGTTGTCCCGCTCCCCGCGCACGAACCGTACGAAGGCGTCCAGTTCCCCCTGGTAGGCGGAAGCGAACCGTTCAAGGAAGCCGGGCCAGGGCTGGGTGGCCGGAGGCGGCCCCTTGGGCTCGGTCGAGGTGATCGGGGTGCGGTCGTCGAGGCCCACCCCGAGCTGGTCGCGCTCCCCGGCCAGCTCCATGCGCACGTCGTAGCCGGCGCCGTTGCACCGGGTCGCCGTCGCCGTGACCAGCGTGCCGTCGTCCAGGGTGAGCAGGGCGGCCGCGGTGTCCACGTCCCCGGCGTCGCGGAAGACCTCGGGCCCCGCGTCCGACCCCACCGCGTAGACCTCCATCACCTCGTGGCCCGTCACCCAGCGCACCATGTCGAAGTCGTGCACCAGGCAGTCCCGGTACAGCCCGCCGGAGACCGGCAGGTACGCGGCCGGCGGCGGAGCCGCGTCGGACGTCAGGGTCCGCACGGTGTGCAGCCGGCCCAGGCGTCCCGCCCGTACCGCCTCCCGGGCCGTGGCGTACCCGGCGTCGAACCGGCGCATGAAGCCGATCTGCAGCGGCGTACCGGCCTGCGCGACGGCGTGCAGGGCCCGCAGCGTGCTGTCCAGGTCGGGGGCGATGGGCTTCTCGCAGAAGGCGGGCAGACCGGCGCGTGCCGCACGGATGATCAGTTCGGCGTGGGCGGAGGTGGCCGAGGTGATGACCACGGCGTCCACGCCCCACGAGAAGACCTCGTCGACGCTGGGGGCGGCCGTGGCGCCGATGGCCCGCGCCACCTCGGCTGCCCGCTCGTGGTCCACGTCGGTGAGCAGCAGCCCGCCCACGTGCGCGTGCCCGGCCAGTACCTTCGCGTGGAATGTTCCGATACGACCGGTTCCAATCAATCCGATACGCATGTCCCCAAGTGCTCACGGTCGGGATGCCGTGTCAAGCAGGGCATCGGGTTCTGTCCGGACAACAGGTCGCCGCCGCCCTCGCCGTCCCGGAGGGCGTCGACGTCCTGTACGTGGAACGGCTCCGCACTGCTCAGGGCGAACCCCTGGCGCTGCTCCGCAACCGCTTCCCCGCCGGACTGCTCGGCCCGGACGGCGGCCGGTGGGAAACCACCGGCCTGTACCGGCTGATGCGCGGTGCGGGCATCGCCCTGCACAGCGCCCGCCAGACCGTGGGCGCCCGCACCGCCGCGGACGCGGAGGCCGAACTGCTCGGCGAGCCCGCGGGCGCCCCCGTCCTGGCCGTGGAGCGCACCACGTACGACGACGCAGGGCGCCCCGTCGAGTCCGGCTCGCACGTCTACCGCGCCTCCCGCTACACCTTCGAGTTCCAGCTCCTCGCACGCGGCCAGGGCCCGCCTCCCGGGGGCGGCCCGGGCATACCGCCCGGCCACGGGCCCTGAAGGCAGACCAGGGGCGGCCGGGTGAGGGGCCCGAGCGGGACGGGGCGGGCACGGTGGCACGATGACGGCATGGTGACGCATCAGCCGTGGACGGCACTGCACGGCGACCTCCAGGCGGCGAAGGCGCGGGTGTACGACCCGAGCGGCTTCGCCTGCTCGATGCCGGTGCCGGAACCGGAGAGCGCCGCGTACGCGGCCTGCGCGTTCACGCTCGGCGGCCGCGCGGTCCGGTTCCGCGCGGCCAGGACCACGCCCACGAAGGCCGGCCAGTTCGTCACCGTGTGGCAGCGGTCAGCCGAGGGGCCGATCCGCCCCTTCGACGCGGCGGACGGGGTGGATCTGTTCGTCGTCGGCAGCCGTGACGACGACGGATGGGGGCAGTTCGTGTTCCCGTGCGAGGTGCTGTGCGAGCGGGGTGTCGTGTCCCGCGACGGCTCCGGCGGGAAGCGCGGTTTCCGTGTCTACCCGCCGTGGGTGTCCACGACCAGCCGGCAGGCCCGCGGCACCCAGGCGTGGCAGCTGGACCACTTCCTCGACCTGGGCCTGGACGGCGGTCCTGTCGACCTGGTGCGCGCCCGGGCCCTCTACCGCTGCGGGTGAGGGCCACGCGGCCCGGCCGTGCCGTGCGCCGACCGAGGGGGCCCGCCCGGGCGGGGCCGCCGGGGCTCCCGTGGTCCCGTGGCACACGTCCGCTCCTCGCCCGGGCCCGGCCGGTGGCCCCGCGCCGCGCCCCGACGCGGGCATGCCGCGTGCCTCACCACGCGGGTGCGCCGTGCCCGGAGCGCTCGGGGCACGGCACACCTCGGCGGGTCGCCGGTGGCGTCAGGTGCGCCGACCGGACTTGGCCAGGCCCTTGTCGACGGCCAGGGGACCGGCACCCGGTACGGGCACGCTGCGGGCGGCGACCTCCTCACCCGGCTGCGGGCTCGCGGGGGTCCACACGACCGGGTCCGCGCAGTCGAGTGTGTCGGGTTCGCCCCGGTCGACCTCGCAGCTGGTCTCGTAGACCTCGCCCTCGGTGGTGACCACCTCGACGATGACCTCGTTCATGGTCTCCGCGATGGAGATGCCGCAGGGGTTCTCCGGATAGCCCACGGCACCGTCGGTGAGGTCGTACCAGGTGTACGCCGGCTCGTCCGGGTTGGGCGCGTTGAAGTCGTACACGCCGGCGTACGCGGTCCCGTCCGGGGTCAGGACGGCCTTGTACTTGACCTCTCGCTCATCCCAGGACGTGGCGACGGACACGCACGGCCCGACAGGGCCGGTGGCCCCCGTGGCGCCGGCCGGTCCGGTGGGTCCGGTGGCACCTGCGGGTCCGGTGGCTCCGGCGGGTCCGGTGGGTCCGGTGGCGCCGGCCGGTCCGGTGGGTCCGGTGGGTCCGGTGGCTCCGGTCGCTCCGCCTCCGGGGCCGGTGGGCCCGGTCGGTCCCGTCGCGCCGGTGGCCCCCGTCGCGCCGGTGGCACCGGTCGCGCCGGTGGGTCCCGTCGGGCCGGTGGGTCCGGTGGGGCCGGTCGGCCCGGTGGCCCCCTTGCACTTGTCCTTGTCGTGGCCGTGGTCGCCGCCCGCGGCAGGGGAGCCGGCCAGGGGCCCGTAGAGCTCCTCGTCCGTGCCGCCGTTCTCGTGGTGCCGGCACTTGTCGCCGGTTGCCGGTACCGCGGCCGCCTGCGACGGGGGCGTGCCCTGCTGCGTCGCCAGTGCGGTGCCGCTGAAGCCCAGGACGACCAGTGCCACCGAAGTCATGGCCCCGCCTGCCAGCCACCTGCCCCGGGAGGGGAGCGGGCCGAGGGGGGATGCGGCCCTGTTCTCAGGACTCATGGGATGTGCTCCTCGTGGAAGCGAAGGGAGGATGGGTGCGGAGGCTCCGGGCCTCCTTGCACATGCATGCGGTCGAACGGGCACACCCACGACCGACGAAGGGTGCATTTCGTCCTATCGAATGACTGATCGTTGCGTCGGTGGGAGCAACCTCCGCGCGGCCCCCGCAGCGGTCTCGGCACGGGACCGCCTTCCGCCTCGGCTGTTCGGAGGATTCCGGCCCCCGCGCAGAACGGTCCGGGCGCCGGTCCGGGGCGGCGCTGGCATCGTGAGGTGCCTGGGACCCCGCTTCCGGAAGGCACCGACATGCAGGCACCCCCCACCCCGAGCCTCGCGTTCCCGCCTCGGCCGCCGGCCGCACCCGAGGCCACGGAGCCGGCGTCGCCGCACGGGGGCGGCGCCGGCATCACCTGGTGGATGTGGTCCCTGGCGGGGGCGCTCTTCCTCGCGTACACGGCGCTGTCGCTCCGTCTCCACCAGCGGATGCTGACGAACGCCTTCGACCTCGCCATCTTCGAACAGGTCGTGCAGTCCTACGCCGCCGGGCACCTGCCGGTCTCCGAGGTGAAGGGACCGGGCTTCCCCGTGATGGGGGACCACTTCCACCCGATCCTGGCCCTGATCGCCCCCCTCTACCGGCTCTGGCCCACGCCGACGGTCCTGCTCGTCGTCCAGGCCGCGCTCGTCGCGGGCAGCGTCCTGCCGCTGGCCCTGTGGGCCCGGCGGGTCCTGGGCGCGGGAGCCGCCGCCGTGATCGGCGGCTGCTACGGCCTGTCCTGGGGGATCGCCAGCGGCGTCGCCGCGGACTTCCACGAGGTCGCCTTCGCGGTACCCCTGCTGGCGTGCTCCCTGAGCGCCCTCGGCAGCGGCCGGCTGCCGGCCGCTGCGTGCTGGGCCCTGCCCCTGCTGCTGGTCAAGGAGGACCTCGGGCTCACGGTGGCCGTCATCGGCGTTCTCATCGCGGTCCGCGGCCGGCGCCGGCTCGGACTCGCCACGGCCGCGGCCGGCCTGGCCGGCACGGCCCTGGCCATGCTGCTGATCCTCCCGGCCTTCCATCCCGGAGGGGCGTACGCCTACACCCACTGGATCACGGGGGGCGGCGCCGGCGGGCCGGTGGACCTGCTGCACAAGGTCACGATCGGGATGGTCACCCCGGAGGCCAAGGCCACGACCCTGCTCCTCGTGCTGGCGCCGACCCTGTTCCTGGCCCTGCGGTCGCCGCTGGTGTGGGTGGCGCTGCCGACCCTCCTGTGGCGTTTCGCCTCCGACCTGTCCACCCACTGGGGCACCGGCTACCACTACTCGCTCGTGCTGATGCCGGTGGTCTTCGCGGCCTTCGTCGACGCGCTGGCCCGGCGCCGCCCCGACCGCGGGAGCCTCCGCCGCCACGTGGCAGGCTGCGCCGCGGTCACCCTCCTGCTGCTGCCGAGCTATCCGCTCTGGTGGCTCGCGCAGCCGGAGACCTGGAGGCACGACCCGCGCGTCGCGACCGCGCACCGCCTGATGGACCTGATCCCCGACGGGGTCACGGTCCAGGCGTCCAACCAACTCGTGCCGCAGCTCGCGGACCGGACCAGCGTCAGCCTGTACGGGTGGGCGGACAGCCGCCCCGACCCTGAATGGATCATGGTGGACACGCGGGTGCCGTCGCACCGGCGGTGGCCGCAGGACTTCTTCACCGAGCGGAAGTCACTGCAGCAGGCCCGGCAGCAGGGCTACCGCACCGTCGCCGAGGAGGACGGCTTCGTCCTGCTCGCCCGCCGCTCCCGCTGAACGCGTGCGCCGGTCCGCGTCCGGCCGTGCCCGGCGCTCGGCGTCGCCCGGGTGGCTCCCGCCGCCGGGCGCATGTGCCGTCGGGGCGCGGATCGACCGCCGTTCCCGCCGGGAGCGGGTGTCGCACGGGGAAACGGGTCGTTCCTTTCGGGCGCGCGCTGGAACACCGGTGTGCCGTGCGGCAGTTCCGTGTCCGTCGGACCGCGTCGAGGAAAAGGCGGCGAGGCTCCGCACTTCGCTTTCCCGTGCGGTTCCGCAATTCCGGGCGTGGCGGCCGACGGGCGGCACCGTGGCCCATTCGGGACGTGATCTCCCGGAAATACGAAGGGGGTGAGGCATGTCGCGGGCGCATGCCACCGGCCGAGGCCGGAGGGGCGCGTGAAGGGCTGCAAGATGCGTCGTCGACACGGGAGTTCGGCCGCCCCGCTCGGGCGTACCCGCCGCGGTGGGGCCCCGCGTCCGCGGGCGTCGAGACGCGGTACGGACCTCGGTCCGGCCCCGTGCCCGAGCTCGGGGACGCGAACGCCGCCGCCTCCGCGGATACGGTCCGCGTCCCCTTCCCGCAGGCGTTCCTCGGCCTGCCCCCGCGGCGCGGGCGGGCCGTGACGCAGGCAGTGACACGGTCTGGGGGAGAGCCCGGCGCGACCCCGGGGACCCGCGCGGACTCGGCCAGGGTGTCGGCGTTCGGCTCCGTCTCTGTGGGAGACGCGGTCTCCCGCCCCGTTCGCCCCGGACGGGCGGTCGCCGAACCGCGCACGCCACGGAGATCATTTCGAGGGGAGAACCCCTGTGGGACATCGGGGAAAGGGTTCGAGGCGGGAGAAATATCCCGGAGTGCCTGATTGCCTTCCAATCGTTATCCTCAATTTCCGCTCAAACGGGATGACGGTTCCCGCTCGCCGCGCCTAGCGTCCTCGGCAACCCGAACGGGGCGGAGGCGAGAGAGGCAGATGGGCGGAGTGTCGGTGGCGAAGAACGCCGTGGTCGCCGCGGCGACCGACGGCCTGTCGGCGCCGCCTGGCGGGCATCGACGCTTTCGGCCCGCGTCCCGCAGGACACCGGGCTGATCGCACCCGCGGCGAGGTGGAGGTCCGGAGCCCGGACCGAGGGCGGGCCGCCTCGCGACGCGCGGTCGACCACCCGGAAACGACCGATCCGGGTGCGTCTCCGCACGGCGGCGGAGCGAGCCTCCCTTCCCTCGCAGACCTCTGTCACCGGTCCCCGCATGTTCACGACTTGAGAGATTCCGCATGAAGCTGCCCAAGGCCTCAGCCGCCGCCTCCGCCGTCGTCCTCGCCCTGACCCTCACCGCGTGCGGCGACGAGAGCGCCGACGACGCCCGGTCGGTCACCCCGGAGGCGCCCCGCTACGAGGTGGCCCAGAACGTCGAACTGGACTCCGCGACGTTCACCAAGGCCAAGGAGCGCGGCAAGCTGATCATCGGCTCGAAGGCCGACCAGCCGTACCTGTCCTACGAGGACCCGGCCACGAAGCAGCGCTCCGGTTTCGACATCGAGATCGCCCGCATGGTCGCCGCGGACCTCGGCTTCGGCGAGGACCGGATCGAGTGGAAGACGATCCTGACCAGCGCCCGCGAGGACGCCATCATCCAGGGCGAGGTCGACTACTACGTCGGCACCTACACGATCAACGACAAGCGCAAGGAGCTCGTCGGCTTCGCGGGCCCGTACTACAGGGCCGGCGCGGACCTCCTGGTCCGCAAGGACGAGGAGGACATCACGGGGACCGCCACCCTGAAGGGCAGGAAGGTCTGCTCCATCGTCGGGTCCACCGCGCTGCAGGAGATCAAGAAGCCCAAGTACGGTGCGCAGACCACGGAGCTCTCCAAGTACTCCGACTGCGTGCGGCAGCTGCTGGACGGCCACGTCGACGCCGTCACGACGGACGACGCGATCCTCAAGAGCTACGCGGCGTCCGACCCCGGCAAGCTCAAGGTGATCGGCAGGGCCTTCACCTACGAGCCGTACGGCATCGGCATGGCCAAGGACGACAGGAAGCTCCGCGAGTTCGTGAACGACACGCTGGAGCGGCGCTGGAAGGACGGCACGTACCGGAAGATCTACGACGCCACGCTCGGCCTGTCGGGCTCCCCCTACGACGAGCCCCCGGCCGTCGAACGCTACTGAGCCGCGGTGCCGCCGTCGCGCCCGCTGCGGGCCGGCACCGTCCGCTGCGGACGCCGGGACGCGCCCGCGCCGTGCCGGAGGAGCAGCGCGGGACCGTACCGCCGCGGCGGTACGGTCCCCTCCCCGGCCGGCGCCGGGTCCGTCCCGCCGCCCCCGCGCCACGCGCGGGGTGCCTGATCCCGCCCCGGTGCGGGGGTGCCGGGGAAGGCGCTCGGCCCTTCGCCCGCCGGCCGGTGGCGGTCCGGGCCCTGGACCCG
>NZ_MKXB01000202.1 GCF_001865245.1 Streptomyces sp. CC53 | reverse complement strand
CGCGGAGTCGGACTCCCGGGGCGCGGGCACCGCCGTGGGGCCGGGCGCGCCGGGCGGGTGCGGGGCCGTGGGACGGGACGTCCCGGGGGCGGGCACCGTCGCCGGGGGGTCGGCTTCTCGCGGCAGGGGGCCCTGTCCGGTGGCCGCCGGGTCTGCCGTGGTGCGGTGCGGGGGCGCCGGGGGGCCGGACCGCCCCGCGGGGGCGGGGTCACCGGCCGCCGCGGAGGCGGAGGTCGGCACCCCGAGGACGGGCTTGCGCCGCGGGGTCGTCGGCGCTGCGGCCACGGCCCGTGGAGGGCGCGGGGGGTGCGGAGTGCGCTCGGGTGCCCGCGGGGTCGCGGGAGGGTTCGGGTGGGTCCCTTCGGGGTGGCTCTCGCCGGCAGCCGCCCGGTCCGGCGCACCGGGGCACTCCTCGGAGGCAGCCGCCCGGCCGGACTGCCCGGGGGGCGGCGGGGGGAGCGGGGTGCCGGGCGCCTGCTGCGCGGAGGCGGGAGCCGCACCGGAACCGGTCGCCGGGACGGCCCGGGACGGTACGGGACCGGCGGCGGGCAGATCGCACGGACGGTCGGCCGCGGACCCGTTCGCGGGCAGTTCCCGCGACGGGGACGGCTCGGTACCGGTGACGGGCAGACCGCGGGGCGGGGCGGTTGCGGGACGGTTCGCCGGCAGACCGCCGGGCGGGACGGCCACGGAGGCGTTCGACGGCGCGTCGCCGCGCGGAGCCGGTTCGGGACTGCTCGCGGGCAGGTCCCGTATGACGCGGAGGCGGGTCGTGGTCTCCGCGGGCGCCTCGGGCTGCTGCGGGCGGGGTGTCCCGGTGCTCATCCGCCCCCCATCGTCGTCGTACCGGAACGCCGCCGGGGGCAGCCCGGTTTGCCGGCGTGTAGGCGTCACTCTAAAGGCTGCGGCCGCCGTCGCGGCAACGCGGCCGCAGGCCAGGACGGTTCTGACCGGAACGTCCCGTCCTCACCCCCTACCCCGCGGTAGCCGCGTCTGGCACGCTCGGCGCATGACTCCCCGCGCAGCCGACCGGGCCCGCTACGACCGGGCCACCGCCCTTCTCGACGCCCCGCTCGCCCTCGTGGATCTGGAGGCGTTCGACGCCAACGCGGACGACCTGCTGCGCCGCGCCGGGGGCAAGCCGATCCGCGTCGCGACCAAGTCGGTGCGCTGCCGGGCCCTGCTCGAACGGGTGCTGGCGCGCCCCGGCTTCGCGGGTGTGATGGCCTTCACGCTGGACGAGTCGCTGTGGCTGGCCCGCTGCGGTGTCGACGACGTGCTCCTCGCGTACCCGTCGGCGGACCGCGCCGGCTACGCCGCGCTGACCGCCGACGCGAAGCTGGCCCGTGCCGTGACCGTGATGGTGGACGACCCGGCGCAGCTCGACCTCATCGACCGGGCGCGCGGGGACGGACGCGAGGAGGTGCGGGTCTGCCTCGAACTGGACACGTCGCTGCGGCTGTTCGGCGGGCGGCTGCGGATCGGCGCGCTCCGCTCCCCGCTCCGCGAGCCGGCGCAGCTCGCCGAGCTCGCCCGGTCGGTGCGGCGCCGACCGGGGTTCCGTCTGGTGGGGCTGATGGCGTACGAAGGCCATGTGGCGGGTGTGGGGGACGCGGTGGCGGGGCGTCCGCTGCGGTCCCGCGGGGTCCGGTTGATGCAGTCGGTGGCACGGCGGGAAGTGGCGGAGCGACGCGCGGCGGTGGTGGCGGCGGTCCGGTCCGTGGAGCCGGACCTGGAGTTCGTGAACGGCGGCGGGACGGGCAGCGTGCAGTACACGGTCGCCGAGGACGCGGTGACGGAGGTCGCCGCCGGGTCCGGGCTGTACGTGCCGCGGCTGTTCGACGACTTCTCGTCGTTCACGGGCCGCCCGGCGGCGCTGTTCGCGCTGCCCGTGGTGCGCAGGCCCGGGGTGGGCGCGGTGACGGTGCTGGGCGGCGGGTACCCGGCGTCGGGCGTGGCCGGTCAGGACCGGCTTCCCGTGCCGTATCTGCCGGAAGGGCTGCGCTACGACCCGTTGGAGGGGCCCGGCGAGGTGCAGACGCCGCTGCTGGGCTCGGCCGCCGACGACCTGCTCATCGGGGACAAGGTGTGGTTCCGCCACGCGAAGGCGGGTGAGCTGTGCGAACGCTTCGAGCGGCTGCACCTGGTGGAGGGCGACCAGGTGACGGCGACCGTGCCCACCTACCGGGGCGAGGGGCGCACGTTCCTCTAGCCCGCCGCCCTCCCCTCCCCCGGGCCCGTCCTCCCCACAGCGGCTGCCGTTCCGCCGGTCCGCCGACCGGGCCGTGGCCGTGCGGTCCCCCGGCCCGCGGACCCTCGGGTCCTGACGTCCACGCCGGGCGGGTCCCGTCCCGCCTTCGGCCCTGGTCGGCCCGCCCTCCCCGGTGCGGGCTGCCGGTCGGCCGCGGCCTTCGGCCCGGCGGGGCCTCAGCCGTCCTGTCCGGGGGCGATGCTGCTGCCGACACCGCCGCCCGTCGCGCTGCCGATCGGGCGGATGCTCCGTGTGATCTCGTCCATGAGCGACAGCTCCGGCATGCCCTCGCCCGCGGCGAAGGCGAACCGCACGGTGACCGGGGCGCCGTCGCCGGCCGGCGACGGGAAGACCAGGGACTGGACGTAGCCGCCCTGGCCCTTGCCGGTGGTGACCTGCCAGCGCACCAGGTAGCCGGTGCGTCCCGCGGCCACCGCCCGGCGCTGGTCGAGCACCTTGTGGGAGGTGACGCCGCCGTACGGGGCGACGCCCAGGCTGTCCTTCCCGAAGGCTTCCTCGGCGGCCTCGGCGATGTCGTCCTTCGCCATCTGCTCCGGAGTGCCCCGGCCGCTGGTCAGCGTGCGGGAGCTGACCTTCCCGTAGTCGCAGTACCGGCCGCCCTCGGGACACCGGAAGTCGGCGACGGTTGTCATGGCGGCGGCCTGGAACACGCCGTACTCGGGCACCTCCCAGCCGTCCGGGAGCGGCATGGAGATGCCGTTGAGCTGGTCGACGAACTCCGCGGGGGCGTCGGCCGGGACGGCGTCGGAGGGCTTCCCCGTGGGGGCGTCGGAGCCGGGGGGCTGCTGCGCCGGGGAGGCGGAGGCGGCCCCGGGGGAGGCCGGGGCGCCGGCGGCCGGTTCGCCGTCCGCGGGGCGCAGCACCAGGAAGGCGGTGACGGCGACCGCCGCCGCGGCGACGGCGGCGGAGGCTGCCAGGGCGGCGCGCCGGCCTCGCCGCGGCGGGACGACGGCCGCGGGCGGCCCGGCCGGGTGAGTGCCGCCCGGCGGGCGGGTGTGCGCGGTCCACGCGGTGCCGTCCCACCAGCGTTCGACGGTGGGGGCGGCGGGGTCCGGGTACCAGCCGGGCGGCGTCGTCATGCTCATGCGGTCAGCGTAACGAGCGCTCAGAGGGGAGTGACGTACGCACCCGCGATCCCGCCGTCGACGAGGAAGTCGGTGGCGTTGACGAACGAGGAGTCGTCGCTCGCCAGGAACGCCACCGCCGCCGCGATCTCCTCGGCCCGCGCGAACCGGCCCAGCGGGATGTGGACGAGGCGGCGGGCCGCCCGTTCCGGGTCCTTCGCGAACAGCTCGCGCAGCAGCGGGGTGTCGACCGGGCCGGGGCACAGGGCGTTGACGCGGATGCCCTCGCGGGCGAACTGCACGCCGAGTTCGCGGGACATGGCGAGGACGCCTCCCTTGGACGCGGTGTACGAGATCTGGCTGGTCGCCGCGCCCATGCGGGCCACGAAGGAGGCCGTGTTGATGATGGAGCCCCTGCCCTGGCGGCGCATGTAGGGGAGGGCGGCCTTGCAGCAGAGGTAGACGGACGTCAGGTTGACCTCCTGGACGCGCTTCCACGCGTCGAGCCCGGTGTCCAGGATGGAGTCGTCGTCGGGCGGGGAGATGCCGGCGTTGTTGAACGCGACGTCGACGCTGCCGTACGTGTCGTACGCGGCTTCGAAGAGGGCCTCCACCTCGTCGGGGTCGGTGACGTCGACGCGTACGAAGAGGCCCCCGGCCTCGTCGGCGGCGGCCTTGCCGGCCTTCTCGTCGATGTCACCGCACACGACGTGGGCGCCTTCGGAGGCGAGGCGGCGGGCGGCGGCCAGGCCGATGCCGCTGCCGGCACCGGTGATGACGGCGGTGCGGCCGACGAGGCGGCGGCAGATGTTCTCGGTGGCGTGCTCGTGGTCGGTCATGCGCTGCGTCAGCCTTCCGTGGGGTGCGTGCTGATGAAGACGTTCTTGGTCTCGGTGAAGGCGGTGAGGGCGTCGGGGCCGAGTTCGCGGCCGATGCCGGACTGCTTGTAGCCGCCGAAGGGGGTCCAGTAGCGGACGCTGGAGTGCGAGTTGACGGAGAGGTTGCCCGCCTGGACCGCCTGGGCGACGCGCAGGGCGCGGCCGACGTCGCGGGTCCAGAGGGAGCCGGAGAGGCCGTAGTCGGTGGCGTTGGCGAGGCGCACGGCGTCGGCCTCGTCGTCGAAGGGCAGGACGACGGCGACCGGACCGAAGATCTCCTCGGTGGCGGCGGGCGCGTCGGGGGCCAGGCCGGTGAGCACGGTCGGCGGGTACCAGAACCCGGGGCCCTCGGGGGCGCTGCCGCGCACGGCGGCGCCTGCGCCGTCCTCGGGGACGTACGAGCGGACGCGGTCGAGCTGGGCGCGGGAGATGAGGGGGCCCATCTCGGTGCGCTCGTCGGCCGGGTCGCCGACGACGACCTTCTCGACGGCGGGGGCGAGGAGTGCGAGGAAGCGGTCGTGGACACTGCGCTGTACGAGGATCCGGGTGCGGGCGCAGCAGTCCTGGCCGCTGTTGTCCAGGAAGGACATGGGCGCGGCGAGGGCGGCGGCCTCGATGTCGGCGTCGGCGAAGACGATGTTGGGGCTCTTGCCGCCGAGTTCGAGCGTGACCCGTTTCATCCGGGCGGCGCAGGCGGCCATGACGCCCTGGCCGACGCGGGTGGAGCCGGTGAAGACGATCTTCGCCACGCCGGGGTGCTCGACGAGTGCGGCGCCCGCGACCGGGCCGCGGCCGGGCAGCACCTGGAAGAGGTGCTCGGGGAGGCCGGCGTCGCGGGCGAGGCCGGCGAGGCGGAGCGCGGTGAGGGGGGTGGTCTCGGCGGGTTTGAGGACGACGGCGTTGCCGGCGGCGAGGGCGGGTGCGGTGCCCCAGGCGGCGATCGGCATGGGGAAGTTCCAGGGGGCGATGACGCCGACCACGCCGAGCGGTTCGAGGAAGGTGACGTCGACACCGCCGGGCACGGGGATCTGGCGGCCGGTCAGCCGCTCCACTCCCCCGGCGGCGTAGTCGAGCAGGTCGCGGACGTTTCCGGCTTCCCAGCGGGCGTTGCCGAGGGTGTGGCCGGCTTCGCGCACCTCCAGCAGGGCGAGTTCCTCCAGGTGGTCGTCGACGGCGGTGGCGAAGCGGCGCAGCAGCCTGGCCCGGTCGGCGGGCGCGAGGGCGGCCCAGGTGCGCTGGGCCGCGGCGGCGCGGCGGACGGCGGCGTCCACGTCGGCGGCGGTCGCGGCGGGGACGGTGGCGACGGGTTCCTCGGTGGCGGGGTTGAGGACCTGGAGCTCGTCGGGGGTGTCGGTCATGGGTCCGTCCTCACGGGTGGTCACAGGCGTTCGAAGGAGCGGCGCAGCTCCCAGTCGGTGACGGCGGCGTCGAAGGCGTCGAGTTCGACGCGGGCCATGTTGCGGTAGTGGGCGACGACCTCGTCGCCGAAGGCGGCCTTGGCGAGGGTGCTGTTCTCCCACAGCTCGGCGGCCTCGCGCAGGGTGGTGGGGACGTGTGCGCGGGCGTCCGCGTACGCGTTGCCCGTGCAGGGTTCGGGCAGTTCGAGCTGCTGCTCGATGCCGTGCAGGCCGGCGGCGACCAGCCCG
The DNA here is from genome assembly GCF_001865245.1 of Streptomyces sp. CC53. Classification (GTDB taxonomy): domain Bacteria; phylum Actinomycetota; class Actinomycetes; order Streptomycetales; family Streptomycetaceae; genus Streptomyces. The sequence continues at coordinate 93,270 of NZ_MKXB01000202.1, read as the reverse complement.
GCGACGGCGAGGTACGGGTTGACGTCGCCGCCGGGCAGGCGGTTCTCGAAGCGGGTGGAGGGGCCGTGGCCGACGACCCGCAGGGCGCAGGTGCGGTTGTCGTGGCCCCAGGCCACGGCGGTGGGGGCGAAGGAGCCCGGCTGGAAGCGCTTGTACGAGTTGATGTTGGGCGCGTAGAGCAGGGAGAACTCGCGCAGGGCCGCGAGCTGTCCGGCGAGGAAGTACCGCATGAGGGGGGACAGGGCGTCGGGGGTGCCGGCCGGGCCGTCGCCGGCCATCGCGTTGCGGCCGTCGGCGTCCTGGAGGGAGAGGTGGATGTGGCAGGAGTTGCCCTCGCGTTCGTTGTACTTCGCCATGAAGGTGAGGGAGACGCCTTCCTGCGCGGCGATCTCCTTGGCGCCGGTCTTGTAGACGGCGTGCTGGTCGCAGGTGGTGAGGGCGTCGGCGTAGCGGAAGGCGATCTCGTGCTGGCCGGGGTTGCACTCGCCCTTCGCGGACTCGACGGTGAGGCCGGCGCCCGCCATGTCGTTGCGCAGCCTGCGCAGCAGGGGTTCGACGCGGCCGGTGCCGAGGATCGAGTAGTCGACGTTGTACCGGTTGGCGGGGGTGAGCCCGCGGTAGTCGGCGTCCCACGCCTGTTCGTAGCTGTCGGTGAAGACGATGAACTCCAGCTCGGTGCCGACGTGGGCGGTGTAGCCGTGGGCGGCGAGGCGGTCGAGCTGGCGGCGCAGGATGTGGCGGGGGGAGGCGGTGACGGGGGCGCCGTCGTGCCAGGTGAGGTCGGCGAGGAGCAGGGCGGTGCCGGGGTGCCAGGGGATGCGGCGCAGGGTCGCCGGGTCGGGGCGCAGGGCGAAGTCCCCGTATCCGGTGGACCAGGAGGACATGGCGTAGCCGTCGACGGTGTTCATGTCGGGGTCGACGGCGAGGAGGTAGTTGCATCCCTCGGTGCCGTGCTCCAGGACCTCGTCGAGGAAGAAGCGGGCGGCGAAGCGCTTGCCCTGGAGGCGGCCCTGCATGTCGGGGAAGGCCAGGACGACGGTGTCGACGGTGCCGCCGGCCACGAGGGCGTGCAGTTCCTCGACGGACAGGGGCGGGGTACGGTCCGCCCGGAGGTGGACGGCCTTGCTGCGGTCTGCCACGGGATGGATCCTCCTTGGGTCAGCCGGAAGCCATAAGGTATGGGTGAGAACCATTGCTTGGGAAGAGGAGGGGGCCACATGGCCAAAGAGGCGCCCGATCGGGGGCAGGCCGCCGATCCGTTGACGCCCGTGCTGCGGCCGGTGCGGGCGGGCAACGGCTTCGAGGAGGCGCTGGCGCAGATCCTCCAGGTGGTGCGGCTCGGCCTGGTGCCGGCGGGCGGGCGGCTGCCCGCCGAACGGGAGCTCGCCGAGCGCCTCGGCATCAGCCGGGTGACGCTGCGCGAGGTGCTGAAGGTGCTCCAGGAGCAGGGACTCGTGGAGAGCCGGCGCGGCCGCTACGGCGGGACGTTCGTGCTGCGCCGCGACCGGGAGCCGGGTGAGGAGGAGCTGCGGCGCCGGATCGCGGCGGTGGACCTGGAGGACGCGCTGCGGTGGCGCGAGGTGCTGGAGACCGGCGCGGCCGGGCTGTGCGCGGCGCAGGGGCTGACCGGCGAGGGGGCACGGCGGCTGCGGACCGCCCTGCGGGCCACGCACGACGCTCCGCTGGAGGACTACCGGCGGCGGGACACGCTGCTGCACCTGGCGCTCGCCGAGCTGTCGGGGTCGCCGACGCTGACCGCGCAGTACGCCGCGGTGCGGGCGACGGTGAACGACCTGCTGGACGGCATCCCCCTGCTGGTGCGGAACCTGGAGCACGCCCAGCACCAGCACGACGCGCTGGTCGAAGCGGTCCTGGAGGGCGATGCGGAGGGCGCGCGGGAGGTGGCACGGGAGCACTGCGCGGGGACGGCGGCGCTGCTGCGGGGCTTCCTGGCATGAGCCCCGGGGAAGCCGATGACGGCACCGGCGCTGCCGCGGGACTCCCCCGCATGCGTCTCCGAAAAGCGGGCGCGAACGGGGACACCGGCGCTGCCGCGGGAACCCCCGCCCGAGCGCGCGGAAGCGGATGGCAGCGGCGACACCGGCACTGCCGCAGCCAAGCCTGGCCCGTGCTCACGGAAGCGGCGCGAGCAGGGACGGAGGCGCTGCCACAGGAAGCCCTGCCGCGAGCGTACGGCGGCGGAGGCGAGCCGCGACGGCGGGGAAAGTCGCGCACGGGTCTTGCGCGGCGGCGTGCCCCACCGCAAAGGTATGGGCCCATTCCATTGGGTCGGGTCCCTGGGGCGCTCCCGTGGCCGGTCCGTGCGGCCGGTGCGGCGGCGCGGGGCCGGCCCGTTGGGCCGTCGACGGGGGTTCGATCCGAGCGGGAGGCTGACGCTGCCATGACGCTGGAAGACACCGAGGGCACGACCGCGGGCGGGCGTCGTCCGCAGGACGACTATCTGAAGCGCCGCACCTTGCGGCAGGGCAGCGCGGGCTGGCTGCTGTTGACCGGGCTCGGCGTCGGGTACGTCGTGTCCGGGGACTACTCCGGCTGGAACATCGGCCTCGCGGAGGGCGGCTTCGGCGGCCTGGCGATCGCGACGCTGCTGATGGGCACGATGTACGCGTGCCTGGTGTTCTCGCTGGCCGAGCTGTCCGCGATCCTGCCCGCCGCGGGCGGCGGCTACGGCTTCGCGCGCCGGGCGCTGGGCCCGTGGGGAGGGTTCCTCACCGGTACGGCGATCCTCATCGAGTACGTCCTGGCGCCCGCCGCGATCTCCCTCTTCATCGGCGACTACGTCGAGTCGCTCGGCCTGTTCGGGCTCACCGCCGGGTGGCCGGTCGGACTGGCCTGCTTCGCCGTGTTCATCGGCATCCACCTGTGGGGCGTGGGCGAAGCGCTCCGCTTCAGCCTGGTCGTGACGACCGTCGCCGTGGCGGCCCTGCTGATCTTCGCGGTGGGCGCGTTCACGGAGTTCCGGGCGGCGGGTCTCGACGACATCCCGGTGGACCCGGACGCCTTCGGCGCGAACTCCTGGCTGCCGTACGGGCTGCTGGGCATCTGGGCGGCGTTCCCGTTCGGCATGTGGTTCTTCCTCGGGGTGGAGGGTGTGCCGCTGGCCGCCGAGGAGGCCAAGGACCCGGTCAGGTCGATGCCGAAGGCGATGTCCCTGTCGATGGGCGTGCTGGTGCTGCTGGCGGTGGTGACGTTCCTCGCGGCGACGGGCGTCCGCGGCTCGGCCGCGCTCCAGGACGCGGGGAACCCGCTGGTGGTGGCCCTGGAGGGGGACGGCGGACCGACGGCGCTCAGCCGTTTCGTCAACTACGCGGGCCTCGCGGGTCTGGTCGCGTCGTTCTTCTCGCTCATCTACGCGGGCTCGCGCCAGCTCTTCGCGCTGTCCCGGGCCGGCTACCTGCCGCGGTTCCTGTCCCTGACGAGCCGCCGGAAGGCGCCGTACCTCGGCCTGCTGATCCCCGGCGCGATCGGCTTCTCGCTGGCGGCGTGGACGGGCGACGGCGCCCGGATGCTGAACGTGGCGGTGTTCGGCGCCACCATCTCGTACGCGCTGATGGCGCTGTCCCACATCGTGCTGCGGCGCCGCGAACCGCACCTGGAGCGGCCCTACCGCACCCCGGGAGGGGTGCTGACGTCGTCGGTCGCCTTCGTCCTGGCGCTGGCGGCCCTGGTGGCGACGTTCCTGGTGGACGTGGACGCCGCTCTCGTGGCATTCGGCGTCTACGCGATCGCGGTGGCGTACTTCGCGTTCTACAGTCGGCACCGCCTGGTGGCGAGCGCCCCCGAGGAGGAGTTCGCGGCGCTGGCCGCCGCCGAGGCGGAGCTGGACCGTACCGGAGAGGGGTAGGGGATGGTCAGGCCACTGATCGGTGTGACGACGTACCTCGCCCCCGCGGCGTGGGGCGTGTGGGACATGCCCGCGGCGCTGCTGCCCGCGGCCTACCCCCGGCTGGTGCAGGCCGCGGGCGGCCTCGCCGCGATGCTGCCGCCCGACCCGTCGCCGTCGGCGGCGGCCGCGGCCGTGTCCCGGCTGGACGCGCTCGTCGTCGCGGGCGGCGCCGACGTGGAGCCGGTGCGGTACGGGGCCCGCCCCGACCCCCGCACCGGGCCGCCGGACCGGGAGCGGGACGCCTGGGAGCTGGCCCTGATCGAGGCCGCGCTGGCGGCGGGGACACCGCTGCTCGGCGTGTGCCGGGGCATGCAGCTGCTGAACGTGGCCCTCGGCGGGACGCTGGTGCAGCACCTGGACGGCCACGCGGAGCGGGTCGGCCGTTTCGGCCGCCACACGGTCAAGCCGGTGCCCGGCACCCGGTACGGCGCGCTGGTGCCCGAGGCGACGGAGGTCCCGACCTACCACCATCAGGCCGTGGACCGCCTGGGCGAGGGGCTGCGGCCGTCGGCATTCGCGGAGGACGGCACGGTGGAGGCCGTGGAGCCTTCGGGGGGCACCTGGGTGCTGGGCGTCCAGTGGCATCCGGAGATGGGCGAGGACCTCCGCGTGATGCAGGGCCTGGTGAGGGCGGCGGCGTCCGCCCGGTGACCCTCGCGCCGGGGCCCCGTACCGTGCGCGGGTGGCGGCCCGGCCCGCCGCACGGTCCGCGGCTCGCGGAGGCGCGCCACCACCGCCCGGGTCGCCGCCCCGGGCCCCGCGCGCCGACCCGGCGCACACGGCTCGCGCCGCGCGCCTGGACGGGCCCCGACGGTGACACCCGCCGGAGCCGTCGCCGCCCGCCACGCGCGCGTGCCGGTGGCGTGCCGGGTACAGCCGCCGACACCGCCGTCGACGCCCGCTGTGCGCGCGTTCCGGGGAGGACACCGGCACAGCCGCCGGCACGGCAGGAAGGACCCCGCTACACGCGCGTGGCCCGCGACGTCGCGGAGGTCCCGGCACAGCGCCTGCTCAGGATCCCCTACGCCCGCGTGGCCCGCGACAGCGACAGCAAGTCGCGTGCCGGCCCGGTCGGGCGGGTGCCGCGGGGCCACACCGCGCGCAGTGCGCGGCGCAGGTCGGCGCCCTCGACCGGGACCTCCACGAGCCGGCGGGACGTCAACTCCTCGGTGACGGCCAGTTCGCTGAGGACCGCCGGTCCGGCCCCGCTCACCGCCGCCGCCTTCACGGCCGTGGTGGACGCCAGCTCCATGAGCGGCGCGGCGAGGCCGCCGTGCCCGGCGAGGGCCGAGTCGAGGACCTGGCGGGTACCGGACCCGTGCTCGCGCAGCACCAGGGGAGTCGTGGCCAGCTCGGCGGGCGTGACGGGGACGCGGCGCCGCGCCCACCGGTGCCCCGGGGCCGCGACCACGAGGAGCCGGTCGTGGGCCACCACCGCGCCCTGCAGGCCCTGGGGGACGGCCAGCCCCTCCACGTAGCCGAGGTCCGCCTCGCCGTCCAGCAGGAGGGCCGCGACCGCTGCCGAGTTCCCGGCCCGCAGGGACACGGCGGTGTCCGTGCGCTCGGCGCGCAGGGCGATCAGCCAGCCCGGCAGGAGGTACTCGGCGATGGTCATCGACGCGGCCACCCGCAGCCGCGAGTCCCGGCGGTCACGCAGGGCCTGCGCCCCGGCGTCGAACGCCTCGGCCGCCTCCACCACCCGCCGCGCCCAGTCGGTGACGAGTGCGCCGGCGTCGGTGAGCCGGGAGCCGCGCGGTGAGCGGTCGACGAGGGCGACGCCGAGCTGCCGTTCCATGGAGCGGATGCGGCTGCTGGCGGCGGGCTGGGTGATGCCGAGCTCGCGCGCGGCCCTCCCGAGGCTGCCGTGCCGGGCGACGGCGAGCAGGAGTTCCAGGGCACCCAGGTCGGGCACGCGATGCGACAGGCTCATAACCCCAGCTTATGGGGCCATAGGGGAATGGGCCCTGGTCGGGCGTCCCGCGGGCCGCGAGGGTGGGTGGCATGGCGACCACCGTCCTCCCCGTCCCCGCCCCGCAGCCCCGCCCGGGCGGCTCCCCCGGTCCCGACGCCGGGCCCGGCCCCGAGGAGCAGCCCCCGGCGGAAGGCGCCGGCCCGCGCACCGACGGACCGCGCCCTGGCCACGCCCGCGCGCACCCCGGCGGCTCCCCCGCCCCAGCAGCCCGCCCCCGCCTCCGGCCGCGGTCCCGTCCGCTCGCCGGCCGGGCCGCCCGGGGCCGTCGCTTCCGCCGCGTCCGGCACCTGGGGCCGAACTGGTACGCCGTGGTCATGGGCACGGGGATCGTAGGCAGTGCGGGCGCCGGGCTGCCCGTCGCGATGCCGGGCCTGCGGACGGTGTGCGCGGCGATGTGGGCCCTGTCCCTGGCGCTGCTGGCGGTACTGCTGACGGCCAGGGCCCTGCACTGGACGTACCACCGGGACCGGGCGCGGGAGCACCTGCGGGACCCGGGCACCGCGCCGTTCCAAGGCTGCACGGCGATGGCGCTGGTCTCCACGGGCGGCGGCACGCTGCTGGTCGGGCGGGACTGGGTCGGTCCGGACGTGGCCCTGGCGCTGGGTGCGGCGCTGTTCGCGGCGGGCACGGCGGCCGCCCTGGCCGCGGCGGTGGCGGTGCCGCTCCTGATGGTCGTACGGCACCGGGTGGAAGAGGCGTCGCCGGTGTGGCTGCTGCCGCTGGTCGCGCCGATGGTGTCGGCCGCGGTCGGTCCGCTGCTCGCGGTGCGCCTGCCGCCCGGGCAGGCGCGGACGACGCTGCTGGCGGGGTGCCTGGGCCTGTTCGGACTGAGCCTGCTGGCGGCGCTGCTGGTGCTGCCGCTGGTGTTCGGGCGGCTGGTGGTGGGCGGGCCCCCGGTGGCGGCTCTGACTCCGGCGCTGCTGCTGGCCCTGGGGCCGCTGGGGCAGTCGACGACGGCCGTGAACGCGTTCGCGGACGTGGTGCCCGGGCTGCCCTACGGCGGGGTCCTCGCGGCCGTGTACGGGCTGCCGGTCATGGGGTTCGCGCTGCTGTGGCTGGCCTGGAGCGGGGCACTGGTGCTGCGCGCACGCCGCCGCGGCATGGGTTTCGCCATGACGTGGTGGGCGTTCACGTTCCCGGTGGGGACATGTGTGACGGGTCTGGAGGGACTGGCGCGCCACACGGGCCTGGAGGCGCTGCGGTGGGCCGCGGTGGTGCTGTTCGGGCTGCTGGTGGCGGGGTGGCTGGCGGCGGCCTCGGGGACGGTCCGCGGGCTGGTCAGCGGGGCGCTGCCGGCAGCGCCCGGCGCAGCACCGCGGGGGCCTCGGCGAGGGACGGCCCGTACCAGGTGAGGTGACGGCCGTCGACGAGGGCGGCGGGCAGTCCGGGGAACGCCTCGGGCCCGTCGTCGGCGGTGAAGCGGTACGGCTCGTCGGGCAGGACGACCAGATCGGCGCCGGCGTCCCGCAGGTCGTCGAGCGGGACGCGCGGGTAGCGGTCGGGATGGTCGGCGTAGGCGTTGGCCACACCGAGCCGCGCGAGCAGGTCGCCGGCGAAGGTGTCGCGGCCGAGCACCATCCAGGGCCGCCGCCAGACCGGGACGACGGCGCGGCGCGGCGGGCCGTCGGGGCGCACCGCGGCCCAGGCCGCCTCCGCTTCGTCCAGCCAGCGCGGCCGCCCGGGGACGCCGCAGGCGACCAGGACGCGGGCGAGCTCGCGCAGCGCCTGGTCGAGGGTCCGGACCTCGGTGACGAGCACCTCGATCCCGGCGGCCCGCAGTGCGTCCAGATCGGGGGCGCGGTTCTCCTCCTCGTTGGCGAGGACGAGGTCGGGGCGCAGGGCGGTGATCGCGGCGGTGTCCGGGTTCTTGGTGCCGCCGATCCGGGCGGCACCGCCCAGGTCGGCGGGGTGGGTGCACCAGTCGGTGACGCCGACGAGGAGGCCGGGCGCGGTGACGGCGACCGCCTCCGTGAGGGAGGGCACCAGGGAGACGACGCGCAGCGGGGTCACGGCGCCGACGCCTCCATGTGCGGTGCCACGGCGACGACGAGCAGCCGGGTGTCCGGCGCGGAGGTGCGCCAGCGGTGCCGCACGCCACCCGACAGGTGCATGGTGTCGCCGCGCTCCAGCCGGTAGGCGCGGCCTTCGGCCTCGACCTCGACGGTGCCGTCGGCGACGTACAGCAGGGCGTCGTTGCGCAGGACGATCTCGCGTCCCGCGTCGTGCTCGCCGGTGAACTCGTCGGCGTGCATCTGGTGCTCGCCGCGCACCAGGGGGCGCACGCCGGGGGGCGCGGCCGGGTCGTCAGCGCCGGAGACGGCCCGTACGACGTCGACGGTCCGGGCGGTGTCGGCGGCGTCGAGGAGCTCCACGGCGGTGGTCTTCAGCGCCTCGGCGATGCACTCCAGGGACCGGGTGCTCGGGCGGGCCCGCTCGTTCTCGATCTGGCTGAGAAACGGCACGGACAGGCCGCTGCGCTCCGCGACCGCGGCGAGGGTGAGCGACAGTGCGCGGCGCCTCCTGCGGACGGCCGCGCCCACACGGGGCGATTCCTTGTCGTCGTGCATGATTCCCTCCCTTCCCTCGCTCACCGATCCACCTTACGCAGCCGGAGTACCGCCGAGTAGCGCAATCGGTGGAAGCGGCCGGTCGGAGCCGGTGTCAGCGGTGTGCGGCATGATGCGGAGTGTGACGCGACGCCTGATGCTGCTGGACACCGCCTCCCTCTACTTCCGGGCCTACTTCGGGGTTCCCGACACCGTGCGGGCCCCGGACGGCACGCCCGTCAACGCCGTGCGGGGCCTGCTGGACTTCATCGCCCGGCTGGTGCAGGACCACCGGCCGGACGAACTGGTGGCCTGCATGGACGCCGACTGGCGCCCCGGGTGGCGGGTGGCGCTGATCCCCTCGTACAAGGCGCACCGGGTGGCCGTGGAGACCCCCGCCGGGGAGGCCGACGAGGAGGAGGTGCCGGACACCCTGTCCCCGCAGGTGCCGGTGATCGAGGCGGTGCTGGACGCGCTGGGCATCGCGCGGGTGGGCGTCGCCGGGTACGAGGCGGACGACGTGATCGGGACGCTCGCCACGCGGTCGGCGGGCCCGGTGGACATCGTCACCGGCGACCGGGACCTGTACCAGCTGGTGGACGACGCCCGCGGGGTGCGGGTGCTGTACCCCCTGAAGGGCGTGGGGACGCTCCAGGTCGCGGACGGGGAGTGGCTGCGGGAGAAGTACGGGGTGGACGGCTCCGGTTACGCGGACCTGGCGCTGCTGCGGGGCGACCCGAGCGACGGGCTGCCGGGGGTGCCCGGCATCGGGGAGAAGACGGCGGCGAAGCTCCTGGCGGCCTTCGGCGACCTCGCGGGCATCATGGCGGCGCTGGAGGATCCCCGGTCGAAGCTGACGCCGGGCCAGCGCAAGCGCCTGGACGAGGCGCGGGACTACGTGGCGGTGGCGCCGCGGGTGGTGCGGGTCGCGAGCGACGTCCCCCTGCCGGAGTTCGACCCCGCGCTGCCCCGGGAGCCGAAGGACCCGGTGGCGCTGGAGGAGCTGGCGCGCCGCTGGGGGCTCGGGGGCTCCCTGGAGCGGCTGCTGACCGTGCTTCCCCAGTGAAGGGTGTTAACTTAGGTATACCTAACCAGTAGTCGAGGACGGGGAGAGCTCCGTGGCGTCCGAAACACCGGCCGAGCCGGCCCGCAAGGCACCGAAGGTGCACGAGGCCCGGGTGCTGCGCACCGAGCGGATCGCTCCGCACATGGTGCGCGTCGTCGTCGGCGGAGACGGCCTTTCCGCGTTCGCCACGTCCGGCTTCACGGACCACTACGTGAAGCTGCTGTTCCCGCCGCCCGGCGTGACCTACCCGGAGCCCTTCGACATCGAGCGGATCCGGGCGGAGCTGCCCCGCGACCGGTGGCCGGCGCAGCGCACGTACACGGTACGCGCCTGGGACGCGGTGCAGCGGGAGCTGACGCTGGACTTCGTGGTGCACGGTGACGAGGGCCTGGCGGGGCCGTGGGCGGCCCGCGCCAGGGCCGGCGACGTGGTGCGTCTCCTCGGGCCGGGCGGCGGCTACGCCCCCGACCCGCGGGCCGACTGGCACCTCCTGGCCGGTGACGAGAGCGCACTGCCGGCCATCGCCGCGGCCCTGGAGCAGCTCCCCGAGGACGCCGTGGCCCACGCGTTCATCGAGGTGGCGCAGCCGGACGACGAGCTGAAGATCGCGGCCCCGGCCGGCGCGCACGTCCACTGGCTGCCCCGGCACGGCGCACCGGTCGGTGAGCCGCTGATCGCCGCGGTCCGCGCACTGGACTTCCCGGCGGGAAGCGTGCACGCCTTCGTCCACGGCGAGGCCGGCGCCATGAAGGAGCTGCGCCGCCACCTCCGCCACGACCGCGGCGTGCCCCTGGACCGCCTGTCGCTCTCGGGCTACTGGCGCCTGGGCAAGTCCGACGAGGCGTGGCGCGCGGTGAAGCGCGAGTGGAACGCCCGGGTCGAACGCGAACAGGAAGCCGCGTAGCCCCCGCGGGGGCGTCGCCCGCACCCGCGCCCCCGCCGACGACTGCTTCCCCCGCTGCCGGCGCCCGCCGGAGGCCCCGTCTCACGCGGGCGGCGGGGGCACCGGCCCCGCGCCGTACCGGCGGGCCGAGGCGTCGACCTGGGCCAGATGGCGCAGGGACGCCAGGACCACGTCCCCGAGGACGGTGCCGACGACGGCCGCCTCCACCACGTCCTCACGGCTCGGCTCCCCCGTCACGTAGGCGACGTCCACCGCGGCGACGCGCTCGGCGGCCTCCGCGTAGGCGTCCAGGTTGTGTGCGGCGAACCGGGCGTGCCCGAGCCGGCGCATCGCTGCCAGGGCGGCGGCCAGGGACCGCACTGCGGAGGCGGACCCGTCGACCCGCCACCCCCTGCGGCGCATCAGCTCCACCACCTCCTTCCGCACCTCCGCCACCTCCTCGTCCTGCTCCGCCCCGGGCTTCGGCGCCATGTGGTCGTGCGCCGCCCCCAGCACCTCGTGCACGGACCGCGACGGGTCCTCCACCGCCTCCAGGACGCCCCGCACGGCCGACACCGAGCAGCCGCCGACGTCGATGAGCGCCCGGACGAGCCGCAGCCTACGCACGTGCGACTCGTCGTAGCCGGCCTGGTTGGGGCTGCTCAACCGCCCGGCGGGCAGCAGTCCCTCCCGTACGTAGTACTTGATCGTCGGCACCGACACACCGGTCCGCCGGCTCAGCTCACCCACGCGCACGCCGCCGCGCACCCCCTCCTGCCAGGCCCGCCCCTCGACGGGCCACACCACCACGGACAGTCCCACTATCGGGCAACGGTAAGCGGCGCTCCCCGTCCTCCGCTCGGCCTCCCGGACGAGCCCGCCCCGGAGCCGAGAGCCGCTCTCCTCCGGCCGGGGCCACGCACACCGCTCTGCGGCCGCCGCGCCGGGCGCAGGGGCCGTGCTTCCGGCCGAGATCGTCGCCCCGGGGGCGGCCGTCGGCCGGTGAGAAGGCCGCCGCGGTCGTGGAGGGGCCCGTCGTCGGCAGCGGTCGGCGTGTACGGGGGAACGGCCCGGGCGCACGTCCCGGATCGGCCGGGCAGCCGGCCGCGAGCCGAGGCGCCCCGTGCGCTGTCCTCGTCGGCCCGCAGCCGAGCCCGCCCCGCGCCCCCGTACGCGCCGCCGCACAGCCCCGCCTCCTGCGCGCCCGCCGTGCTTCCGCCCACAGGAGACGGCCCGCCGCCGCCGGCACGCGGGCGGTGGGGTCCCGCCGTCCGGCCCTGGGGGCCGGGTCGCGCCTCCCCGACCTCCGGGGACGTGCGGCCCTGGCCCCGGGACCGCGGCCGGAGGGACCGTGGAAGTACGCGCAGGGCGGAGCCGCCGATACCGTCCGCCCGGATGGGAGGACACCGTGCCGCTGGACACAGGCACCGGCAGGCCGGCTCCGGCCGCGCACCACGGCCTCGCCGCCCACGAGGTCGTCCTGCTCCTGGAGACCGACCCGCGGCGCGGCCTCTCCCGCGAGGAGGCGGCGCTCCGGCGGGAGAGGTACGGCCCGAACGTCCTGCCCGCGGCGGCCCGCGGCGGGTGGCTCCGGCTGGTCCTGCGCCAGTTCCAGCACCCGCTGGTCCACATCCTCATCGCCGCCGGGGCGATCACGGCCGCACTCGGCGAGTACGTCGACTCGGCCGTCATCTTCGGCGTGGTCCTCGTCAACGCGCTCGTCGGCTGCCTCCAGGAGGCCAAGGCGGAGGCAGCGCTCGACAGCCTGCGCGCCTTGGTGCACACCACTGCCCGGGTCGTCCGCGGCGGCCGCGAGGCGACCGTCCCGTCGGAGGAGCTGGTCCCGGGGGACCTGGTCCGGGTGGAGGCGGGCGACAAGGTCCCCGCCGACCTGCGGCTGCTGCGCTCCACGGGGCTGCACGTCGACGAGTCCGCGCTCACCGGGGAGTCCGTGCCGGTCGCCAAGGACGACGCCGTGCTCGCCCCGGGCACACCGGTCGCCGACCGCCTGAACATGGTGCACTCCGGCACCCTCGTCACGGCGGGTGACGGCAGCGGCATCGTCGTCGCCACCGGTCCAGAGACCGAGCTCGGCGAGATCCACCGCCTGGTCGGCGCCGCCGCCACCCTCGCCACCCCGCTCACCCTCAAGCTGGCGGCCTTCAGCCGCGTCCTCACCGTCGTCATCATCGGTCTGGCCGCGCTCACCTTCGCCGTCGGCGTCGCCCGCGACCAGGGCGTGGTCGACACCTTCACCGCCGCCGTCGCGCTCGCCGTCGGCGCCATTCCGGAGGGGCTGCCCGCAGCCGTCACGATCACCCTCGCCATCGGCGTGGGCCGCATGGCGAAGCGGCGGGCGCTGATCCGGCGCCTGCCCGCCGTCGAGACCCTCGGCAGCACCACGGACATCTGCTCCGACAAGACCGGCACCCTCACCGAGAACCAGATGACGGTACGGAAGATCTGGACGCCCGACGCCCTCTACGAGGTGACGGGCTCCGGCTACGCCCCGGACGGCGCCGTGCGGGGCGGCCCCGCCGACAGCGTCGCCCTGCACTGGACGCTGCTGGCGGGGGCCTGCTGCAACGACGCCGCGCTCCGCCACGAGGGCGACCGGTGGTCCGTCCTCGGCGACCCCACCGAGGGGGCCCTCCTCGTCGCCGCACGCAAAGCGGGCCTCCCCGACTCCGTGCGGGACGACCACCCGCGCCTCGCCGCCATCCCCTTCAGCTCGGACCGGCGGTACATGGCGACGCTGCACCACGACCCGGTCACCGGCGGACAGCTCGTGCTGGCCAAGGGCGCGGTGGAGGAGCTCTCCGCCCTGTGCGCGGGCCGGCTCGGCGCGGACGGGACGGTACGGCCCCTGGACCGGGACGCGCTGCTGGCCGCCGCGGACGCCCTGGCCGCCGAAGGGCTGCGGGTCCTCGCCACCGCCGTACGCCTCCCCGACCCCGCCGGGGCGGTGGCCCCGGACGCCCCCGCGACCGGACCGGACCCCCGGTCGGCCGTGCCCTTCGACGACGACCGGCTCACCGGTCGGCTCGTCCTGACCGGCCTGCAGGCGATGCTCGACCCGCCGCGGGCCGCGGCGGCCGCCGCCGTACGGGCCTGCCACAGCGCCGGCATCACCGTACGGATGATCACCGGGGACCACGCCGCCACGGCACGCTCCATCGCGGGCGGCCTCGACCTGCTGCCCGCGGGCGCCGCCGAGGACGGCCGGGTGCTGACCGGACGCGACCTGGCGGCCCTGCCCGCGGACGCCTACCCCGACGCCGTGGACCGCGCCCGCGTGTACGCCCGGGTGTCCCCCGAGCAGAAGCTGCGCCTGGTCGAAGCGCTCCAGGACCGCGGCAGGGTCGTCGCCATGACCGGGGACGGCGTCAACGACGCGCCCGCTCTGCGACAGGCGGACATCGGCGTCGCCATGGGCCTGGGCGGCACCGAGGTGGCCAAGGACGCCGCCGACATGGTGCTCACGGACGACGACTTCGCCACCATCGAGTCAGCCGTCGAGGAGGGCCGGGGGGTGTTCGACAACCTCACCAAGTTCGTCGTGTGGACGCTGCCGACGAACATGGGCGAGGGCCTGGTCATCCTGGTGGCGATCCTGCTCGGCGCGACCCTGCCGATCCTGCCGACCCAGATCCTGTGGATCAACATGACGACCGCGGTGGCACTGGGTCTGATGCTGGCCTTCGAGCCGAAGGAGCCCGGCATCATGACCCGCGCCCCGCGCGACCCGGCGAGGCCCCTGCTCACCGGCACGCTGATCGTGCGGGTGCTGCTGGTGTCCGCTCTGCTGGTGGCGGGCAGCTGGTGGGTGTTCTCCTGGGAGCAGGGCATGGGCTCCGGACTGGCGGAGTCCCGCACCGCGGCCGTGAACCTGTTCGTGGCCGTCGAACTGGTCTACCTCTTCAGCTGCCGGTCCCTGACCCGCCCGGTGTGGCGCATCGGCTGGTTCAGCAACCCCTGGGTGGTCGGCGGCGTCCTCACCCAAGTCGCGGGCCAACTCGCGCTGACGTACCTGCCGGTGATGAACCGCCTGTTCCACACCGCCCCGCTGGGTGCGGACTCCTGGCTGCGGATCGCGGGCGTCGCGGTCCTCACCTCGGCAGCCGTCGCGGCACACAAGTACCTCCAGCGTCAGCCGATGTGACGGGCCGCCGGACGGGTCGGCGCGGTGCCGCACGGGCCGGCCGAGGAGAAGGCACGGCCAACCGGCGTGCGGGGCACGCCGGTACGAGCGGCCGCCGAAGGCACCCGGTCGCCTGCCGAGCCGCCGGCCGCCCGACCGCCGCCGATCACCGGACCGCATGCCGGGGAGGTCTGCGGGCGCACCCCGACACGACCGCGGGCCCCCGCGCACTCGGTCGCAGGCGGTCAGCCGACCACCCCCGTAGCCCGACGGCCACGCCGCACGTCCGCGTCGGCCTGCGGGCGTCGACCTCCCGCAGGCCGACGGGTCAGCCCACGGAGCTGTACGCGACGACGCCGCGCAGCAGGCCTTCGACGGCCTTGCGGGCGTTCTTCGCGACCGTGCCGCCGTCCGCCGGAGCGGCCGCCGCGATCTGGCCCAGCACGTCGATGACCTGCTTGCACCAGCGGACGAAGTCACCCGCCGGCATCTCCGCTTCCCGCAGCACCTCGTCGAGGCCCTTGCCGGACGCCCACTGGTGGGCGGCCCAGGCGAAGCCGAGGTCCGGCTCGCGCTGGCCCACGCCCTCCGCCTGGTGGATGCGGAACTCCTCCTCCAGGCCGTCCAGCCGGCCCCAGATCCGCACCATCTCAGCCAGCGCGGTCTTCGCCTTCCCGGAGGGCACCTTGGGGACGACCGCGTCGTCCGACTGCCGGGCTTCGTACACCAGCGCCGACGCGCAGGCCGCCAGCTCGGCCGGGCCGAGGCCGTCCCAGACCCCGGCGCGCAGGCATTCGCTGGCCAGCAGGTCCAGTTCGCCGTAGAGCCGGGCCAGCCGCTTGCCGTGCTCGGTGACCTCGTCGCCCCGGAGGTAGTCCAGCTCCGTCAGCAGGGCGACGATCCGGTCGAAGGTGCGGGCGATGGTGTTCGTCCGCCCCTCGATGCGCCGCTCCAGCTGCCGCGTGTCGCGCTGCAGCCGGTGGTAGCGCTCCGCCCAGCGGGCGTGGTCCTCACGTTCGTCGCAGCCGTGGCAGGGGTGGGCGCGCAACTCCTTGCGCAGCCGGGCGATCTCCCGGTCGTCGACCGCGTCGGACCGCCGCTTGCGCTGCCGCTCCGGCACCAGGTGGCCGGCCTTCGTGCGCAGCGCCGACGCCAGGTCGCGGCGTGACTGCGGGGAGCGCGGGTTGAAGGAGCGCGGGATGCGCATCCGCTCGACCGGCTCCACCGGCACCGGGAAGTCGATCGACGCCAGCCGCTTGACCTGCCGCTCGGCGGTGAGCACCAGGGGCCGCGGCCCGTCGTGGTAGTCGAGGGCGCGGTGGCCGTCGGACCGCCCGCCGGGCAGGCCCGGGTCCAGGACCAGTGCGAGCCCGGCGAACTTGCCGGTCGGCACGTGGATGACGTCGCCGGGCTTGAGCCGTTCCAGGGCGGTGGCCGCCGCGGCCCGCCGCTGCGCGGCGCCCTGCTTGGCGAGCTCGTCCTCCCTGTCCTTGAGGTCGCGGCGCAGCCGCGCGTACTCCTCGAAGTCGCCGAGGTGGCAGGTCATGCCCTCCCGGTAGCCCTCCAGGCCCTCCTCGTTGCGCTGGACCTGCCGGGAGATGCCGACCACCGACCGGTCGGCCTGGAACTGGGCGAACGACGTCTCCAGCAGCTCCCGCGAACGGTGCCGGCCGAACTGGTCGACGAGGTTGACGGCCATGTTGTACGACGGCTTGAAACTGGAGCGCAGCGGGTAGGTGCGCGTCCCGGCCAGCCCCGCCAGGTGCCCGGGATCCATGCCGCGCTGCCACAGCACGACGGCGTGGCCCTCGACGTCGATGCCGCGGCGCCCGGCCCGCCCGGTGAGCTGCGTGTACTCGCCGGGGGTGATGTCGGCGTGCTGCTCGCCGTTCCACTTGACGAGCTTCTCCAGCACCACGGAGCGGGCGGGCATGTTGATGCCGAGCGCCAGGGTCTCGGTGGCGAAGACGGCCTTGACCAGGCCGCGGACGAAGAGTTCCTCCACGACCTCCTTGAACGTGGGCAGCATGCCGGCGTGGTGCGCGGCGATGCCCCGCTCCAGGCCCTCCAGCCACTCGTAGTAGCCGAGGACGTGCAGGTCCTCGGTCGGGATGGAGGCGGTGCGCTCCTCGACGATCTCGCGGACCCGGTGGCGGGCGTCCTCGTCGTTCAGCCGCAGCCCCGCGTACAGGCACTGCTGGACGGCCGACTCGCAGCCGGCGCGACTGAAGATGAAGGTGATGGCGGGCAGCAGGCCCTCGGCGTCGAGCCGCTCGATGACCTCGGCGCGCCCGGGCGTCCAGATGCGGGACCGCTGGCGGCGCTCGCGCTCCCGGTCGGCCTCGCGGACCATCTTGCCGCGGCGCCGGTCGCGCGGGTTGTACGTGCGCGAGTTCTCCATCCGGGCGAGGCGGACCAGGTCGGGGTTGACCTCGCGCCGGGCGGCGCCGCGGCCGCCGTGGTCGGTCTCCTCCTCGAAGAGGTCGTAGATCCGGCGCCCCGCCAGGACGTGCTGCCACAGCGGTACGGGGCGGGTCTCCGAGACGATCACCTCGGTGTCGCCGCGGACGGTGTCGAGCCAGTCGCCGAACTCCTCGGCGTTGGAGACGGTCGCGGAGAGCGACACCAGCGTCACCGACTCGGGAAGGTGGATGATCACCTCTTCCCAGACCGCGCCGCGGAACCGGTCGGAGAGGTAGTGGACCTCGTCCATCACCACGTAGCCGAGGCCGCCGAGCGCCTGGGATCCGGCGTACAGCATGTTGCGCAGGACCTCGGTGGTCATCACGATCACCGGCGCGTCGGAGTTGACGCTGTTGTCGCCGGTGAGGAGGCCGACCTTGCCGGGGCCGTAGCGCTTGACGAGGTCGTTGTACTTCTGGTTCGACAGCGCCTTGATGGGCGTGGTGTAGAAGCACTTGCGCCCCTGGGCGAGGGCGAGGTGCACGGCGAACTCGCCGACGATGGTCTTGCCCGAGCCCGTCGGTGCGGCGACGAGCACGCCTTTGCCGTCCTCCAGGGCGCGGCATGCCTCGATCTGGAACGGGTCCAGTGCGAAGTCGTAGAGATCACGGAAGGCGTGGAGCGCGGTGGCCTGCTCGGCGGCCCTGCGCCGCGCGGCCGCGTACGCTTCCGCTGGTGTGAGGTCGTCTGTCATCGTGCTATCGAGCCTACCCGGCAGCGCTGACAGTCAGCTCGGCGTTTGTTCGACCTCGGTCGGCCGCCTCCGCCGGGCCGTGTTCGCACGGCGGAGGGGCCGGTCGGCGGATGTCAGGTGACGTCGTCGTAGCCGTGGGGCCGGTGGTCCCGCGCGGTGTCGCCGGTGGACTGGTGCGGCAGCTGGGGCGCGACCCCCTCGGCGGGCTCCAGCGCCGACGGGGTGAGGTCGAGCTCGGACGCCTCGTCGTCGGCGAGCTCGGGGTCGCGCCGGGAGGCGCGTCGCCGGTCGTTGAGGATCGAGAAGGCGACCGCGGCGAAGTAGAGGCCCGTCATGGGCACGGCGAGCACGAACATCGACAGCGGGTCGGTGGGCGTGACCATGGCGGAGAACACGGCGATGCCCATGACCATGCCGCGCCACCAGCCGAGCATGCGGCGTCCGGACAGGACGCCGCCGACGTTCAGCAGGGCGAGCAGGACCGGAAGCTGGAACGCCAGGCCGAAGGCCAGGGTCAGCTTGATGTTCATGGTGACCATGTCGTCGAGGGTGATCTGGTTGACCGACCCCTCGATGCTGAAGGAGAGCAGGATGAGCAGGGCCTTCGGCAGCAGCCAGTAGGCGAGCAGGGCCCCCAGGGCGAAGAGGGGGGTGCCGACCGCCACCGTCGTCAGGGCGTACTTCTTCTCCTTCTTGTGCAGGCCGGGAGCGATGAAGGCCCACAGCTGGTAGAGCCAGACCGGGGCCGCGACGATCAGCGACGCCATGATCGCCACCTTGATGTAGGTGGCGAACGCGGAGGTCAGTCCGGGCTGGACGAGGTAGGCGCACTTGCCCGGTTCCCGCTGGGCCTGCTCAAGGCTGACGCACCTGGGCACCGGATCGCTGACGAACGTCGAGATGTCCTTCGCGAAGAACAGCATGACGATCATGATCGGTACGATCGCAAGAAGGGACTTGACGAGCCTGTTGCGCAGTTCGCGCAGGTGCTCGACGAGGGGCATGCGCCCCTCCGGATCCCTGACCTTCTTGTCCTTCTTGCGGGCGGACTTGAGCAACCCACGTCCCTTGTCTCGTCAAAGGCAGCCGCACACCGGGCGAGCTGTCAGTGTTTCCTGTGATGAACCCCCGCGGTGGGCGGGGGCGCGTCAGCCCTGCGCGGTGCGCTTCGGCTCTTCGACGGGACGGGCGGAGGCGACGTCACCGGGGGCGGCCTGGATGGTCTTCGGCGCGGCGGTCTGCTCCGCGGTGCCACCGCTGTGCGGGGTCTCGCCGGCGGGGGCGCCGTCCTTCTTCATCGCCGCGGCCTCGCTCTTGAGGATGCGGGCCGACTTGCCGAGCGAACGAGCGGCCTCGGGCAGCTTCTTGGCGCCGAAGAGCAGCACGATGAGCCCCACGATGATGAGGAGCTGCCAGATGCCTACGTTCTGAAACCCCATGACTGCCTACCTTCTGACCGAGGTCGTCTGAACCGGGAGGTGCGGGTGCAGGCCAGGGGAACCGCCCGCACGAATCCTCATCGTAACCCTCGTGGGTAAACACCCGGCAATGCCCCGGAATACCTCCGGTGGCCCGGTGCGAGGCCCCGCACCTGCCCGTTCGGCGCGGCGAACCGCCCGGTCAGGGCCGGGGCAGGGCCTCACCGGTACGGGCCAGGCCGGTGGCCGCGCGCTCCAGATCGTCGGCGGCGCGCCCGATCTGCTCTGTGGCGTGCGTCACTTGACGGCCGAGGCGTCGGGCCTCGATGAACACCCGGATCCCGAGGACACCGAGGACGGCGATCCCGAGGAACCCGAGGGCGACGGCGAGCATGGGCCAGAGCATGCGAGAGAGCGTATCCCCTGTCAGACGGTGGAGTGGAGCCGCAGCGTCCGCACCCCGCCGCCGGTGAGGAGCTCGATGATCCGCTCCCCCGCCGGCTTGCGGACGGCGGAGCCGCACTCCGGGCACGTGAAGGTGTAGAAGGTCGTGCGGCGGCTGGCGCCGATGGCCAGCCGCAGGGACCCGGCGGACAGCTCGAAGCGGGAGCGGCACTCGGGGCAGGCCGCCTTGAAGAGGACCGGGTCGCGCGGTGCGGGAACGCCGGGCAGCAGCGACGCCTCGGCCCTCTCCCCCGTGTCGCCCGTCACGCTGTTGTCCCCCGTCTCCGTCGCCTGCCGGTACGTCACGCCGCCGGCTCGTCGTACGCGGCGAGCGCATCCCGCGCCGCCTGCCGGGCGCTCTCGGCGAGGCCGGCCGGCGACGCGATCCGCCCGTCGCGGCCCAGCCGCAGGGCCAGCCGCCGCAGCGACGCCGGGTCCGGGGTGCGCAGGGTGATGCGCAGCCCGCCGCCGGGCAGCTCCTCCGCCTTGTCGTGCGGGTAGTACTCGGCGACCCAGCGGCCGCCCGGCCCGACCTCCACCACCACCTCGGGGTCGTCGGCCGACGGCTGGACCAGCCCTTCGGACAGGTCGCGCAGCTCGATCTCCGGCGGCGCCGACGGCTCGTCCAGGATGCGGATCTCGGCGACCCGGTCGAGGCGGAAGGTGCGCCGCGCCTCCGACAGCCGGCACCACGCCTCCATGTACGTGTGGCCCACGGCGAACAGCCTGATCGGGTCGACCTCGCGCTCGGTGAGCTCGTCGCGCGCCGGCGAGTAGTAGCGCAGCCACAGCCTGCGCCGCTCGGAGATGGCCCGGTCGACCTCCGCGAAGACCCCGCCCTCCGACTCGAAGGTCACCGACAGGCGGGAGCTGGCGCCGGCGGCCTCGCCCGCGGCGGCCTCCAGCTTCGCGGTGGCCCGCAGCAGCGCCTCGCGGTCGCCCTCGCGCAGCCCCGGCAGGGTGGCCACGGCGCGGGCGGCGACCAGCAGCGCGGTGGCCTCGTCGGCGGCCAGGCGCAGCGGCTCGGCCACGTCGTCGGGGTTGTGCCACCAGATCTGCTCGCCGTCCGTGTCGATGTCGAGCAGGTCACCGCCACGGAAACTGGTGCCGCACATCGGCAGCACGTCGAGGTCGGCGATCAGCTCGGCCTCGCTGATGCCGAAGGCGCGGGCGACGTCCCCGACGTGCGCACCGGGGCGTTCCCGCAAGTAGGTCACCAGGGAGAGCATCCTCCTGGTCTGGTCGATCGCGTTGGGCGCCATCGCTCGCTCGTCCGTCCGTTTCTCAGCAGTCCCAGCAGAACCGGCCGTGCCGGCAGTCAGTCCCCACGCGTCCGTACGCGGTCCGTGGGCGAGCCGTTCAGCGGCTCTCGGCCACGGCCCGCAGGCGGGCCACCACCTCGGCCCGCAGGTCGGCCGGCTCCTCCACGACGACGTCGGGCCCGAACTCGACGAGCCACGCGTCGAGACCGTGCCCGTACGGGATCTCCAGCTCGTCCCAGCCGTCGCCCCGGTCCCGTACGGACAGGGCGCGCGCCCGCAGCGGGTAGCCGCAGCCGCCCCGCAACCGGATCCGCGCCGTGCGGGTCGCGCTCTCCCCCGCCCAGCGCTCCACGGTCTCCCGTACGGTGGACACGTCCGGCACGGGCGCGGTGAACCTGCCCGCGCGGGAGCGGACCTTCCCGGTGATGCGGGACAGGCGGAAGACCCGCCCCGCCCCACGGTCCCGGTCCCAGCCCGCCAGGTACCAGTGACCCCGCCAGCACTCCAGCGTCCACGGCTCGACCTGCCGGGTCTCCGCCCGCGCGGAGTTCGCCTTGCGGTAGTCGAAGACCACCGGCCGCCGGTCCCGGCAGGCCAGCATCAACGGCTCGAACGCGGCCTCGCGGACCGGGATGCGCGGCTCCAGCGCACCCGCCCGGTCCTCGTACGGCTCGTCAGCCTCCGGCATCCCGGCGGCGCGCAGCTTCTGCAGGGCGCCACTGGCGGCACCGGCCAACCGGGCCTGCTGCCACACCTTGGCGGCCAGGCCGAGGGCGGCGGCCTCCTCCGCGTCGAGCTGCACGGGCGGCAGCCGGTTGGAGTCGCGGCGCGCCAGGTAGCCGATGTCACCGTCGAGGTTCTCCACCGTCTCGATGACCAGGCCCAGTTCCCGCAGGTCGTCCTTGTCGCGCTCGAACATGCGGTTGAAGGCGTCCTCGTTCGGCTGCGCCGCGCCCTCGGAGCCGGCACCCCCTGCCCGCCCGGGCCCGAAGGCCGCCGCCCGACCCGGCCCGAAGGCCTCGACGTACGCCTCGATGGAGTCGCGCAGCTCACGCTTGCTGAGCGGCCGCCGGGTGCCCAGCAGGCACAGCGCGAGATTCATCAGCCGCTCGGCCTTGGCAATGGCCATCGACGCCCAGCACCTCTTCGTATGGAGTCACTATCGCGAGTCACTATCGCCCGATGACCGTACCGCCCCGGGGTGTCCTGGCAAAAGTCGCACCCCTCCCGCTCGAACACGTGACGCGGCAGCCGGCCCGGGACGCACCGAGGGCCCGCACCGGCAGGCGCGGGCCCTCGGGAGGGGCGTACGGATCAGGCCTCGACGAGGTCGCAGACGAAGATCAGCGTCTCGCCCGGACCGATCTTGGCGCCGGCGCCGCGGTCGCCGTAGGCCAGGTGCGGCGGGATGATCAGCTGGCGGCGACCGCCGACCTTCATGCCCTGCACACCGTTGTCCCAGCCCGGGATGACCTGGCCGACACCGAGCTGGAACTGCAGCGGAGTGCCGCGGTTCCAGGAGGCGTCGAACTCCTCACCGGTGGAGAAGGACACGCCCACGTAGTGGACCTTCACCACGGAGCCCGCCTTCGCCTCCGGGCCGTCGCCGACCCAGATGTCCTTGATCTCCAGATCGGCCGGCGGCTCGCCACCCGGGAAGTCGACCTCGGGCTTGTCGATGCTCACGAAAATGCTCCTGTTGATCGCCAAAGTGCGTAACCCGCACAGTCTTACATCCTCGCGAGGATGTCGAGCGTGAAGACCAGCGTGGAGTTCGCCGGGATCTGGTCGGAGCCCTGGTCCCCGTAACCGAGCTCCGGCGGCACGACCAGCATCACACGGCTGCCGACCTTCTTGCCGGTGAGCCCGTCCTGCCAGCCCTTGATGAGCCGCTGCAGGGGGAACTGGGCGAGCTGACCGCGCGAGTAGGTGGAGTCGAACTCCTTGCCGCCGTCCCACAGGACGCCCTTGTACTGGAGCAGCAGGGTGTCCTCCAGCTTCACCTCCTCGCCGTCGCCCTCCAGGACGTACTGCGAGACGAGCCCCTTGGGAGCGGCCCCCTTCGGCACGGTGATCTCGGGTGCCTTGCCATCGGTGTTGGTGCCGACCTCCGGCAGCTTCGCGTCGGTCTGCGGCACCTCCTTGCCCTTGGCCGAGCTCTTGCCGTTGAAGGTGTCCTGCACGTCGATCACGAAGACCATCGTGTCGGTGCCCTTGATGTCGCCGCGGCCCTCCGTCCCGTAGCCGAGGGCCGGGGGCACGGCCATCTCGACACGGCTGCCGACCTTCTTCCCGGCCAGGCCGATCCGCCAGCCGTCGATGACCGAGCCCTGCTGCAGCTGGATGAGCAGCGGCGCCTTGCGGTCGTACGAGTTGTCGAAGACCTTCGCGGTGTCCCAGATCTGCCCCAGGTAGTGGGCCTGGACGTAGTCGCCCTCCGCCACCACGGCGCCCGAACCGGGCAGGACCGTCCTGACCGCCAGATCACTCGACGGCTTACCCGTCCCCTTGGCGACCGTCGGCTTCTCACCGAACTTCGTGCCCGCCGTGATCTCCGGCAGGGGGCCGTCCACGACCTTCGCACTCGCCGTCGGGGACGCGTCGGGCGACGGGCTGCCGCCGGACTCCACCTTGTCGGAACTGTCGTCCCCGCACCCGGCGAGCGCGAGCAGGCCGGCGGGCACGGCGAGAAGAACGGAGCGACGGCGCACGGGTAGCCTCGTATCTGGTCGTAGGATCGATCTTGCGGTTGACGTGCGCGCCACTCTAAGGCGTACGGGACGCGCCACACGAGCAACGTACGCGCCCCCCGTCGCGTTCCGCTCGATCCGCGACCCCGCTCCCCCCCCGCCGCAGAGCCGTCCCCGGCCACCGACGAACCCGCGGACGCCCGTGGGCCCCGCACCGCGCCAACGGTACGGGGCCCACGGGCCGGCGGTCCCCCGCCGACCGGTCACATCCCTGCGATGAGCTTCTCCACACGGTCGTCCACCGCGCGGAACGGGTCCTTGCACAGCACCGTGCGCTGCGCCTGGTCGTTCAGCTTCAGGTGCACCCAGTCGACGGTGAAGTCCCTCCGCTGCTCCTGGGCCCGCCTGATGAAGTCGCCGCGCAGCCGCGCCCGGGTGGTCTGCGGCGGCACGGACTTGCCCTCGAAGATCTTCAGATCGTTGCAGACCCGCGCCGCCTGCCCCTTCTTCTCCAGCAGGTAGTACAGCCCTCGGCGGCGGTGGATGTCGTGGTACGCGAGGTCTATCTGCGCGATCCTCGGGTGCGACATCGTCATGTTGTGCTTGGCGCGGTAGCGCTCCAGCAGCTTGTACTTCATGACCCAGTCGATCTCCGTCGCGATGCGGTCCAGGTCCTCCGCCTCGACGGCGTCCAGGGTCCGCTCCCACAGCTCCAGCACCTGTGCGACGACCCCGGTGCGGATCCCGCGCCGGTCGACGAAGTCGGCCGCCTTCTCGAAGTACTCCCGCTGCACCTCCAGCGCGGACGCCTCGCGGCCACTGGCCAGGCGCACCTTGCGCTGACCCGTGATGTCGTGGCTGACCTCGCGGATCGCCCGGATCGGGTTCTCCAGCGTGAGGTCGCGCATGACGGTGCCCGCCTCGATCATGCGCAGCACGAGGTCGGTGGCGCCCACCTTCAGCAGCATGGTCGTCTCGGACATGTTGGAGTCGCCGACGATGACGTGGAGGCGGCGGTAGCGCTCCGCGTCCGCGTGCGGCTCGTCCCGGGTGTTGATGATCGGCCGGGAGCGGGTGGTCGCCGAGCTGACGCCCTCCCAGATGTGCTCCGCGCGCTGGCTGACGCAGTAGACCGCGCCGCGCGGCGTCTGCAGCACCTTTCCCGCCCCGCACAGCAACTGCCGCGTGACGAGAAACGGGATCAGGATGTCCGCGAGCCGCGAGAACTCACCGTGCCGCGCGACGAGATAGTTCTCATGGCAACCATAGGAGTTGCCCGCCGAGTCGGTGTTGTTCTTGAACAGGTAGACGTCGCCCGCGATTCCCTCCTCGTGCAGGCGGCGTTCGGCGTCCACGAGCAGACCTTCCAGAATGCGCTCGCCGGCCTTGTCATGCGTGACCAGCTCCACCACGTTGTCGCATTCCGGCGTCGCGTATTCCGGATGCGACCCGACATCGAGGTAGAGCCGGGCGCCGTTGCGCAGAAACACGTTGCTGCTGCGGCCCCATGACACGACACGGCGGAAGAGGTAGCGCGCCACTTCGTCCGGCGACAGCCGGCGCTGTCCCCTGAACGTGCACGTGACGCCGTACTCGTTCTCCAGCCCGAAAATGCGGCGGTCCATGACTGAACATTACGCCTCAGGGCCGTACCTGAAACCGGGTTCGGCAGGACCGTTTCACTCGATTCCCGAAACAGGCCCCCCGTCGAGCCGCCCGGCCGGCGGCACCAGGAGGCCCGCCCGCCCCCGGCGCGCCAGGCGCCCGGCTCCGGCTCACCCCTCGCCGCGGGCGGCCGGACCCCCGGAGGGAACGGCGCCCTGCCCCTCGGCCCGCACCGCCCGGCCACCCTCCGGCCCGGCGTCCGGGACCTCCGCGCGGACGACCGGAGCCGCACCCGCGCGGGCCGGCGGCGCCAGCACCCGGCCCGTGGCCACCAGCACGCCCAGCGCGGCCGCACCACCCGCCACCGCCACCGCGAACCCGGCGGGGACGCCCACCAGCTCCACCGCGGGTCCGGCCGCCGCGGTACCCACCGAGGCCCCCACGCCGAACGTCGTCACCAGCCACGAGAACGCCTCCGTCACCGTCCCCCGCGGCGCATGCCGGTCCACCACGAGGAACGCGCAGGCGATGGCCGGAGCCAGGAAGACGCCCGCCACCGCCGACAGCACCGCCATCGCCACCGGCCCGGGCGTCAGCAGCAGCGGCACGTACCCCAGGGCCAGCAACCCCGCCAGCACCCGCAGCCGGGCCTCCGGCGCTCCCGCCCACGGCCGGGCCCCGTACACCAGACCACCCGCCAGGGCCCCCAGACCCAACGCGGCCATCAACGCTCCGTACGTGCCCTCGCCACCGTTCCCGTCCTCCGCGTACGCCATCGCCGCGACCGTGATGGACCCCAGCGCGAGCCCCACGAAGAAGAACGCCGCCAGCAGCGCCAGCAGCCCCGGCGACCGCAGCGCACCGAGCCAGTGCGCCTCCCGCGGCTCCGACCGCCAGGCCCGCGAGGGCGCCGACGCGACCACCGACAGGGCACCCAGCAGCCCCACCGCATTGATCACCAGCAGCGCCGCGGCGGGCGACCACAGCCACACCAGCAACGTCACCAGCAACGGCCCCACCGTGTACATGACCTCCTGGGCCACCGCGTCCAGCGCGTACGCCCGGTGCACCCGGTCCTGGCGGCCCAGCACGCTCGGCCACAACGCCCGCAGGCCCCCTTCGAGCGGCGGGGTGAACAGGCCCGCCACGACCACCGCCGCGAACGCGAGCGGCAGCGAGCCGGTGCCGACCGCCGCCAGGGCGGCCATGCCCAGCGCCGACACCGCGGCCGCCGGCAGCTGCACACGGGGCTGCCCGTACAGGTCGACCGCCCGGCCGAGCACCGGCTGCCCCACGGCCGTCGCCAGCCCGTACACCGCCGCCAGCGCACCCGCCAGGGTGTAGCTGCCGCCCTCCGCCCGGGTGAACAGCACGATCGCGATGTGCCCGGTGCCGTTCGGCAGCCGCCCCACCAGCGTGCCGACGAGCAGCCGCGCGGCATGCGGCGCCCTGAGGATGTCGGCGTACCCGCCGGAGCCTGCCGCGCCCATGTCCCGCCCTGCCCTTCTCCTCGGCCCCGACCGAGGTTTTACGTATAACTTCCTGGTGCGTCATACGTACCATGTCGCCAGACCCGCGGTCCAGCCGCACAACACCCACCCAGCGACCACCACGACGAGGAGACGGACGTGAAGGCCACAGAACCCCCCGGCGCGGCCCGCCCCACCAGCCGCGACGTGGCCCGCGCCGCCGGCGTCTCCCAGGCCACCGTCTCCCTCGTCCTCGGCGACAAGTGGCGCGGCCGCGTCTCCGAGCGCACCGCCGACCTGGTCCGCCGCACCGCCGGCGACCTCGGCTACCGGCCCAACCTCGCAGCCCGCACCCTGCGCCTGGGCCGCACCCGCACCGCCCTGCTCGTCGTCCCCGCCCTCACCAACGAGTTCTTCGCACGCGTCTACAGCGGCGCCGCCACCGTCGCCGCCCGCCACGACTTCGGTGTCGTCCTCTACCCCTCCCCCGAAGGCACCGGACCGGCCAGGGACCCCTTCGCCTCCGCACGCGCCGCCCTGGACGGCGTCATCGCCTCCTCCATGGCCGCCGACGCCCTCACCGGCATCCGCGGCACCGACCTGCCCCTCGTCATGCTCGACAGCGACCCCGCCGACCCCGGCTCGGCCGCCCAGGTGAACCTCGACGTCGCCGACGGCATGCGGCAGATCACCGACCACCTCCTCACCCTCGGCCACCGCCGTTTCCTGCACCTGGCATCGGCCGTCCCGTCCTGGACCTTCCACGTCCGCGCCCGGGCCCTGGCCACCTGCCTCGGCACCAGCCACCCCGACGTGTCCGTGCGCACCGTCACCACCCCGCTGGACGTCCCCGGCGCCTGCGCCGCCGCCGAGCGTGCCCTCACCGCACCCGGCCCCCGGCCGACCGCCCTGATCTGCGACGACGACCTCCTCGCCGCCGGCGCCTGCAAGGCCGCACGGCGCCTCGGCCTGCGGGTCCCCGAAGACCTGTCGGTGACCGGCTTCGACGACCTCGCCCTCGCCACCGCCCTCGAACCCGAACTCACCACCGTCCGCCTGCCCGCCGAACGCATCGGGGAGCGCGGCATGGAAGCGCTCCTCGCCGTCCTGGAAGGCCGACCCGCCACACCCGGGGACCTGCCGGTCACCCTCATGGTCCGCGGCTCAACGGCGCCTCCCCCCATCCGCCCCTGAACACACGCGTGCCCCGGCCCGCCGTGAAGGGCGGACCGGGGCACCGACGGCCCGCGGACTACAGCTTGGCGATGCCGGGACCCGCGGGGCCCTCACCCTCCGCCTCGTCCGAGTCGGCGTCCGTCGGCGTGCTCGCCGGCTCCTCCGCCGCCAGCAGCCGTGCCAGCTGCCGCCCGACGATCCGCTTGAACTTGCGGGACTGCGGCCGCGTACGGTCCAGCACCGCGACCTCCAGCCGCTCAGCCGGGATCTCCCGCTCACTGCCGCTGTTGTCCCGCGACAGCGCCTGCACGGCCAGCTTCAGCGCCTCCGCAAGCGACATGCCGTCACGGTGCCGCTGGTCCAGGAAGCTGCCGATCTGCTCGGCACTGCCGCCGACCGCCACCGAACCGTGCTCGTCGACGATCGACCCGTCGTGCGGCAGGCGGTAGATCTGGTCGCCTTCCGGCGCCTCCCCCACCTCCGCGACGACCAACTCCACCTCATAGGGCTTCTCCCCCGCACTGGAGAAGATCGTGCCCAGCGTCTGCGCGTACACGTTCGCGAGGCCGCGGGCCGTGACGTCGCCCCGGTCGTAGGTGTAGCCGCGCAGGTCGGCGTAGCGGACACCGCCGATGCGCAGGTTCTCGTACTCGTTGTACTTGCCGGCGGCGGCGAAGCCGATCCGGTCGTAGATCTCGCTGAACTTGTGCAGCGCACGGGACGGGTTCTCGCCGACGAAGACGATGCCGTCGGCATACTGCATCACGACGAGGCTGCGGCCCCGGGCGATGCCCTTGCGGGCGTATTCCGCCCGGTCGGCCATGGCCTGCTGGGGTGAGACATAGAACGGCGTCGACACCGGCTATCCGTCCCTTTCTGTCAGTGGCGGGTACATCACAGCAGCGCGGCGCGCGGGCCGTCCGGGTGCTCCAGGCGGCGTTCCAGGACCGACCGGGCCACATCGGCGGACTCCTCCTCGGTGAGCCGCCGGTAGCCCTCGTCGCCGATCACGCTGACGATGGGGAAGATCCTGCGGGCCATGTCCGGGCCGCCCGTGGCGGAGTCGTCGTCCGCCGCGTCGTACAGCGCCTGCACCACCAGGGTGACGGCCTGCTCCTCGGTGAGGTCCTCGCGGTAGAGCTTCTTCATGGAGCCGCGCGCGAAGAGCGAACCGGAGCCCGTGGCGGCGTACCCCTGCTCCTCAGAGCGGCCGCCGGTGACGTCGTACGAGAAGATCCGGCCCCGCTCACGGTCCAGGTCCCAGCCGGCGAACAGCGGGATCACCGCCAGGCCCTGAAGAGCCATGCCCAGATTGCTGCGGATCATGGTGGAGAGACGGTTCGCCTTGCCCTCCAGGGAGAGCTGGGTGCCCTCGACCTTCTCGAAGTGCTCCAGCTCCAGCTGGAACAGCTTCACCATCTCCACGGCGAGCCCGGCCGTGCCCGCGATGCCGACCGCCGAGTACTCGTCCGCGGGGAACACCTTCTCGATGTCCCGCTGCGCGATCATGTTGCCCATGGTGGCCCGCCGGTCACCCGCCAGCACGACGCCCCCGGGGAACGTGACGGCGACGATCGTCGTCCCGTGCGGCACCTCGATCGCCCCCTGTACGGGCGGCAGCACCCGCCGCCCCGGCAGCAGCTCGGGCGAGTGCTCGCCCAGGAAGTCCATGAAGGACGACGACCCGGGCGTCAGGAAGGCAGCCGGCAGACGCCCTGTGGTTCGAGTGTTGGCTTCCACGCGTTCCCCTCCAGGTATGTGGCGGCCCGGCGAACGATGGCAGGATCGTCGCGCAACTTGCCGATGGCCGAATTGCAGTTGAAGCACAGTACGCCACGGACCCTACCCGTCTTGTGACAGTGATCCACATGCTCGGGTGGGCCGCTCTGGCAGATCGCACAGACGCCGGCCTGCGCCTCGATCATCGCGCCGAGCTCAGCGTCCGTGATGCCGTACTGGCGTCGCAGGTGGCCTGCTCGCCCCTTGGCCTTGAGGCATTCCTTACAGGCGGTCGAGAGCCCGTCGGACGCCGACCGGTTCCGGTTCCACTCGCTGTGCGGCTTGATCATGCCGCACGGCCGACAGCACTTGTGTCCCGGCGGCCCCGGCACACGCGGCCGGATGTTCATGCCCCGCGCCAGCTGCCTCTGCTGGTGGTAGTCCGCCCAGCACGGACGGCAGTACGACTGAAGGCCGTCCCGGGACGACCTGTTCTTGGCGAAGTCTGCTCGCGGCTTGGAGTCACCGCACCGCGAGCAGCGCTTCTCGTCTTCCTTCAACTCCGGCACACCCCCCTTATCGCCTTCGTTTCGAAGGCGATAAGGCCTTACTGGCCACCCTTCTGAACGAAACTTCGCACGAAGTCCTCGGCGTTCTCCTCGAGGACATCGTCGATCTCGTCGAGGACGGAGTCCACGTCGTCGCTGAGCTTCTCGTGACGCTCCTTGAGGTCCTCCGAAGCCTGCGCCTCGGGCGCCTGCTCCTCGACCTCCTCGGTGGAGCGTGTGGCCTTCTGCTGGCCGCCGCCGGTGTCCTTGGTCGCCATTTCCCTCACCCCGCTTGGATATGCCCGCTTGGTCAGGTGTCTCAAGATCAGACCCTACTAGCCGGGTCCGACATCGGCCCTGTCTTTCTGAACGTCGGGGGGCCACCTTCATGATTCCCTGCGGTGGCCCCCGGGAAGCGTGTCTCAGCCGCCGGAAAGGACCCGCACCAGCTCCTCGGCGTTGCGGCAGCGGTCCAGCAGGTCCTTCACGTGGGCTTTCGTGCCGCGCAGCGGCTCCAGCGTCGGTACGCGCTGGAGGGAGTCGCGGCCGGGGAGGTCGAAGATCACCGAGTCCCAGGAGGCCGCGGCGACGTCGTCGGCGTACTGCTCCAGGCAGCGGCCGCGGAAGTAGGCCCTGGTGTCCTCAGGAGGCTGCTTCTCGGCCCTCTCCACGTCGTCCTCGGTCAGGAGCCGCTTCATCTTGCCCCGGGCCGCCAGACGGTTGTACAGCCCCTTGTCGGGGCGCACGTCGGCGTACTGGAGGTCCACCAGGTGCAGGCGGGCCGCGTCCCCGTCGAGCCCGTTGCGGCGCCGGGAGCCCTCCATGAGCTCGCGCTTGGCGACCCAGTCGAGCTCGCCGGAGAGGCTCATGGGGTCGTTCTCCAGGCGGTTCAGGGTGTCCTCCCACCGGGTGAGGACGTCCTTGGTCTGCTCGTCGGCGTCGGTACCGAAGCGGTCCTCGACGTACTTGCGGGCCAGCTCGAAGTACTCCATCTGGAGCTGCACCGCGGTGAGTGTCCGGCCGCTGCGGAGGGTGATCAGCCGTTGGAGGCCCGGGTCGTGGGAGACCTGGTGGAGGGTCCGTACGGGCTGGTCCACGGCCAGGTCGACGGTGATGAAGCCGTCTTCGATCATCGAGAGGACCAGGGCGGTCGTGCCCAGCTTGAGGTAGGTCGAGATCTCGGAGAGGTTCGCGTCGCCGATGATCACGTGGAGGCGGCGGTACTTCTCGGCGTCGGCGTGCGGCTCGTCGCGGGTGTTGATGATGGGCCGCTTGAGTGTGGTCTCCAGTCCGACTTCGACCTCGAAGTAGTCGGCGCGCTGGCTGATCTGGAAGCCGTGTTCCTGGCCGTCCTGGCCGATGCCGACGCGGCCGGCGCCGGTGACGACCTGGCGGGAGACGAAGAAGGGCGTCAAGTGCCTGACGATGTCCGAGAAGGGTGTTTCCCGTTTCATCAGGTAGTTCTCGTGGGTGCCGTAGGAGGCGCCCTTGTTGTCGGTGTTGTTCTTGTAGAGGTGGATGGGCTGGGCTCCGGGGAGCTGGGCGGCCCGTTCCGCGGCCTCGGCCATGATGCGCTCGCCGGCCTTGTCCCAGAGGACGGCGTCGCGCGGGTTGGTGACCTCGGGGGCGCTGTACTCCGGGTGGGCGTGGTCCACGTAGAGCCGGGCGCCGTTGGTCAGGATGACGTTGGCGAGGCCGATGTCCTCGTCGGTGAGCTGGCTGGCGTCGGCGGCCTCGCGGGCGAGGTCGAAGCCGCGGGCGTCACGCAGCGGGTTCTCCTCCTCGAAGTCCCAGCGGGCGCGGCGCGCCCGGTGCATCGCCGCCGCGTAGGCGTTGACGATCTGGGACGAGGTGAGCATGGCATTGGCGTTCGGGTGCCCTGGGACGGAGATCCCGTACTCCGTCTCGATGCCCATTACTCGCCGTACGGTCATGCGGCCCTCCTTGCCCGGCGGCGTTCCGTCGGTGGGAACGGCGCTCCGGTACCGGTTCCCCGATGCCTGTGCGGTGCCCGACCCCGCACGCGCGCATCGGCGGTACGGAAGAGCCTAGAGCGCCTTTGCGCTGGGGGGGAGATCAATTGGGTCATTGGTCGGTCCGGTGTGTGCGTGACCGAGCCGCGTGGAAAGCAGGCGGCTGCGGATGCCGTGCCCCGTGGGGCGCCGGGACATCCGCAGCCGTGCTGCGTTTCGCTGGTGGTGTGGCTGGCCCTTTTACAGGTACTGGCCGGTGTTCGCCACCGTGTCGATGGAGCGGCCGGTGTCGGCGCCCTGCTTTCCGGTGACGAGGGTGCGGATGAAGACGATCCGCTCGCCCTTCTTTCCGGAGATGCGGGCCCAGTCGTCCGGGTTGGTGGTGTTGGGCAGGTCCTCGTTCTCCTTGAACTCGTCCACGCATGCCTGGAGGAGGTGGGAGACGCGGATGCCTTTCTGGTTGTGGTCGAGGTAGGCCTTGATGGCCATTTTCTTCGCCCGGTCCACGATGTTCTGGATCATGGCGCCGGAGTTGAAGTCCTTGAAGTACAGGACTTCCTTGTCGCCGTTGGCGTAGGTGACCTCGAGGAAGCGGTTCTCCTCGGACTCCGCGTACATCTGCTCCACGACGGACTGGATCATGGCGTCGGCTGCGGCGTCCTTGTCGCCGCTGTGTTCGGCCAGGTCGTCGGCGTGGAGGGGCAGGGTCGGGGTGAGGTACTTGGCGAAGATGTCCCGGGCGGCCTCGGCGTCCGGGCGTTCGATCTTGATCTTGACGTCGAGCCGGCCGGGTCGCAGGATCGCCGGGTCGATCATGTCCTCGCGGTTGGAGGCGCCGATGACGATGACGTTCTCCAGGCCCTCCACGCCGTCGATCTCGGCGAGGAGCTGCGGGACGATGGTGTTCTCGACGTCGGAGCTGACGCCGGAGCCGCGGGTGCGGAAGAGGGATTCCATCTCGTCGAAGAAGACGATGACGGGGGTGCCCTCGCTTGCCTTCTCGCGGGCCCGCTGGAAGACGAGGCGGATGTGCCGCTCGGTCTCCCCGACGTACTTGTTGAGGAGCTCGGGGCCCTTGATGTTGAGGAAGTAGCTCTTCCCCGCGGGCTGGCCGGTGACCTCGGCGACCTTCTTGGCGAGCGAGTTCGCGACGGCCTTGGCGATGAGGGTCTTGCCGCAGCCGGGCGGTCCGTAGAGCAGGATGCCCTTGGGCGGGCGCAGCTCGTGCTCCTGGAACAGGTCGGGGTAGAGGTACGGGAGCTCGACGGCGTCGCGGATCAGCTCGATCTGGTTGCCCAGGCCGCCGATCTTGTTGTAGTCGACGTCGGGTACCTCTTCGAGGACGAGTTCCTCGACCTCGCTCTTGGGGACGACTTCGTAGACGTATCCGGAGCGGGGTTCGAGCAGCAGGGCGTCGCCGGGCCGGATCGTGGCGTCCAGCAGGGGCTCGGCGAGCCGTACGACTCGTTCCTCGTCGGTGTGGCCGAGGACCAGCGCGCGTTCGCCGTCCTCCAGGATCTCCTTCAGGGTGACGATGTCGCCGGCGCGCTCGAATTCCATGGCGTCGACCACGTTGAGCGCTTCGTTGAGCATGACCTCCTGGCCGCGCTTCAGCTCGTCGAGGTCCACGCTCGGGCTGACGTTCACGCGGAGTTTGCGGCCTCCGGTGAAGATGTCGCAGGTGCCGTCGTCGTTGGCCTGGAGGAAGACGCCGAAGCCGGCGGGCGGCTGTGCGAGCCGGTCGACTTCTTCCTTGAGGGCCACGATCTGGTCGCGGGCTTCACGGAGCGTGCTGGCGAGCCGCTCGTTCTGTGCGGACACGCCGGCCAGGTTGGTCTGCAGCTCGACGATCCGCTCTTCGAGAATCCTCGTGTGCCGCGGAGAGTCGGCGAGCTTGCGTCGCAGGACGGCGATTTCCTGCTCTAGGTAGGCGACCTGTCCGGCAGGGTCATCAGACCCCCGCCCCGGCCGGATGCCGCGGTTGATGTCGTCGTCGTGGGCTGCCACGGTCCTCACCTCCTCCAAGGGGAGCTGGACGCTTCCAGACCCTACCTGCGTGGGTGGTGATTGAAACCCCTAGATCACGAAGACTCCGGGGGTGTGTCCGATCTTCACCCTTGCGCTCTCCCTCGTGTCAAGGGAATACCCACCCTTCAACATCGAAAAGCGGCCGGTTGTATCGTCGTCGGTGGCCAACACCCGTCAGGCGGGGCCCGACTTGTCTGACGATGGTTCACTTGACGCAGGAAACGGCAGGCATATGACCGCGCAGCACGAGGCTCCTTCCACGGCTACCGGAGAGGTTCTGGAGGTCTGGATCGACCAGGACCTGTGCACGGGGGACGGGATCTGCGCGCAGTACGCGCCGGAGGTGTTCGAGCTGGACATCGACGGTCTGGCGTACGTGAAGGGCGCGGAGGACGAGTTGTTGCAGGATCCGGGGGCGACGGCTCCGGTTCCGCTTCCGCTGCTTCAGGACGTGGTGGACTCGGCCCGGGAGTGCCCGGGCGAGTGCATCCACGTACGGCGCGTTTCGGACAGCGTCGAGGTGTACGGGCCGGACGCGGAGTGACGGCTTATTGACCTTCTGTGTCGGTGGTCGTCCGCAGGAACGTCCCGGCCGCCCATCGCCAGTTGGCGGTTTCGTTGCGGTCGGGGCAGCAGCGGGGCACGTCGGGGGCGGAGTAGCCGAGCAGGGTCACGGTGATCGTTCCGTCGCGGACGGCGAGCCGGGTGGTGGTGAGGCCCTGGGCTGGTTCGACGAGGGTGGCGACGAGCCGGGGCGCGGTGGCGCCCTGGCCGTGGGTGAGGACGTACAGGCCGTGTGGCGGGGTGCCGGAGCCGGCCTGGCAGTGTGCGGAGGTGACGGTCTCCGGTCGGCCGTCGCCGTCGAGGTCGCCGGTGGCGGTGGCGGCGACGGCGACGGGGGCGCCCGCGCAGTCGAGGGGGTAGGTGACCGCCTGGGCGTCGGGGGCCGGAGCGGGGGCGGGCACGGAGGTGTCACCGCCCGGGTGGGTGGCGGTCGCGGTCCGGGGTTGCAGTAGTCCGGCGAGGGCGATGACGCCTGCCACGGCGGCGGCGGTGGTGAGCCAGTGCACGGGGCGGGCGCGGGTGTGCGCCAGGCCGGGGGTGTGCGCGAGGTCCGGGAGGGCGGCGGGCTGCACGCGGGGGGTCTCCTGTGACGGTGCGTGGAGGGGTGGGCTGCATCGTGCCATACGTCACAGGGGCAGGGAACAGGGGGGGCTGCCGTCCGGTCGGGTGGGCGGCGGGCCGGTCGCCAATGTGTCGGCGCCGCCGCCCGGTTCCCGTGTGGAGGCGGGAACCGGGCGGCGGCGCGGTGGTGTTGCCGTGCTGACGGGGGCTCGGGGCTGGGCGTGCGGCTCCGGCTCGGGCGTCAGCCCTTGTTGGGGCCCTCGTAGTCCTCGCCGTACGCGCCCTTGGCGGGTCGGCGGCGGCGCATGGGCGGCTCGACGCCGTCGGCCAGGCGGCGGGCGGTGACGAGGAAGCCGGTGTGCCCGATCATGCGGTGGTCGGGGCGGACGGCGAGTCCCTCGACGTGCCAGTTGCGGATCATGGTCTCCCAGGGCTGCGGCTCGGCGTAGCAGCCGGTCTCGCGGATGGACTCCACGGTGCGCGCGAGCTGGGTGGTGGTCGCGACGTAGCAGCAGAGGATGCCGCCGGGCACGAGGGCCTTGGAGGCGGCCTCCAGGCACTCCCAGGGGGCGAGCATGTCCAGGATGACCCGGTCGACGTCGGTGTCGCTGAGGTTGTCCTGGAGGTCGCCCACGGTGAGCTGCCAGGCCGGGTGGGGTCCGCCGAAGTAGCGTTCGACGTTGGCCTTGGCGATCTCTGCGAAGTCCTCGCGGCGCTCGTACGAGTGCAGCATGCCGCTGTCGCCGATGGCGCGCAGCAGGAAGGCGCTCAGCGAGCCGGAGCCGACGCCGGCCTCGACGACCCGGGCGCCGGGGAAGATGTCGGCGAAGGCGAGGATCTGCCCCGCGTCCTTCGGGTAGACGACGGCGGCCCCGCGGGGCATGGACAGGACGTAGTCGGGGAGCAGGGGGCGCAGCGCGAGGTACGCGACGTTTCCCGTGGTACGGACGACACTGCCCTCGGGGGCGCCGATCAGCTCGTCGTGGGGGAAGGAACCCTTGTGGGTGTGGAAGTTCTTCCCGGCTTCGAGCGTGAACGTGTAGTGGCGTCCCTTGGGGTCGGTGAGCTGGACCTGGTCCCCGACCTTGAAGGGCCCGCGACGGCGGGCGGCACCGGTCGGTTCGGACATGTGACCAGGGTACCGGGCCGCGGGGGCTCTTCCGGCCGGGGGCGGGGTGGGGGCCGTCAGGGGGTGGCGGGGCGGGCCATGGCGCGGACGAAGGCGCGTTCGACGTCGACGGTGGACAGGACGCCGTAGATCTCGCCGGTGTCCTCGACGACGAGGTACTCGGTGGCGGGGGTCTCGCGGAGCTTCTCCAGCAGGGCTTCGCCGGCGAGTTCGGCGGGGACCTTCATGTCTTCGGTGAGGTCCTGGGCGAGTCCGCTGACGGCGACCCAGGGGCGGCGGTGCTGGGGGATGCCGACGATGGCGGCCTCGCGGACGAGGGCGGTGGGCCTGCCGTGGCCGTCGACGACGACGAGGGCGCGGGCGCCGGCGTCGTTGGCGCGGCGGAGGGCTTCGGAGAGCGGGGTCTCGGAGGGTACGGGGACGGCCCGGCGGGTGAGGGCGCGGGCGCGCAGTTCGGGGAGGTGTTCGCGCAGGCGGGCCATGCGGAGGCTGTTGCCTGCTCCGGTCCAGATGATGGCGGCGAGGATGGCGGCGAGGAGCGCGTCCATGAGCGTGTCCATGCCGCTGACCTGGTCGCTGGGGTAGCCGAGGGCGCCGGTGTGGGTGAGGAGGGGCAGGCCGATGAGGACGGTGACGGCGAGGGCGCGGCCGACCCAGGCGGCGGCGACCGTGCCGGTCATGGGTTTGCCGCTGATTTTCCAGACGACGGCGCGGAGCATGCGGCCGCCGTCGAGGGGGAGGCCGGGGAGCAGGTTGAAGGCGGCGACGATGAGGTTGGAGATCATCAGGCCGGCGAGCAGGACGCCCGGTACGGTGCCTGGTTCGACGGCGGTCATCCCGGCGTAGAAGACGGCGGCGAGGACGAGGGAGAGCAGGGGGCCGACGAAGGCGAGGACGAACTCGCGGCCGGGGGTGTCCGAGTCCTTCTCGATCTCGGAGACGCCGCCGAAGAACTGGAGCCGGATGCGGCGGACGGGCAGTTTGAAGCGGAGGGCGGCGACGGTGTGGGCGAGCTCGTGGACGAGGACGGAGCCGTAGAAGGCCACGGCGAAGAAGAGGGAGACGAGGTAGCGTGCGGCGCCGAGCTCGGGCAGGACGCGGTCCAGCTGGTTGCCGAAGACCCAGGTGATGAGGGCGGCGACGAGGAACCAGCTGGGGGCGACGTAAATGGGCACGCCGAAGGCGCGGCCCATGAGGATGCCGCCGCCGGGCTCGCCGGCGCGGCGCGGCCCTGCGGTGTCGCGCGTGGTGCCTGCCGTGTCGGACCGCGGGGGCTTGCGGCCGCCGCTCTCGTCGTCCTGGTTCACGGGTTCCCTTCGATGTGGAGCGTGAGGGTGTTTCCTGCTCGATCATGCAGTGCGTGGGGGTCTGCCGTCGATGGTATGTCGCTCGCTGTCAGTGGCGGGCCGTAGGGTCTGAGTCATGACGACGAGCCCGCAGCCTTCCCCGACGAGCCCGGAGGCGCCTGCGCCGAGCCCGGAGGCGCCTGCTTCGCGGGCGCAGGAGCCCGCGGTGCCCCGGCCGCAGGAGCCGTCGGGGCCGCGGCCGCCGTCGTCGCTGTCGCCCTCACGGGCGAGCGACTTCATGCGGTGTCCGCTGCTGTACCGGTTCCGGGTGATCGACCGGCTGCCGGAGAAGCCGAGTGAGGCGGCGACGCGCGGCACGCTGGTGCACGCGGTGCTGGAGCGGTTGTTCGACGCGCCCGCTGCGGAGCGCACGGCTCCGCGGGCGCGGGCGCTGGTGCCTCGGCAGTGGGACCGGCTGCTGGAGTCGCGGCCGGAGCTGGGGGAGCTGTTCGCGGACGACCCGGAGGGTGAGCGGCTGGCGCAGTGGCTCGGGGAGGCCGAGGGCCTGGTGGAGCGGTGGTTCGCGCTGGAGGACCCGACGTCCCTGGAGCCGGCCGAGCGGGAGCTGTCCGTGGAGGCGGAGCTGGATTCGGGGCTGCGGTTGCGCGGGGTGATCGACCGGGTGGACGTGGCGCCGACGGGTGAGGTGCGGATCGTCGACTACAAGACGGGCCGGGCGCCGCGGCCGGAGTACGCGGACGAGGCGTGGTTCCAGATGGTGTTCTACGCGCTGGTGGTGCGGCGGTTGAAGGGTGTGCTGCCGCGCCGGTTGCAGCTGGTGTACCTGGGCAGCGGTGACGTGATCACGTACGACCCGGTGGAGGCGGACCTGCGGCGGGTGGAGCGGAGGCTGCTGGCGCTGTGGGAGGCGATCCGGCGGGCGACGGAGACGGGTGACTGGCGGCCGCGGCGGACTCGGCTGTGCGGGTGGTGCGACCACCAGGCGCTGTGTCCGGAGTTCGGGGGCGCTCCGCCGGTGTACCCGCTGCTCGCGGGTGGTGCGGAGGCGTGAGGCGCGGTGGGTGCGCGGGGGCGGGTGGGGGCAGAATGGGGCGGGTCCCGTGATCTGTTAAGGAGTTTCCGTGGCTATCCGCGTCCTGCTGGTCGATGACCAGCCACTGCTGCGTACCGGGTTCCGGATGATTCTGGAGGCCGAGGGGGACCTGGCGGTGGTCGGTGAGGCCGGGGACGGTCTCCAGGCCCTCGACCAGGTGCGGGCGTTGCAGCCGGACGTGGTGCTGATGGACATCCGGATGCCCCGGATGGACGGGGTGGAGGCGACGCGTCAGATCACCGGTCCGGGGCGGGACGGTCCGGCGAAGGTGCTGGTGCTGACGACGTTCGACCTGGACGAGTACGTGGTGGAGGCGTTGAAGGCGGGGGCGAGCGGTTTCCTGCTGAAGGATGCCCCCGCGCAGGAGTTGGTGCAGGCGATCCGGGTGGTGGCGGCCGGTGAGGCGATGCTGGCGCCCAGCATCACGCGGCGGTTGCTCGACAAGTACGCGGGGCATCTGCCGTCGGGTGAGGAGCCGGTCCCCGACGCGCTGAACACCTTGACGGAGCGTGAGGTGGAGGTGCTGAAGCTGGTGGCGCGGGGCCTGTCGAACGCGGAGATCGCGGCGGATCTGTTCGTGTCGGAGACGACGGTGAAGACCCACGTGGGTCATGTGCTGACGAAGTTGGGGCTGCGGGACCGGGTGCAGGCCGCGGTGTACGCGTACGAGAGCGGTCTGGTGCGCCCGGGGGCGCAGTAGTCCTGGTGACGGCGGCGGCCGCCTCGGGAGGGTTCCCGGGGCGGCCGCCGTGTCGTGTGCGCGGTGGGCGCAGGGCGGGTCAGCCCTTCTTGATCTCCCAGAAGCGGAAGACGGTCGACGCGTCGAGGGTCCACTCCAGGCCGGAGACGGTGTTGTAGGCGACGGCGTACTGCTTGGCCTGCCAGAGCGGCAGGATCGGCAGGTCGTCGGCGACGAGGTTCTGCAGCGTGCCGAAGGCCTCCTGGGCGGAGGTGCGGTCGGCGGCGGCCGCGGTGTCCGGGATGATCTTGTCGGTGATTTTCTTGTTCTCGTAGTGGTTGCCGAGGACGTTGCCGTCGCCGAAGAACGGCTGGGTGAAGTTGTCCGGGTCCGGGTAGTCCGGGACCCAGCCCTTGACGTAGATGCCGCACTTGCCCGCGGCGATGTCCTTCTCGTACTGCTCGTACTCGACGGACTTGACCTCGGCCTGGAACAGGCCGCTGTCGTTGAGCTGCTTGGCGATGGTCTGGATCTGCTCGTCCGTGCCGGGGCCGAAGCGGTTGGGGGTGGAGTACAGGGTCAGCTTGACCTTGCCGTCCTCGAAGCCGGCGTCGGCCAGGGCCTTCTTGGCCTTGGCGGGCTGCGGCTGGTCGCCGTACTTGTCGAAGAAGGCGGTGTTGTGGCCGAGGATGCCGGCGGGGACGATCGAGTAGAGCGGGGTGGCGGTGGACTGGTAGACGTCCGTGACCAGGGCGTCGCGGTCGATGAGGTAGGCGACGGCCTGGCGGACGCCGAGCTTGCCGGCGACCGGGTCCTTCATGTTGAAGACCAGGTGCTGGACCTCGGCGCTGGAGCCCTCCTGGACCTCGATGCCCTTCTGGCCGGCGGTCGGGGAGCCGTTGAGGTTCTTGATGTCGGCGGCGGCGAGGCCGCGGTAGGCGACGTCGATGTCGCCGTTCAGCAGGCCGTCGGCGAGGGCCTTGCGGTCGCCCTGGTAGAGCTTCAGCGTCACGCCGCCGTTGCGGACCTTCGCGTTGCCCTGGTAGGTGCCGTTGACGGAGAACACGGCCTCCTCGGCGCTGAACGAGTCCAGCTTGTAGGGGCCGGAGCCGACGGCCTTGCCGTCGGTGCGCAGGGCGTCGGCCGGGTACTCGCGGTGGTCGACGATGGAGCCGGCACCGGAGGCGATCTTGCTGGGGAAGGTGGCGTCGGGGACCTTCAGCGTGAAGACGACGGTCTTCTCGTCCGGGGTCTCGATGTGGTCGATGGTCGACAGCAGCGGGCCGGGGCCGTTCGGGTCGTCGATCTTCAGGGCGCGCTCGAAGGAGAACTTGACGTCCTCGGCGGTGAGCGGGTTGCCGTTGCTGAACTTCAGGCCCTCGCGCAGGGTGCAGCGGTAGACGGTGCTGGCGCCCTTGTCGAAGTCGCAGTTCTCGGCGGCTTCCGGCTGGGGCTCGGTGCCGCCGTTGGGGAAGCTCATCAGGGACTGGAAGACGTTGTTGAACAGCAGCCAGGAGCCCGGGTCGTAGCCGGCTGCCGGGTCGGTGGCCATGACCTCGTCGGACATGCCGATGACGACCCTGCCCTCGCCGCCCGCGGCAGCGCCGTCGTCGGTGCCGCAGCCGCTGAGGGTGGCGGCGGCGAGCCCCGCGGCGAGCGGGGCCGTCAGCCACTTGGTGTGTGCCTTCACTGGAACCTTGCCTCTGGATTTCTCGAACGACCGGGCTGGGGGTACGGCCCGGGTACAGCAGGGGTCAGGTGGTTCCTCGGCCGAGCTCCCAGAGCTGCAGGTCCGAGGAGGTGTTGAGCGCCCATTCGACGCCGTTGAGGGTGTCGCGGGAGGCGACGTACTGCTTGCCCTGCCAGAGCGGGAGCACCGGCACGTCGCGGGCCACGATGTCCTGGAGCCGGCGGAAGGTGCCGGCGGCGGCTGCGCGGTCCGCTTCGCGGCGGGACGCGGGGATGAGCCGGTCGCGGGCCTCGTCGCTGACGTAGGGCGTGTTGAGGAAGTTGTCGCCGTCGAGGAACGGGGCGATGTAGTTGTCGGGGTCCGGGAAGTCGGGGAACCAGCCGAGGCCGTAGACGGCGTAGTCGCCGCGCTTCTGGGCGGCGCGGAAGGCGGACCACTCGGTGCCCTCCGCGGTGGCGTCGAAGAGGCCGCTCTTGTTCAGCTGGTCGCGCAGGGCGGCGAACTCCTGGGCCGTCGCGGTCCCGTAGTGGTCCGTCGTGTAGTGCAGGGTGAGCTTGACCGGTGTGTCGACGCCGGCGTCGCGGAGGATGGCCGCGGCCTTGTCGCGGCTCGGTTCTCCGTACCGGTCGAAGAACGCGTTGGCGTGGGTGGCGATCGTCGAGGGGATCAGCGAGTACAGGGGCTGGGCCGTGGGCCCGTACACCTGCGCGGCGATCTCGTTGCGGTCGACGAGGGAGGCGATGGCCTGGCGGACGGCCTTGTCCTTGACCTCCGGAGCCTCGGTATTGAAGGCGAGGTAGCGGATCTCCAGTCCGGGGACCTCGGTGAGCTTGATGCCGTCGGTGGGCTTCCGGTCGAGTTCCTCGATCTGCTCGGGTGTCATCGTGCGCGTCATCATGTCGATGGCACCGTCGTCGAGGGCCCTCGCCATGGCGCCCGGGTCGGGGAAGGAGCGCAGCTCGACGGTCTCGTTGCGGATCTCGACGTCGCCCCGGTAGCGCGGGTTCCGGCTGAACACGACGCTGCTGAGGCTGCCGTCGCGCATCACCGGCTCCATGGTGTAGGGGCCGGAGCCGTCGACCTGGAAGCCTGCGCGGAGGGTGTCGTGGGCGTACTTGTCGCTGCTGACGATGCCCGCGACGGGCGTGGACAGCTTGTACGGGAACGTGGCGTCGGGGGTGCGCAGGTGGAAGACGACCTCGCGGTAGCCCCTGGTCTCGATGGTGTCGACGGTGGACAGCAGACCGGCGGCGCCGTTGTCGGCCTTGATGGCCAGGACGCGTTCGACGGAGAACTTGACGTCCTGGGCCGTGACGGGCTGGCCGTCGGCGAAGACGAGGTCCTCGCGCAGGAAGCAGCGGTAGTGCCGGCTGGCGCTGTCCGTGAAC
This sequence comes from Streptomyces sp. CC53, assembly GCF_001865245.1. Classification (GTDB taxonomy): domain Bacteria; phylum Actinomycetota; class Actinomycetes; order Streptomycetales; family Streptomycetaceae; genus Streptomyces. The sequence continues at coordinate 50,855 of NZ_MKXB01000202.1, read as the reverse complement.
TGGCACTCGGAGGCCGCGTCGGGGACGGGGCGCCCGCCGCCGCGCGGGATGCGCATGAGGGTCTGGACCGTCTGGCGCAGCACGTTCCAGATGCCGGAGTCGTAGGCGTGGGCGGGGTCGAAGGGTGCGGGAGCGTCCTGGGTGACGGTGAACCGGTCGGTGGTGCCGACGACGATGGCGCCCGGTCGGGCGGCTCCGCTCGGGTCGCTCCCGCAGGCCGCGAGGAGGGGCGCGAGGAGGCCGACCGCGGCGGTGAGCGCCAGGGTCTTGCGGTTCATGGGGGACGTACTCCTGGATCCGGCACGGGGGGTGGGGCGGTGTGCGGAGCCTGTGCCGCGGGTGCCCTGTGGGGCTGGGCGACCGGGCCGGGCGGCGGACGGTCGACCCCGTGTTCCCGGTGGCTTCTGTCGCGGTCCGGAAGACGGGGAATGTGCGGCGCAGTGCTCGCCAGAAGATTAGTGGCAGCACCACTCATCCCGGACCGGGGTGAAGTTGAGAGGTCATCAGAACGCGATAGCGCGCGGTGCCCGTACGGCTGCGTAGCGGAGGAATGTTTCGTACACCGCTTCATCAATCCGGACACAAGGACGCGGTCGAAGTCGCCCGTACCGGGCATGCCACCCCTTGCCGACACGGTGCAGGGACCACCGTGCGTGAGCAACGTCACGTTCGTCGCTTTTCCGTAGGGTCACGGAGAATACACGCTTAGCAGCCCTGGGTTTTTCGGCTATTCAGCATGCCACGCTCGGTGTGCGGCTCAGTCGGTTCCGGTGATCAGAGAGCGGAGAAAGTCGAGATCGACTTCTTCCAGGGAACGGACGACCGCGCGGCCGTCGGCGGGTGCGATCGGCGCGAGCGAGGGGACGGCGACGACCCGGCACCCGGCGGCCTCGGCCGCGGCCACACCGGTCGGGGTGTCCTCGACGACGGCGCAGCGGGCCGGGTCGGCTCCGACGCTGCGGGCCGCCAGCAGGTACGGGTCCGGGTGGGGCTTGGTCCGGGGGACCTCGTCACCCGCCACGGTGACGGTGAAGTGGTCGCGGCCGAGGGACTGCAGGACGCGGTCGATGATGCGGCGGTGCGACGCGGAGACCAGGGCGGTGGGGACGGCGTGGGCGGTGAGCTGGGTGAGCAGCCGGCGGGCGCCGGGCATGAGCGGCACGCCGTCGTCGATGCGCTCCTCGAACCGGTCGTTGAGGAGGGTGGTGAGCTCGGGGAGGCTGATGTCGGCGCCGGTGGCCTCGATGAGGTAGCCCGCGCTGCGGGTCATGGGGCCGCCGACGACGATGTCGCGCCAGGATTCTTCCAGCCGGTGTCCGAGGTCCGCGAAGACCGCGACTTCCACGTCCCACCAGAAGCCCTCCGTGTCGACGAGGGTGCCGTCCATGTCGAGGAACACGGCCTGCAGAGCCGAACCGCCGGTGGTACGGCTCGGGGACGCGGGGACGGTGCTGGTCATCCGGCACACCTCCAAGAGGGACGAGAAGGCCGGTCGCGGACCCCCGGGGAGCCGTGGTGCGCTCCCCGCGGGACGGATGCGACCGGCCTGCGCTGGATCGACCAGTGTACGTCGGCGTGCGCCGGGGCGTGGCCCCCGCGGCCACGGCGTGGCGCCGCGCCACCACGGAGCGCGTACCCCTGGCGGGGGGCGGCACGGGGTCCCGCGGGCCGTCCCCTACCGAAGCAGGCCGTGCCGGGGCAGGCCACATGGGCGGGCCGACCCCTGACGGGACGCCCATACCGACGGGCCGCTTCCACCGGAAGCGTGGGCGGCACCGGGTCCCGCGGGCCGTCCCCTACCGAAGCAGGCCGTCCAGCGTCGGGAACTCTACGGCCGACCCCTGACGGGAAGCCCGTACCGGCGGGCCGTTCCCTCCGGGGGGCGGTCCGTGGCGGCGGGCCGCAGGAGGTGCCGCCCGGGGCGGGGGGCAGTCCGGGGATGGCGCCGGGTCGCGGAGACGGCCGTCGGTGTGACCCGGTGGCCGGCGGCGCTCCCAGGACGGCCTCCGCCGGGCGCCGGGGTCGCGGCCCGCGAGCAGGAGCGGGCACCGCAGCGCCGTCCCGCCGGGCCGGGCCGCTCCCGTGCCCGGGGCGGCCCGGCGCGAAGCTGCGGCCGGGACCGGCGGTGGGGGCCGCGGGGTCAGCGGGCGTTGAAGTACTTCGCCTCCGGGTGGTGGATCACGATCGCGTCCGTGGACTGCTCGGGGTGCAGCTGGAACTCCTCTGACAGGTGCACGCCGATGCGCTCCGGCTCCAGCAGGTTCGCGATCTTGGCGCGGTCCTCCAGGTCGGGGCAGGCCCCGTAACCGAGGGAGAAGCGGGCGCCCCGGTACTTGAGGGAGAACATGTCCTCGATCGCGTCCGGGTCCTCCCCGCCGAAGCCCAGCTCGGCGCGGACACGCGCGTGCCAGTACTCGGCGAGGGCCTCGGCGAGCTGCACGGACAGCCCGTGCAGCTCCAGGTAGTCGCGGTAGGCGTCGGCCTCGAAGAGCTCGGCCGTGGCCTCGCCGATGCGGGAACCGACGGTGACGACCTGGAGACCGACCACGTCGGTCTCGCCGGACTCCTCCGGGCGGAAGAAGTCCGCCAGGCAGAGCCGGCGGCCGCGGCGCTGGCGCGGGAAGGTGAACCGGGTGCGTTCGTTGCCGCGCTCGTCCAGGATGATCAGGTCGTCGCCCTTGGACACGCACGGGAAGTAGCCGTGCACGACGGCGGCTTCGAGCAGGTTCTCGGTGTGGAGACGGTCCAGCCAGCCGCGGAGGCGGGGCCGGCCCTCGGTCTCAACGAGCTCCTCGTACGTGGGGCCGTCCCCGGCGCGGGACTGCTTCAGGCCCCACTGCCCCTTGAAAAGGGCGCCCTCGTCGAGCCAGGAGGCGTACTCCTTGAGCTGGATGCCCTTCACGACGCGCGTGCCCCAGAACGGCGGCTCGGGCACCGGGTTGTCGGTGGCGACGTCGGAGCGGACCGCACCGTCCTGCGCGGCCTCCTCCTGGACGGGCGCGGCCGTGGCGCGGACCCGGCGCGGGCGGAGCTCCGGCAGTGCCGCGCCGGGCACGCCGCGCTTGACGGCGACGAGGGCGTCCATGAGGCGCAATCCCTCGAAGGCGTCACGGGCGTAGCGGACCTCGCCCTCGTACACCTCGTGCAGGTCCTGCTCGACGTAGGCGCGGGTGAGGGCGGCACCGCCGAGGATCACGGGGTACTTGGCGGCGAGGTCTCGCTGGTTGAGCTCCTCCAGGTTCTCCTTCATCACGACGGTCGACTTGACGAGGAGTCCGGACATGCCGATCACGTCGGCCCGGTGCTCCTCGGCCGCCTCGACGATGGCGGAGACGGGCTGCTTGATGCCCAGGTTGACGACGTTGTAGCCGTTGTTGGAGAGGATGATGTCGACGAGGTTCTTGCCGATGTCGTGGACGTCGCCGCGCACGGTGGCCAGGACGATGGTGCCTTTGCCGCCGTCGTCGCTCTTCTCCATGTGCGGTTCGAGGTGGGCGACGGCCGTCTTCATCACCTCGGCGGACTGCAGGACGAACGGCAGCTGCATCTGGCCGGAACCGAACAGCTCGCCGACGACCTTCATGCCGTCGAGGAGGGTCTCGTTGACGATGTCGAGTGCCTTGCGGGTGGTCAGGGCCTCGTCGAGGTCGGCCTCCAGGCCGTTGCGCTCGCCGTCGATGATGCGGCGCTTGAGGCGCTCATCCAGCGGCAGGGCCGCCAGCTCCTCGGCCTTGCCGGCCTTGAGGGACTTGGCGGTGGCGCCCTCGAAGAGCTCCATGAGCTTCTGGAGCGGGTCGTAGCCCTCGGAGCGCCGGTCGTAGATCAGGTCGAGGGCGGTGGTGACCTGCTCCTCGTCGAAGCGGGCGATGGGCAGGATCTTCGACGCGTGCACGATCGCGGAGTCGAGGCCCGCCTTGACGCACTCGTCGAGGAAGACGGAGTTCAGCAGGATGCGGGCGGCGGGGTTGAGGCCGAAGGAGATGTTCGACAGGCCCAGCGTCGTCTGCACCTTCGGGTGGCGGCGCTTGAGCTCGCGGATTCCCTCGATGGTGGCGATGCCGTCCTTGCGGGACTCCTCCTGGCCGGTGCAGATGGTGAAGGTGAGGCAGTCGACGAGGATGTCCTCCTCGTGGATGCCCCAGTTCCCGGTGAGGTCGGCGATGAGGCGCTGCGCGATCTCGACCTTCTTCTCCGCCGTGCGGGCCTGGCCCTCCTCGTCGATGGTGAGGGCGATCAGGGCGGCGCCGTGCTCCCGGGCCAGCCGGGTGACCTTCGCGAAGCGGGAGTCCGGGCCGTCGCCGTCCTCGTAGTTGACGGAGTTGATCACGGCACGGCCGCCGAGCTTCTGCAGTCCCGCCCGGATGACGTCCACCTCGGTGGAGTCCAGCACGATCGGCAGGGTGGAGGCGGTGGCGAAGCGGCCGGCCAGCTCCTCCATGTCGGCGACGCCGTCCCGTCCGACGTAGTCGACGCACAGGTCGAGCATGTGGGCGCCTTCGCGGATCTGCTCGCGGGCCATCTCCACGCAGTCGTCCCAGCGCCCGTCGAGCATGGCTTCGCGGAACTTCTTCGACCCGTTGGCGTTGGTGCGCTCGCCGATGGCGAGGTACGCGGTGTCCTGCCGGAAGGGCACCGTCTGGTACAGGGAGGCCGCGCCCGGCTCGGGGCGCGGGTCGCGCTCCGGCGGCGTCAGGCCGCGCACGCGCTCCACGACCTGCCGCAGGTGCTCGGGCGTGGTGCCGCAGCAGCCGCCGACGAGGGAGAGCCCGTACTCGCGGACGAAGGTCTCCTGCGCGTCGGCGAGCTCGGGGGCGGTGAGCGGGTAGTGGGCGCCGTTCTTGCCGAGGACGGGCAGGCCCGCGTTCGGCATGCAGGACAGGGCGACGCGGGAGTGGCGGGCGAGGTAGCGCAGGTGCTCGCTCATCTCGGCGGGGCCGGTGGCGCAGTTCAGGCCGATCATGTCGATGCCGAGGGGCTCCAGCGCGGTGAGCGCGGCGCCGATCTCGGAGCCGAGGAGCATGGTGCCGGTGGTCTCGACGGTGACGGAGACGATCAGCGGGACGCTGTAGCCGGCCACGTCCATGGCGCGGCGGGCGGCGACGACGGACGCCTTGGTCTGGAGGAGGTCCTGCGTGGTCTCGACGATGAGGGCGTCGGCGCCGCCGGCGAGGAGGCCCTCGGCGTTCTGCTGGTAGGCGTCGCGGATCGCGGTGTACGTGGTGTGGCCGAGGGTCGGCAGCTTGGTGCCGGGGCCGACGGAGCCGAGCACCCAGCGCTGCTGCCCGGTGGCGGCGGTGAACTCGTCGGCGACCTCGCGGGCGATGCGGGCTCCCGCCTCGGACAGCTCGACGACGCGGTCCGCCGCGTCGTACTCGCCCAGTGCGGTGAGGTTGGCGCCGAAGGTGTTGGTCTCGACGCAGTCGACGCCCACGGAGAAGTACGCCTCGTGGACGGAGCGCACGATGTCGGGACGGGTGACGCTCAGGATCTCGTTGCACCCCTCCAACTGCTGGAAGTCGTCCAGCGTCGGGTCCTGTGCCTGGAGCATCGTGCCCATCGCGCCGTCGGCGACGACCACGCGCGTCGCGAGGGCCTCGCGGAGGGCGGCGGCTCGGGCGGCGCTGTCGGCCGGGGCTGCGGGCGCGGTGGACGGGGTCGGCAACGAGGCCATGGAGGTGCTCCCTGAGGTGCGACGGCTGTCGGCTTTGCGCCACCGGGCGGGAGGCGCACGTCGTCAGCGTAACCGTCCCGCCCCCGGGGTGGACATCTCGTTCCACGTGGCGGACGGCATGCTGGGCGGGACGTCGAAGTCCGGCCAAGACCATCGGGGGTTGTCCGACATGTGGCCGGGGGTCGGCAAAGGCCGATAGTGTTCAGCATTGTCGAACCATGAAGTGAAGGAGCAGGCCGGGGATGGCGAAGAACATCCAGTCGCTTGAACGAGCGGCGGCGATGCTGCGACTGCTCGCGGGCGGGGAGCGCCGGCTGGGTCTTTCCGACATCGCGTCCTCGCTGGGCCTGGCGAAGGGCACGGCGCACGGCATTCTGCGGACGCTCCAGTCGGAGGGCTTCGTCGAGCAGGACGCCGCGTCGGGCCGCTACCAGCTCGGCGCGGAGCTGCTGCGCCTCGGCAACAGCTACCTGGACGTGCACGAACTGCGGGCCCGGGCGCTGGTGTGGACGGACGACCTGGCCAGGTCCAGCGGGGAGAGCGTCCACCTGGGCGTGCTGCACCAGCACGGGGTGCTGGTGATCCACCACGTCTTCCGGCCGGACGACAGCCGCCAGGTCCTGGAGGTGGGCGCCATGCAGCCGCTGCACTCCACGGCCCTGGGGAAGGTGCTGTCCGCGTACGACCCCGTGGCGCACAGCGAGGCGGTGGAGGTGGAGCGCAAGGCGTTCACCCCGCGCACGGTGACGGCCCTGGACGACTTCGAGGAACTGCTGGACCTGACCCGGGCGCGTGGCTGGGCCGCGGACGTGGAGGAGACCTGGGAGGGCGTGGCGTCGGTGGCCGCGCCCATCCACGACCGGCGCAGGATGCCCGTGGGAGCGGTGGCGATCACGGGCGCGGTGGAGCGGGTCTGCGACGCCGGTGAGCTGCGGTCGGAGCTGGTGGCGGCGGTACGGGAGTGCGCGCGGGCCGTCTCCCGCGACCTGGGCGCGGGGCGCTTCTAGGGGTGACTTCCGGCACCCCTCGCCTACGGTCGGGGCCCGCCGGCTCCGGAGCCGCCCGCCGGCCCCGGAGCCGCGCCTCTGCCCTGGGCGTCGGGCGGGTCGGCCCCTGCGGCGCGAGCACCGGTCCGGGTGGGGGCGCCTGTGCGGGGCGCCGCCCGCGGCCGGGTCGGCGGGCGGCTCGCGTTGAAGGGGGCCCGCGCACGGGCCGCCTCCCGCGCGCAGGGCGGTCGGGGCGCAGTACGTGACGGGCAGCGCGGCCGGAGCCTGCGGCGCAGCAGGAGGCGCGGGCGGCGCTGGACGGGCGGGGCTCGACACGGCCGGGGCCGCGGCGGGTGCGGCGGCCCACACCCCTGACGGCAGCCACTCCTACGGGACGCCCAGCCACCCTCGGGCTCCTCCGACCCGCACCCCTGGCCTCAGCCAATCCCAGGGCACCCAGGCACCCTCCGGCCCGCACCCTGACCGCAGCCGACCGCCGAGGCGGCCAGGCCGCCCGCGGCCCCACACCCCTGACCCCAGCCACCCCCACGGGACGCCCGGCCACCCTCCGGCCCGCACGCCTGGCGCAGCCGCCCCCAGGGGACACCCAGGCACTCTCCGGCCCCTCCGGCACGCACGCCCGGCCCCAGGCCGACCGCAGAGGCGGCCGGGCCGCCCAAAGGCCCCGCACCCTGTGTCCCCGCATCTCCGCCGCCCTGCACCGCCGCCCCCGCAGCCGCGCCCGGCCCCCGCACGGGCAGCCACCCCCGACCGCCGCCGAGGCGGCCAAGGGGCGCGACGGCCGCAGCGGCCACCGCCCGCAGCGACGGGGGCCGGCCTCGGCCCGGCCGACGCCCGCCCTCGCCACGGCGGGCACGAGCGGGAGGCAGCCGCCCGCCCGGTTCTCCAGGCGCACGGGGAGCGTGGCCAGGGCGCGAAGGCGCAGGTGGCGACCACTGCACACGGAGGGCGACGGTAACGATCGGGTCTACGGCTCTCGAACTCTTGACGCAGAATTCACCCCGGAGCAAAACTGCCGTCCATCGGTCGGCATTGTCGAACACCTACCGGGATTACACGCTAGAGTGTGACAGCGCCAGGAGGCCGGTTACTGCCCTCACCCCGAGGGCGACGAACCACCGGAGGGACCCGGGGTTCGCCTTTCCCTGGACGAAGGACAAAGGAGTCGCGGGTGTCCAGCTCCGACATCTTCTTGGGCGAGATCATCGGTACCGCCCTGCTCATCCTCCTCGGCGGAGGCGTCGTCGCCGCCGTCGTGCTGAAGCGCTCCAAGGCGCACGGCGCCGGCTGGGTCGCCATCACCCTCGGGTGGGGCTTCGCGGTCATGACCGCCGTCTACACCACCGGTTCCCTCTCCGGTGCGCACCTGAACCCGGCGGTCACGCTGGGCATCGCCATCAAGACAGGCGAGTGGAACGACGTCCCGGTCTACGTCGCCGGCCAGCTCCTCGGCGCGATGATCGGCGCCGTGCTCATGGTCGTCGCGTACTACGGGCACTTCCAGTCGCACCTGCGGGACCCGGAGATCATCTCCAAGCCCGTCGCCGACGCCATCGAGGGCCCCGGCCCGGTCCTCGGCATCTTCTCCACCGGCCCGGAGATCCGCAACACCTGGCAGAACCTCGCCACGGAGATCATCGGCACCACCGTGCTCGTCCTGGCCGTGCTCACCCAGGGCCTCAACGAGAACGGCGACGGCCTCGGCCCCCTGGGCGGCCTGATCGTGGCGTTCGTGGTCGTCTCCATCGGCCTCTCGCTCGGCGGCCCGACCGGATACGCCATCAACCCCGCGCGCGACCTCGGTCCCCGCATCGTCCACGCACTGCTCCCCCTGCCCAACAAGGGCGGCTCCGACTGGGGCTACTCGTGGATCCCCGTCGCCGGCCCGCTGATCGGCGCGGCCGTCGCCGGGGGTATCTACAACCTCGCGTTCGCCTGAACCCAGCCGGTACCCCACCCGACCCTTCACCGACCTTGAGGAGCACACCCCTATGACCGCCACCACCTCGCACGGTTCCGGTCCGTTCATCGCGGCCATCGACCAGGGCACCACCTCCAGCCGCTGCATCGTCTTCGACCGCGACGGGCGCATCGTCTCCGTCGACCAGAAGGAGCACGAGCAGATCTTCCCGAAGCCGGGCTGGGTCGAGCACGACGCCAAGGAGATCTGGACGAACGTCCAGGAGGTCGTCGCCGGGGCCATCGAGAAGGCCGGCATCACCGCTGCCGACGTGAAGGCGATCGGCATCACCAACCAGCGCGAGACCACGCTGCTCTGGGACAAGAACACCGGTGAGCCGGTCCACCACGCGATCGTCTGGCAGGACACCCGCACCGACGCCCTGTGCAGGGAACTCGGCCGCAACGTCGGCCAGGACCGGTTCCGCCGCGAGACGGGCCTGCCGCTGGCGTCCTACTTCGCCGGCCCGAAGGCCCGCTGGCTGCTCGACAACATCGAGGGCCTGCGTGAGCGCGCCGAGCGCGGCGAGATCCTCTTCGGCACCATGGACTCCTGGGTCATCTGGAACCTGACCGGCGGCGTCGACGGCGGCCGGCACGTCACGGACGTGACCAACGCCTCCCGCACCATGCTGATGAACCTCCACACCCTGGAGTGGGACGACAAGATCCTCCAGTCCATGGAGGTGCCGGCGGAGATCCTGCCCGAGATCCGCTCCTCCGCCGAGGTGTACGGCACGGTCAAGGGCGGCGTCCTGGACGGTGTGCCGGTGGCCTCCGCGCTCGGCGACCAGCAGGCGGCGCTGTTCGGCCAGACCTGCTTCGCGGAGGGCGAGGCGAAGTCCACGTACGGCACCGGAACGTTCATGCTGATGAACACCGGCGACAAGATCATCAACTCGTACAGCGGGCTGCTCACCACGGTCGGCTACCAGATCGGCGACGCCAAGCCGGTCTACGCCCTGGAGGGCTCCATCGCCGTCACCGGCTCGCTCGTCCAGTGGATGCGCGACCAGATGGGCCTCATCAGCACCGCGGCCGAGATCGAGACGCTGGCGCTGTCGGTGGAGGACAACGGCGGCACGTACTTCGTGCCGGCCTTCTCCGGCCTCTTCGCCCCGTACTGGCGCTCCGACGCCCGCGGGGTGATCGCCGGCCTCACCCGCTACGTGACCAAGGCGCACATCGCCCGCGCCGTCCTCGAGGCCACCGCCTGGCAGACCCGCGAGATCACCGACGCCATGACGAAGGACTCCGGCGTCGAGCTGTCCGCACTGAAGGTCGACGGCGGCATGACCTCCAACAACCTGCTGATGCAGACCCTCGCCGACTTCCTGGACGCACCCGTGGTGCGCCCGATGGTCGCCGAGACCACCTGCCTCGGCGCGGCCTACGCCGCCGGCCTGGCCGTCGGCTTCTGGCCCGACACCGACGCGCTGCGCGCCAACTGGCGCCGCGCCGCCGAGTGGACCCCGCGCATGGACGCGGAGACCCGCGAACGCGAGTACAAGAACTGGCTCAAGGCCGTCGAGCGGACCATGGGCTGGATCGAGGACGAGGAGTAATTCGACATGACCACCCTGCAGAGCGTCCCCGCCCTCGGGACGCACCCGGCTGCCGGTTCCCTGCCGAGCCGCGCCGAGACCCGGGAGCAGCTGTCCAAGGCGACCTACGACCTGCTGGTCATCGGCGGCGGCATCCTCGGTATCTCCACCGCCTGGCACGCCGCCCAGTCCGGGCTGCGGGTGGCCCTGGTGGACGCCGGCGACTTCGCCGGCGCCACCTCCTCCGCCTCCTCCAAGCTGCTCCACGGAGGTCTGCGGTACCTGCAGACCGGCGCGGTGAAGCTGGTCGCGGAGAACCACTTCGAGCGCCGTGCGGTCTCCCGCCAGGTCGCCCCGCACCTGTCGAACCCGCTCACCTTCTACCTGCCGGTGTACAAGGGCGGACCGCACGGCGCCGCGAAGCTTGGCGCGGGCGTCTTCGCGTACTCGGCGCTCTCCGCCTTCGGTGACGGCGTCGGCCACCTGCTCGGCCCCTCCCGGGCCGCGCAGGACGTGCCGGAGCTGCGCACCGACAACCTGAAGGCCGTGGCCGTCTACGGCGACGACCAGATGAACGACGCGCGGATGGCGCTGATGACGGTCCGCGCGGCCGTCGACGCGGGCGCGACGGTCCTCAACCACGCGGCCGTCACCGGCCTGCGGTTCACCGGCGGCCGGGTGACCGGCGCGGAGCTGAAGGACACCACCGACGGCACCGAGTTCGGTGTCGACGCCCGGCTGGTCCTCAACGCCACCGGCCCGTGGGTGGACCACCTGCGCCGCATGGAGGACCCGAACGCGGCCCCGTCCATCCGCCTCTCCAAGGGCGCCCACCTGGTGCTCAAGCGGACCTCCCCGTGGAAGGCCGCGCTGGCCACCCCGATCGACAAGTACCGCATCACCTTCGCCCTCCCCTGGGAGGACATGCTGCTCCTCGGCACCACCGACGAGGAGTACGAGGGCGACCCGGCCGACGTCGCGGTCAACGAGAAGGACATCGCCCAGATCCTGGACGAGGCCGCCTTCTCCATCCGCGACCAGCAGCTCAGGCGCGAGCTCATCACGTACGCTTTCGCCGGCCTGCGGGTGCTGCCCGGCGGGCCCGGCGACACCGCCAAGGCCAAGCGCGAGACGGTCGTCACCGAGGGCCGCGGCGGCATGCTGTCGATCGCCGGCGGGAAGTGGACCACCTTCCGCCACATCGGCCGCACCATCATGAACAAGCTGGCGGCACTGCCCGGGCGTCCGCTGGCTGAGGACATGACTCCGATCGCCAGCCTGCCGAAGAAGATGCCGCTGCCGGGCATAGCGAACCCGGACGCGGTCGCCCACCGGCTGCTCGTCGACGGGGGCACGCCGGGGCCGCGCATGGCCGCCGACACCGCCCGTCACCTGGCCACCCACTACGGCTCCCTCTCGTTCGACATCGCGCGCATGGCGTACGAGCGTCCGGAGCTGGCCGAGCGCATCCACCCCGACGCGCCGGAGATCTGGGCGCAGGTCGCCTACGCCCGGGACCTGGAGTGGGCCGAGACCGCGGACGACGTGCTGCGGCGCCGTACGACCCTGACGATCCGCGGTCTGGCCACGGACGAGATCCGCGCGAAGGTCGAGGCCGTGCTCGCCGACCGGGAGTCCTGAGCCTCCCCGCGCCCCGGACGGGTTCCTGAGCAGGGAGGACGCGCGCCCAGGGCGCGGGAAGGGAGGGCGGCCCCACACCGGGGCCGCCCTCTTGTACGCTCACACATCGGATGTCTGAGAGGCACTGGGGGACCGCGATGGCCGTGACCGACGAGGCGATCGACCGCATCAAGGAGATGATCGTCTCCGGCGCCCTGCGCCCGGGCGACCGCCTCCCGAAGGAGAGCGAACTGGCCGCGGAGCTGGGGTTGTCGCGCAACTCGCTGCGCGAGGCGGTCCGCGCGTTGTCGCTGATCCGCATCCTGGACGTGCGGCAGGGCGACGGCACGTACGTCACCAGCCTCGACCCGCAGGTGCTGCTTGAGGCGCTGAGCTTCGTCGTCGACTTCCACCGGGACGACACGGTCCTGGAGTTCCTCGCGGTGCGGCGCATCCTGGAGCCGGCCGCGACGGCGATGGCGGCGCACCGCATCGCGGAGCCGGAACTGGACTCCCTGGAGGCGTCGTTGGACGCGCTCGGCGACGCTCCTCCCGTGGAGGAACTGGTCGCGGCGGACCTGGACTTCCACCGGCGGATCGGCGCCGCGTCCGGCAACCAGGTGCTGTGCTCGCTGCTGGACGGGCTGTCCGGGCCCGCCACGCGGGCCCGGGTGTGGCGGGGGCTCACCCAGGAGGACGCGGTGGACCGCACCCTGTACGAGCACCGCGCGATCCTCGCGGCGCTGCGGGACCGCGACGCCGAGGCCGCGCGGTCGTGGGCGACGGTGCACATCGCGAGCGTGGAGCAGTGGCTGCGGTCGGCGCTCTGAGCCCGCCGCGCGGGGCCGGCTGCCGGACGGCTGACGTCCGCGGATCCGCGTACGGCTCCGCGGACGCTCCGGGCCACGGGGCCGCCCCGCACCGGACGCGGCACCGGGCGGTCCGCGGGGCGTCCGGGGACGGGCCGCGGGCGGCTGCCGGCGACCGCGGCGCCCGGGGGGCCGGTTCGGGGCCGGACGGCGCCGGAGGTCTCCACGGGACATCGGACCTCTCCAGGGCCATCCGATGTATGGCGTCGAGAGAGTGGCAAACTTCCCCCGCACGCCCGGGTGAGCCACGCGGAGCCCGGTAGGGAGATCGGAGGTATGCGGGGGTGTTCCGTCGTTCCGGGGGACGTAGTCGCGGACGGCCGATACAGCACCCGGACGTGTACGGGGACTGCGGGCAGGGGCCTGTGACGCCGTAAGGTTGGTTCGTACGCACGGAACTTCGGAAGGAGGCCTGGGTGATCGAGCTCGAAGGGGTTCCCGAGCTGATCGACCCGGTCATGGTGGCCGCGTTCGAGGGCTGGAACGACGCCGGCGACGCCGCCTCCACCGCGATCGCGCACCTGGAGCGGGAGTGGAAGGGGGAGGTGTTCGCGGCGCTCGACGCCGAGGACTACTACGACTTCCAGGTCAACCGGCCCACGGTGTGGCTGGACGGCGGGGTACGGAAGATCACCTGGCCGACCACCCGGCTCTCCGTGGTGCGCGTGGGTGGGGAGAAGCCGCGGGACCTGGTGCTCGTCCGTGGGATCGAGCCGTCCATGCGTTGGCGCTCGTTCTGCAACGAGCTGCTGGGCTTCGCCCACGAGCTGGGCGTGGAGATGGTGGTCATCCTGGGCGCGCTGCTCGGCGACACCCCGCACACGCGGCCGGTGCCGGTGAGCGGGGTGACGTCCGACCCGGACCTGGCACGGCGGATGAACCTGGAGGAGACCCGGTACGAGGGCCCGACGGGCATCGTCGGCATCCTCCAGGAGGCGTGCACGCACGCGGGCGTCCCGGCGGTGAGCCTGTGGGCGGCCGTCCCGCACTACGTGTCGCAGCCGCCCAACCCGAAGGCGACGTTGGCGCTGCTGAACCGCCTGGAGGACCTGATCGACCTGCGCATCCCGCTGGGCGAGCTCGCGGAGGACGCCCGGGCGTGGCAGGTGGGCGTGGACCAGCTGGCCTCCGAGGACAGTGAGGTCGCCGAGTACGTCCAGACGCTGGAGGAGGCGCGGGACACCGCCGAGTTGCCGGAGGCGTCCGGCGAGGCGATCGCCCGGGAGTTCGAGCGCTATCTGCGGCGGCGGGACGGCGGTACGGCACCGGGCCCGCCCGGCATCACCCCGGGAGGCGCGGGGAGCGCCGGCCCGAGTCAGACCCGCCCGCCCCGACCGCCCCGGCGGGAGGACCCCGCCGACGGCGGAGACGGGGACGCCGAGGACGGCTGACGGTCCGCCAGAACGCGCTGCGCACGGGAGGGTTGCGGTCGGGGTCCTCCTCCCCGGGTGCGTTCCGGGCCGGGCCCCCTGCTCCGGCGGTGCGTTACGCCCCGGTCGCTGGGACAGCGCCCCGCGGGCGCGGGCCCGCCGACGCGATCCCCGCAGGGGGACGTTCGCCGTACTCGTCCCCCGTCCGGGGTCCGGGCCGAGCGCAGGACGGCACTGCGGCGGCCGCAGCGGGGGCGTTCCCTCCCCCGCCGGGCCGCGGGGTCGCCCGTGTCGGCGGGCGCGGGCGTCGGCGGATGCGACAGAGCGGCCGCCTCCGGGCCGGGTACCGGGAGGCGGCCGCTCCGCTGCGGTGGCGACTCGCCGTCCGCTACAGAGCCACGCCCATCAGCGCGTCGACGGTCCGCGACACGAGACCGGGCGCGCTGTCGTCCGTGCCTCCCTCGGCGTCCTGGAGCTCCACCCAGCGGTCCACGGCGGCCAGCGCGCGGGGGGTGTCCAGGTCGTCGGAGAGCGCGTCGCGGACCTCTTCGAGCAGGGCGTCGGCGGGCGGGCCGTCGGGCCGCGACACGGCAGCGCGCCAGCGGCCGAGCCGGTCCACGGCGTCCCGCAGGACGCCGTCCGTCCACTCCCAGTCGGCCCGGTAGTGGTGGGCCAGCAGGGCGAGCCGGACGGCTGCCGGGTCGACGCCCTCGCGGCGCAGCGCCGACACGAAGACGAGGTTGCCCTTCGACTTGGACATCTTCTCGCCGTGCAGGGCGACCATCCCGGCGTGGACGTACGCCTTGGCGAACGGGTGCTCGCCGGTGAGCGCGTGGGCGTGGGAGGCGCCCATCTCGTGGTGCGGGAAGATCAGGTCGGAGCCGCCGCCCTGGACGTCGAAGCCCATGCCGAGGTGGTCCAGGGCGATCGCGACGCACTCGATGTGCCAGCCGGGCCGGCCGGGCCCGAGGGAGCCTCCGTCCCAGCTGGGTTCCCCGTCGCGGGCCGCCAGCCACAGGACCGGGTCCAGGGGGTTCTTCTTGCCGGGCCGGTCCGGGTCGCCGCCCCGCTCGGCGGACAGCCGCCGCATGAGGGCCGCGTC
This sequence comes from Streptomyces sp. CC53, assembly GCF_001865245.1. Lineage (GTDB taxonomy): Bacteria > Actinomycetota > Actinomycetes > Streptomycetales > Streptomycetaceae > Streptomyces. The sequence goes on along the minus strand of NZ_MKXB01000202.1, from coordinate 35,713 downwards.
GTAGTGGGACACCTCACCGAAGTGCCGGTCGGCCTCGACGGAGAAGTAGACGTCGCCGTCGAGTTCGTAGGCGGCGCCCATGTCGCGCAGCCGCTCGACGACGGGGACGATGCCGGGGATGGCCTCCACGGCGCCGATGTAGTGCTGCGGGGGAAGCATCCGCAGGGCCGTCATGTCCTCGCGGAACAGGGTGGTTTCGCGCTGGGCGAGCGCCGTCCAGTCGATGTCGTCCCGCACGGCCCGCTCCAGCAGCGGATCGTCGATGTCGGTGACGTTCTGCACGTAGTGGACCTGCCGCTTGGTGTCGAGCCACACGCGCTGCACGAGGTCGAACGCGTTGTAGGTCGCCGCGTGACCCATGTGGGTCGCGTCGTACGGCGTGATGCCGCAGACGTATATGCGGGCGACGGGACCGGGGTCGAGGGTCACTCGTCCACCGGTCGCGGTGTCGTGGATCCGGAGGTCGCGGCCCGTGCCGGGCAGGGCGGGGACCTCAGAAGCGGGCCAGGCATGCATGCTTCGAGCGTAACCGGACGGGTGTTCCGGATACGAACCGGTGGCAAGATCCCGTCCTGATCCGCTCTCTTGCGCGCGGCGGCGACGTGTGCATGCCGCGCCCTGTGCGCGGCCCCCCGGACGCCGCGGCGCCCGCGGCGGGCCGCCCGGCTGCCCGGGAAGGCGGGGCCGGGCCCCGCGGGGCGGCGCCACCCGCACGGGGGGAGGGGTCCCGTCACACGGGGGGCCACGGGATGGGCGGCCAGTCGCCCGACGGGTGGGGGTGCCGGGCGGTGTGCGCCAGACGGTGGACGCGGGCGCGCAGCGCGTCCAGCTCGGCCGCCGTCAGCAGCGCGGACAGGCGGGACTCCAGCGGCGCGCCGGGCTCCAGCCCCTCCCCCAGTCCTGCCAGCACGGGCAGTGCCTCGTCCGGCAGGGGCTCGCCCGCCCAGCCCCACAGCAGGGTCCGCAGCTTGTCGTCCACGTGGAACGTGACCCCGTGGTCGATGGCGTACAGCCGGCCGCCGGACCCCGGCAGCAGGTGCCCGCCCTTGCGGTCGCCGTTGTTGATGACCGCGTCCAGGACGGCCAGCCGGCGCAGCCGTGCGTCGTCGGCGTGGACGAGCAGCGCGGCCCGTCCGTCACCGGTCTCGGCCGGCCCGACGGCCTTCCAGCCGGGTCCCGCCGTCCCGCCCTCCACGAGGGCCAGCAGCGGCGGCGGCGACGGGTCGGGCTCGATCCACAGCTGCACCATGCCGGGGCCGTACGGCCCGTCCCGCAGGACGGTCGGCGGGACGAGGTCCCAGCCGGTCGCCTCGGACACGGCGTACGCCGCGGCCTCCCGCTCGGCGAGCGTCCCGTCGGGGAAGTCCCACAGGGGCTGCTCCCCCGCGACCGGTTTGTAGACGCAGTCCGCGCGTTCCCCGCCGTGCGCGACCGTGCAGACCAGCACCGCGTTCGACGCCTCCCGCACCTGCCCGCGCACGGTCAGCTCTCCCTCCGCGAGGAGGTCGAGTGCCGTCAGGCCCCGCGGCGGTATCCGTTCTGGCGCGGACATACGTGTCCTTCCGGGTCGAGGGGCAGGCTGCACAGCGGGCACGGCGGGCGGCCCGCGTTGACGACCTCCAGGGCCCGTTTGGCGAAGGACCTCGCCTGGAGGCCGGTGAGCCGGACGCGGAGCATCGGGGGCCCGTTCTCCTCGTCCTGGAGGAGCCGCTCCTCCGCTTCCGCGAGGTCCTCCTCGGACTCCACGTCCAGCTCCACGAGGGCCTGTGCCTCGACGATCAGGCGCTGCTCGTCACCGTCCCAGGCGAGGGCCATGGTGCCGACGCGGAACTCCTCCTCGACCGGGGCGTCCAGGGGCGCGGTGTCGGCGACGTCGGCGGGTGCGACGGCCGGTACGGGCGCGTTCCCGCCGGTGCGGCGCACGACCTCGTCCAGCAGTTCGTCCATGCGTTCTGCCAGCGCGGCGACCTGGGCCTTCTCCAGGGCGACGCTGGTGACGCGTCCTCCTGCGGATGCCTGGAGGAAGAAGGTGCGGCGGCCAGGCAACCCGACCGTACCGGCCACGAAGCGCTCCGGCGGGTCATAGAGGAACACCTGACGGGACACGTTCCCTCTCCCTTGGCTGTGTGCACTGCTTGCGTGGATCCGACGCCGTCGCGGCGGCGGAGCACCGGGGCTGCGGTGCCATCCACCCTACTGTGCGGGGCGATCACGGTGTGCCCGTGCCGCCTCCGACCGTGGCCGCTCCGCCGTTCCCGTCGTCGCCCCGGGGGGCGAGGTCGCCGAGGTCGCCGGTGTCGCCGAGGCGCAGCAGGAAGGGCCGCAGCCGGGTGTAGCGGATGGCGGTGACCGAGCAGGGTTCGACGTGCACCCGCTGGAACAGGTCCAGGTGGAGTCCGAGGGCGTCCGCGACCAGGGACTTGATGATGTCCCCGTGCGAGCACACGAGGTAGGCCGCGTCCTCGCCGTGCTCGGCCTCGACGCGGGCGGTCCAGTCCCGCACGGCGTCGACGGCGCGGGCCTGCATGGCGCGCATCGACTCGCCGCCGGGGAAGGCCGCGGCGGAGGGGTGCTGCTGGACGGTGGCCATGAGGGGCTCGTCGGCGAGCTCGGCGAGCTTGCGTCCGGCCCAGTCGCCGTAGTCGCACTCGTTGACCCTGTCGTCCGTGTGGAGGGGGAGGCCGGGGCGGGCGTCGAGCAGCGGGCGGAGGGTCTCCCGGCAGCGCTGGAGGGGGCTGGTGACGGCCGCCGCGAGCGGGATGCCGGCGAGTCGGCCGGGGAGCGCGGCGGCCTGGGCGGCGCCGTGCTCGTCGAGTGACACGCCGGGGGTGCGGCCCGCGAGGAGTCCGGCGGTGTTGGCCGTGGAGCGTCCGTGCCGTACGAGGATCAACGTCGCCATGGGGGCCAGCCTAGGCGGTGGGGGGCGCGGGTGTGCACCGGCGGGGGTGCGGGGAAGAATACGCGCCGTGATCGTGGACTGTGCCATCTACCGGAACGGGCGCCGCCGAGAGGGGCCCGAGGACGTCGCCGCGGCGTTGGAGGAGGCCAGGGGTGCGGTGGACGCGTTCGTCTGGATCGGGTTGCACGAGCCGACGGAGGGCGAGTTCGACCGGGTGGCGGAGGAGTTCGGGCTGCACCCGCTGGCCGTCGAGGACGCGCTGAAGGCGCACCAGCGGCCGAAGCTGGAGGTGTACGAGGACTCGCTGTTCCTGGTGCTGAAGCCGGTGGTGTACGAGCCGGAGGCGGACGCGGTGTCGGCGAGCGAGCTGATGGTCTTCCTGGGTGACTCGTTCGTCGTGACGGTCCGGCACGGGGAGGGTGCGCCGCTGGGCGAGGTGCGGCGGCGGCTGGAGCGCGAGCCGGAGGTGCTGCGGAAGGGTCCGACGTCGGTGCTGTACGCGGTGAGCGACGCGGTGGTCGACCACTACATCGAGGTGGCGGCGGAGCTCCAGGTGGACCTGGAGGAGCTGGAGGCGGAGGTGTTCCAGCCGAGCGGCACGGACGCGAAGAACACGGCGTCGCGGATCTACACGTTCAAGCGGCAGGTGTTGGAGTTCCGGCGGGCGACGGGCCCGTTGGGGGCCCCGATGGAGCGCCTTGCCGGGGCGGGCGTGCCGTACGTGAGCGAGGAGGCGCAGCCGTTCTTCCGGGACGTGAGTGACCACCTGATCCGGGCTACGGAGCAGGTGGAGGGGCTGGACCGGCTGCTTTCGGACATTCTGTCGGCGCATCTGGCGCAGATGGGGGTGCGGCAGAACGACGACATGCGGAAGATCTCGGCGTGGGCGGCGATGGCCGCGGTGCCCACGATGGTCGCGGGCATCTACGGGATGAACTTCGTGCACATGCCGGAGCTGCACTGGGTGGGGTCCTACCCGGCGGTCCTCGTGCTGATGGCGGTCGCCGTGGTGGGGCTGTACCGGCTGTTCAAGCGGCGCGGCTGGATGTAGCCGGACCGCGCGGGGCGGCGCGCCGGGGCCCGGCCGGCGTGCGGGCGGCGCCGGAGCGTCAGAGGGCGGTGGCGGGCGCGGCGGGCCCGTCGAGGGCGCCCCGGCGCTCCGGCATGGCGAGGCGGACCATGCGCCGCCGGCCGCCGGCCCGCTCGTACGCGTACACGGCCCGGATGCCGGCGGCGAGGACGGCGGACCTGGCGCGGGGCCAGCGCAGGACGGCGCCCATGTGCTCCATGACGGCGAGGCTGACGTCGCGGTACACGGCCGTCTCGGCGAGGGCGGTCTCGTGCAGGGCGCGGCGAATGGCGGGGCCGTGGCCCGCGCGGGCGAGCCTCAGGAGTTCCTCGTGGCAGTAGGCGAGGTGGTTCTCCTCGTCCTGGGCGATCATGCGGACGGCCCTGCCGAGTTCCGGGTGGTGGCCGAAGTGGGTGACGAGGAGGCCCATCTGGCCGGCGGCGCGCTGCTCGGTGACGCGGCTGTGGGCGAGGTAGACGACGATGTCGTGCTCGGTGAGGGGTTCGTCGCGGCGCAGCTTGTCGTGGGCGAGGCCGATGCCGCGGCGTTCCAGGAGCACCGTGTAGTCCGTCTCCGGGGGGACGGGGGCCGGGTCGAGTCCTCGCTTCTTCAGCAGGCCGTGGAAGATGCGGCCGTGCTTCTCCTCGTCCGCGCCGTGCCGGGCGATCCTCGGGGCGAGGTAGCCGAGGCCCTCGGGGACCAGGGTGGCGATGCGCCCGTTCTCCCAGCCCCCCTGGGTCTCGCCGCTGGCGGCGATGGAGCAGAAGAGCCGGTAGGAGTCGTCGTTGTCGATGATCTCCTGGGACAGGCTGCGGGCCGAGAGCATCGCCGCCACCACCTCCGCGTCCGTGTGTCGGGGCGAGTTCCGGCCGAGTCAAACGCCCCGGGGCGGGTGCGGCAACGCCCCGGGGGCGCGGCTGCGCCGAACGGAGGAGCGCGGGTGGGGGACGCTGGTGTGAACGGGGGAACGAAGGTACGCGCCCCCTCCCGGCGGCGGGGCGTAACCGTGCGGGCGGGCCGCGCGTTGTGCTGCGTGACGGCCGTGGCGGGGATGACCCCGAGCCCCCACCACGGCCGCAGACGTGTCCGGAGGGGCCCCGGGGCCTGCGGCGGCGGCCGCGCACCGGGTGGGCGGAGGTCCTCAGTCGACGAGGCCGGCGCGCTCCAGCGCCTGGGTGCCGGCGCGGAGTGCGGCGATCCGCTCGTCGAGGGTGAAGCCGGCCGGGGCGAGGGTGAGGGTGGTGACACCGGCCGCCGCGTACGCCTGCATGCGGTCGGCGATGCGCTCGACGGGGCCCAGGAGCGTGGTGTCGTCGACGAGCTGGTGCGGCACCGCGGCGGCGGCGCCCTGCCGGTCCCCGGACAGGTACCTGTCCTGGATCTCGGCGGCCTCCTTCTCGTAGCCCATGCGCTGGGCGAGCCGGTTGTAGAAGTTCTGCTTCCTGCTGCCCATGCCGCCCACGTAGAGCGCGGTGTACGGGCGGAAGGTGTCGGCGAGCGCGGTGACGTCGTCGCCCAGGGCGAGCGGTACGGTCGGGCAGACGTCGAAGCCGTCCATGGTGAGGCCGGCCTTCTCCCGGCCCGCGCGCAGGTGCCGCACCGCGGTCTCCTCCAGGTGTGCGGCGGACGGGAAGATGAGCAGGGCGCCGTCGGCGATCTCGCCCGTCTGCTCCAGGTTCTTCGGGCCGATGGCCGCGATGTAGAGCGGGATCCGCTCGCGCACCGGGTGGACGGTCAGCTTGATCGGCTTGCCGGGGCCGCCGGGAAGGGGCAGCGTCCAGTGCTCCCCCTCGTAGGTGAGGCGCTCGCGGGACATGGCCCTGCGGACGATGTCGACGTACTCGCGGGTCCGGCCGAGCGGCTTGTCGAAGGTGACGCCGTACCAGCCCTCCGAGACCTGGGGCCCGGACACGCCGAGGCCGAGGCGGAAGCGTCCGCCGGAGAGCGAGTCGAGGGTGGCGGCGGTCATCGCCGTCATGGCGGGCTGCCGGGCGGGGATCTGCATGATCGCGGAGCCGACGTCGATGCTCTCGGTCTGGGCGGCGACCCAGGACAGGACGGTGGGCGCGTCGGAGCCGTACGCCTCGGCCGCCCAGCACACGTCGTAGCCGAGGCGGTCCGCTTCCTGTGCGACGGCGAGGTTGTCGCGGTCCATCCCCGCGCCCCAGTAGCCGAGGTTGATGCCGAGCCGCATAGCCGGTCCCCTTAAAGCGATCCGTTGGAGTGGGCGATCCGTTGGAGCAGAGCCGTTTACTGATCAGTAATGTACTGGTGTGCGGACTCTAGCGCGCGTGCCGCCGATCCGGCAGGGGACCGGCCGGACGGCGCGGTTCGGCGGAGTCGTCCACAGGCTCTGCGGCGCGCGGGGCACCGGCCAGTAATCTCGCGACCATGGAGCAGAGGCATCTCGGCCGTACCGGCCTGCGCGTGTCCCGGATCGGCCTGGGCACGCTGTCATGGGGGCGGGACACGGGCGAGCACGAGGCCGCGGAGCTGGTGAAGGTGTTCTGGGATGCCGGCGGGACACTCGTCGACACCGCGGACGTGTACGGGGGCGGGGAGGCCGAGTACCTGCTCGGGCAGTTGCTGGAGCGGCTGGTGCCGCGCCGGGACCTGGTGATCGCGACGAAGGCGGGCAGTGTGGCCGACCCCGACCCGGAGCGCCGCTTCGACGGTTCGCGGGGCCACCTGCTGTCCGCGCTGGACGCGTCGCTGGCCCGGCTGGGAACGGACTACGTGGACCTGTGGCAGGTGCACGCCTTCGACTCCCGCACCCCCCTGGAGGAGACGCTCCAGGCCCTGGACATCGCGGTGACCACGGGGCGCGCCCGCTACGTGGGGGTGGCGAACTTCTGCGGCTGGCAGCTGGCGAAGGCGGCGACCTGGCAGCTCGCCGCGCCCGGCACCCGGGCCCGGCTCGCCGCGACGCAGATGGAGTACTCGCTGCTCCAGCGCGGCGTGGAGCGGGAGGTGCTGCCCGCCGCCCGGGACCTCGGGGTGGGGCTGCTGCCGTCGTCGCCGCTGGGCCGGGGAGTGCTGACCGGGAAGTACCGGCACGGGATCCCCGCGGACTCGCGGGGCGCCTCGGACCACCTGGCGCCGTTCGTCGAGCCGTACCTGGACGAGGCGGCGCAGCGCATCGTGGAGGCGGTGGCCACGGCCGCGGACGGGCTGGCGGTGACGCCGACGCAGGTGGCGCTGGCCTGGGTGCGGGACCGTCCCGGCGTGGCGGCGCCGGTGGTGGGCGCACGCACGGCGCAGCAGCTCAGAGCCGCTTTGTCAGTGGAGGGCCTTACCCTTCCTGACGAGATCTGCCGGGCGCTCGACGACGTGTCGGCACCGGTGCACCGCTATCCCGACCAGGACTGGAGCACGCTGTGACCGCGCTTCCCCGGGGGGAGACCCCCGGCACCCCTCCCCCCGCCGACGAGGACGCGGCGCAGCCGCCCGCGCCGGGCCCGGCCGGGCCCGGCGCCGACGCCGCGGACCCGGGTACTCCGCAGGGAGGCACCGGCGGGGCGGGCGCGCCGGCGGGGACCGCCACGGGCCAGGACACGGCGGACGAGGGCGTCGCGGACACCGGCGCCCCGGACGGAAGCTCAGCGGACGGTGCTGCGGAGGGCGGTGCTCCGGACGGCGCGGGACGGGCCGGCAGCGAGCGGGCCGGGGGCGGCGGGGCGACCGCGGAGGGCACCGCGGGTGCGGACGGCGCACCGGCCGAGCTGTCCGAGGCGGAGGCCGAGCTGGCGGCGCAGCGGGAGCTCCGGGAGCGGATCGAGCGGCGCAAGGCGGAGAAGGCCGGGCCCGTGGACAGCGGCGGCAAGCTGCAGGGCGTCGCCGCGCAGTTGCTGGCGGCCGTACGGGCCGTGGAGAGCGGCGAGCAGGCGGCCGCGGCGTTCTACGAGCCGCCCGTGCCGCCGGCTCCGCCGCGGAGGCCCGCGCCCGTGGAGGCGGCTCCGGCCCCGCCCCGCCCGGAGCGCCCGGCGGGGCCGCGGCCGGCGGCTCCGGAGGCGGTGGCGGAGGTCCGCGCCGTGCTGGCCGCGGGCGGCGCCCCCGGGGCGCTGGCCGAACAGGTGGCGGAGGCGCTCGGGGAGTTCGCGGCGGTGTCGCTGCGGGAGGACCCGTGGCGGCTGCTGGCGGTGCCGGGCGTGCTGCCGGAGCAGGCGGACGGGTTCGCGCGGGCGCTCCTCGGCGCGGAGTGCGCGCCGGGCGACGGTCGCCGTACGGACGCGCTGGTCGCGTGGGTCCTCCAGAGGGCGGCACTGCAGGGGCACACGGCCCTGGACGCGGCGCGGGTGCGCACCGCCCTGGCAGGGCTGGGGGTGCAGGACCCGGAGGAGGCCGTGCGCCACGCGGTGGCGCAGGGCGTGGTCCTCGTCTTCCACGACGGGGAGGAGGACCACGAGGAGGCGGAGGGCGCCGAGGCGGAGACGGAGGCGCCGGGGGAGTCCGTGCCGGTGCTGGTGGGGCTGGACCGGTACGCGCTGGCGGAGGAGAGCCTGGCGGACGGCCTGGCCCGGCTGGCCCGCAGCGGCCCGGACCCGCGCTGGGCGGCGGCGCCGCCCTCCGGGCTGGCCCGTGCGGTGGCCGGGCACGGTCTGGTGACGCACACGGGTGGCGAAGCCGCCCGGTCCGAGCCGGTCGCCCTGGCGGCGGCGGCGCGGGGGCTGGGCTTGCGGGCGGCGGTGGCCGTGCACACGGAGAACGGCCGGCGCAGGCTGGGTCCCGACGTGCCGGCGGTGACCGTGGAAGCGCTGCTGTCCGGGACGGCCGGTCCGGGCCGGGACCCGGAGGGAGCGGTGGCCCTGGACCTGCTGGTGGTGCTGGACGCCCCGCTGCTGGACGTGGAGGCGGCGGCGATGCTGGTGGAGTCGGTGCCGGACGGCTGCCGGCTGGTGTTGAGCGGCGATCCCGGGGTGCTGCCGTCGGCGGGCGCCGGCCGGGTGTTCGCGGACCTGCTGGCGGCCCGGCTGTGCCCCCAGGTGGCGTCCCGGACACCGGACCCGGGACCGCTCGGCGAGCTGGTGTCGGGCATCGGCATCGGCGAGCTCCAGCAGGTGGAGGCGCCGCACAAGGAGGTCGTGATCGTCCCGGTGCGGGACGCGGGCGAGGCGGTGCACCGCACGGTGCAGCTCGTCGCCGACTCGGTGCCCCGCGCGCTCGGAGTACCGTCCACGCAGACGCAGGTGGTCACGGTGGGGCACGGCGGCTCGGCGGGCACCCGCGCGCTGAACGCGGCGCTCAAGCAGCGGCTGAACCCGGGGCCCGGCCGGTTCGGCGGGTTCGACCCGGGCGACCGGGTCGCGTACGCGACGGTCCCGGGGCGCACGCGGATGGGACGGGTCGTGTCCGCCGACGCGGAGGGCCTGCGCCTGGAGTGTGAGGGCGGCGAGGTCGTCGTGGCGAAGGACCGGGTGCAGGCGGTGCTGCGGCACGGGTGGGCGCTCACCGCGCACCAGGCGGCCGGGATGCGCTGGCCCGCGGCGGTGGTCGTGCTGCCGGGGGACGCGGCACAGGCACTGGACCGCACCTGGGTCTACACGGCGTTCAGCCGGGGGGAGCGGCACCTGTCCGTGGTGCACGGCGTGGACCAGGCACTGCCCCGCGCGGTAGCCCAGGCGCCCGCGCAGAGCCGCATCACCCGGCTGCGGACCCTGCTGGAGGGGCTGGCTGCCGCGGACGGGGAGGAGGACCCCGCCGAGTGATCCTGCTGCGGGCGGTGGCGGTGCCCGACCCCCGTCGCGCCGCGGGCGCGCGCCGAGCACGCCGGCGCCTCGGAGGGGCGGCCGGCGTGCTCCGTGCGGTCAGCGGCCGCCGCGGTCCTGGGGCGGGAGGTCCTCCTCGTACAGTTCGTCCTCGTCGAAGACGGCGCTGACGTCGAAGCGGCAGACGACCCGCCCGGCATCGGCCTGGTCGAAGGGGTTGCTCAGCCACTCCCCCGGCTCGGGCAGGTCGTCGGCGGCCGCCACCCACAGGGTGGAGTCGCCCTCCTCAAGGCCGAACTCCCGGTGCCGGGAAGCGATCTCGTCGGGTTCGAACTCCCCGAAGAGGACACCGAGCGCCGCGTGGACACTGGTGCCGACCACGGCGGCCACGCCGGTCACCTCGTCCGCGTCCTCGTCCTCCCGTTCGATGTCGGCGATGCGCTGCGCCTGCGCCAGCAGCCGCTGCGGCTCCGCCACCGCGTAGTCGCGGCGGATCAGCACGCTGACCGCGTTGGGGTCCTCGGGGCCCGTGTAGGGCGGCAGGGTGTCCTCGACGCCCGGGATCTCGAAGGGGGTGACCTCGTCGTAGCGGTCGTAGAGCCGTTCGTCGTACGCCTCGGCGGCGGCGGCCAGCTCGTTGAACGCGGCGAAGACCGCGGGGTCGTCGTCCCCGGTGCGGTTCTCCACCGCGGCCAGGTGACGGTCCAGTGCGGCTTTGACCGCCTCGGCGGCGGCACGTACCTCGGCAGCGGTGGGCTGCGCAGCATCAGACATAGTGCAGACGCTATCCGTACCTGGCCCCTGCCCGCACAATAGATGCGATGCCGGAATACGAATTCGTCGATGTGTACGTGCCGCGCGGTGTCTCCCGCAAGGAGGCCACGCGGCTGCTGACCGAGCACGCGGAGTACGGCCACTGGGAGTTGGACCGGCTGAGCCTGCACCGTGACGGCAGCCGCCGGGTGCGGCTGCGCCGGAGGATCATCCGCCAGGTGCGCGCCACCTGGTGACCGCCGGACACGGAGGAGCGGGCCCCGCGACTGCGGGGCCCGCTCCGTGGTGTGCGCGGGCGGATGCGCCTGCGTTACGAGGACTGCCGGGTGCGGCGGTAGAGGACCGTGCCGCCGAGCAGCGCGGCGGCGCCGGCGCCCGCCAGCAGCTCGACCGGGACCCCGGCGCCGGTGTGGGCCAGCTCGTCCACGCCCTTCGGGGCGGCGGGACCCTGGGCGTCCGGGCCGTTCGGCTCGATCGGGGAGCCGGGCTCGCCCTGGTCACCGGAGCCGTCACCGCCGGAACCGTCACCGTCACCGTCGGAGCCGCCGTTGGAGCCGTCGTCCCCACCGGGGTTCCCGGGCTCACCGGGCTCACCCGGGTTGCCGGGGTTACCGGGCTCACCGGGGTTACCGGGCTCTCCCGGGTTGCCGGGCTCTCCCGGGTTGCCCGGCTCTCCCGGGTTGCCCGGCTCTCCCGGGTTGCCCGGCTCACCGGGGTTGCCGGGCTCCCCCGGGTTGCCCGGCTCACCGGGGTAGTCCGGGGTCTGCGGGCCGTTGGAGCACTCGTTGCCGAACGACGGGTTGAGGGCGCCTCCCACGTCGACGCTGTTGCCGCACGCGTTCACCGGCACGCTGACCGGGGCCTGCACGTTGTTGCCGGACGCCACACCCGGCGAGTTGCTGGTCGAGCCGCTCGCGTGGGCGCCGCTCGACGTGTTGGCGCACTTGTTCCCGAACGTCGGGTTCAGCGCCCCGACCACGTTCACGGTGTTGCCGCACGCGTTCACCGGCACGCTGACCGGGGCCTGGACCGAGTTGCCGGACGCGACGCCCGGGGAATTGGACGCGACTGCGTCGGCTCCCGCTCCGCCGGTCGCCTGGGCGTATCCGCCACCGAGGGCGAGCACGCCGCCCGCCGCGGCAACAATGGTCAGCCCCTTGCGCGTGACCTGTCGCATAGATCTGTGTTCCTTGCCTTCTAGGCTCCCGATGCCTCCGAGCACCTCACACGGAGGCCGAATGCCCACCGGCCCCGGAGCGCATGGCGCGCGCTCCGAGGCCGGCCGGGCTCAGACCCTCACGGGTCGAGACTCAACGTCAGGCGACTGCTCAGGCGTTGACGCAGGTGTTGCCGAAGGCGGGGTTCAGCAGACCGATCACGTTGATCGTGTTGCCGCACACGTTGACCGGGATGTGGACCGGAACCTGGACCACGTTGCCCGACAGGACACCCGGGGAACCGACGGCCGCGCCCTGCGCGCCCGCGTCGGCAACGGCCAGGCCCGCGCCGGCCAGCACCAGACCACCAGTGGCAGCCGCGGTCGCGACGACCTTCTTGATCATTATTCCTCCTTGTTGGCAGTGCGGTCCCAGCCGCGGACCGCATCACCCCTAACGACAGGAGGAGGGACGGGCTACGAGGTGGCGACCCCGTTCACCCTTTTCGGTCAGACGTGTACACGCAGACGATTATGGGAGTGTCGTTTCACCGGACTTTCAGCCAGGAGTTCCGCCGTTTTCGGCCGGAAGGGCCCGTGCCCGCTCCGGGGGCCGCCCGCGTCCCCCGGAGCACGGTCACCGGGTCAGCACGCGTCGATGAACCGGTCCAGGACCCGGACGCCGAACTTCAGACCGTCCACGGGCACCCGCTCGTCCACACCGTGGAACATCCCGGCGAAGTCCAGCTCCGGCGGCAGCTGGAGCGGGGCGAAGCCGAAGCAGCGGATGCCCAGGTCGTCGAAGGACTTGGCGTCGGTGCCGCCGGAGAGCATGTACGGCACGGCACGGGCGATCGGGTCCTCCGCCCGCAGCGACGCCTGCATGGCGTCCACGAGGGCCCCGTCGAAGCTCGTCTCCAGGGCCTTGTCGGCGTGCACGTCCTCCCGCCGCACCCGGGGGCCGAGCAGCCGGTCGACCTCGGTGAGGAACTCCTCCTCGTACCCCGGCAGGAACCGCCCGTCGACGTGCGCCACGGCCTGGCCGGGGATGACGTTGACCTTGTAGCCCGCGCCGAGCATGGTGGGCGCGGCGGAGTTGCGGAGCGTCGCGCCGACCATCTTCGCGATGCCGCCCAGCTTCGCCAGCGTGGCCTCCATGTCCTCCGGGTCCAGCGGCGTGCCCAGCGCGTCGGACAGCTCGTCGAGGAAGGACCGCACGGTCTTGGTGACCCGCACGGGCCACCGGTGGCGCCCCAGCCTCGCCACGGCCTCGCACAGCTCGGTGACGGCGTTGTCGGTGTTCGTCATGGAGCCGTGGCCCGCGGTGCCCTCGACGGTGAGACGCATCCAGTGCATGCCCTTCTGGGCCGTCTCGATCAGGTACAGGCGGAGCTGCTCGTTGACGGTGAAGGAGAAGCCTCCGACCTCGCCGATCGCCTCGGTGACGCCGTCGAAGAGCTCCGGGTGCCGGTCGACGAGGTACCGGGCGCCGTACGTGCCGCCGGCCTCCTCGTCGGCGAGGAAGGCCAGGACGATGTCGCGGGGCGGCTTGCGGCCGCCGCGAAGCCGGTCGCGCACGACCGCGAGGGTCATGGCGTCCATGTCCTTCATGTCGACGGCGCCGCGCCCCCACACGCAGCCGTCGGCGATCTCCCCGGCGAACGGGTCGTGCGTCCAGTCCGCGGCGTCGGCGGGGACGACGTCGAGGTGCCCGTGGATCAGGAGGGCCGGCCGTGACGGGTCCTCCCCCGCGATGCGGGCGACGGTGGAGGCGCGGCCCTTGTGGGACTCGAAGATCCGGGGTTCGAGACCCACCTCGGAGAGCTTCTCCGCGACGTACTCGGCGGCGGCCCGCTCGCCGGGGCCGGAGTGGTCGCCGTAGTTGCTGGTGTCGATACGGATCAGCTCGCTGCAGAGGTCCGCGACCTCGCTCTCGGCGGCCGTGGTGGTGCTGGCCGGGTTCGACTCGCTCACGCTGGTTCCTCCCGCGTCGGTGGCGCTCGGGTCGGGCTGCTGCCCGGCGCCATCCTCCCCCCGACCGGGTCCGGGACCCAAGGTCCGGCCCGCAGCGGGGGGCGTGATCGGGCACGCCGAATGTTTGCTATGGTTTTCCACGTCGGAACGGCCGCGGGCCGCGAGACAGACACCTTGTCCGGGTGGCGGAATGGCAGACGCGCTAGCTTGAGGTGCTAGTGCCCTTTATCGGGCGTGGGGGTTCAAGTCCCCCCTCGGACACCACTGAAGACCCCAGTCCATCTGGGGTCTTTCTGCTGTTGCGGCGGCTGTGCGGTGCGGGAGAGCCATGAAGAAGAGTCGGGATCCGCTGGAACCCAAGGCCGACAAGGCGACCGTGCGGCGGCACAACCTCAGCCTGGTGCTGCGGGCGGTGCACGACGAGGGCGAGGCGACGCGGGCCGCGGTCGCGGCGCGGGTGGGACTGACGCGGGCGGCGGTGTCGTCACTGGTCGAGCAGCTGCTCGCGGGCGGGTTCCTGACCGAGTCGGGCAAGACCTTCAGCGGGCACGCCGGGCGTCCGGGCACGGCCCTGCGGATGGCGCGCACGGGGCCCGCGGGCCTGGGCGTGGAGGTCACCGTCGACTACGTCTCCGTGTGCGTCGTGGATCTGGCCGGTACGGACCGGGTGCGGCTCACGGAGCACCTGGACAACCGGAACGTGCCGCCGGGCGAGGTGCTGGCGCGGGCCGCGCGGATCGCGGCGCGCACGCTGGAGTCGGCGGCCGAGCAGGACCTGCGGCCGGCCGGTGTGCGGCTGGCGCTGCCCGGTCTGGTGTCGGACGGCCGGGTGCGGCAGGCGCCCAACCTGGGATGGGAGGGGGTACCTGCGGAGGAGCTGTTCGCCGGGGCGCTGAGCGCCGCGCGCCCGGGGCTGCCCGGGCTGCCGACGGGGTCCGACAACGAGGCGAACGCGGCCGCGCTGGCCCAGCTGTGGTTCGGTGAGGGCGAGGCCGGCACGGGCCGGGCCCGGAGCTTCCTGTACGTGTCCGGCGAGATCGGCGTGGGCGGCGCGGTGGTCGTCGACGGCGAGCTGCTGCGCGGCGCGCACGGCTTCGCCGGGGAGATCGGGCACGTGGTGGCGGACGCGGCGGGCCCGGAGTGCCGCTGCGGCTCCTGGGGCTGCCTGGAGCAGTACGCGGGGCAGGCGGCGCTGCTGCGCGGTGCGGGTCTCGACGCGGACGCCGGAGCGCGCGGGGTGGCGGAGCTGGAGCGGCGGGCGGGGGCGGGCGACACCCGGGCGCTCGCGGCGCTGGAGCGGGCGGGGCGGATGCTGGGGCTGGTCCTGTCGGGGGCGGTGAACCTACTGGACCCGGAGGCGGTGGTGCTGGGCGGGGTCTTCCGGGGCCTCATGCCGTGGCTGGGCCGGGCGGCGGACGAGGAGCTCTCCCGGCGCGTGGTGTCGGGCCTGTGGTCGGCGGGCGGCGGCAGGCTGCGGGCGTCGTCCCCGTCGGGCGACGCGGCCCGGGGCGCGGCGGCCCTCGTCGTGCGGGACGTGATCGCCGACCCGGTGCAGTACGCGGAGCGGTCCTCCGCCGCGGAGGGCGAAGCGGCCCGCGCCTGAGCGGCGTGGCTGCCCCGTGTGCCCCGTGTGCCCGTGTGGGTGGGGGCCCGGGCCGCCGCTTCGGGGCGGTGGGTCCCGCGTCCCTGATGACCGGTGCTGCGGTGGGGCACTCGGCGTGTCCGGGCCCGGTCCGGCGGCGGTCTCGGGCGGCGGGACGCACGGGCGAACACCGTCCCGGGCCGCCGTCCCCAGGCCCGCGCCGCATACCGTCACCTGTCAGGCGCCTTCCCGGTGGTTACGGGCTCGTGGCCCACCGGGCTCGCTCCGTCGGCCGCAGTGTCCCGGTCGCGCAGTGTGCCGTCGCGGGCGGCGCCCCGTGCATCCACGTGCCGCCCGCGCGGACCGCCTGCGGGTCCGCGCGGGCGGCCGTCGGCGGCTTCGGGCCGCGCCGGGCCGGGACGGCGGGCGGCCACGGCCCCGGGCGTGGGCGAACAGGAGGGCACCGCAGGCCGAGACCCGGCGTCGGGGGACGTCAGCGGGTGGCGAGGAGGTGCTCCAGGGCGAGCTGGTCGAGGCGTTCGAAGGCCAGGGAGCGGCGGGCGGCGGCGTCCACGTCGAAGGTTTCACAGGCCGTCGGGTCCGCGAGCAGGGACGCGAGGCCGTCCCCGGCGGTGGGTCGGGCCAGTTCGGGGAGGCGTGACGCGGCCAGGGCCTCCTGCACGTCGGGGTCGGCGCGGAAGGCGGCGGCGCGCTCCCGGAGGATGAGGTAGTTGCGCATGCAGTTCTTCGCGGACTCCCACACCCCGTCGATGCCGTCGGTGCGGACCGGTCTGAAGTCGAAGTGGCGGGGGCCTTCGTAGCCGGCCGTCTCCAGCAGGTCGACGAGCCAGAAGGCCTGGCGGAGGTCGCCGGCGCCGAAGCGCAGGTCCTGGTCGTACTTGATGCCGGACTGGCCGTTCAGGTCGATGTGGAAGAGCTTGCCCGCCCACAGGGCCTGGGCGATGCCGTGCGTGAAGTTGAGGCCCGCCATCTGCTCGTGGCCCACTTCGGGGTTGAGGCCGACGAGTCCGGGGCGTTCCAGGCGCTCGATGAAGGCCAGGGCGTGGCCGATGGTAGGGAGCAGGAGGTCGCCGCGCGGCTCGTTCGGCTTCGGCTCGATGGCGAAGCGCAGAGGGTGCCCCTGCTCGGTGACGTACTCGCCGAGCAGGTCGAACGCCTCCTTCAGTCGGTCGAGGGCGGTCCGTACGTCCTTGGCGGCGCCCGACTCCGCGCCCTCGCGGCCGCCCCACGCGACGTACACGCGGGCGCCGAGTTCGGCGGCGAGGTCGATGGCGCGGAAGGTCTTGCGCAGGGCGTAGCGGCGGACGTCGCGGTCGTTGGCGGTGAAGGCGCCGTCCTTGAAGACGGGGTGGGTGAAGAGGTTGGTGGTGGCCATGGGCACCCTCATGCCGGTGCGGTCGAGTGCGGCGCGGAAGCGTGTGACGGCCGACTCGCGTGCGGTGTCGGAGGAGCCGAAGGGGACGAGGTCGTCGTCGTGGAAGGTGACGCCGTGGGCGCCGAGGGCGGCGAGCCGCTCGACCGTTTCGACGGGGTCGAGGGCGGGGCGGGTGGGGGCGCCGAAGGGGTCGCCGCCCTGCCAGCCGACGGTCCACAGGCCGAAGGTGAACCGGTCCTCGGGGGTGGGGGTGAAGCGTTCCGGCATGGTGGTGGTCCGTTCCCGTGCGGAGTATTTGTTTGATTTGATTACTAATAGCTGAAGGGTGCGCTCCAGCCAAGGGTTCACCCCTTGACACCTCCTGGTGGCGACCGATTTGTTGTGTGTACGATCAAAAGAATGGACCCCGTAGTCATCGGCGTGGACAGCTCCACGCAGTCGACCAAGGCGGCCGTCGTCGACGCCGCCACCGGCCGCCTCCTGGCCCTCGGCCGGGCCGCGCACACGGTGACCGGTCAGGGCGGCGCCCGGGAGAGCGACCCCGAGCAGTGGTGGACCGCGCTCACCCGTGCCGTGGCCGCCGGGCTCGCGGAGTCCGGCGCGCGGCCCCGCGCGGTCGCCGGGATCGCGGTGGCCGGCCAGCAGCACGGGCTCGTCGTCCTGGACGCCGCGGGCCGGCCGCTGCGCCCCGCGATGCTCTGGAACGACACCCGCGCGGCGCCCCAGGCCGCCGCCCTTATCGGGGAACTCGGCGGCGGCCGGGCCTGGCTGGAGCGGACCGGCTCCGTGCCGGTCGCCTCCATGACGGCCGCGAAGTGGCGGTGGCTGTGCGAGCACGAACCCCGGAGGGCGGAGCACACGGCCGCCTTGCGGCTGCCGCACGACTTCCTCACCGAGCGGCTGGCCGGAACCGCCGCCACCGATCCGGGTGACGCGTCCGGGACCTGCTGGTACTCCACGGCCACCGGCGCGTACGACGGCGGCCTGCTGGACCTGCTCGGGCTGGACGCCTCCCTGCTGCCGCAGGTCGCGCCGACCGGTGCCACCCGCGTGGGCGGGCTGACCGCCGCGGCGGCCCGGGCGCTGGGCCTTCCCGCGGGCGTGGCCGTGGCGGCCGGCACCGGCGACAACATGGCGGCCGCCGTCGGACTCGGGCTCGGCGCCTCCGGGCTCCTGGACCACCCGGTGATGTCCCTCGGCACCTCGGGCACCGTGTTCGCGGCGACCCGCACCCGGCCCGCGGCCGCCGCGCTCGCCGGCTTCGCCGCCACCGACCGGCCCGGCACGTTCCTGCCACTCGGCTGCACCCTCAACTGCACGCTGGCGGTCGACCAGGTGGCCGCGCTGCTCGGACTCGACCGGGACGACGCGCAGCCGGGCGGCGAGGCCGTCCTCCTGCCGTACCTGGACGGGGAACGCACCCCCGACCTGCCGGGCGCGTCCGGGCTGCTCACGGGCCTGCGGCACGCCACCACACCGCAGCAGCTCCTCGGCGCCGCCTACGAAGGCGCGGTGTTCACGCTGCTGCGGGCCCTCGGGGAGCTGCCGGGCGCGGCCGGCGGCGGCGACGGGCCGCTGCGCCTGGTCGGCGGCGGCGCCCGGGGCCGCACGTGGGTGGAGACGGTGCGGCGGCTGTCCGGCCGGCCGGTCGTCCTCCCCCGCAGCACCGAACTCGTCGCCCTCGGCGCCGCCGCCCTGGCCGCGGGGGCGGCCACCGGCGGCGACCCGGTGGAGATCGCGTCCTCCTGGGGCTCGGGCGACGGCGACGCGCTGCCACCCGTCCGCCGGGACCACGCGGCGTCGGCCCGGATCGCGTCCGTGCTGGACACTGGCGCTCCCGCCCTCCTCACCCCACAGGGACACCGATGAAGTTCACCGACGGCTCCTGGCGGCTGCGCGACGGCGTGCGCGCCTCGTACGCGACCGAGGTGCGCGACGTGCACGTCGGCGACGACCACTCCACCGCGTACGCTGCGGTCGGACGCGCGGAGCACCACGGGCACACGGTGGACCCGCCCCTGCTGACGGTGGAGTGCTTCTCCCCCGCCGAAGGCGTCATCGGCGTCCGCACGACCCAGTACGCCGGGCGGGCCCCGGGCGCGGGGAGCCGGCGGCGGAGTTCCACGTGGCCCGGGACCCGGACGGCGGCCTGCGGGTCGCCGCGACCCCCGCGGCGCGGCCGTTCCGGGTGCGGGTGCCCGGGCTGGGTGGCGCGCGGGGCACGGGCGAGGTGGTGGTGAGGCGGCGGGAGCGCCCTCCTGGAGTGGGGCGGGCGGTGGTGCCCCGGCAGCGGGGCGACGCCGCACCGGCGGGGGGGTGCCCCGTCTCGTCGGGCGGGTCCGGTGCCCTGCCGGCGGCCGGGCGGGCTCACCCGCGGCGCCCGGCGGGGGATAGGTTGGGGTGGTGGGTCGTCGTGGGATGAGGGCGCCGGTGGCGCCGCTGGGGCAGCGGGACGGGGTGGACCCGGTGCGGGTGCGGCTGCCGACCGATCCCGCGGGCCGGTGGCCGACCGTGCGGGACCACCTGATGGAGCGGTACGGGGCCGCCATCGGGACCGACCGGGTCGACGCGATGATGGCCGAAGGGGCGTTCGTCGGCGCCGACGGGCGGCGCGTGGCCGCCGACGAGCCGTACCGGGCCGGGCGGCACGTGTGGTTCCACCGGGAGCTGCCCGCGGAGGAGCCCGTGCCGTTCCCGGTCGGCGTCGTCCACCGGGACGAGCGGCTGCTGGTCGCCGACAAGCCGCACTTCCTCGCCACCACGCCCCGGGGGCGGCACGTCACCGAGACCGCCGTCGCACGGCTCCGCCGCGAGCTGGGCCTTCCCGAGCTGCAGCCCGCGCACCGGCTGGACCGGCTGACCGCGGGCCTCGTGCTGTTCGTCGTGCGGGCCGAGGACCGGGGGGCGTACCAGACGCTGTTCCGCGACCGGCGGGTGCGCAAGGAGTACGAGGCCGTCGCACCCCACGATCCCGGCCTCGGCCTGCCCGCCACCGTGCGCAGCCACATCGTCAAGGAGCGGGGGCGGGTGGACGCGTACGAGGTCGAGGGCGCCGAACCGAACAGCGAGAGCCGTGTCGAGCTGGTCGAGCAGCGCGGCGGGCTCGCGCGGTACCGCCTCGTGCCGGAGACCGGGCGGACCCACCAGCTGCGGGTGCACATGAACCGGCTGGGCGTGCCGATCCTGCACGATCCGCTGTACCCCGTCGTACGGGACGACGGGCCGGAGGACTTCACCCGACCGCTGCACCTGCTGGCGAGGACGCTGGAGTTCACCGACCCGTTCACCGGTGCGCCGGTGCGCTTCGAGAGCCGGCTGCGGCTCGGGCCTCTCGGCTGAGACCCTCACCCGTCTTCGGCGACGAGGGCGGCCGGGGCCGGGCCGGAGCCCGCCGGAGAAGGCGCCGGCGGGAACGGCGGCGGTGAGGAGGTGGGCGAGACCCCTGCTCGTCACGGCGGACACGCGGCCCGGGCCGAGGGCGGCGAGTCGGACGTCCAGAGGGGCCGGAGCCGACAGCGCCCGCGGTCCCGGGCGGTGACCGGGCGCCGTGCTCGGCGAGGGCGAGTGCTGTGTGTGTACCGTGCCCCGCCGGAGGGGGCGACCCCGGGCAGGGGGATCGACGGGGCGAGAGGCCCGGCGGGGACAGCTCGGCCCGGCGGGGCTTGAACGTGCGGCGCCTCATGGGCTTGAGTGGAACCCGTGGGCGGCGGCGCCCACACGCCGATGTCCGAACCGACCGTGGAGCCCGTATGCGCACCCCCCTGGTCGTGGTGGTGATGGGAGTGTCCGGAACCGGGAAGAGCACCGTCGGCCCCCTGGTCGCGGACCGGCTGGGTGTCCCCTACGCGGAGGGCGACGACTTCCACCCTGCGGCCAACGTCGCCAAGATGACCGCCGGCGTGCCGCTGGAGGACGCCGACCGGTGGCCGTGGCTCGACGCGATCGGCCGGTGGGCGCGCGGCCGGGCCGGCCGCGGCGGTGTGGTCAGCAGCTCGGCGCTCAAGCGGGCCTACCGGGACCGGCTGCGGCAGGAGCACCCCGGGCTGGTGTTCCTGCACCTGACAGGCGACCGGGCGCTCATCGAGGAGCGGATGGCCGCGCGCCGGGGCCACTTCATGCCGACCGCACTGCTGGACTCCCAGTTCGGGGCGTTGCAGCCGCTCGGCGAGGACGAGGCCGGGGTCGCCGTCGACGTGTCCGGCACGCCCGAGGAGACCGCGGACCGGGCGGCCGCCGCGCTGCGCGCCTTCGCCTGACGGGCCCGGCCCCGGCGGGGCACCCGCGGCCTCACCGGCCTGCCGCCCGGCACGGCGCCCGCGGCGCGGACGACCGCCTCGGCGCCCGGACACCCCGCATCCGGCACATGCGGCCCCCCGCGCGGGCGCGCGACCACCGAGTGCCGTGGAAACCGCGGGGCGTCCGGGCGGGCCCGTGTGCCACACTCCCCGGCATGTCCCCCACGCGTGAACTGCCCCCGTACGAACTGGCCTTCCCCGGCCCCCTGCGCGACCGCCTGGTGGCGGCCGTCCTGACGGGGCGGAAGACCGCCACGACGGGCCTGCTCGCCGAGTACGAGGCCGAGGGCGCGCCGCTGCCCGCGCCCGGCGACCGGTCGGCCCTGGTGGATTCGGCCGGGCGTCCGGTGGCGGTGGTGGAGGTGACCGGCGTACGGGTGCTGCCGCTCGGCGAGGTGGATCCGCGGCACGCCGCCGACGAGGGCGAGGGCCACCGGTCCGTCGCCGAGTGGCGGGCCGCGCACGAGCGGTTCTGGCACAGCGCGGAACTGCGGGAGGCACTGGGCGACCCGGACTTCACCGTCGACGACACGACGGACGTGGTCGCGGAGCGGTTCCGCGTCGTGGAGGTGCTGGACCCGGTCGCCGCCGCGGTCGCGGGCGAACTCGCCCTGCTGGAAACGTCCGTGCGGGCGTCCCGCGCGGAGTCGGGACGGCTCCTCGACCCGGAGTTCACGGAGGTCGGCGCCTCCGGGCGGCGGTGGACGCGGGACGCGCTCCTGGACGCGATCACGGACATGGACGACGTCGCGGCGCCGGACGCGCAGGGCACCCCCCGCGTGCCGCAGGGGGTGCGGGGCGTCCTGCTGGCCCCGGGCATCGTGCACCTCACGTACGAGCTGGCCTCCGGGGGCCGCCACGTGCGGCGCAGCTCCGTGTGGCGCAAGGCACCGGACGCGGCCCTGTGGCGGCTCTACTACCACCAGGGGACGCCGGTTCCGCCGGAGCACAGGTGACGGCCGCCGGACGCGGCCGGGTGCGGCTGCGGCCTCCGTGCCCGTGAGGGCCGTTCAGGCGACGGCGCGGGCGGCGGCCCGGCCCGCCGTGCGCCCGGAGAACAGGCAGCCGCCGAGGAACGTGCCCTCCAGGGAGCGGTAGCCGTGGACGCCGCCGCCTCCGAAGCCGGCGGCCTCGCCGGCCGCGTACAGGCCGGGCAGCGGCTCGCCGTCCGCGGTGAGCACCCGGGACGACAGGTCGGTCTGCAGGCCGCCCAGGGACTTGCGGGTGAGGATGCGCAGGCACACGGCGATCAGAGGGCCGGCCGCCGGGTCGAGGAGTCGGTGCGGGGCCACCGTGCGGATGAGCCGGTCGCCGAGGTAGGCGCGGGCTCCGCGGATGGCGGTGACCTGGAGGTCCTTGGTGAACGGGTGCGCGATCTCCCGGTCGCGGGCGACGATCTCGCGGCGCAGCGCGGCCTCGTCGATCAGCGGCTCCTCGGTGACCGCGTTCATGCCGCGCACCAGGGCCGCGAGGTCCCGCTCGACGACGAAGTCGGCGCCCTTGTCCATGAAGGCCCGCACGGGCGCGGGCACGTCGGTGCGGGCGCGGGCGAGGACGTCGCGGACCGACTTGCCGGTGAGGTCGGGGTTCTGCTCCGACCCGGAGAGGGCGAACTCCTTGCCGATGATCCGCTGGTTGAGGACGAACCAGGTGTGCTCGTGGCCGGACCTCATGATGTGTTCGAGGGTGCCGAGCGTGTCGAAGCCGGGGAACAGCGGGACCGGGAGGCGGCGTCCGCGGGCGTCGAGCCAGAGACTGGACGGTCCGGGCAGGATGCGGATGCCGTGCCGGGCCCACAGCGGGCTGTGGTTCTCGATGCCCTCGGTGTAGTGCCACATGCGGTCGCGGTTGACGTGGTGGGCGCCCGCCTTCTCGGCGATGCCGAGCATGAGGCCGTCGACGTGGGCGGGCACACCGGACAGCAGCCTCCGGGGCGGGGTGCCGAGGCGTTCGGGCCACTGGGCGCGGACCAGGTCGTGGTTGCCGCCGATGCCTCCGGAGGCGATCACCACCGCCTGCGCGCGGTAGGAGAACGGGCCGGTGGTGTCGCGGCTGCTCGCGGTGCCGCGCTCGGCGTCCGACGGCGCGAGCACTTCGCCGCTGACGGTGTCGACGGCGCCCGCGGTGCGGCCGAGGGCGGTGACGCGGTGCCGGAACCGCAGCTGTACGAGGCCGCGGGCCGCTCCCGCGCGGACCCGCCGCTCGAACGGGGCGACGAGGCCGGGACCCGTGCCCCACGTGATGTGGAAGCGGGGCACGGAGTTTCCGTGGCCGGTGGCGGCGTATCCACCACGCTCGGCCCAGCCGACGACGGGGAAGAAGCGCACCCCCTGGCCGTGCAGCCAGGCGCGTTTCTCGCCGGCCGCGAAGTCGACGTACGCCTCCGCCCAGCGGCGGGGCCAGTGGTCCTCGGGACGGTGGAAGCCGGCCGTGCCCAGCCAGTCCTGCAGGGCCAGCTCGTGGCTGTCGCGGATCCGCAGCCTGCGCTGCTCGGGCGAGTCGACGAGGAAGAGCCCGCCGAACGACCAGTGGGCCTGCCCCCCGAGCGACTGTTCGGGCTCCTGGTCGAGGAGGATGACGCTGCGCCCCGCGTCGGCGAGTTCGGCGGTGGCGGCCAGACCGGCGAGGCCCGCCCCGATCACGATCACGTCAGCGTCGTACGCCATGAGGATCCGTCCTTCCGGGGCGCGGGGTGCGCGGAGTGCTCCGATCCTCCGTACCGGGCAGTAGCACGTCAACCTCGCGGACCGGACCGGTGGGTGGCCGTCCGCGTACCGGCCCGGTCCGCTCCGGCGGGCCCGCCGTGGCCCGGCGCGTCCGCGGACGGCGAGCGGCCGCCCGGCACGAGCGCCGGGCGGCCGGTCCGGTGGGGCGGGACCGTCAGTGCCTGAACGTGTCCTTGGCCTTCTCGCCCGCCTGCCTGGCGTCGCCCTTCACCTGCTCGGCGCGCCCCTTCGCTTCGAGGCTCTCGTTCCCGACAGCCCTGCCCGCGGCCTCCTTGGCCTTGCCCTTCGCGGTCTTGCCGATGTTCTTGGCCTTCTTGCCGGCGGCCATGTTCCACACCTCCTGGTCGGTGTGCCGACCGGCGGCCCGATGAGCCGCCGGGGTGCACCCTTCTTGCGGGGCGGGTTCCCGCGCGGTGCACCGGTATGCGCGGGCGCGGCGACGACCGGAGCCGCCGTGCCGCTCGGGCTCACGGCAGCGGAGTGCCGAACCGCCCCGGAGCCGGGGCCCGGCGCCACGCTCCGCCTACGGGCCCTTCCGTGCTCGGTAGCCTTGCCCCTCGGCCGATCCGGCGTGGGAAAGGCAGGGACCGACATGACCGCAGCGTCCGCGGACGAGGTGCTGGACGTCGTCGACGAGCACGACGAGGTGGTGGGGCAGCTGCGCCGGGGGGAGGTGTACGCGCGGGGGCTGCGGCACCGCTGTGTGTTCGTGCTGGCGCGGGACGCGGAGGACCGCGTGTTCGTGCACCGGCGCACCGCGACGAAGCTGGTCTTCCCCTCGCTGTACGACATGTTCGTGGGCGGCGTGGTCGGGGCGGGCGAGTCGTACGACGACGCGGCGCTGCGGGAGGCCGAGGAGGAGCTCGGGGTGCGGGGGCTGCCGCGCCCCGTGCCGGTGCTGAAGTTCCTGTACGACGACGGGCCGGGCGGGCGGGGCTCGTGGTGGTCCCGGGTGTACGAGGTGCGCTGCACCCTGCCGGTCGCACCGCAGGAGTCGGAGGTGGCGTGGCACGCGTTCCTGCCGGAGCCGGAGCTCGCCGCGCGGCTCCAGGTGTGGCGGTGGGTGCCGGACGGCGTGGCCGCGTGGGAGCGCCTGCGGGAGGCCCGCCGGGGCTGACGGGGCGGCGGCCGGGTCACGACGGCGGTGCGGCTGCGGGTGGAGGGCGATGCGTTCCGGGTCGGTCGGCGGGGTGAGCGGGCGGGCGGCCGGTCAGAGGGTGCCGTCCACGAGCCGGACCGCGAGCTGCCGCGCGTGCCGCCGGGGCAGGCCCACCCGGTGGAGCGCACGGGCGACGGTCCGCGGCGCGTCGGCGGGTGCCTGGGCCTCGGGGTCCCTCAGCAGGGGGAGCAGCAGCAGGAGGCGCTCGGCGGGATCGGTGAGGCCGTCGGCGGGACCGGATCCGGCCGGTACGGCCTCCGCGAGGGCGGCCAGTTCGTGCCAGGAGAGGCCGCGCCCCGGGGCGGTGGGGTGGTCGCTCGCCAGCCAGTCGAGGGCGGGCCGGTCGGGGTGGTGGAGGAAGCAGTCCACGCCCGCGTCACCGGGTGCGTTGCGGTGGACGACGACCACCGTGCCGCGCCCTTCGCACGGGACGCGCAGCACGGGCCAGGCCCGCTCGTCCTCCAGCCGCTCCCACACCGCGTCCAGGTCGGCGGCGTCGAGCCCGTACGCGCCGAGGAGCTGTCCCTGCGGGCCGGTCAGCGGCAGGCGGAGGTACAGGCACCGGAACTCGGGGTGGGCCGCCAGGTCCTCGGCGGCGGTCAGCCGCGCCTGCCCGGCGGTCAGCGCCGGGGACACGGCCTGGTAGGCGGGGAGCAGAAGGGTGCGGGGCGTCATGCCAGGAGGCTAGGGGCGCGGCGTCGGCGGGACGCGGTTAGGGTGCGGGTGTGAGCGGGATCGGGCGGAGTCTGCGGGACGTGCGGCTGTGGTTCGCGCCGCAGCGGGTCCGGGAGGAGGGCGAGACGCCCGACTACCGCTTCTCCCTCGCCAACGAGCGGACGTTCCTCGCGTGGCTGCGTACCGGGCTCGCTCTGGTCGGCGGCGGCTTCGCCGTGGACCAGTTCCTCCCCGACCTGCGGTGGGGCGTCCGGGTGGGCCTGGCGCTGACGCTGATCGGCGCGGGGGCCCTGTGCGCGGTGCGCGCGGTGAACCACTGGGTCCGCTGCGAGCGGGCCATGCGGCGCGGCGAGGACCTGCCGGTCAGCCGGTTCCCCGCGCTGCTGGGGGCGGCGGTGGCGCTGGTGGCGGCCGTCATGGTGCTGGTGGTGCTGTTCGGGTGGACCGGGTGACCGAGGGGCTCGGGCTCCGGGACCCGAGCCTGCAGCCGGAGCGGACGCGCCTCGCGTGGCGGCGTACGACGCTGTCGTGCACGGTCGTGGCCGTGCTGGCGGCGCGTCAGGCGCTGTACGGCGGGGCCACGGCGGTCGGCATGCTGGGGGTGGGGCTCTCGATGCTGGCGTGGGCGGCCTTCCTGGGCGTGGCGCACCGCAGGGTCCGCGCGCTGGGATCCGTGCGCCCCGAGGGCCTGCGGCCCCGGCTGGCCGCCGCGGCGGTGGGGTGCACGTTGGCGCTGGCGGCGTTCGCGGTGGCCGTGGTGGTGTGAGCGCCGGGCAGGCCGGGGTGCCGCCCGCGGCGACGAGGGCGGCCCGGTGCCGGGGACCCGCCCGTGCCCGCGCCCGGCGCAGCTGGGACCGGCCGCGGACCGCGCTGTGCTTCAGTCGGACCAGTCGACCGTGACCACGACCTTGCCCTGCAGACCGCCCTCCTGGTTGGCCCGCTGGGCTTCGGCGGCCTGCTCCAGCGGGAAGGTCCTGGCCACGTGCACCGACAGGGCGCCCTCCTCGGCGAGCGCCGCCAGGGCGGCGAGGTCCTCGGCGTCGGGGCGGACGAAGACGTAACGGCCGCCCAGCCCGACCACGTCGCCGTCCGCGATCGACGCCAGGCGGCCCTCGGGCGCCAGCACATTCGCGGAGTCCTTGAGGCTCTGGCCGCCGATCGTGTCGAAAGCGGCCTGCACGCCGTGCGGCGCCGATGCGCGGACCCGGGAGGCGAACCGGTCCCCGTACACGACGGGCAGCGCGCCGAGTTCCCGTACCCGCTCGACGCCGCTCTCCCGTACGGCGCCGATCACGTGCGCGCCGAGGTGGCGGGCGATCTGGACGGCCATCGCCCCGACGCCCCCCGCGGCGGCGTGCACGAGCAGGGTCTCGCCCTCCCGGAGGCGCAGGGCGCGGGTGATCACCTGGTACGCGGTGAGGCCGACGAGCGGCAGCGCCGCCGCCTCCTCGAAGCTGAGGTTGCGCGGCTTGCGGGCCAGGGTCCGCACGGGTGCGGCGACGTACTCGGCGAAGGTGCCGTGGCCCAGGACGTCCTCGCGGACGTACCCCATGACCTCGTCGCCGACGGCGAACTCGGGGACGGAGACGCCCGGCTGGACGACGACGCCGGACACGTCCCAGCCGGGGACCACGGGGAACACCGTGTCGAGGACGGTGTCCATGTACCCGGCCTGGCACTTCCAGTCCACCGGGTTGACGGCTGCCGCCCGCACCCTGATCAGGACCTTGTCGGGGCCGACCTTGGGGTCGGGAAGCTCCCCGTACTCCAGTACCTCCGGTCCGCCGTAGCGGCGGTAGTGGATCGCCTTCATGACCCGACCCTGAGGCGCTGGCGGGGCGACCGCAACCCAAGGTGATCAATCGGGCAAAAGGGACTACGCTGGTGGCGTCAGCCGACCTCGCCAGGACGAAAGGCTCCGCCATGACGGTCCTGCACAAGGAACACGTGGGGCACAAGCACGTTCACGGTCCGGCCTGCGGGCACACGTCCGTCGTGCACGGGGACCACATCGACTACTCCCACGACGGGCACCTGCACCGCGAGCACTCGGGGCACTGGGACGAGTGCGAACCGGGAGAGCACATCGCCCACAGCGGGCACGCGCACGAGCACGGGGACAACTGCGGACACCCCGCCGTACCCCACGGCGACCACGTCGACTACGTCCACGACGGTCACCGGCACGCCGCTCACGACGGCCACTGGGACGACCACTAGGCCGCTACCGGCCGACCTGCCGGACGGCGGCCGGCCCGCCCCTCAGGCGGTCGACACCGCGGAGGACCCACCTCCGGGCACCGGGCCCGCCGCCCCCACGTGACCACTCGGCGCCCCCTGACGGGCGCCGAGTGCCCCCGCCCGACCGCGCGGGGCCTCGCACGCGCCGACGCGGGGCGGCCCCCGGCGGCCCACGGTCGGGGCGTGGCCCGCTCCGGACGGCGGGCACACCGGACGGACCGCCTGGCCACCTGCGGGCGCGCGCCGACCCCGCCACCACCGTCCGGGCCGGGGCGGCGCGGGAGCCCGGGAAGGCCGGCACACGAAGCCGCCGGAACCGAGACCGGGCCACGAAGCCGCCGGGACCGACAGCAAGCCCCTCCCGCGCCTTGCGCGCACTCCTGCGACCACTCCCCCTAGACGGCATACCGACTGGTCGGTCATCATGCGTCGGGGGCGCCGCCCACGGCGCCCCCGACCGACGCACGCGACCGTCCGGAGGTACGCCCATGAGCCTCGCCCCACCGCCAGGACTCGACCCCGAGGGGTTGCGCCGGCTGCTGGACCGGGAGCGGCCGGGGCTGGTGCGGGGGCCGCTGCGCGGCCGGCTCATCGAGGGCGGCCGGTCGAACCTCACGTACGCGGTCACGGACGGCACCTCCCGCTGGGTGGTCAGGCGGCCGCCGCTCGGCCACGTCCTGGCCACCGCCCACGACATGCGGCGCGAGCACCGGATCATCAGCGCCCTGCGCGACACCGCCGTGCCGGTACCGGCCGCCGTGCTGCTGTGCGAGGACGAGACCGTCCTCGGCGCCCCCTTCTACGTGATGGAGCACGTGGACGGCACGCCGTACCGCAGCGCGGACGAGCTGGCCGCGCTCGGACCCGCCCGCACCCGGGGCACCGTCCTGAACCTGCTGGACACCCTGGTCGACCTGCACGCCGTCGACCCGGACGCGGTCGGCCTCGGCGACTTCGGCCGACCCGACGGCTTCCTCGACCGGCAGCTGCGCCGCTGGGGCAAGCAGCTGGCCGCGTCCCGGGGCAGGGACCTGGCGGGCGTCGACGAACTCCACGCCTCCCTCGGCCGGTCGCTCCCCGCGTCCCCGTACGCCACCGTCGTCCACGGCGACTACCGGCTCGACAACGCCCTCATCGGGGAGGACGACACCCTGCGGGCGGTCCTCGACTGGGAGATGTCCACCCTCGGCGACCCGCTGACCGACCTCGGGCTGCTCGTCATGTACAGCACGCCGCTGGACCTCCCGGGCTCGCCCGTCAGCACCACCGCCGCCGCCCCCGGCCACCCTTCACCCGGCGAGCTGGTGGAGCGGTACGCCGTCCGCTCGGGACGCGACACCTCGGCCATCGCCTGGTACACGGCGTTCGCCTGGTTCAAGCTCGCCGTGATCCTGGAGGGCATCCACTACCGCTACACCCTCGGCCGGACGGTCGGCGCCGGCTTCGACCGCATCGGGGAGCTGGTCCCCGTCTTCATCGAGCACGGCCTCACCACCCTGCAGGAAGGCTGATCCGGACATGGACTTCGCGTTCGACGCCCGCACCGAGGAGCTGCGGGCACGCCTGCTCGCCTTCCTGGACGGGCACGTGTACCCGGCGGAGCCGGTCGCCGAGGAGCAGCGGGCCGCGCTCGCCTCGCCGTGGGACACCCCGCCGGTCGTGGAGGAACTGAAGGCCGAGGCCCGCAGGCAGGGCCTGTGGAACCTCTTCCTCCCCGACGAGGAGTACGGCGCGGGGCTGACGAACCTCCAGTACGCGCCGCTCGCCGAGCTGACCGGCCGCTCCCCCCAGCTCGCCCCCACCGCCCTCAACTGCGCCGCCCCCGACACCGGGAACATGGAGGTGCTGGCCCAGTTCGGGACCGACGAGCAGCGCAAGCGCTGGCTGGAGCCGCTGCTGCGCGGGGAGATCCGGTCGGCCTTCGCGATGACGGAACCGGACGTCGCCTCGTCCGACGCGACGAACATCGAGACCCGCATCGAGCGGGACGGCGGCGACTACGTCGTCACCGGGCGGAAGTGGTACATCTCCGGGGCCATGAGCCCCGACTGCCGGGTGTTCGTCGTCATGGGGAAGACCGACCCGGACGGCGGCGACATCCGGCGGCAGCAGTCCATGGTGCTCGTCCCCCGCGACACCCCGGGCGTCGAGGTGCGCCGTGCGATGCGGGTGTACGGCTACGAGGACCACTACCACGGCGGGCACGCCGAGGTGGTGTTCGACGGCGTGCGGGTGCCGGTGGCGAACCTGGTCGGCGAGGAGGGCGGCGGCTTCGCCATCGCGCAGGCCCGGCTGGGGCCCGGCCGCATCCACCACTGCATGCGCCTGATCGGGATGGCTGAGCGCGCCGTCGAGCTGATGTGCCGCCGGGCGGTGTCCCGTACGGCCTTCGGCAGGCCGCTCGCCGCACAGGGGCAGGTCCAGGCGTGGATCGCGGACGCCCGGGTGGCGATCGAGCAGCTGCGGCTGCTGGTGCTGAAGACCGCGTGGCTCATGGACACCGTGGGCAACAGGGGCGCGCACACGGAGATCCAGGCCATCAAGATCGCCACCCCGAGGACGGTCGTCGGCATCCTGGACCGGGCGGTGCAGCTGCACGGCGCGGGCGGCGTGAGCCAGGACTTCCCGCTGGCCGAGCTGTGGGCGGCGGCGCGGACCCTGCGGCTCGCCGACGGCCCGGACGAGGTGCACCAGCGGTCGCTGGCCCGGCGGGAGCTGAAGGCGTACGCGTGAGTCGCGCGGCGGGGCGCCCCGGGCCGTCAGGGCGGGGCGAGCCGTCCGGGCGAGCTCCCGTCCGCGAGGCGGGCCGGGGCCGCGTGCCGGGCGGGGCCGGCCCGGGGGCGCGTGGGGGCGCGTGGAGGGTGTCCCCGCCCGCTTACGGCCGCAGGGCCCGCAGCAGGAGGTCGGCCAGATGGTCGGCGACCTGCTGCGGGCTCAGCGGGCCGTCGGGGCGGTACCACGTGGACAGGTGGTGGACCGAGCCGAAGTGGTAGTCCACCACCAGGTCCGCGGGCGTGGCGGAGGAGAAGACACCGCTGCGCTGCCCCTCCTCCACCAGGGCGCGGAACCGCTCGTGGTAGCGGCGGCGCTCGGCCCGCACCTGCCGGTTCTTCTCAGGGCTCAGGTGGTGCATGGAACGGAAGAAGATCGCCGCGTCGTCGAGGTTGTCGATGGTGGTGACGACCACGTCCGCGGCGGCGGCGCGCAACCGCTGCTCCACGGGCGCGTCCGCGTCGGCGAAGGCGTCGAGTCGCTCCTGCTGGAGGCGCAGCACGCGCGCGTACACCTCCTGGAGGAGGTCCTCCTTGGAGCCGAAGTAGTGGTAGAGGGCGCCCTTGGTGACCCCGGCGGCCTCGACGATCTCCTGGACGGAGGTGCGGTCGTAGCCCTGCTCGGCGAAGAGCCGGGTGGCGGCGGCCAGCAGTCTGCCGGGGACGGGTGTGGTGCCGCTCCCGTCCGTCGTCCTGGCCATCGTCGCCACCTCTTCCTCATGCGCGTGCCGCCTGGTCGTCGACCGATCTTCCCATTCGTCCGGGGCGGCTCACGCCACCGCGTCCTCCCAGGCGCGCTGGATGCCGTTCATGCCGCCGAGCCAGCGCTCCGGGTCGCCCGCGCGGGCGCGGTAGTAGTCGGCGACCTCCGGGTGCGGCAGGATCAGGAACCGGTCTTCGTCGATGCCCCGGAAGAGGGCGTCGGCGACGTCCTCGGGCTCGATCGCCGTCGGGGCGAGGACCAGCTCGCCCGCCGATCCCGCGGCCGTCAGCATGTCGGTGCGCACGCCTTGGGGACAGATCGCGTGGACCTTCAGCCCGCGGTGGCGGTACGTGAGGGACAGCCATTCGGCGAAGGCGTACGCGGCGTGCTTGGACGCGCTGTAGGGCGCGGCTCCGACCATGGTGAGCAGCCCGGCGGCCGACACGGTGGAGACGAACCGGCCGGCGCCGCGCTCCAGCCAGTCGGGCAGCAGGGCGCGGGCGGCGCGGACGTGGGCCATGACGTTGACGTCCCAGGCGGCGGACCAGACGGCCTCGTCGGCGAAGGCGTCGCCCGGCGAGGCGAGTCCGGCGTTGGCGCACCAGACGTCGACGGTGCCGCCG
Source organism: Streptomyces sp. CC53 (assembly GCF_001865245.1). Classification (GTDB taxonomy): domain Bacteria; phylum Actinomycetota; class Actinomycetes; order Streptomycetales; family Streptomycetaceae; genus Streptomyces. The sequence goes on along the minus strand of NZ_MKXB01000202.1, from coordinate 3,965 downwards.
AGCGCCTCGCGGGCCGCGTCGACGACGGCGGAGGCGTCCCCGGGGACGGCGACGGCGCCGGTCTCCTCCGCGACGGCCCGGGCCCGGCCGGCGTCCAAATCGTTGACCGCGACACGGCAGCCCTCGGCGGCGAACCGGCGGGCGAGCGCGGCGCCGATACCGCCGCCCGCGCCGGTGACGACGACTCCCTGACCTCGTACGCCGCCCATCGACGCCCCACCTCTCGACGGACCGGTACCACGGACAGCGACAGACTAACCAGTCGGTATGCCGTGGCGAAAGGGGTCGGCCGCCTAGCGTGCAGCAGCATGGATCCCACCTTCGGACCGCCGGGTGCGGCCCGGCGCTCGGTGCTGGCCGGTGCTGCGGCGGCCGTCTGCTCGGGCGCCGGCACGGCGTGCGCGTCCACCCCGGAACCGCGACCCAGGGACCCGTGCCCCACGGGGACGCGGGGCACGGCGCCGCCGAGCCCGGCCGCCGGCGGTGTGCGCACCGGGTTCGACCGGCTCGCGGCCGACGGCTTCCGGGCACTGACCGGGCAGCGGGTCGGCGTGGTCACGAACCCGACGGGCGTCGCCTCCGGCGACCTGCGGCACATCGTGGACGTCATGCACGCCGACGACCGGGTGGACCTGGCGGCGGTGTTCGGGCCCGAACACGGATTCCGCGGCACGGCGCAGGCGGGCGGCTCGGAGGGCCGGGCCGACGACCCGGCGACGGGGCTGCCGGTGTACGACACGTACGGGAAGAGCGGAGAGGCGCTGGCCGAGGTGTTCACGGCGGCCGGCGCGGACACGGTGGTCTTCGACATCCAGGACGTGGGGACGCGCTTCTACACGTACGTCTGGACCCTGTACGACTCCATGACCGCGGCGGCACTGGCCGGGCTGCGGGTGGTCGTGCTGGACCGGCCGAACCCGGTCGGCGGCCGGGCGGCCCGCGGGCCGGTGCTGGAGCGGGCGTTCGCGTCGTTCGTCGGCCGGGAGCCGGTGGCGCTGGCGCACGGGATGACGGCGGGAGAGCTGGCCCTGCTGTTCGCCGGCGAGTTCCTGCGGCGCCCCCTGGACCTGGAGGTCGTACGGATGGCGGGGTGGCGGCGCGGCGACCTCTTCGACGCGACGGGGCTGCCGTGGGTGCCGCCCAGCCCGAACATGCCGACGCCGGACACGGCGCTGGTCTACGCGGGGACGGGCCTGTTCGAGGGGACGAACCTGTCGGAGGGGCGGGGCACGACCCGGCCCTTCGAACTGCTGGGCGCCGAGGGGCTCGACGCGCGGCGGTGGGCGGAGGCGGCGAACGCGCTGGAGCTGCCGGGCGTGCGGTTCCGTGAGGCGTACTTCGCGCCCGTCTTCTCGAAGTTCGCGGGCCGCACGGTCGGCGGCGTGCAGGTGCACGTGGTGGACCGGGAGGGGTTCGACCCGGTGCGCACCGGTGTGGGGCTGCTGGTGACGGCCCGTCGGGTGTGGGACGGCTTCGCCTGGCGGGCCGACCGGTGGATCGACAGGCTGACGGGGTCCACGGCGGTGCGCACCCTCGTCGACGCGGGCGCGGACACCGACACCGTCACGGCCGCGTGGCAGCGGGACCTGGCGGCCTTCCGCGCGCTGAGGCTCCGCTACCTCCTGTACCGGTGACCTTGGGGCCACCGGGGCCTTGCGGCCTTGCGGCCTTGCGGCCGTGGGGGCTTGGAGCCTCGGGGGCCGGGGGCCTTGGGTCCTCGGGTGACCCTGCCGCCGTGGGAGCGTGACCTGCGCGACGTTCGGGCGCTCCACGGTGCCCGGCCGCGCACCGCCCTGCGGCAGCGGCCCGCCGGGCCCGCTCCCGCCTGCGCCGAACAGCTCCCGGCCCGCTTGCGTATCAGTGGGAGGACGTGGCGGTTCGGGGTCCATCCGATTTTCGATGGAGCCGAATGCGGGCACCCGTACGTCCATTCAGTGACGCGGAGGACCAGCGACGGAGGTGGCGGAGCCATGGCCGGATTCCGGAGTCTCGCCAGACAGGTGCGCGATCCGAGGTGCGAGCCGGCACTGCGGCGCTACGCGCTGCGCAAGTGCCTGGAGCGGTTCGCCCCGTACGGGCACCGGGCGACCTGGCACCACCTGTGCGAACGGCACAGGTTCGGGCCCGACGACCGGGACGCGGATCCGGCGCGGCTGGTGGCCGCGCTGGAGGAGTTGGAGGACGCGCGGGCGGTGTGGCTCGCGTACGAGCGCCGGGTGGCGGAGCGCCGCAGGAGGGAGAAGCACCTGGGGGTGCGGCGTCCTTCGGCGGTCGACGACTGGCACCGCCGCACGTGGGGCGGCAACGGCGTGGCCCCGTGCGCGGATCCGCAGGTGCATCCGCAGGCGGCGCTCGGCGAGGTGCTGCGCCGTCTCATCGCGGGGCTGGAGTCGGGGCCGGGGAGTCGGTGCCCAGTGTGCGGCGGGACCCGCTTCGGGTGGCTGCCCGGCGCCTCCGGCCACCCCCGCTGCGGGCCGCTGTGCACCCGGTGCGGGGTGGTGGTGCCCGTACAGGCGCTGACGGACGAGGTACTGGCGGCGGCGCGGCGGCAGCACGCGCCGGGCGGCGGCGTACGGGCCCTCGCAGCCGTGGGGTGAGCCCGGCCGCCACGGCGCGGGCGGTGACGCCGGGCCGGGCCGGCACCTCGCGCCGACGCCACGGCGCACGGGCCCTGCGCGACCGGACGGCCGGAGACCGCCCGTGTTCCCGCTGCGTTCGGCGCTGCGGCGGGGCGGGTGACCCGCCGTCAGGCCGTACGCGGGCGGACGGATGGCACCGTCCCGCTCGTGCCGGTCGGCGACCCGCCGCCCCCGGGCGCGGACAGGTCGAACTACTCCCCCGCCGGAGCGGCTCCCTCCTCGGTGGGCCTGCGGCGGTACTCGCCCAGCAGCCGGGACCCGGTGATGACGTCCCCTATGGCGTCCTCGGGATTGGCGAGCGTGCAGCTCTTCAGGGACAGGCAGCCGCAGCCGATGCACTCGCTGAGCTGGTCGCGGAGGAGGCTGAGCTGCTGGATGCGGGCGTCCAGCTCACTGCGCCACCGCTCGGACAGCTGCGCCCAGTCCGCCGGCGTGGGGGTGCGCCCCTCCGGGAGCTGCGCCAGCGCCTCACCGATGGCGGCCAGGGGGATTCCGACGCGCTGGGAGGCGCGCACGAAGGCGACGCGGCGCAGCGCGTCCCGGCTGTACCGGCGCTGGTTGCCGCTGGTGCGGCGGCTGGTGATGAGGCCCTTGGACTCGTAGAAGTGCAGGGCCGAGACGGCGACTCCGCTGCGGGCGGACAGCTGGCCGACGGTGAGCTCGTGGATCTTCTGCGGGATCTGCGCCATCCCGCGGAGCCTACTGGTCCGTTGACAGGTGCGCCGCACCCCCAGCATGCTGAGCAAGCGCTTAGACAGTCCACGAGCAGGAGAGCACGGAGGAGCAGGCATGGCAGAGCCCAGGGTGTTCACGTCCGCCGACGAGCTGCGGGCCGCGGTCGGCGAGGAGCTCGGCCCGAGCGACTGGCTGGAGGTCGACCAGAAGCGGATCGACCTGTTCGCCGAGGCGACCGGTGACCACCAGTGGATCCACGTGGACCCTGAGCGGGCCGCGGCCGGGCCGTTCGGCACCACGATCGCCCACGGCTACCTGACCCTGTCCCTGCTGCCCGTGCTGGTCCCGCAGCTGCTGCGGGTGGAGGGCGTCACGATGGGCCTCAACTACGGGGCCGGCAAGGTCCGCTTCCCGGCCCCGGTGCCCGTGGGGTCGCGGCTGCGGGCGACCGCGGTGCTGAAGGAGGTCGTGGACGTGCCGGGCGGCGGGGTGCAGCTGACGGCCGCCGTCACCGTGGAGCGGGAGGGCGGCACGAAGCCGGTGTGCGTGGCGGAGCCGGTGTACCGGTACGCCTTCTGACCACAGGAGGGCGACCCGCCGCGGCGGGCGGCCCCGCGGGGTTCCGGTGACGCGGGGTTCCGGTGACGCGCC
>NZ_MKXB01000201.1 GCF_001865245.1 Streptomyces sp. CC53 | reverse complement strand
GAGGCCCAGACCGACGCGGTGCTGCGCGCCGCGGCCGGCCTGGAGGGCCACGTCTTCACCCTGGGCCACGGGGTGCTGCCCACCACCGACCCGGACGGCCTCCCCCGCCTCGTCGCCCACGTCCACGAGCGCACCGCCCGCTGAGCGGCGCCCCCGCGCACCGGGACGGGTGCCGGGTCTACGGCCGGCCCGGCACCCCGACGTCCACCGACGCGATGCGGCCCGCCGCGTCGAACGCCACGGCCGCCGTCGAGCCGTCCGGCAGCTCCGCCGCCACACCCTCGGCGGTGGGCCGCCAGGGCAGGGCGTGCCGGGTGAAGTAACCCGTCACCACCGCGCGCGGTGCCGCCCCAGGGACGAGGCCCACCGCGCTCAGCAGGACCCGCGGCAGCGTCACCGGCCGGGGGGCGGCGCGGGGCACCTGCGGGTCGTCCGCGAGCAGGTACGCGCGTGTGCCCGGCCCCGCCTCGACGCCCATGTAGCCGAGCGCTCCCAGCACGCCCATCGCACCGAACGCCAGCTGCTCGACCGCCGTCGCGGGGTCGGGGAACCCGGACAGGTCCACCACCTCCCGGGAGAACTCCGCCACCCCGTGCCCGGTGCCGAAGCGGCGCAGCCCCTCCGCCGCGGCGACCACCGGAGCCCCCGCGAAACCGGGGTTCGCCCAGCCCCACATCCAGGTGCCGTCCGACTCGTCGAAGGTGCCGAGCAGCCCCACCGTCAGCTCCACGCCGCCCTGCCGGTACACGCACCGGGACAGGTCCGCCGTCCAGGGGCCCGACGGCACGAAGGCGTTGAACGCCTCCAACTGCTCCATGCCCCAGGCCGCGTGCGGCTCGGTCGCCCGTACGAACGCCCCGCTGAATGCCCCGTCGCTGTTGCTGCCGGAAGAAGTGATCATGCGCTGAGCCTAGGCGAGGGCCGCGACCGCCTTGCGGGCGGCCACCTGCACCGGGTCCCACACGGGGGAGAAGGGTGGCGCGTAGCCCAGGTCGAGGGACACGACCTGCTCCACGGTCAGGCCCGCCGTCAGGGCCACCGCGGCGATGTCCACCCGCTTCCCCGCCCCCTCCCGGCCCACGATCTGGACTCCGAGCAACCGCCCGGTGCGCAGCTCGGCCAGCATCTTCACCGTCATGGGCGCCGCGCCCGGGTAGTAGCCGGCGCGGCTGGTCGACTCGACCGTGACCGCAGTGAACCGCAGCCCGACCTCCCGGGCGTCCCGCTCCCGCAGCCCCGTGCGCGCGATCTCCAGCGAGCACACCTTGCTCACCGCCGTGCCGACCACTCCCGGGAATGTGCCGTAGCCGCCGCCCACGTTCGCCCCGATCACCTGGCCCTGCTTGTTGGCGTGCGTGCCCAGCGGGATGTGGCGCTCCCGGCCCGACACCAGGTCCAGCACCTCCACGCAGTCACCGCCCGCCCAGACGTCCTCCCGGCCACGCACCCGCATCGACAGGTCCGTGAGCAGCCCTCCGTACGCACCGAGCGGCAGCCCGGCGGCCCGGGCGAGGCCCGTCTCCGGGGTCACGCCGATGCCGAGGACCACCACGTCCGCCGGGTACTCGGCCCCCTCCGCGACCACCGCCCGCGCCCGTCCGTCCGGGCCGGTGAGGACCTCGGTCACCCGGGCGCCGCCGACCACGGCGATGCCCATGTCCGACATGGCGCGGCGCACGAGCCGCCCCATGTCGGGGTCGAGGGTCGACATCGGCTCTTCGGCCATGTCGAGGACGGTGACCTCGTAGCCCCGGTTCAGCAGGGCCTCCGCCATCTCCACGCCGATGTAGCCGGCCCCGACGACGACCGCCCGCCGCCCCCGGGCGGTCGTCAACGTGTCGAGGAGGGCCCGGCCGTCGTCCAGTGTCTGCACGCCGTGCACCCCTGGGGCGTCGATGCCGGGCAGCGGCGGCCGCACCGGGCGGGCACCGGTCGCCAGGACCAGGTGGTCGTACCCGGTCCACGCCTCGCTCCCCGACTCCAGGTCCCTGCTCCGCACCCGCTGCCCGTCCAGGTCCAGTCCGGTGACCTCGGTGCGGAGCCGTACGTCGATGTCGCGTGCCCGGTGCTCCTCGGGCGTGCGGGCGATCAGCCGGTCGGGTCCCGGCACCTCGCCGCCCACCCAGTACGGGATCCCGCACGCCGAGTACGACGTGAAGTGGCCGCGCTCGAACGCGACGATCTCCAGGGCGTCCGGTCCCTTCAGCCGCCGGGCCTGCGACGCGGCCGACATGCCCGCCGCATCGCCCCCCACGACCACCATCCGCCGTCGGCCCGGCCGTCCTCCCGCTGCTGCATGACCCATGCGGGAACCCTACGGCGGGGCGGCGGCCACCGGTATGCCCCGTCGTCCCGCCGGGCGACCCTCGGCCGCGCCTGCGCGCCGGCCCCGTGTGCTGTCGGGTGGCCCTCCGGGGTGTCGCGCCGACCGGCTCCGCGGTGGTCCCCCCACGCCGCCCCACGGCCGCCGGGCCGCCTCGGCTCTCAGCCGCGCCCGCCGCCGTCCGCGTCGGGTTCCGCGGGGCGCGGGGAGCCGCCGGCGGCACGCGACTCCCCGGCGTCCACGGCCTCCCCGGCCCGGGTGGTGTCGGGGGACGGGGCCGGCTGCGAGACCTGCGGGGCGCCGGCGGTCGTCGGGGCGGGGGAGGGCTGAGACGCGTGGGGCGTCTGCGACGACTGGGGTGTGGGTACGGCCTGGGTCTGCCGGTCGGTGGCGGGGACGTGCTGCGCCTGCGGACCGTGGGGCCCCTGTGCCGGCCGCGGGTCTGCCGCCGCGCCCGCCGGGGCCGGGTGGACCGGCAGACCGGACGCACCGGAGGGCACCGCGGCCCGCACGTCGGCGTCGCGGCGCCGGGCGCGCCACGGGCGGACCAGCAGGCGCCACAGCGCGTACGCCACCGCGGCGACCGCCAGCCACGGGGCCAGGGCCGCCAGCACGATCAGCACCCAGGCGGCCGACGCCACCAGCGCACCCCAGCCGCCGCGCAGCGCGTCCAGGAACCCGGGCTTGTCGTCCCCGTCCTCGTGCCGCGCCGCGCCACGCTCGCTCAGTTCCAACGTGATCGTCGCCAGGGAGGTGCTGTCCTTCAGCGCCGCCTGCCGGGCGAGGAGGCTCTCGAGCTCCGCCTGCCGGCGGCTCAGCTCGCCCTCCAGGGTGACGACGTCACTCAGTTGCGTCGCCTCGTCCATCAGCTTGCGGACACGCTCCACACTGGCCCGCTGCGTGGCGATCCGGCTCTCCACGTCCACCACCTGATCGGTGACGTCCTTGGCGCCGGCCGTCCGCGACAGCAGCTTCCCCGCCCCGGAAAGCTCCTTCATGGCCGCGTCGTACGCGCGCTGCGGCACCCGCAGCGTGACCCGCGAACTGATCCCGCCCCGCCCGTCCCCGCGCGCGTGCCGCTCGGTCGACTCGTCGGCCACGTGCCCGCCGGCGTCCACCGCGACCGTGCGGGCCCGCGCCAGGGCCTTCTCCACGTCCTCCACCTCGATGTGCATCTCGGCCGTGCGGATGACGTGCTGACGCCCCGCGGGCACACGGCCGCCCGGCTGCGCCGCGCCCTCGCCGGCCGGCTGGCCGGGCGCGCGGTCGCCGGGTGCGGCCGCGGAGCCGGCGTAGCCGGGCGCCTCCGCGGCGTTCCCCTCTGCCGGGGGCGCGGCGGCGCCGTGGTCCGCCGTCGACGTCGCGCCGTCGGCTCCGCTGCCGCATCCGGCGAGGGCGAGCGAGGCGCCCAGCAGGACGGCCGCGAAGGCGTGTCGGGATCGGGTCGGCATGGTGTGAGTCCCCCCCCAGGGGACGCCCGGCGGCGTCCCCGAACGTGAGTGCGTAGGCGTGGTGCGTCCGGCCGTGGGGCCGGTGCCGGTTCGACGCACGGGGAGGGAAGGCCGGTTTCGCCCCTCCGGTTCCGAAAGGGTCACGGTCGGGACCCGGCACGGCGTTTGAGACAGTGGACCCATGAACGTGGACAACGTGGACGCACCCGCCGGCCGGGTCGTCGTCGTCGGTGGCGGCATCGCGGGGCTCGCGGCCGCCCACCGCGTGCTCCGCGCCGGCCGGGGCGTGACCCTCCTGGAGGCCGGCGACCGGCTCGGGGGCAAGCTCCACTCCGGTGAGATCGCGGGCGCACGGGTCGACCTGGGCGCCGAGTCGATGCTGGCCCGCCGCCCCGAGGCCCTCGACCTGGCCTCCGCGGTCGGGCTCGGCGAGCACCTCCAGCCGCCCGCCACGGCCTCCGCGGCGGTGTGGACGCGCGGCGCGCTGCGCCCCCTGCCCAAGGGCCACTTCATGGGTGTGCCCGGCGACGCGGGCGGTCTCGGCGACCTGCTGTCCGACGAGGGCCTGCGCGCCGTGCACCGGGACCGGGAACTGCCGCCTGACACTCCGGGCGAGGACGTCGCCATCGGCGCGTACGTGGCGCGGCGGATGGGCCGCGAGATCGTCGACCGGCTCGTCGAGCCCCTGCTCGGCGGGGTGTACGCGGGCGACGCCTACCGCATCTCGATGAAGGCCGCCGCGCCGAAGCTCCTCGACGCAGTCCGCGCCCACGGCACCCTCACCGACGCCGTTCGCTCCCTCGTGCCCGCACCGCGCGGCGCCGGAGCCGTCCCGCCGCCACCGGCCTTCGCCGGTCTGCGCGGCGGCGTCGGCCGGCTCCCGCTCGCCGTCGCCGACGCCGTGCGGGACCTCGGCGGCGAGATCCGCACCGGAACCCCCGTCCGCGGCCTGACCCGCCGCGCCGACGGCTGGGAGGTCACCACCGGCACCGGTGTCCTGCACGCCGACGCGGTGATCCTCGCGACGCCCGCCCCGTCCGCTTCCGCACTGCTCGCCGCCGAGTCCCCGACCGCCTCCGCCGAGCTGGCGGCGATCGAGTACGCCTCGATGTCCCTGGTGACGCTGGCCTTCCGGCGCTCCGACGTGGCCGGGCAGGTCCCGGCGGGCTCCGGATTCCTGGTGCCGCCGGTCGACGCCCGCACCATCAAGGCGTCCACGTTCGCCAGCCACAAGTGGCAGTGGATCGCCGACGGGGCCCCCGACCTGTTCGTCCTGCGCACCTCCCTCGGCCGGTACGGCGACGAGGAGCACCTCGACCGGGAGGACGCGGAGCTGGTGGCAGCGTCCCTCCGGGACCTCGGCGAGGCGGTCGGGCTGGCGGCGCGGCCCGTCGCCACGACGGTGACCCGCTGGATCGACGGCCTGCCCCAGTACCCCGTCGGCCACCACGCCCGGGTCGGCCGGATCCGCGACGCCGTCGCGAAGCTGCCCGGCCTGCGGGTGTGCGGCGCCGCGTACGACGGCGTGGGCATCCCGGCGGTCGTGGCCGACGCGTGGCGGGCGGCCGACGAGGTCGACGCCGCGCTTGCCGCGTCCCCGCACGCCCACCCTGGCGCGGAGCACTGAGAGTGACGAGCGAGAATAGCCCTATGAGTGCGCCCGAAAAGATCCCGAACGCCGGTAAGAAGGCGAAGGACCTCAACGAGGTCATTCGCTACACCCTCTGGTCCGTGTTCAAGCTGCGTGACGTCCTGCCCGAGGACCGCGGCGGCTACGCGGACGAGGTCCAGGAGCTGTTCGACCAGCTCGCCGCGAAGGACGTCACCGTGCGCGGCACGTACGACCTGTCGGGGCTGCGGGCCGACGCGGACGTCATGATCTGGTGGCATGCCGAGACCTCGGACCAGCTCCAGGAGGCGTACAACCTGTTCCGCCGCACGCGGCTGGGCCGGGCGCTGGAGCCGGTGTGGTCGAACATGGCGCTGCACCGCCCCGCCGAGTTCAACAAGTCGCACATCCCGGCGTTCCTCGCCGACGAGGAGCCGCGCGATTACGTCAGCGTGTACCCGTTCGTGCGCTCGTACGACTGGTACCTGCTGCCCGACGAGGACCGCCGGCGCATGCTGGCCGACCACGGCAAGATGGCCCGTGGCTATCCTGACGTGCGGGCCAACACGGTCGCCTCGTTCTCCCTCGGCGACTACGAGTGGATCCTCGCCTTCGAGGCGAACGACCTGTACCGGATCGTCGACCTCATGCGCCACCTGCGCGGCAGCGAGGCCCGGATGCACGTCCGTGAGGAGATCCCGTTCTACACGGGCCGCCGCAAGACCGTCGCCGACCTGGTGGCGGGCCTGGCGTAGGCCGCGGCTGTCGGTCGCGGGGCCGCGCCGCGCCCGGGACGGGTTCCGTCCTCGGTGCGGGCGGCAAGGGCCGCCGGAAGCACGGCCGCGCAGGAGCGTCGGGCCCGGCCCGCTCGCCCCCGCGCTCGTGCGGCGGCCCTCGCGACCCGGTGGCGGACCGGCACGGCCGGACCGCCACCCCGTGACCCGGAAGATCAGACGGCGGGTGCTCAGCGCCCGTCGCTCCAGCGACACCGGGTCCTCGGCTCCGGGTGCGGCGCGCGGTTCTCCCGTGCGCCGCACCCGCGCCGCCCTCTACGCGCGTCACCCCGCCGGGGTGACGCCGGCACCGCAGAGCGCCGGCACCCGCTCGACCGCGTGTACGACCTGAAGGGTCGGGTCACCCGGGCCGCGCGTGCCGTGTGTACCGCTCCCGGGCGCCTGGCCGGGTCGGCGTGTACCGCGGGCACGATTCGGTGGCGCGGCCAGGCACCCGACACGGCCTTCACGGCTGGGTTGAGGCCGGCGGCTGCCGTTCGCGCCGCCGGATCACTCCGGCCGGGGCCGCGGGTGCGACCCGAGCGGACGCGTCACCCCGCCAGGGCCGCGCGTGCCGCGTGGACCAGCCGGGTCACCCGGCCCGGTGGGCGGGGTCCCGCCCGCTCGGCCCACCACAGCCGCAGCCGCCGTCGTGCCTTCGGGTCTTCCGGCAGGCCCGCGTCGAGGAGCTGCCGGACGAAGTCCAGCGCGTCCTGCCGGTAGCCGCCCGGCATCGGCCGCCGCCCCGCGTACGCCACGAACGCGTCCCGGTACGCCTGACCGCCCAGGATCAGCGGAAGCTCCGGTGCCACCTTCGCCACGATCCCGGCCCGCTTGCGCGCCAGCGCCAGGCCCTGCACCCGCAACCGCGCCCGGTCGAAGCCCTCGGGCGCGGGCGTTCCCGCGACCAGCGCCGACAGCAGGGCGGCCTGCGCGATGCCCAGACGCTCCCGCACCGCCTCCGGGACCGGCGCCTCCTCCGGCGCGGCCGCTCCCGCGGCGGAGGACACCGCCGTGCGGTCCGCACCGGCCGGGTGGCGTTCGGGACCGGCCGTGCGGTCCGCCGGCGGGAGGGCCTCGGCGGCCTCGGCCGACGTGCGGGGCCCGGCCTCCCGGGCCGCCGCGCGGTCCGCCGCCGGGAGGGCACCTGTCCGCGCCGTCGAGCGGTCCACCGCCGGGAGGGCACCCGCCGACTCCGTCGTCGTACGGATCGCCGTCAGTTCCGCGGCCAGTTCCTCCGGTGGCGGGAAGTCGTCGTCCCGCTCCAGCAGCACCCCCGGCGGCTCCCGGTGCGAGGCGAGCTCGGCCAGCAGGTCCAGCACGGGCCGGGGCACCGGGTGGGCGTGCGTGTCGTGCCAGACGCCGTCCCGCTCCACACCGCCCGCCACATGGACGTACGCGACGGCCTCCAGCGGCAGTTCTGCGAGCGCCTTGAACGGGTCGTCGCCCCGGTTCACCCGGTTCGTGTGCAGGTTCGCGACGTCGATCAGGAGCCGCACCCCTGTGCGCTCCACGAGCTCCCCCAGGAACCGGCCCTCCGACATCTCGTCGTCGGGCCAGGAGAACAGCGCCGCGATGTTCTCCAGGGCCAGGGGAACGGGCAGCGCCTCCTGCGCGATCCGCACGTTCTCGCACAGCACGTCCAGCGCCTCCCGCGTCCGCGGCGGAGGCAGCAGGTGGCCGGCCTCCAGCGCCGGGGACGCGGTGCGCGCGCCCCCGGCCCGTACGAACGCGATGTGCTCGGTCACCAGCGGCGCACCCAGCGCCGTGGCGGCCGCGGCCAGCCGGGCAAGCCGTGCCTCGTCGGGCCGGTCGGCACCGGCGAGGCCCAGCGAGACGCCGTGCGGTACGACGGTGACGCCGCGCTCCCGGAGCCGCAGCAGCGGGTCGGGCACATGGCCGGGGCAGACGTTCTCGGCCACGACCTCCACCCAGTCCACACCGGGCAGCTCCGCCACCGCGTCCGCGATCTCCGGGCGCCACCCGATACCGACCCCGAGCCGCTGCCCGCCACGCCCACCGGGCCCGTCACGCCTGTCCATGGTCCCCCTCCTCGGTCCCCCTCCACCGTGCTGAAGGGGTCATGACCAGGGTGGGGGCCGGTGAACCGCCGCCGGGCGGGTTCAGAGCTTCATTTGAGGTTTCGGACGCGGGACGACGGCCACCGGCTCCCGGTCACGGCCGGTTCGTGTTGACCGCGGTCGGCGGGCCCGGCTGCGTCGACGGCTCCGACGTGGCGTCCTCGGCGATGCCGCTGGGCACCGCCGGTGTCGGCGCGGGCGGCAGGTTCCCGTTCGGCGGGGGCGGGCCGACGGGGCTGGCCGTGGCCCGCCCGGCCGCCTCGTTAGCGATCGCGTCGTAGTCCACCATGCCGGTCCCCTCCAGCATGGTGATGTGGTCGAGCACGGTCTGGTTGGCGTCGCTGGCGAGCTGCCGGATCAGTGTGTTCCGCGTCGTGTGCCGGACCTCGGCGATCAGGCCGAACACCTTCCCGTGCGCGTTGCGCAGAATGTTCGCGAACTTCCGCTCGTACTCCTCGCCCTGTGCCGCCGACAGCTCCCGCAGCCAGCCCTGCTGCTGCTCCGTCGGCTGGTTCGGAAGCTGCACGCCCAGCTTCGCGGCCACGTCCCTGGCCCGCTGGTCCAGGTCCGCGTGTCCCACCACCAGGTGGTCGCCCGCGTCCTTGATCGCCTGCGTCGGGGCCCGCTCCATGGCCTGCTGGCCGGCGGGCAGCTCCCACAACCCGGCCAACCGCACCTTCACCAGGAAGTCCCGGTCGGTCGCGGACAGCGGTCCCCACTGGGTGGCCACCGTCGACGCCGCCAGATTGGCTTCGCCGGTGCCCGAGCGGTCGGCGTACGACCAGACCGGGAACGCGAGCGCCCCGACGGTGGCCACCAGGGCCGCGATGATGAGTGCCTTCCCGTTGATGCGCCGCAACTGCAAGATCCCTCCCGAACCCGTCTTCCGTGCATGGCGGTACCGGGAAGTACGTGCGCCGCCGCGGAAGCGTTCAGCCGGCGCGCACGGGAAAGTCCGCGACGACCGTGCAACTCCCCGGGGCGATCTCCGTGAAGCCGGCGTCCCGCACGACCGGGCGTCCGCTCGCCGCCAGTCCGGGCCAGCGGGCGGGCTGCGCGGTCCGCACCACCAGCGGGAAGCCCGCGTCCTGCCAGGACTTCCGCACCGGCTCGTCCATGGCGTACCAGAGGAGCTGCGCCCCGTGCCCCACCTGGGCCATCTCCTTGCCCGTCGACATCCGCAGCCCGGGGTTCAGCCACAGCACGGCCCGCCCGGGGGCCGGCTCCTGCTCCCCGCCGGGCAGCCCGGCCGGATCCTCCAGTTCCGTGCCGGAGACCTGCAGCCTGGCCAGGTCCTTCGGCCAGCCGTCCAGCGGCACCGGAGGGAAGACCCGCACGGCGGCGGTCCCGCCGGTCACCGTGATGCCGGGCAGCCGCTCGGCCCGCCGCCACTCCGCGCCGCGGGCGCGCCGGACGACCTTGCGGATCCGGCCGTCCTGCCAGTCGCGTACCGCCCCGGCCCACTCGCCGTCGCCGAAGGACCGCTCGTCGGTGAGCATCACCAGCACGGCCCGGGCCGCCGCCTCCAGGGCGTCGGTACGGTGCGGCGGGCCGGTCTTCTCGACCCGCACCACGAGGGGCAGCACGAACTGCGGTGCGGCGTCGCGCGCGTCGGAGGGGCGGAGGTCGGTGGCGTCGCTGGTCACCCGGCCAGTCTGCCAAACGGCCTCCTTGGCACGGCGGGCGGTTCGGGGCACCATGCCTGCATGAAGAGCGATCTTTTCGCGTCGGAGCACCTGGCGCAGCAGGCGACCGCCCCGGGGATGGTCCTCCAGAACTCCAAGTGCGTGAAGTACGCGGTGAACGGCGAGATGCACGCACGCCAGGGTTCGATGATCGCCTTCCGCGGCAACCTCCAGTTCGAACGCAAGAGCCAGGGCATAGGAGGGGTGCTGAAGCGGGCCGTCACCGGTGAGGGACTGGCGCTGATGGCGGTCCGGGGGCAGGGCGAGGCGTGGTTCGCCCACGAGGCGCAGAACTGCTTCATCGTCGAGCTGGAGACAGGCGACGCGCTCACCGTCAACGGCCGCAACGTCCTGTGCTTCGACCCGTCGCTCGGCTACGAGATCCGGACCGTCAAGGGCGCCGGCATGGCGGGGGGCGGGCTCTTCAACAGCGTCTTCACCGGTACCGGCAAGCTCGCCCTGGTCTGCGACGGCTCACCGGTCGTCATCCCCGTCGGCCAGCACCAGCCGGTGTACGTGGACACGGACGCGGTGGTCGGCTGGAGCGCCCACCTGTCCACGTCCCTGCACCGCTCGCAGTCCTTCGGCTCGATGATCCGCGGCGGCTCCGGCGAGGCCGTCCAGCTGATGCTGCAGGGCGAGGGGTTCGTGGTCGTCCGCCCGAGCGAGCACACGCCGCAGCCCAGGCAGGGCTGAGCCTCAGCAGCCGCCCTCCGCCACCTCCACGGACAGCACCGTCTCCGCGGTGACGGCCTGCCAGCCGTTCCCGGAACCCGGCTGGTGCGCTCCGGCCGCGGACTCCACCCGGGACCGCGGCGGGGAGACGGACAGGCAGTACGCGGTCGTCGTGTCGTCGGTGGTGATCTCGAAGCGGTCGGCTGCGGCAGTGCCCGGCCCGTCGCCGTCCGTCTCGCTGTTCATCTCGGCCACGTGGAGGCCGAGCGCGTACTCCGGGCCCGTTCCGGTCGCCTCGACGGCGTCCTCGACGATGCCGGCGTAGCCGGAGAAGGCGATGGTGCCGTTGCGCTGGGGCTGCCCCTCCAGAGCGTCGGCGGCGGCGTGCACCGCGTCCCGCAGCTCCCCCTCGCTCCACCGCGAGCTCGCGTGGAGCCCGTACATCATCGCCACCGCGAACAGCAGGGACCCGACGATCAGGGCGCGCCCCACCGGATTGCCGGGGTTGTAGGCCCACCGTCCACCGATGCGTTTGAAGACGGGCTCGTCATGATCACCGCTCATGGGCGACGAGGGTAGTGTCCCGGCCCGGCACGACCCCCGCCGGGTCCGGGACACCACCAGAGCGACCGGCTAGGGGGCCGCCGAGCGGAGCGGCCCGTGCGGCGGCACCGGCAGCAGAGTCCGTACCGGAACAGCCGGAACAGGTGGCGCCCGCCGCCCTGCCGCCGCGCGTCCCGGCCTGCGCCTGCGCGGCGGTGTGGCACCGGAAGTCCTGACCCGGGGCCCGGCTCCTTTCCGCCGTATGGCACCGGAGCCCCGGAGTCCGGGCGGGGTGCGCCGCCGTGCGTGCCGGGACCGCGTACGGACACCTGTGCCGTGACCGGCGACCGTGCCCGCGGCGACTCGCGCGGGGGCCTGGGTGACGGCTCACGTCGCGGCCATCAGCGCCTCCAGGGCCGCGGCCGTCTCCGGGTGGCGGCCGACGAGTTCCGCGCCGGGCGGCACCGGATCCGCCGCGCGCCACGTGCCGTCGCAGCCCAGCAGGGCCGCCACCGCGTCGCACGCCGCGGGATGCGCCACCAGCAGCGCGGCCCGGTGTCCGCCGTCCGCGCGCCGCGCCGGCACCGCGGTCCCCGGCTCGGGCTCCCGCCACGGCGGCACCCAGGCGTCCAGCGCCGGAAGCCGGCCGGGGAAGATCCGACCCACCTCCCGCACCAGCAGCGGCGCCAGCTCGGCGTCCGCACGCAGGGCGGTGATCAGGGTCGGCAGCCACGGCAGCAGCACCGGGTCCGGCAGCCGGGCGAACGCGTTCGACACCGCCTCCACCACGAAGTCGGCGAGCCCAGGCACCGGCTCCAGCGCCTGCACGAAGCCGCTCAGGTAGCGCGGATAGACCGGCAGCAGCAGAGGGTTGCCCAGCAGTTCGTCACACCGCGCCCGCAGTTCCCCGCGCGTCAGCCGGCCGAGGTGCACCTGCGCCGCCCACAGCAGCGCCCGTTTCGCCGGCTCCTGCGGATGCGACTGGGCGACCGCCAGCTCCAGCTGCGTCCGGTCGCAACCCAGCGACAGCGCCAGCCCCTCCATCCCGAACAGGAAGCCCAGGGTCGCGGCGACCTGGCGGTCCGTCGCCTGCTCGTCGGCGAACGCCGTCGGCAGGAGCGTGCAGTAGTGCGCGTAGCCCGACTTGGCGAACGCCTCGATCCACTGCGGCAGCACCGGCTCGCTGGTCCGGTAGTACGCCAGCAGCCGCCGCACCCGGCGCAGCACCTCCGGCGCGCCGTCCACGCTCCGCTCCGTCGCCAACACCTCCAGCGCCCGGGCGCCCAGCTCATCGGCGAGCCGTCGGCTGCGCAGGTACAGCGTCGCGTCCTCCACCGCCTCAAGGACGCGGGCCGTCGTCGCCTGCGGGTCGTACGCCGTGCGGCGCAGCCGCTGCTCCAGGACCTGCTCGATGCTGACGCCCTCGTACCCGAGCTCGATCAGGGCCCGCTGGTGGGTGCCGAGCGCCAGGTCCCACGACTCCTGGATGGGCCGCTCGCCCAGGGCCCGCTCACCCATGATCGGACGGGCGGCCCCGGGCGGCAGCAGGCGGCGCAGCATCCACAGCACGTCGGAGCACTGTTCCAGCTCCGGTCTGCCGGCGATGTCGAGCAGGGCCCGCTGCACCCCGCGCTGCTGCAGCTTCAGGTTCAGCGGGGCGAGCCGGTCGTGCACGTCGCGGGCCAGCGGCGGCAGCGCGGCGTAGCTCACCTGGCCGACCCGGTCGCCGCCCATCATGATCTCGACCAGCCGGCGCACGTCGCGCCGGCCCGGCACGCGGTCCTTCTCGATGCAGGTGACCGCCGCGTCCTGGAAGTCGTACGGCGTGGGCTTGGCCCGGTCCCGCATCCCGGCCAGCAGGATCGACGTCTCGAACACGGCGATGGCGTCGGCGGTGGAGGCCAGGTAGCCGTTGCGTCGTGCGGCCCGCACGATGTCCACCGACCAGCCGAGCAGCTCCGCCTCGTCCAGGTGGTCGAGTACGGGCGGCCGCTGCAGGAAGCCGGAGAGCCGGTCGGGGAGCGGGGCGTCCCCGGCGGCCGCGCCGGTGCGGCCCGGGCGCGGAGCCGCCGTCTTCTTCGGCTTCGCCTTCCGCGCGCCCGCCTGCCCCTCCAGCCGGTACGGCCGTACGCCCGTGCGCTTGAGGTTCTTCGCCCACTCCGTCGCCGCGATGGACACCGACCCCGGGGCCAGCCCGAACTGCGCCTCGATGGCCGCGTGACTGGACGGGATGAGGCCGTGCTGCCACACGGTGGCCGTGCGGGGGCCGATCTCGAACGTGTCGGAGCCGTGCACGCCGAACTCGTCGACGCGGCTCGCGGCGTGGAACGCCCCGCAGACGTACACGCCGTCCGAGGGGTCGGTGCCCGTCGCGGCCAGGTGCTCGCGGATCCTCGTCCACATGTAGCGCTCGCGGTCCTCGTCGACCCGTACGCGGTGCGGGTCCCCGGGGGCGAGGCGCCGGAACAGGCTGCCGATCAGCAGCATGACCTGGCGGTACGTGTCGTGGTCGCTGTCGCCCAGTGGCAGCTCCACGTACTGGTGCCACCACTCCGACCAGTGGCGCACCCGCCCGTGGCGCAGCAGGTGCTCCTCCAACTCGGCGAAGCGGGGCCGCAGGTCGCCGATCTCGACGCCGACCGCGTCGCCGTGCAGCGCGGCCTCCTCCTCCGTGGGGGGCGCGTCCGGGTCCGTCGCCCCGGAAGGCTGCTGCGGGCGGGCGTTCCACTGGAAGACGTGGTCCGAGGACCGGTCGACGAGGACCAGTTCGACGCCCGGGGTATCCAGGGCGTAGGCGATGGCCTGGTACTCGGCCGACGCCTCGGTGACCGGTGCCACCACCGACAGCGGAGCCCACGCGGGCGGGAAACCGTCGATGTCGCCGGCGAACGCCTGCACGGCCACCGGCAGCCGGCAGTTGCGCAGCTCGTCCAGCAGCGGCGCCATGTCCTCGCACAGTTCCAGGTAGACCACCTTGGGCTGCTTCTCCCGAAGCCGCCGCGCCATCGCGACGGCGGAGGCGGGGGAGTGGTGGCAGACCGGGAAGACCTCCAGGGGCTCCCGTACGGCGCGGTCCACGTCGTCGACGATGCCGAGGAGGATGCCCTGCAGCGCGTCGGGCCCGTCGGCGAGGGCCGCTGCCGCCTCCTGCAGCTGGGAGCGCAGCGCCTCGAAGGGCCCCTCGTGGGTGCCGCTCATGACAGGGTGGCGATCGCGTCGCGGCCGCCCTCCAGGAACTCCGGCCAGGAGCCGCCCTCCTCCTTGCTGCGCGGTTCGACGACGCCGTGCAGGTACTTGTTGAGGATGGCGAGGTCCTCCGGTTCGCGGCGGGTCAGCGAGCCCACCAGGGAGGAGGCGAGGGCGCGGGCCGTCAGTGCGCGCTCGCCGAAGAAGTTGCTGTGCAGGATCGCGTCCTCCAGCACACCGATCTGCTCGGCCGTGGACAGGGCGGACTCCAGCTTCTCGTCGTCGCTGCCCGCGGTGGCGGCCGAGGCCCGGAGGTCGGCGAAGCTCTGCAGCAGCACGTCCAGCAGGGTCGGCGGCACGTCCAGTTCGATGTGGTGGCGGCGCAGCAGCTCCTCCGTGCGGAAGCGGACGATCTCCGCCTCGCTCTTCTTGTTCGTCACCACCGGGATGCGGACGAAGTTGAAGCGGCGCTTGAGCGCCGACGACAGGTCGTTGACGCCGCGGTCACGGCTGTTGGCCGTGGCGATGACGGAGAAGCCCGGCTTGGCGAAGACGATGTTGTCGCTGCCGTCGCTGTCCAGCTCGGGCACGGAGATGTACTTCTCGGACAGGATCGAGATCAGCGCGTCCTGCACGTCGCTGGTGGAGCGGGTGAGCTCCTCGAAACGGCCGATCGCGCCGCTCTCCATCGCCGTCATGATGGGTGACGGGATCATCGACTCGCGGGACTGGCCCTTGGCGATCACCATGGACACGTTCCACGAGTACTTGATGTGGTCCTCCGTGGTGCCGGCCGTGCCCTGCACCACGAGGGTGGAGTTCCGGCAGATCGCCGCGGACAGCAGTTCGGCCAGCCAGCTCTTGCCGGTGCCCGGGTCTCCTATCAGCAGCAGGCCGCGGTCGGAGGCCAGGGTGACGATGGACCGTTCGACGAAGCTGCGGTCACCGAACCACTTCTGCGGGATCTCCCGCTCCAGGCCGTCGGAGCGCTCGGAGCCCAGGATGAACAGCCGGACCATCTTCGGGGACAGCCGCCACGAGAACGGCTTGGGGTTGTCGTCGATGGACTCCAGCCAGTCCAGTTCCTCGGCGTACTTGATCTCGGCGGGGGCGCGCAACAGGTCGGACATGACAGCCTTTCGGAAACGGCGTCGATGACGGCACGTCGTCGACGGAGGTCGGTGGGAGGTGTGGCCAGGGCGGCAGTGGTGCGGTGCGGACGGGAAGCGGACAGGCGGTCCACACGGCGGTTACCGTGCCGGGTGGCGGGGAGGGGATCAGGTGAGGAACGCCTTGAGCTCGTGCACGAGCTTGCGGATGTGGCCGGAGAGCACCGGCGCCCCCAGGTCCTTCAAACGGTCCCGGAACCACGGGTTCACGCTGCCGCGGCCGGAGCTGGTGACCGAGCCGACCGGGATGAACCTGACCCCCGAGCGGTGCAGGTCGGCCATGCTCCGGTAGAGCTCCTCGCAGCGCCATTCGTAGAAGTCGGAGATCCAGACCACGACGGTGTTGCGGGGCTCCGCGATCTTCGGCTGGGCCAGCGTCATGGCGGCCGTGCCGTCAGTGCCGCCTCCGAGGTTGGTGCGCAGCAGCGTCTCGAAGGGGTCGTGCACCCACGGCGTCAGGTCCACCGCCCGCGTGTCGTAGGCGACGAGGTGGACGTCCACCTTCGGCAGGCCCGCGAAGATGGACGCCAGGATGGTGCAGTTCACCATCGAGTCGACCATCGAACCGGACTGGTCCACCACCACGATCAGCCGCTGGGGCGTCGTCCTGCGGACGGTGCGCCGGTAGTAGAGGCGGTCGACGTAGAGCCGCTCCTCCTCCGGGCTCCAGTTCGTCAGGTTCTTCCAGATCGTGCGGTCCAGGTCCAGGTTGCGGAACACCCGCTTGGGCGGCACCGAGCGGTCGAGCTCGCCGACCGTGGCCTTCTCCACCTGGGTGCGCAGCACTTCGGCGACCTCGTCGACGAACCGGCGGATCAGCGCCTTGGCGTTGGCCAGGGCCACGCCGGACAGGTTGTCCTTGTCGCGCAGCAGCTGCTCGATCAGCGACATGCTGGGGGTGAGCCGCGAGGCCAGGCCCGAGTCGGCCAGCACTTCGCGCAGGTGCATCCGCTTGACCAGATCGGCCTCGATGGCGCCGAGCTGCGGGCCGATCTCCGGTAGCAGGCGGCTGAGGTCCGGGGTCGCACCGCGCCCGCCGGTGCCGTCCGGTGCGGCGCCCGCACCTGCGGCACCGCCCGGACCGCCGCGGCGCCCGCCGCGCAGCTCACCGGGGCGGCAGCCGAGCCCGCGCTCCAGCCATCCGGCGTCGGACTGCCAGCGCGCCAACTGACCGGCGGTGACGGTCCCCGGCGCGGGGGCGAACACGTTGAGCAGCAGCTTGGACGCCAGCGCTGCCCGCCGCACCTCCGCCGCCCGGTCGCGCACACCGTCGGGCGCCGGCTCGGGCACCATCAGGCCGTCGAACGCGGCGGCCAGTTCCGGGTGGCGCTGCACGATCGAGTCGAGGGACGCCTGCGGGTCCAGCAACGCCGGCGGGAGGCCGAGGTCCTCCACGACGGCGAGGCTCGCGGACTCCAGCGCGGCCTGCTCCTCGGGGTCGAAGAGCCGGGCGAGCAGCCGCCAGTACAGGGCCTGGCGCCGGTTCTCCTCCGGACCCCCGGCGAGCTCGTCACCGTCCCCCGAGCCGTCACCGAGGCCGGCGGTGTCACGAGTGGACTCGGCAGTGGCTCCCGCAGCCTCCGCAGCCTCCGCGGCCTCGGTGGCGGCTGTGGTGTCCCCGGTGTCTGTGGCGGCAGCAGTGCCTGCGGTGTCCGCGGTCCCGACGTGGGCCCTGGTGGACTGGGCGGCATGGACGGTGGTGCCAGTGGTGGTGCCGACCGGGTCGGTGCCGCCGCCGTGGGCCGCCCTGGCCGTGTCGCCTCCGCCGGCCGGGTGGACGGGCGCCGCCGTGCCGGTCTCCGGGCCCGTGCGGGCGCCGCCGGCAGGGTCTTCGGGGAGCATGGTCGGTTCTGTCATTTCCGCAGCAGCCTTCCGGCTCGCTCACGCAGCACCGCCAGCGCGTCCGTGGCGGCCTTCTCGGCCTTGACGCCGGCCTTGTCGGCGGTGCCTCCGGCCCACGCACCGGCGTGGACCGCGACGGTCTTCTTCCGCACGGTGGTCTCGACGGCGAGCGGTTGCAGACGGAACGCCCCCGCGTCCCAGCGGACCAGGCCGATGCACGCGTGGGAGCGGGCGACCGCGTCCGCGGTGAGCGGCCCGGCGGCCGGGACGCGGTCGGTGTCCACGGCGAGGCGCCGCCCCGCCAGGAGGAGGTGGGGCGCACCGTCGGGTGCGTCCTCCTCGGCCGCAGCCGTCTCGTAGCCTTCCAGGAACACCGGTACGGCGAGGTGCGCCGGGTGCCGGTCCAGGGGGGCCGTCGCCGAGGCTGTCGCCGTGGGCAGGGCCACCCGGGCGGTGGCGAAGGGGTCGGCGGGCTCACCCGGCCCGGCGTGCTCGTCGGACCAGAGCAGGTCGCCCTCGGCGGTGACCGGCATGGCGGTGAGGTCCATCGAGCGGCCCTCGCTGACGGCGGCCAGCAGCGACATGTGCGGGCGCAGCAACTGCCACAGTCCGGCGCCCACGACGGTGTCCGGCTTCGGGGCGGACACGGTGGCCCGGACCAGGCGGGACGGGCCGCCGTCCGCCGGCTCGAACACCGCGTGGACCTGGGCCTGCACGGCTGTCGCGTGTTCCTGCACGTCGACGCCGAGGGGCAGCAGGCGGCCCGTGGCCGTGCCGGTCGCCGGCGCGCCGCCCGCGCCCTGCCGGGTGAGCAGCACGGCCCGGGCCCACAGGTCGCCCCACCGGCGTGCCGGGACGCGATCCAGTGCCGCACCGGGGCAGGACGCGGCCAGCTCGGCGGCGAACCCGTCGAGGAGCACCGACAGCCGGCGCAGGCCGGGATCGGGGAGCATCGCGGAGACGACGGGTGCCGCCCCGGAGACGATGTCGTGGTCGATGCCCCGCCACCCGGAACGGGCCAGGTCGCACAGCCAGGCGCGGGCGGCGACCAGCAGGTTCGCCTCCTGCCCGACCTCGGTGGGCGGGGCCTCCTCCGTGCGGCGGGACCGCCCGGTCGCCTCGTCCGCACGGGCGGCCAGCGCGTCGTGCGCGGCGCCCATCAGGGCCGTACGGGCTGCGGCGAGAGCGACGAAGTGGTCCTCTGCGGCGGTTCCGGCCGCGGCCTGGGCCGACGCTTCGGCCACCCGCTCGGCGAGCGGTGTCCCGGATACGGCGTCGGCGAGCCCCGTCAGGGCCGCGGCCTGGGCCGGCCGGGGACGGAGCAGGCCCACGACGAGGGCCTCGTCGAAGGCGTCGACGGCCGCGAGGGCCTCGTCGAGCCCCTCGACGGGCTCGGTGAGCAGGTCCAGCCGCATCAGGCCACCGCCCCGGTCGGCGGGAACCACTGCATCTCCGGCAGCGGCGTCGTGCCGGGCGCGAGTTCCAGGTAGGCGAGGTGGCGCAGGAACCGGCTGAACACGGTGGCGGCGGCTTTGCTGCCGTCCTGCTGAGGGCGCGTGGCGGTCATCTCGGCGGTGAGAGACGAGGCCGTCGGCTCGCCCTGAGCGCTCGCCGCCCCGCCGTCGACCCGCAGGTAGCGGGCGACGCGCTGCGCGCCGTACTGGAGCACCGCCTCGGTGACCAGCGCCCGGATGTGGTTGCAGAAGCCTCCGCGGGCACCGCCGCACGGCCGGTTGTTGTTGGTGCTGCAGGCATACGCGTACGTGCCGGCGGCCACCGAGGACACGTACACGCGGCCGACGTCCGAGCCGCTGGACACCACGCCCTGCAGCCGGCCGTCGGCCAGTTCCACGAACGGCACCTTGGCCAGCTTGCGCGGTCGCGCGGGCCGGATCACCCGAGCGGCGCTCGACCGCTCCCATTCCGCATCCGAATACGACAAGGCACACCTCTTCAGGGCAGGCAGCAGCAAGGGAGTTCTCCGCCGGACCGGCGGGACACTGCTGAACATACGCGCGGGCACTGACAGTCCCCGCTGACCTGCACAGATGAGGGTCGGGCGGTGGCGCGTGAGGCGTCCGCCCCGGCGGTGCCGGGCCGATGTCGCGTCAGTCGCCCATCAGCGCGGACACCTTGACGAAGCGGTAGCCGCGGGCCCGCAGCTCAGGAACGATTCTGCGGATCGCCTGCTCCGTGACGGGGGCCGCACTGCGCGTGCAGTGCATGACCACGACGGAGCCGGGCCGCACGCCGGCCAGCACCTGGTCCGCCACCGCGTCCGGGTCCTTCGCGAACGCGTCGCCGCTGACGACGTCCCACTGCACCGCGGTGACGCGCGCGGGCGTGATGGCCCGCAGGGCCGCGTCGTCGTAGCAGCCGCCGGGGAAGCGGAAGTAGGGCACGACGTTGCGGGCGCCCACCGCGCGGAAGGCGTCGAAGGCACGGCGCACGTCGGCCGCCATGTCCGTGCGGGGCAGCGCCGGGAGGCCGTAGCAGGGTGACGTGAAGGCGTGGTGGCTGTAGGAGTGGTTGGCGATCTCGAAGCGGGGGTCGTTGCCGATGGACCGGGCCTGGTCCGGGTACTCCTCGGCCCAACGGCCCGTCATGAACACGGTGGCGTCCACCTTGAGGCGGCGCAGCGTCGAGATGAGCTCGGGATGGTCGAAGCGCTCCCCCCGGGCGGCCCGGGGGCCCTGGTCGGCCGTCATGTCGGCGTCGAAGGTGAGGGCGACGATCTTGTCCCGGGTTCCTTCGGGAGCGCGTGCGAAGACGGGTGTGAGGCCGCCCGGCCCGGGTGCCATCGTCGGTACGGAGCGGCGGGGGCCGGGTGAGGCGGGGGGCGACGGGGGGACGGAGGCGGTCGGGGAGGGAGACGGCCCCGCCGCGCCGGAGCGGTGGGCCCCCTCCGGTGCCTTCCCGTGCTCGCCGGCGCAGCCGGCCAGCACCACACCGAGAACGGACAGCGCGATCAGACGTCGTACGTAAAGTGTCACTATCGGAAAGTATCCGATCATCTGTCGGGTGCGTCCGATGCCTCGTCCACGGCTCCCCCGGTCGGCCGCCGCGCCCCGCACCCGCGGGGTGAGGCGCGCTGCTCAGGCGCAGCAGCCCCCGCACCGACCCGGCTCCCCACCCGTGCGGCCCCGCACCAACCCGTCCCCCCACCCACGCGGCCCCGCACCCACGCGGCCCCGCCCCCGCGGAGTAGGGCGCGCCGCTGGGGCGGGGCGGACCCCCGCGCCCGCGCGGAAAGGCGCCCCGCACGCGCAGGGATGGCCCCCGCACGCGCGGAAGGGCGCGCCGCACGGGGCGGCGCGCCCTTCCGCACCGGGTCGCGGAGCGCGGGCCCGGAGGGGTTCGGCAGTGCTCAGGCCGTCACGAGGGACGCCGTCAGCGTGATCTCCGTGCCCGCAAGAGCCTTGCTCACCGGGCAGTTCGCCTTGGCCTCCTCGGCGGTCTTGAGGAACGTGCCCTCGTCGATGCCGGGGACCTCGCCCTCGACCGTCAGGTGCACGTTCGTGATGCCGGTGCCCGGGACGAAGGTCACCTCCGCCTTGGCGGTCAGCCGGACCGGCGGCGTGCCGCCCTTGGCCAGGGCGCCCGAGAACGCCATGCAGTAGCAGCTGGAGTGCGCTGCCGCGATCAGCTCCTCGGGGCTGGTCTTGCCGGTCGCCTCTTCGGACCGGGCGGGCCAGGAGACCTCGTACGAGCCGAGACCCGAGTAGTCGAGGGAGACGGTGCCCTTGCCCTCGGTCAGGTTGCCTTCCCACACGGTGTGGGCGTGACGCTTGGTCGCCATGCCGGATCCCTTCGGATGGAGTACGCCCGGGGCGCACGCGTACGCACGCTCCCGCGCAACCCTCACAACGGGGTTACGGCACCCCAACCTACTGGGTGATCAGGCCCTTGGAGTCCCGGGCCAGGGCGGTGAGCCGTGAGATGGCTCGGAAGTACTTCTTCCGGTACCCGCCGTTCAGCATCTCTTCACTGAACAGCCGGTCGAAGGGCAGACCGGACGCCACGACGGGGACCTCCCGGTCGTACAGCCGGTCGGCGAGGACCACGAGCCGCAGGGCCGTGGACTGGTCCGGAACGGCCCGTACGTCGGTCAGGCACACCGCCCGCACGTCGTCGGTGAGGGCCCCGTACCGGCTCGGGTGGACGCGGGACAGGTGCTCCAGCAGGCTCGGGAAGTCGTCCAGCGAGGCACCGGACACCGTGCGCGCGACCGTGGCCACCTGGGCGTCCGAGTACGGGGCCGGCGCCTCCGGGAGCCCGCGGTGCCGGTAGTCCTCGCCGTCGATGCGCAGGGTCCGGAAGTGCGAGGACAGGCCCTGGATCTCGCGCAGGAAGTCGGCGGCCGCGAACCGGCCCTCGCCGAGCTTGCCCGGCAGGGTGTTGGACGTGGCGGCGAGCGCCACGCCGGCCTCGACGAGCCTGCCGAGCAGGGAGGAGACCAGTACCGTGTCGCCCGGGTCGTCCAGTTCGAACTCGTCGATGCACAGCAGCCGGTGCCCGCTCAGGGTCTGCACGGTCTGCTGGAATCCGAGCGCCCCCACCAGGTTGGTGAGTTCCACGAACGTGCCGAACGCCTTCAGGGACGGGGCCGCGGGCGTGGCGTGCCACAGGGAGGCGAGCAGGTGCGTCTTGCCCACGCCGTAGCCGCCGTCCAGATACACCCCGCGGGGCCCGGTGGGCACGGCGGCCTTGGGCTTGCGGGTGAACAAGCGGCGCAGGCCGGTCGCGGTGGCGGCGCCCGCACCGCTCGCGTGCGCTCCTCCCAGCCCGTCGGCGAAGGAGGCGAGCGTCTTGACCGCGTCGGCCTGGCTCGGCTGGTTCGGGTCGGGTATGTAGGTGTCGAAGCGCACCCCGTCGAACCGCGGCGGCGGCACCATCTCGGCCACCAGGCGGTCGGCGGGGACGTGCGGCTCGCGGGCGCAGAGGGACAGCGGGTCCGCTTCGGTGGTCAGGGCACTGGTCGACACGCTCCCCACTGTAAGCGCCATGCCACACTGCACGGCATGCGACGCCTGTTCCCTGTGACCGACCCGACACCGCCCGTCCCCGAGGGTGCCGAGCGGCCGGACGCCCGCGAGTGGACCCTCGACGACTTGGCCGACGCCTATGCCTACCCGGAGGGCACCACGTGGCTGCGGGGCAACATGGTGTCCTCCCTCGACGGGGCGGCCCAGCACGACGGCCGCTCCGAACCCATCTCCTCCGCGGCCGACATGCGGATCTTCGGCACCCTGCGGGCCCTCGCGGACGTGATCGTGGTGGGTGCGGAGACGGTACGCCAGGAGCAGTACCGCCCGGCACGCGCGCGTGCCGCCTTCGCCGAGCGGCGCAGGGCCGCCGGGCAGGGGCCGGCGCCGGCGGTCGCCGTGGTCAGCGCGTCGCTGGACCTCGACTTCTCCCTCCCGCTCTTCACGGAGCCGCTCGTACCGACGCGGGTCCTCACGGGTGCGGCGGCCCCGGCCGGCCGGGTGCGGGCCGCGGAGCGGGCCGGCGTGGAGGTCGTCGTGGCCGGTGACGGCCCCGGGGCGGAGCCCGTGCGGGTGGTGCGCGCACTGGCCGGGCGGGGACTCACCCGCCAGCTCACCGAGGGCGGGCCCCGGCTGCTGGGCCAGTTCGTGGCGGCGGGCGTGCTGGACGAGCTGTGCCTGACGGTGTCGCCGTTGATGACGGCGGGTGACGCGCAGCGGATCGCGGGCGGGCCGTCGCTCGCGGTGCCGTCGCGGTTCGGGCTGGTGTCGATCCTTGAGGAGGACGGCTTCCTCTTCACCCGGTACCGCCGCGCCTGAGGTGCCACTGCATCCGTGAGGCGGGTGTGAGGCGAAGCCTCCTGCGGGCCGCAAGGGCGCGGCCTGGTGCGCCACGCCGCTAGGAAGTGGACGAATCTCCGCATGGAGTACTGGTGAACCAGTCGGGCAATTGGGCGGAATTTCCCGTTCCGCTTAGCTTCCGGCGGGCACACTTAACTTCGCAGACCCCGTGCCAGCACGGGGAAGGATGGTTTCCGCAGAAGGGCCCCGAAGTGTTCACAAGCGTTCTGATGATCGAGAAACCGCTGTCATCCGTGGACGTGGAGTTCGTCACGACCCTGCACGGGGACGAGGGCGTCTCCTTCATCGTGCTCATGCAGCCCCGCGGCGACCAGGCCGACGCCCTGCTGCGCGCCATCGACGACATCGCGCTCGGCGAACTGAAGGACGCCGCGAAGGAGGGCGACGAGCTCTCCGCCAAGGACGCGCGCCGTCCCGTCGAGCTCGCCCTGGAGCACTCCGTGCGGGCCCTGCGGGCGGCCGGATGCGAAGCCGTCGGACAGGTCGTCGAGGACCACCCGCTCGACAAGATGAAGGCCGTCGTGGAGGAGGCGGAAGCGGACGAGGTCATCGTCCTGACCGAGCCGCACTACGTGGAGGAGTTCTTCCACCGCGACTGGGCCTCCCGCGCCCGCCACAAGGTCGGCGTACCGGTGCTCAAGCTCTTCGCGCACAACGAATAGGCTGGGCCCTCGCACGTACGACACACCCCGGGGAGAGATCACGCATGGCACCGGCCACCCCTGCCGCACTGGAACGGCCGCACTTCATCGGCATCGGCGGCGCCGGCATGTCGGGCATCGCGCGGATCCTCGCCCAGCGCGGGGCCAAGGTCGCGGGCAGCGACGCGCGCGAGTCCGAGACCGTCGCGTCGCTGCGCGCCCTCGGCGCGACCGTCCACATCGGCCACGCCGCGCACCACCTCGCCGACGACGCCAGCAGCGTCGTCGTCTCCAGCGCCATCCGCGCCGACAACCCGGAACTGGCCCGCGCCGCCGAGCTCGGCATCCCCGTGGTGCACCGCTCCGACGCGCTCGCCGCCTGCATGAGGGACCTGCGGGCGATCGCCGTGGCAGGCACCCACGGCAAGACCACCACCACCTCCATGCTGGCCGTGGCCCTCACCGAACTCGGCCTCGACCCGTCGTACGCCATCGGCGGCGACCTCGCGGGCCCCGGCACCAACGCCCGCCACGGTGACGGTGAGATCTTCGTCGCCGAGGCCGACGAGAGCGACCGCAGCTTCCAGAAGTACGACCCCGAGGTCGCCCTCGTCCTCAACGTCGAGCTGGACCACCACGCGAACTACGCCTCCATGGAGGAGATCTACGAGTCCTTCGAGGCGTTCGCCGCGAAGATCCGCCCCGGCGGCACGCTCGTGGTGGGCGAGCACGAGGGCGCCCGCGAACTGGCCGCCCGCATCCGCGCCCGGGGCGCCGCGCACACCCCCGCGATCCTCACCGTCGGCGAGTCCGAGGACTCCGACGTGCGCATCCTCGCCATCACCCCCCGGGGGATGACCAGCGAGGTCACCGTCGCACTGGACGGCACGGCGCACACCTTCACGGTCTCCGTTCCCGGCCGGCACTACGCCCACAACGCCGCCGCCGCCCTCGCCGCGGGTGCCCGCACCGGCATCGACCCGGCGGCCCTGGCCCAGGCCCTCACCGCCTACACCGGCGTCGGCCGCCGCCTCCAGCTGAAGGGCGAGGCCGCCGGAGTCCAGGTCATCGACTCGTACGCGCACCACCCCACCGAGATGACCGCGGACCTGGAGGCCATGCGCGCCGCCGCCGGCCCCGACCGCCGCCTGCTCGTCGTCTTCCAGCCCCACCTCTTCTCCCGCACTCAGGAACTGGGCACCGAGATGGGACAGGCCCTGGCCCTGGCGGACAGGTCGCTCGTCCTCGACATCTACCCGGCCCGCGAGGACCCGATCCCCGGCATCACGAGCACCCTCATCACCGACGCGGCGACCGCCGCGGGCGCCGACGTCACCCCCGTCCACGACAAGGACGCGGTGCCGGGACTGATCGCGGGAATGGCACGTCCCGGCGATCTCGTTCTCACCATGGGCGCAGGCGACGTCACGGACCTGGGCCCGCAGATCCTGGCCCGCCTGTCGCACTGAGGAGCAGACCATGCCGTACGAGGTCGAGAAGCCCGACGAGCAGTGGCGTGCCGAGCTGACGCCGCAGGAGTACCACGTCCTGCGCGAGGCAGGCACGGAACCCGCCTTCACCGGCGAGTACACCGACACCAGGACGAAGGGCGTCTACTCCTGCCGCGCCTGCGGCGCCGACCTGTTCACCTCCGACACCAAGTTCGCGTCCCACTGCGGCTGGCCGAGCTTCTACGACCCGAAGGGCACCGACGCCGTCGAGCTGCTGGAGGACCGCTCGTACGGCATGGTCCGCACCGAGGTGCGGTGTGCGCGGTGCGGCTCGCACCTGGGTCACGTCTTCGAGGGCGAGGGCTACCCGACCCCGACGGACCAGCGGTACTGCATCAACTCGGTGTCGCTGCGGCTGGTGCCGGACGGGGACTGAGCACGAGAGGGCGGCGTGCGCGCGGGTGCGGCGGACCGGTGTGGTGGATCACTGACGGCGGCGCCACCGTGCGGGCAGCGGAGGGCCCCTGCACCCCTGCACCCCCGGCGGATGTCAGGTTAGGCTAACCTTGCCTGGCGCTTGGGCCGGGCTCCGGTGCCGCAGGTGGCACACCGCAGGACGGAACGGACAGGGGCGGGCGCAGGTGAGAGACGATGGCCGGGCTTGTCCGCGTGGCGTGCCCGCTGGGGCGGGACGCCCTTGCCGCCTGGCGGGCGTTCCGGGGCGGGGTCCTGCCCGTGAAATGAGGCGGCGTGCATAGGATCGCTCTCACGGCCGGCGCCCTGTACGTCATCGTCCTGCTCCGCGCGGGGGGGACCTTCGCCGTCGGCTGGCTCGCCGGTGCCGGAGCCAGGCGCAGCAGGTTCGCCGAACGGATCTCCTCGGCGAAGTTCCGGCGCACCGAGCGAGCGATCCAGAGGTGGGGTGCTCCGGTGGTGGCCGTGTCGTTCCTGACCGTCGGGTTCCAGACCGCCGCGAACTTCCTCGCGGGCAGCATGCGCATGCCGTTGTCGCGTTACCTTCCGGCTCTGTTCCTCGGGGGAGCGGCCTGGGCGCTGCTCTACGCGACCGCGGGGCTCGGCGCGCTCGCCGTGCTGGGAAGGGCTTTCGCCGAGCGGCCGGCCCTCGGAGTGTCCGCGGTGGCCGCTCTCGCGATCGTGGTGTGCGGGCTGGTGGTGTACCGCAGAAGGCGTGCGGCGCCGCCCTCCGACGGCGTGGTGGCCGAGGAGCGGTGAACCTGTCCGGGGGAGCGGCCCGTACCCGGGTCGTGTCGTCGACAGCGACAGCCACCCGACGTGGCGGACCGGCGGCACGGGCACGCCGACCCGCTCCCCGTCATCCGCTGCCGGAGACGCACCGTCTTCGCCGCGCTCCCGCCCGGGTTCGGGTGTGTTCCTTGTGTCAGCTGCCCCTCCGTGCGGGCGTCCTCAGCTTCCGTACGGCCGACGCGCGCCCTCCGCCTGCCCGTCCCGGCCGGACGCGGCTACGGCGCGTGCGTCTCCCCGGAGCACCTGCCGGTGCGCCCGGCGCACGGCGGCGGCGGGCCGCCGGGCTGGACGGGCTTGACCGGTGCGGTCTCCCGACGGGAGAATCCTGAACAGATGTTCCACTTTCTGTGAGGGGCCCGGAATGGTGTGGGTGCTGTTGGCGGGCGCGATCACCGCCGAGGTGAGCGCGACGCTCGCGCTGCGCTGGGCCGAGGGCTTCAGCCGGCTCGGGCCGTCGCTGCTCGTCGTGGGCGGCTACGCGGTGTCGTTCTTCCTGCTGTCGAAGGTGCTCACGCGCGGTCTGCCCCTGGGTGTCGCGTACGGGATCTGGTCGGGGGTCGGTGTGACCCTGGTGGCCGTGCTGGGGGCGGCGCTCTTCGGCGACCGGCTGTCGTGGGCGCAGGTCGGGGGGATCGTGCTCGTGGCGGCAGGGGTGTTCGTACTGGAGACGGGAGGGTCGCATTGACCCCCGAAGCGAAGGACGGAAGGGGCGCGTCCGCCCCGGAGGTGACGGACGGGCGGCTCCTCAAGGGCGAGCGGCGGCGACGTGCCCTGCTGGAGGCCGCCCTGCGGGTCGTCGAGCGGGACGGCGTGGCCGGGGTGACGCACCGGTCGGTCGCGGCCGAGGCCGGGCTCCCGGCCTCCTCCGCCGCCTACTACTTCGGCAGCGTCGACGAGCTGCTCACCGCCGCACTCGTCTGGGCCGCCGACCAGTTCTCCGGCCTGCTGCGAGCCGCAGCCGCCGCGCCCGACCCGGTCGCCGCCCTGGCGGCCGCCCTGGCCGCCGAACTGGCCGAGGAACGGCGGCCCTTCGTGGCCGCCGAGTACGAGCTGTACCTGCTCGCCGCCCGGCGGCCCGCCCTGCGGCCCGTGGCGCGGCGCTGCGTGGACGACCTGGCGGCGCTCGCCCGGGCCTGCACCGGCGACCCGGCGGCCGTCACCGCCTTCCGTGCGGGCGTCGACGGGCTGCTGCTGCAGTCCCTCGTCACCGGTGCCACGCCCGGGGCGGGTGACATCGAGGCGGTGCTGCGGCGGCTGCTGCCGGCCGCCGCCCCCTAGGGCGGGTATCGGAAGTGGATCTTGAGGTGGGGTGATCTTGTTCTGTGGCGCGTGGAGACCTGACGGATGCGCAGTGGGCCCGCCTGGAGCCCCTGTCGCCTCAGGGCAAGAAGCCGGGGCGCCCGCCGACACGGATCAGGCGGCAGCTGATCGACGGCATACGGTTTCGCACCCGCACCGGCGTCCCCTGGCGGGACGTACCAGAGCGGTACGGGCCATCGGCCCGGTCGCACGACCTGTTCCGGCGCTGGCGGCGGGACGGCGCCTGGCGGCGGTCCTATGGCTATGACTCCCGCTTGGCCGTCGGGATGGTGAGCTGCAAGTCCGGCCGCTCCCAGGCGACCTTCGGTGGAGACGGGGCGACCGTCCCCACGCGCTTCGCGCCCATGCGCAAGTAGAACTTCTCCGCCGGCGGATGGGTCACCACGCGCATGCTGGCCGCCCCGGCTTCCCTGGCCTGAACGGCCATGTGCCCGATCAGGTGCCGCCCGATACCCAGTCCCTGCGCCTCATCCGCGACGAATGCCAGATCCAACTCCGGCGGCTCCAGCACGAGGGCGTAGAAGCCGAGTATCTGATCGGACGCATCGACGGCCACGAAGACTCGATGCTGGGCGATGTACTCCGCTGTGACCCGGTATCCGGAGACGATCGAGGCGTATCGCCCCTGGTAGGCACTGGACTGCCGTATCAGCGAGGTGAGGCGCTGCGCATCATGCGCGACGGCACGCCTGATCGTCGTGGACTGCACCCGCCAAGCATAGGAGCGCAGGGTGCAAGCATCCGTTACTTCATCCAGTCAAGATCCACTTTCGATACGCGCCCTCAGTCCAGCGCGAACGTCGTGACGACCGCTGCGTGGTCCGACGGCCAGCCGTTGCCCCGCACCCGCGGCCAGGTCCGCACGGTTCCGCGCGTGTACGTCTCCGAGTCCACCACCCGCACCCCGCGGCCGGCGTACAGCACGTAGTCGATGCGGTCACGCGGCTCGGGACGGCCCCGCCCGGGCTCGGCTCCGCCCGGCAGAGGGGAGCCGTCGGGCACGTGCTCGTCGTGCACCGGCGACCACGTGCAGCCCGGCGCCAGGAGCGGGTCGGGGTGGGCCTCCCGGTACGCGTCCCGCAGCCCGGCGGCCTCAGCCGCGCGCGTGACCGGCCACGGCACGGCGCCGTAGCCGCCGTGCAGGTGCGCCGTGCGGGGCGTCCAGTCCAGGTGCGACGGCGTGTTGAGGTCGCCCACCAGGAACACCGGCGTGCCGTCGCCGTCCCGGGCCGCCGCCAGGTCGTCGCCCATCGCGGCCAGCACGGCCCGCATCCGGCCGAGCCGCCCCGACGCCTCCTCGTGGTCGAGCAGGTCCGCCACCGGCAGCCCGTCGAAGCACGCCTCGTACGGGCCGTACGGCGCATGGTCCAGGTGCGCGGTCCACACCGCCGCCTCCCGGCCCCCGTCGAGCCGGATCCGCACGCCCAGTCCGCCGTAGAAGCCCAGACCCGGCGCTTCGGCGCGGGCGACGACCGGGTGGCGGCTGAGCACCGCGAGCCCCGTACCGGCCTGGTGGTGGTGCCAGCCCAGCGCCTCCGCGAGCTCCCGCGCGGTGACCGCGTCCGTCTCCTGGAGGCCCACCACGTCCACGCCCGCCTCGCGCAGCGCCTCCACCTGCTTGGCGCGGGCACCGTCGACGTACCGGCCGCCGTGCCAGAGGTTCCAGCTCATCACGCGCAGCCGGCGGGCCGCGGCGCCCGTCAGCGACCGCAGGAGCGGCACGTCCACCTCCTCCAGCGTGGCGCGCACCACGCGGCCCTTCGCGGGCGCGATCGGCGCCAGCGACGGCACCGCCAGGACCCGGCAGCCCGCCGCCTCGGCGGAGGCGACGCCCGTGAGGGTGTCCTCCACCGCCACGCACGCCTCAGGCGCCACCCCCAGCGCACGGGCCGCCGCGAGGTACGGGTCGGGGGCCGGCTTGGTCCGCGCCGTGTCGTCGGCGGTGACAGTGACGGCGAAGCGCGCCGCGCCGCCCAGGGCTGCCAGCACGCAGTCCGCGACCGGCCGCGGCGACGCCGTCACCAGGGCCGTGGGCACACCGGCCGCCGCCAGCGCCGCCAGCAGCTCCAGCGCCCCCGGCCGCGGCACGACCCGGTCGCGGACCCGCGCCGCGAACTCCCGGTGCAGGGCCGCCGCGACCTCGTCCAGCCGCACGCCCTCCCCGTCCCCGCCGGTCACCCGCCACAGGTGCTCCGCCGTGTGTTCCACCGGGCGGCCCAGCACCTCCGGCAGGTCGGCGTCACCGAGCGCGTACGCCAGCGTCGACGCGACCTGCTCGACGGCCTGCCACCACAGCTCCTCGGTGTCGACGAGGGTGCCGTCCATGTCGAACAGCACCGCCCGCAGCGCGGGTCGGGACACGGTCTCTCCTTCTTCCACAGGCACGTCAGACGGCGATCCGGGCATGGGGCCCGGGCACGCGGGGCGCGACGAGGACCGGGCGGTCCGGCAGCGACACGGCCACCGCCGCCCCAGGGGTGAACGCGGCTGCCTCGTGGGTGGGGACGTCGGCCTTGACCACCGTGCCGTCCGCGGAGCACCGCACCGTCACCCGGGTCACCGCACCCAGGAACGCGGTGGCCGTGACGCGGGCCCCGCCGGCCGGGTCCGCGGCCAGCCGGACGGCCTCGGGGCGCACGAGCGCGTCGACCTCGGGGCCGGCGGGCGCGTCGCCGTCGACGGGCAGCCGGCGTCCCAGCACCCGCACCGTGGCCCGGTCGTCGCCGAGCCGCGCCGGGATGCGGCTCATCGTGCCGACGAACTCCGCGACGAACGCGGTCGCCGGCCGCCCGTACAGCTCGGCGGGCGCCGCGCACTGCTCCAGGCGGCCCGCGTTCATGACGGCGACCCGGTCCGCCATGGACAGCGCCTCCTCCTGGTCGTGCGTCACGAACAGCGTCGTGAGGCCCAGCTCCTGCTGGAGGCGCCGGATCTCCTCCCGCAGGGTCAGCCGCACCTGTGCGTCCAGCGCCGACAGCGGCTCGTCCAGCAGCAGCACCCGGGGCCGCAGGGCCAGGGCCCGGGCCAGCGCGACGCGCTGCTGCTGCCCGCCGGACAGCTGGTGCGGGTAGCGGCCGCCATGCTGCGGCAGGCCCACCAGCTCCAGCAGCTCCGCGGCGCGCGCCCGGCGCGGACCGGGGCGCTCGCCACGCATCCGC
The DNA here is from genome assembly GCF_001865245.1 of Streptomyces sp. CC53. GTDB lineage: Bacteria > Actinomycetota > Actinomycetes > Streptomycetales > Streptomycetaceae > Streptomyces. The sequence continues at coordinate 2,085 of NZ_MKXB01000201.1, read as the reverse complement.
AGCCCGAACGCGACGTTGTCCACCACGTTCAGATGCGGGAAGAGGCTGTACGACTGGAACACCATCCCGGTGTCCCGGCGGTGGGCGGGGACCCGTGTGACGTCCTCCCCGTCGACCAGCACCTCACCGGAGTCCGGGTGCTCGAAGCCGGCCAGCATGCGCAGCGCGGTCGTCTTGCCGCAGCCGGACGGCCCCAGCAGGGCGAGCAGTTCGCCGGGCCGCACGGACAGGTCCAGCCCGTCGAGGGCGACCGCGCCGCCGAAGTCCCTCCGCAGGGCGCGGAACTCGACGGAGGCGGGCCCGGGGCCCGACCGGCCCGCCGTCGCGGTGGTGGTGGCGTTCGCCACGGTGTCTGCCACGGTCAGTCACTCCTGGGGAGTCGTACGGGAGGAGGGGCGGCGCCCGCCGAGGAACGCCAGAGCGAGCAGCAGCGCCCACGTGACCAGCAGGCTCATCACGGACACGGCGACCGACAGCTGCGCCTGCGAGCCGGACACGTTCACGATCCAGACGGCGAAGGGCGCGAAGCCGAGGAGCTGCGCCACGGTGTACTCGCCCAGCACCAGCGCCAGCGTCAGGAAGGAGGCGTTCAGCAGCGCCGTCCGCAGGTTCGGCAGCACCGCGCCGACCAGGGCCCGGGGCGATCCGGCGCCGCAGCTGCGGGCCGCCTCGACGAGGGTCCGCACGTCGACGGCGCGCAGCCCCGCGTCCAGCGCCCGGTACACGAACGGCAGCGCCATGACCGCGTAGGCGAGGACGAGGACGACGGGGAAGTCCGGGTTCTGGACCGCCACGAACGTCTGGAACAGCGGCGTGGCGGCCAGGTGGTCGGGCCCCCAGCGGAGCACCGTGCCGATCCCGGCCACGAACGCGATCGGCGGCACGACGAGCGGCAGCGAGCACACCGCCTCCACCACGGGCCGCAGCCGGGGCGCGCCGAGCCGCAGCGCCACCATCGCGGGCACCATCAGCAGCAGCACGACGACGATGGTGGCGGCGGCCAGCTCCAGGGACAGCAGCAGACTGGAGGCGAAGCCCTCGGTGCCGGCGATCCGCTCGTACGCCTCCAGGGTGAGGCCCCGGCCCGGCACGTCGACGGTGAAGAGCACCGAGGAGGCCAGGGGGAGCAGGAAGTACACGCCCGCGCAGCCGAGCACGAGCGCGCGCCAGAGGGCCGGGCGCCGGGCCGCGGGGCGGGTCGTCGTCAGTGCAGCCATCGGGCGCTCCGTCGTTGCAGGGGGATGTACACGGCCATGACGAGCCCCGCGACGGCCACCATGTCCAGGCTGAGTGCCAGGGCGACGTTCTCCTGCCCGACGAGGACGTTGCCGGAGAGGGCGTCCGCGATCTGGAGGGTCACGAGGGGCACGGAGCTGCCCACGATGGCGGCCGCGGTGGCGTGCGCGGCGAAGGAGCTGCCGAAGAGCAGGACCAGCCCGCCGAGCAGGGAGGGCGTGAGGACGGGCAGGGCGACGTGCCGCCAGTACTGGACGCCGGTCGCCCCGCTGCTGCGAGCGGCCTCGCGCCACTGGGTGCGCAGGCCGTCGAGGGCCGGGGTGATGGTGAGCACCATCAGCGGCACCAGGAAGTACAGGTAGGTGAGGGTGAGGCCCCAGAAGCTGTAGAGGCTCCAGCCGTGCTCGTCGAGGCGCAGGTGGCGGGTGAGGACGCCGGAGTTGCCGAGGGTGGCGACGAACGCGAACGCGAGCGGGACCCCGCCGAAGTTGGCGAGGACGCCCGACGCGGTGAACACCGCGTCCCGCAGGGCCCGGCTCCGGCTGGACACCACCGCCTGGGCGAGGACGAGCCCCAGGACCCCTGCGACGACGGCGGCGGTGGCGGACAGCTTGATGCTGCCGACGAGTGCGGTGAGGTACGCGCCCTCCAGGGAGGCGGTGAGGTTCCCCGTGGTGTAGGCGGTGGCACCGGTGGCCGGGTCCTCGGCGGTGAACGCGCCGTTGACCATGGCGAACGCGGGCAGCCCGAAGCAGACGGCGACGAACACGAGCAGCGGCAGCACGGCGAGCCCCCCGCCCCCGTCCCGCCGCCGCGCCGCCCGTGCGGGGGCGGTGGCGGGGGCCGGGG
>NZ_MKXB01000200.1 GCF_001865245.1 Streptomyces sp. CC53 | reverse complement strand
GGTGGTCGAGGACCGGCCGCAGCGTCTCGTCGATCTCGTGCCGCTCCAGGACGCCGTTGTCGATCAGCCGGGTGAACGCCTGGAAGAAGTCGCCCTGCCGCTCCCGCCGCTCGTCGAGCAGCTGCTTGCGGATCTCCCACTGCTTGTCGGGGTTGGCCGCCATGAGGTAGGCGATCTGCCCCATCTCGCCCTCCCGGAACAGCACTTCCAGGTGGCGGGCGCGTTGGACCACCAGATCGTGCTGGTAGGTGTCCTGCCGCTGCATGCGCACGGCCTTCTGCTTGTCGACGCCCATGCCGACCAGTTCCTGCCCGGCCTCGGCGACCTGGTCCCTGACGGCGGCGTCGAGGGTGATGAAGACGTACACGTCGGTCCGCAGCCCGAGGTCGCGTCCCGGCAGCAGCCGCCCGGTGCGCAGCTCGTCGCGGATGGCCGCCTCGGCGCGCTCCGCCTCGGTGAGCCCGAAGCGCCGCGACACCCCGCGCAGGCCGTCCATGAGGGGTGCGCGGAGCATGTCGGCGACGTCCCAGACCCGCTGCACCACGACGCGGTGCGGCTCCTCCACCTCCCAGTGCACCTCCACCTCGGCCTGGAAGAACACGCCGTCGCCCGCGGCGGGCAGTTCCAGCCCGAACCGGGTGACGTTGCGTCCGATGAGCACCTCGAAGACGCCCGAGGGCCGGCGCAGCAGCGCGCTGCCGTGGGACTCGGTGTGGTGGGGCCACATCACGCGGTGGGTGCCGTTGCGGTAGAGGAAGACGAGCGCGGTCTGCCCGCTGCGGTGCCGGTGGCCGGGAGGGTGTTCCCTCACGAGGGGGCCGGGGGCCGGTGTGCGGTGCTGCTCGGGTTCCGGTGGTCCGTCGGCCCCGGCGGGGGACGGTCCGCCGGGCGGGTGTCCGGGTGCGGGGTTCATCGCTCGGCTCCTTCCGCCACGGCGTCCCACATGCGGCCCGCCGCGGTCTTGTCGAGGGGGCGGTCCCGGTCCCGGACCAGGGCCGTGATGAGGCCGAAGAGCCGGTCGCGGTCGCGCGGCCCGGATGCGAGGCGGGGCAGCAGGGCGCCGCAGACCAGGTCCAGGGCCTCCGGGTCGCGGGCGGCACGGCGCAGCAGCGTGCCCAGGCCGTCGAGCGCCACGGCCCCGCAGTACGGGGCGGACAGGGCGTGGCCGACGAGTGCGGCCAGCTCGGGGGCGAGGTCGGGGCGGGTGGCCAGCAGCGCCACGAGCAGGGGGCGCGGGCCGTGCGGTTCGAGGGCGGGCACGTCGTCGAGGCCCCACAGGTGGGTGGTCCTGGTCGTGAGGGTCTCGACGACGGCGAGGTCGGCGAGCATGGCGAGGATGCGGCGGCCTCCGCGCAGCCACTCCCGCAGCCGGGCGAGCACGGTCTCGGGTTCCTGCGAGGCGAGCAGGCGGGTGACGCTGAACGCCGCCGCGCCGAGCACGTCGGCGAGGGCGTCGACCTCGTCGTCCCGGTGGGCGCGGACGAGGGTGCCGAGTGCGCCGAGCGAGGCGCTGACGGAGCCGGCGGGCAGGGCGTAGCCGTGGGCGAGGATCGCCGTGTGCAGGAGGGCGGCGTCGCCGCTCTTCTCCCACTCCTTGAGGGCGTCGGCGGCGGCGGGACGGACGAGGGGGTTCCGCGCGGCCTCGGCGACGGCGGTGGCGGCCGCCATCCTGGTGACCGGGTCGTCGCTGCCGGCCAGGGGGCCGACCAGTTCGCGGAACCCGTACAGCCAGTCCCAGGAGCACAGGACGCCCGCCGTGAGGGAGGCGCGCACCCACACGGCGGGGCGCGGGTCGTCGCACAGGCCGCGCAGCCAGCGCGACACGGGGCCGCGGGCGTTGTGGTGGCCGTGCCAGACCTCGTGGAGCACCTCGGTGGCGAGCGCTCCGCCCTGGAACCTGACGAGCCGTGCGGGGACCCGGTAGGTGCCCATCTCGATCTCGCCGTCCTCGAGGACGCAGCGGGCCAGGGCGGGGCGGAGGTCGGCGTGGGTGCCGAACAGGCGGCGGCCGACGGGCTGCCCCGGGTCGAGGGTGACGGCGAGGTCCCAGGCGAGGAGTTCGGCGGCTTCGGTGGCGAGGCTGTAGGGGCCGCGGTCGAAGACGGCGACGGCGATGCGGAAGGCCGCGGCGCCGAGGGCGGGCAGCGCCTCGGGGACGGTGCCGGGCCGGTCGGCTCCGGCGAACCAGGCGCGCACCTGGGCGCGGACGAAGGCGCCGCACTCCTCCAGCAGCCGGGCGTCGGCGAGTTCGCCGCGCTGGCGGCGGGCCAGCAGGGCGGCGAGCCCGGCGGCCTCGCGGGGCCGGAGCCGGTCGAGGCCGAGGGCGCGGGTGACGTCGCCGTCCGCGGCGAGGGCGCGGGCTTCGTCGAGGGCGCCCTCGGGTGCGTCGCGCAGCAGGATCCGCAGGTGGCGCAGGAGGACCCCGGCGGGTTCGGGGGCCGGGCAGTACAGGCCGTAGCGGCCTTGGAGCAGCCGGTCGGCGAGGTCGCTGCTGTCGACGAGGACGACGCCGTAGGCCCCGGTGGCGTGGAGGAGTTCGGCGAACCGGTCGAGGTGCAGTTCGGTGAGGCGGCCCGGCGCGGCGGTGCGCGGCCGGGGCTGCTCCCCGCCGGGCGGCCGCACGGCCTGCGGGTCGGGGCGGCCGTCCTGGGGCGGCAGGTGCAGGAGGTGGCCGTGGCCGGGTGCGAGACCGTCCTCGGTGATCTCGTGGACGGCGTGGCTGGGGTCGAGCCGGGTCACCTGGCCGCCGGTGAGCTCGGCGAGCAGGGCGAGGGCGGTGGAGCCGCGTCCGCTGCCGGGCTCCCCGCAGAGCACCAGGAGCCGCTGCGTGCGCAGCGTGTCCTTCATGCGCTGGTAGCCGGCCGGTTCGCAGTACACCTCGTCGAGCCGGTCGAGGGTCTCCTGCGGGACGGTGCCGCGCAGCGTGCTGCCGCCGGCGGCGCCGGTGCCGTAGAGGTTGATGATGGTGTTGTCGTGGAGGACCTGGCCGTCGCCGTGCATCACGTAGCGGCGCAGCTCGCGGGCGGGGGCGAGGACGCGGCGTGCCGCACGGGCGGTGCCGGCGCCCCCGGTGCCGCCGGCGCCGCGGGTGATGCGGCCGGCCTGGTCGAAGAGGCGGGCCTCGGTCTGGCGGGGTTCGTCCGCGGTGTCCTTGTCGCGGTGCTGCGGCTGGTCGCCGTGCGCGGCCCCGCGACCGTCCTTGGCGGCCTCTGCCCGGGGGTCCCCGGGGCCGTCCGCGGGCGCCTGCTCGACGCCGGGGGCGTCGTCGTGGCCGCTCATGCGCTGCCTCCCTTGCCGGAGTCCTTGCGGAAGCCGGTGAAGCCGCCGTGCAGGGTGGACCGGTCGACGACGAGGAGGTCCCCGCCGGCCTGGTAGAGGTGCCGGGGCGGGGGTCCGTCGTCGTCCTCGGCGGGCGGGTGCGGCCCGCCGGGGGCGGGGTCCGGGCCGGCGCCGTCGGGCGGCCGGGGACCGCCGGGGCGGGGTGGCGGTGGGCCGTCCCCCGGATGCGGCCCACCGCCGGTCCGTGCGGCACCGCCCGGGCCCCCTCGGGGGTCCTCCGGCAGGGGCGGTGCGGGGCGCCTGGGGAGGTGGAACCAGGCGGTCTCGTCGGTCTCCTTGGCCTGGACGCGGGCCTGCCGGTAGTGGTCGGGCTCGACGTAGCGGCCGCCTTCCCGGACCACGTTGGCGTACAGCCAGTCGGAGACGACGACGAGCAGGTCGGCGTCCTCGGCGCGGTCCATGACGGCCTTCGCGGTGGCGCTGTCGCAGAGCCGGCAGGCCAGGTCGACGGCGCGGCCGACGAGGCCCCTGCCGTCGTCGAGGACGAGTCCGGCGTTCATGCCGACGCGTATCCGCAGCCGCCGGTCGCGGCCGGCGTTGTGCTCGCGCAGGCTCTCGTAGAGGGTGTCGACCCACCGGCCGACGACGAGGGTCGGCGGTACGTCGGGGCGCAGCGCGGCGAGGATGCCGTCGCCCCGGTCCTCCTGGTGGACGGAGGCGGGTTCGACGCCGATGGCGGCGTACGCCTCGCCGAACGCCTCGTACATGGCGGTGCGCATGCGCCTCTTGGCGTCCATGCCGAGCGTTCCGGAGGCGCAGGCGTCCCCGAAGACGACCAGTCTGTGGATGGCTCCCGCACTGCTCACTCGGACTCCCTGGGTGGCCGTGGTGCTGAGATGTGCCGTGGTGCTCGTGGTGGCAGGGCCAGCCTGTCCGGGTGGGGCGGCCGGCGATGTGGCGGTTTACACACCCGGCGGAGATTTCTCCGCGGGTCCCGGCGCCGTGCGCAGTCCCCGGCCGCGGGCGAGGGCGAGCAGGGCGTCCGTGTCGGTGACGACGACTCTGCGCTGCGCGGTCCGTACGACGCCGTGTTCGCGCAGCTGGCGCAGCGCCTTGGCAACGGCTTCGCGGGTGGCGCCGATGGCGGCGGCGAGGTCGTGTTGGGGGAGCGGCAGTTCCAGGACGGTGCCGCCGGGACGGCTGCTGCCGGCGTGCTGGGCGAGCTCCACCAGCCGGGCGGCGAGCCGCTGGAGCACGGTCTCGGAGGCGAGAGAGCGGCGTTCGACGTCGGCGCTGCGGAGGCGGGCGCTGAGCTGGCGCATGATCAGCGAGGTGGCGTGCGGTCGGGCGGCGAGGAAGCGTCGGAAGCGGTCGCCGGAGACGGAGACGGCGTCGACGCGGCCGAGTGCGGTGACGGTGGCGCTGCGGGGGCCCTGGTCGACGGCGGCGAGGTCGCCGACGACCTCCCCGGCGCCGCGCAGGGCGAGGATGAGGCGGGCGCCGCGCTCGGTCTCGACGGAGACGACGGCCCAGCCGGACAGCAGGGCCAGGACGTAGGCGGAGGTGTCGCGTTCGCGGATCATCACGGTGCCCGGTGCGTAGACGCGGGGTGCGCCCTCGGCGAGCAGCGCGCGGCGGTCCTCGGGGGTGAGTGCGTCGAGGAAGGAGCGGTCCTGGCCGAAAAGACTCATTCCGCGCCCCTCCCCACCGTGGGTCCACACAGCCGGCACAGCCGTGTGCTCACGGGATTCGCATGGGTTCTCGTGCGCCCACCGTCCTGCGCACCACATCAAGAAGCCGTTGGTGCAACGGGGTTGATATCGCGTCACTCCTTCGGGGTGAAGAACGCTATGGGCTGCTTATAGACCCGTCAACCAACGGCGAATCACACCAGGCGCACACGAATCGAAGGCCGCTCCCCTGGTGCTGCACCATGCCCCCGGAGAACACCCCGTGCGCCCCCCGTGCGCTCTGTGGCGGCACCGCCCACGGTCCGTGCCATGCCCGGCCGGTACGGGGGACTCGGGCGCCAGGACCCAGGGCACCGGCTGCCCGCCGCCGGTAAAAGCGCTGGCCACCGGGGCACGGACGCCGGAATACTCGGGCATGTGTTCCTGACGATCAGCACGACCGGTACTCCCGAGCGCCCCGCCTCCGACCTCGGATTCCTGCTGCACAAGCATCCCGACCGGGCACAGGCGTTCTCCACGTCCCACGGCACGGCGCACGTCTTCTATCCCGAGGCGACGGCCGAGCGCTGCACTGCGGCCCTGCTGCTGGAGGTGGACCCGGTCGCGCTGGTGCGGCGCGCCGAGGGCAAGGGCGCCGGCCAGGGGCCCGACATGGCCCTCGCGCAGTACGTCAACGACCGGCCCTACGCCGCGTCGTCGCTGCTCGCGGTCGCGCTCGGCGGGGTGTTCTCCAGCGCGCTCAAGGGGCAGTGCGCCGCCCGGCCCGAGTTGGCCACGCGGCCGCTGCCGCTGCGCGTGGTCGTGCCCGCGCTGCCCGCCCGCGGCGGCGCCGGCCTGGTACGGGCGCTGTTCGAGCCGCTGGGGTGGCGCGTGGAAGCCGACCCGGTGCCGCTCGACGAGCAGTTCCCCGAGTGGGGCGACTCGCGTTACGTGCGGCTCCTGCTGGAGGGCGACCAGCGGCTGTCGGACGCGCTGCGCCACCTGTACGTGCTGCTGCCGGTGCTCGACGACGCCAAGCACTACTGGGTGTCGGCGGACGAGGTCGACAAGCTGCTGCGGGCCGGCGAGGGCTGGCTGGCCGGGCACCCGGAGCACAAGCAGATCACCAGCCGCTACCTGGCGCGGCGCTGGTCGCTGACCCGCCAGGCGATGGAGCGGCTGGAGCTCGCCCGGCTGGCGGCCTCCGACGACACCGCCCCGGAGGACCTGGACAACGCCGTGGACGAGTCGACGGACACCGAGGAGCGGCCGGTGCCGCTGGCGGTGCAGCGCCGGGAGGCGATCCTCGCGGCGCTGCGCGCGGCGGGCGCCCAGCGGGTGCTGGATCTCGGCTGCGGGCAGGGCCAGCTGGTGCGGGAGCTGCTGAAGGACCCCCGGTTCACGGAGGTCGTCGGCGTCGACGTGTCCATGCGGGCGCTGACGCTCGCGGCGCGGCGGATCGGGCTGGAGCGCATGGGCGAGCGCCAGGCGTCGCGTGCCACGCTCGTGCAGGGCTCCCTGGCGTACACCGACAAGCGGCTCAAGGGCTATGACGCGGCGGTGCTGAGCGAGGTCGTCGAGCACATCGACCTGCCGCGCCTGCCGGCGCTGGAGTACGCGGTGTTCGGCGCCGCCCGTCCGGGCACCGTGCTCGTGACGACGCCGAACGTCGAGTACAACGTCCGCTGGGAGTCCCTGCCCGCCGGCCACGTCCGGCACGGCGACCACCGGTTCGAGTGGACGCGCGCCGAGTTCCGTGCCTGGGCGGCGCAGGTGGCGCGGCAGTACGGCTACGCGGTGGCGTTCGCGCCCGTCGGCCCCGACGACCCCGAAGTGGGCCCTCCCACGCAGATGGCGGTGTTCACGCTCGGCACCGACCAGGCGGGGACCACCGCGGCGACCGCGCCGACCACGAAGGAGGAGAAGGCCGCATGACCACCACCCCCGCCCTGGAGACCACCGCCGCGCGGACGCCGCGCCGGCTGCCCGTCACCGACCTGTCCCTCGTGGTGCTGGTCGGCGCCACCGGGTCCGGCAAGTCCACCTTCGCCGCGAAGCACTTCAAGCCGACCGAGGTCATCTCGTCCGACTTCTGCCGGGGCCTCGTCGCGGACGACCAGAACGACCAGGGCGCGTCCCGCGACGCCTTCGACGTGCTGCACTACATCGCCGGCAAGCGGCTGGCCGCGGGCCGGCTCACCGTCGTCGACGCGACGAGCGTGCAGCAGGAGTCCCGGCGGCAGCTCGTGCAGCTCGCCCGCGCCCACGACGTGCTGCCCGTCGCGATCGTGCTGGACGTCCCCGAGGAGGTGTGTGCCGCCCGCAACGCGGCCCGCCCCGACCGGTCCGGGATGCCGCGGCACGTGATACGGCGCCACCGCCGCGAGCTCCAGCGGTCCCTGCGCGGCCTGGAACGCGAGGGGTTCCGCAAGGTGCACGTGCTGCGCGGCGTGGACGAGATCGACGCCGCCGAGGTGGTGCTGGAGCGCCGCTTCAACGACCTGCGGCACCTGACGGGCCCGTTCGACGTGATCGGCGACATCCACGGATGCGCGTCCGAACTGGAGGCGCTCCTCGCGAAGCTCGGCTACGAGGACGGCCGCCACCCGGAGGGCCGCACCGCCGTGTTCGTCGGCGACCTGGTGGACCGCGGACCGGACAGCCCGGGCGTGCTGCGCCGCGTCATGGGCATGGTCGCGTCGGGCGACGCGCTGTGCGTGCCCGGCAACCACGAGAACAAGCTGGGCCGCTGGCTGAACGGCCGCAAGGTGCAGCTCACCCACGGCCTCGCGGAGACCGTGGAGCAGCTGGAGCGGGAGGACGACGCGTTCCGGCAGCAGGTGCGGCAGTTCATCGACGGACTCGTCAGCCACTACGTCCTGGACGGCGGCGACCTGGTGGTGTGCCACGCCGGCCTGCCCGAGAAGTACCACGGCCGCACGTCGGGGCGGGTGCGCTCGCACGCCCTGTACGGCGACACGACCGGCGAGACCGACGAGTTCGGGCTGCCCGTGCGCTACCCGTGGGCGGAGGAGTACCGCGGCCGGGCGACGGTCGTCTACGGCCACACCCCGGTGCCCACCACCTCCTGGCTCAACAACACGATCTGCCTGGACACGGGGGCCGTGTTCGGCGGCCGGCTGACGGCGCTGCGCTGGCCGGAGCGCGAACTGGTCGACGTGCCGGCGGAGAAGGTGTGGTACGAGCCGGTGCGGCCGCTCGCGTCGGACGTGCCCGGCGGGCACCAGGGCCGACCGCTGGACCTGGCGGACGTCCACGGCCGCCGGGTCGTCGAGACCCGCCACGCGGGCAACGTCGCGGTCCGCGAGGAGAACGCCGCCGCGGCCCTGGAGGTCATGAGCCGGTTCGCGGTGGACCCGCGGCTGGTCCCCTACCTGCCGCCCACCATGGCCCCCACGGCCACCTCCGGCCTCGACGGGTACCTGGAGCACCCTGCGGAGGCGTTCGCCCAGTACGCGGCCGACGGTGTGGCACGGGTGGTGTGCGAGGAGAAGCACATGGGGTCACGGGCGGTGGCCCTGGTGTGCCGGGACGCGGAGGCCGCGGAGCGGCACTTCGGCGTCCAGGGCCCCACGGGGTCCCTCTACACCCGCACGGGCCGCCCGTTCTTCTCCGACGAGGACACCACGGAACAGGTCCTGTCCCGCATCCGTGCGGCCGTGTCCGCGTCGGGCCTGTGGGACGAGCTGGACACGGACTGGCTCCTGCTCGACGGTGAGCTGATGCCGTGGTCGCTGAAGGCGGGCGGACTGCTGCGCGGCCAGTACGCGGCGGTGGGGGCGGCCGCGTCGGCCGTGTTCCCCGCAGCCGTCGGCGCGCTCGAAGCGGCGGCCGGCCGGGGCGTCGACGTGGGCGGGCTGCTGCCGCAGCAGCGGGAGCGGGCCGCCGACGCGTCGGCGTTCACGGATGCCTACCGCCGCTACTGCTGGACGACGGACGGCCTGGACGGCGTCCGCTTCGCCCCGTTCCAGCTGCTGGGCGTGCAGGGCCGCAGTCTCGCGGAACTCCCGCACGACGAGCAACTCGCCTTGCTGGACGGGCTGGTGGACAAGGACGGGACAGGACTGCTGCAGGCGACCCGACGCCTCGTCGTCACGACGACCGACGAGGCGTCGGTACGGGAAGGCGTCGACTGGTGGCTGGAGCTGACCGGCCGCGGCGGCGAGGGCATGGTGGTCAAACCGCTCGCGGCGCTCGCCCGCGACGGGCAGGGCCGCCTGGCCCAGCCGGGCGTGAAGTGCCGCGGCCGCGAGTACCTGCGCATCATCTACGGCCCCGAGTACACCCGCCCCGACAACCTGCGGCGCCTGCGCTCCCGCTCGCTGGGCCACAAGCGCTCACTGGCGCTGCGCGAGTACGCCCTCGGACTGGAGTCCCTGGAGCGCCTGGCTGCCGGTGAGCCTCTGTGGCGGGTCCACGAGGCCGTCTTCGCGGTCCTGGCCCTGGAGTCGGAACCGGTGGACCCCCGGCTCTGATCCCGGGCGCCCGGGGGCTGCCGAGCCGTGCTCAGCCGGTTCGCGACCGGTGCCCCGCTGGAGCCGACCGGCGCTCGGCCGACGCCCGGCTCTGGCCCCGGGCGCCCGGCGGGGCCCTGCGCCCGCGCAGGCACCACCGCAGAACCGGTCCAACGCCGAGCCGTGCTCAGCCCGTGCCTGACCGGCGCCCCACCGGCCCCCGCCGGAGCGGGCCGGCACCCGGCCGACGCCTCACCGGCGCCCTGCCGGGACCTCGCCCGGCACCCTGCGGGTGCCTGGTCGACGGCCTGACGGTGCCTGGCTGACCGCCTGGCCCGGCATCGGGGACCGAGCCCGGTGCCGGTTCCGGCCGGCACGACCCCGCGGATCGGGCCGGGGAGTGCCGGCCCCCGGCGGGCGCACCCGCCGACCGGGCGGTGAACGGGGGCGCGCCCGGCCGGTTCCTCACCCGGCGCGCCACCGACCGGGCCGCGCCCGGCCGCCGCTCCCCGACCGGCCGCCGGTCGGCGCTCAGGGCGCGGCCGTGAGCTCATCGGCGACCTTGGCGAGCAGCGCACCGCTCGCCTCCGCGTCGTGGCCGAGCACCACGGACCTCCGGGGCAGACCGGCCAGGTGCTCGGCGAGGGCGGCGACGCCGGGGGCGCCGGTGGCGGGCAGGAGACCGAAGACGTCGGGGTAGCGCTCCTCCTTCCCGGTGGGGAAGACGTCGGCCTCGCTCGGCTCGTGGTCGTCCTCGGCGAGGGCGGCCGTCTCCATCGGGTTGATCCTCGGGAACAGCAGGCCCGCCACCCGGGCCTCGGCGGAGAGGCCGAGACCGAGCCAGTCCGCGAGTTGGTCGGGGAAGAACTGGGCCTTCAACTCCCTTTCGTCCCGCCGCCGTAGTGGCTCCCTGCGGCCGTCGACCAGGGCGCGGGTGACGGCGGGGTGCTGGGTCGGGTGGAGCCGCTCCCCCTCGGCGAGCCTGGCCCGGACGGAGTCGTACCGGCCGATGGCGTCGAGCAGGCCGATCCCGACGGCGGCTGCCGAGGGCCAGGGCAGGATGGCGACCCCGCCGTCCTCCTCAAGACGCGCGAACACCCTGTCGTTGGCCAGGAGGCCCCAACCGGAGCGCGCCAGCAGCACGGCGGTGGTGGTCTTCCCCGTGCCCCTGCCGCCCAGGGCCATGACGGCCTTCCCGTCGCGGGTGGCGGCGGAGGCGTGCAGGACCGTCCAGCCGGCCCGGGCGAGCCGCCCCCGGACCGACTCGCGGACCAGCCGGGCGGCGGCGACCGCCACCGGCTCCGCCTGGTGTCCCGCGACGACGAGGCGGCGGCTGTCGACCTGATAGGCCAACTCCTCGTCGGGCTGCACGGCGTACGTGATGCTGCCGCGGCGGGCGACGAGGGTGCGGGCCCCCGCGTACTCCGTCTCGTCGTGCCCGTCCTCCGCCACGAGTGCGGCGATGCTTCCCGCCAGCCTCGGGTTGACGTCGGCGAACACCACGGCGTCCCCGTCCGCCGAGTCGTCGGGGCCGAGCGCCTCGACACCGGACGCGTACCACCACGGGCCGAAGTACCGGGCGGCCCAGGAGGCGACCCCCTGGTCGTGGCTGACCACGGTCAGGGTGGCGGTGTCGGCATGGATGCGGGTCGCGTACAGGGTCACGGACGGGCTCCTTCTCTGCGTACGGGTCCGGGTGTGGTGCACCGTGGACCCAGCGGGCCGGATGTGCAATTCCCTTCCGCCCCCGGCTCCACCGTGGTTGACGCCTAGCACGTCAGTCCAGTGGGCGGGACCGGCGCGGGCGTGGACCGGTCGCCCCTGGACCGGGCGGCCTCCGCTGCGACGGGCTGCCGTGCCGTGCGGCGTCGCCGCCCCGAGGGGCCCACCGCGGCACCCGGCACCCGCCTCGAACACCGTCAACGGGGCCGTGACGGACCGTGACCGGCGCCGTGAGGTGATCGTTGGGTCGGCGGTGCCGGACCGCCCGGCCCACGTGTCGGCGGCGAACGCCGGCGCGTCGCTCTCCTGTCGCCCGCCCGTCCCGGGTGGGCTTGCGCCGAGGAGGCCTTGATGTCCCAGGAAGCCGTGCCCGAACAGGCCGTGTCCGCGCCGGACATGTCCCAGCAGCAGGGCGCCGGCGCCCCGAAGGGCCTGCTGCAGCAGATGGAGGAGCTCATGGCGGCGCTCACCGCCGACCTGTCGCGGTTGGATGCCGACCTGCAGTCCTCGGCTCGGCGTGCGGACGGCGACGGCGACGGCGACGGCACCCTCGCCGGTGGCACCGGCTCCGCCGTCGGCGCTGGGGCCGGCTCCCCGTCCGGTGCGGGTGCCGGCACCACCTCCGGTACCGGGGGACGGTAGGCACGCTGCCCACAGCCGTGGCCGCCCTGCATGAAGGCGCGGACTCGGACGGGTGCCCTCGGGGGCCGGCTCGTCGCCGCCGCCACTCCTGACGCTGCTGCCCGCTCGCACCCCTCCCCCCGGCGACTCCACCGGGGAGTCCCCCGCGCCGACGCCAGGTCAGGGCGTCGGCTCCGTCAGTGCGTTGCCGCGTCAGCCGCGTCCGTGCTCACGCCGGGGCCGTGCCCCGGCGCCTCGCCGCCCGACTCGGACGGCGGAGGGCGGTCCGGCACCGCGCGTCCCCGCTCACGAAGCCGCTCAGCACCGGGCCGGTCGACACGGGACGGGTCGCCAACGGGCGGGGCGACAACGGATGGGGAGGTGTGCGGTGGAGCGACACGGGACGGGTCGACACGGAGTCGGCTGCCTGTCACACCGTCGGCCCGGTGTCGGCGGGCATGGGGTCGGTCGCCCTCCACCCGGTCGGACCCGGGCTGATCGCCTGCCGCCGGCTCACCGGGCGGGGGAACCGGCTGACCGCGGGGGTGGGCCGGCGAAGCAGGTGGCGTCGTCGCACCAGGCGCTGCGGGGTGTCCGCCGCCCGGGTCTCGCTGCGCCTCGTCGTCACGGCGGGTAGGCCGCGGATCGGCCCCGGTGTCGAGGCCGGCCTCCCGGGCCCGTCCGCGGGCCCGGGCCGATGGCTGGTCCTGAACGCGTCCGTGGGCCTCCTGGAGCGGACCGGGGTCTTCAGCTCTTCCGTGGTCCTGGGACCGTCCGGGTTCCCGGTGGCGGGGCGGCCGTACGGCCCGCTCCTCCGACTCGGCCGGTCCGGGAGGTCTCGCCCGATCGGGGACGGTGAGGCGGCGCAGCATGGCGCGGACGTGCTCGGTCGCCTCGTCGGCGGCGTCGATGGCCTCGATGGTCTGCCAGTACAGGCCCTCGTCGTCGGTGGCACAGGCCACCCCCACGAGGGCCATGCCGACGTCCCCGAGCAGGGCCCCGAGCGCCGCCAGCGCGGCCGGCAGGTCGCTCACCTCGGTGAGGCGCTCGGCCTGCGGGGCGGGGCCGCCGCGCCCTCCCGTTTCGGCGAGGGCCCGCGCCTCCCCTCTCAACTCGCGCGGGCCGCCGAGGGCCACGAGGCCGCCCACGGCCTGGGCGAGGCGCTGCGCCCGCCAGACCGCCGCCATGATGTCCCGTTCGCCCGCACTCGACGCCAGGTCCCGCCGGCTGATCGCGATGAGTCGTTCCGCCTCCATGGACGCCGCCCCCGTTCGTATGACTTTCCGCTCACTGACTCACTACCCAGAGTGAACCCGTCCGAGCACAAAGGCCAGGGGAATTCGGAAATCTGTGGACAGGAAGCTCAGTGGGCAAAAGTCACTCACTCCGAAGAGTGACGATCCTGACGGGCACCTCGGCCCGGTGGACGTCCCACGGGGAAACGGAGCTCGTTCCGGTCGATCTTCGCGGACAGCGCGGCCAGCGGGTCCACGCCCAGCGTCCCGCAGAACTGGAGCAGATAGGCCAGCACGTCCGCGACCTCGTCGGCCACCCGGTGCGCCGTGTCCGGGTCGTCCATGACCCGGGCAGCCTCCTCCGGCGTCAGCCACTGGAAGATCTCCAGCAGTTCGGCCGCCTCCACGCTCAGTGCCGCCGCCAGGTTCTTCGGGGTGTGGTAGGGCTGCCACGCACGCGACGCCGCGAACTCGGCCAGTCTGCGCTGCAGTCCTGCTACGTCAAGATCTGTCACGCCCTCAGGTGTACCAGGTCCGCCCGCCCCACCGAGCGGGAGCTCCGGCCCCGCCCTGCCCTGCATCCGTATCCCCGCATCCGTGCCCCGGCATCCGTATCCCCGCATCCGTGCCCCGGCTGCGGCGGCGCCCACGCACGCGTGGCCTCACCCCCTGTCCGCCTCGCCGCGCATCCACCGCACCGGCCCTCCGCCCGGACCGCACGGCACGTCACCGGCACACCCGCCCGGACTGCGCCCCCGCACCCGTCGGCTGCCACACGTCCCCCGGGCGCGCGCCCGCCTCCAGGCCGACGGCGCCCGCCTCCGGCCCGGCCCGACCCGTCGAACGGATGGGACCTCGTCGGCGCCGCAGGCAGCGGCCGGGGCCATGAACGGCACGCGCACCCGGGACCGCGCCGGCCGGGCCGTGGCCCGGCCGAACCGTTCCTCCCCACAGGGGTGGCGGCGCTCGGGCTACGCGTGCGGCACGGCCGCCGCGGCCGTGCCCTCCACCGCCGTGCCGGCCGGCGCGAGGAGGAAGACGTTCCGGTCGACCCGGTGCATGGCGCTGCCGAGGCCGAAGACCACTCCGCTGCTGAAGTCCAGGATCCGCTTGGCGACCTCGGAGTCGGCGCCGGTCAGGTCCAGCAGGACCGGCACCTGCGCGACCAGGTACTCGGCGACCTCCCGCGCGTCCGCGAAGACCTGGACGCGCAGTACCACCATGCGCCGCTGCGCCGCGGCCTCCTCCTTCTCCCGCTGGATCGTGCGGTGGTCCACCATGGACGGCCACTCGTCGCGCCCCCGCAGCGGGACGACTTGGGCAAGGCCCTCCCACTGCTCGTCGGTGACGTCGTACCTCTCGTACCTACTCATGCGTCCATCCTGGCGCCCCTCACCCGATCGGCCCAACTCCGACACGGCCCCGTGTCGCCCGCGGTGGCCGGCGGTCCACGACACCGGGCCGGCGGTCGGTCCCGCGGTGGGAGCGGGGCGGCGGCGTGCCGGCCGCGGTCCACGCCGCCGCCACCGCACGACGGCCCGCCCGGGTGGGAGCTGACGGCTGCACCACGCGCGAGGGGCGGCGCGCAGGACG
The DNA here is from genome assembly GCF_001865245.1 of Streptomyces sp. CC53. Classification (GTDB taxonomy): domain Bacteria; phylum Actinomycetota; class Actinomycetes; order Streptomycetales; family Streptomycetaceae; genus Streptomyces. The sequence goes on along the minus strand of NZ_MKXB01000200.1, from coordinate 19,914 downwards.
GCTGGACACGCCGGCCCCGTGGCCCGGGTGAACGAGGCGTTTCACCCGTACGGCGTCGGCACCGAGCCGGTCGACCCACCGGGAAGCCGAAGCTCCGCTGCACGTCGTCGGCCGCGGCCCCGGCGCCCCCGTCCGCTCGGCCCCGTACAGACCTGGACCGGCGCCCCCGTCCGCGGCGCCCCGTACGGGCCCGGCCCGCGGTCCTCCGACCGCCCCGGCAGAACGCCCTGCGCGGCTCCCCGCACGGGCTGCCCGCACCGCGGCCGGTCCGCTCCGGGCCCGGCGGTCAGGACGGGGAGCAGCGCGTGGCCCGGGCCCGCACCACGCCCGCCGACCACCGCCCGCCGACCGCCGACCACGGACCGCACCGCGACCGCCCGTGCCCAGCAGCCGCCCGCCGGAGGCATCGCGCCCTCGTGGGAAGGCCCCGCGTCCCGCCCGCCGCCGGGGCCTCCGGGGTGACCGGTGGGGCGGGTTCTGCCAGGCTGGGAGTGGGGGCGTCAGGAGGCCACGGACATGACGAGGACGCCCGGCGGACCATCCACAGGCGCCGCGGCCGGGACCCCGGCGCACACAACCACCGCGGGCCTGCACCCGTCCGCCGTCCAGCACGAACCAGCCGGGGCGGCGGGCCCCGCGGGCATCGCCAAGCCGGGTGCCGTATTCGACCGCGACGGGGCCTGGGACGCGCTCGTCGGCTTCGCGACGGACCGCGGGCCCGGGCCCCGGCTCGGCGTCGTCTCCGGGGGGCTGCGCCAGGGCAAGACGCATCTGCTGAGGGCGCTCACCGACGCGACCGGCGGTTTCCTCTTCTGCGCGGACGACGCGGTGGAGGCGGAGTCGCTAAGGCGTCTCGGCGATCTGCTGGCCCGCCGCACCGGGAGCGTGGAAGCCGGGCGGCTGCGGGACTGGACGGAGGCCGTGGACGCGCTGCTCGCCCTCGCCGGGCAGGAGCCCGTGCCCGTGGTGCTCGACGAGTTCCCCCGGCTCGTACGGCAGAGTCCGTCGCTGCCCGCCGTCCTCCACGCGGCGTTCCGGCGGCACGCGGACGGCCCGCACGGCGGCGCGGCCCCCGGCCGGGCCCGGCTGCTGCTCAGCGGCAGTGACCGCCCGGTGATGCGCAGGCTGTTCTGCGGACCGTCCGCCCTGCGGGAGCTCGTCACCCTGGACGTGGCCGTGGGGCCCTTCGGGTACCGGGAGGCGGCCAGGTTCTGGGGCCTGGACGACGCGCGGCTCGCGTTGCGGGTGCACGCCGTGGTCGGCGGGACGCCCGCGTACCGGCACGCCTTCGTCGCGGACCGCGTCCCGGCCGGACCGGACGACTTCGACGCCTGGGTGTGCGGGACCGTGCTGGACCCCCGCACCCCGCTCTTCCACGAGGCCCCCCGGCTGGTGCACGAGGCCGCCGACAGCGGGAACCGCGGGCTGTGCCACTCCGTGCTCGCCGCCGTCGCCCTCGGTGCCGGCACCCCGGGCGGCGTCGCGGACCGGGTGGGCGCCCCGCTGGGCGAGGTGTCCCACACGCTGGCGCTGCTCCGGGACTGGGCGCTGCTGCACGGCGAACCCGACGTGCTGCGCCCGCCGCTGACCCGGCTGCGGATCCCAGAGCCGCTGCTGGCGTTCGAGCACGCCGTCGTACGCCCCCACCGGGCCCTGCTGGACGGGGCGCCGGAACGGGCGGAGGAGGTGTGGGCGCAGGCCCGCCCGGTGTTCGAGTCGACCGTCGCGCCCGCGCGGTTCGCGGAGGTCTGCCGGGACTGGGTACGGGACCACGCCGCGCCCGACACGTTCGGTGCGCCCGCGGGGCGGGTCGGCCACGGGTCGCTCGCGGGGCCGGGCGAGCCCGGCGCCGAGGTCGTCGTACGGGGCGAGGGCGCGGGCGGGCGGCCGGGGCCGCTGCTGTCCGTGGGGCTCGCGCGCTGGGGCGAGATCGTGGACGTGCACCATCTGGAGCGGCTGCACCGCCTCGTGGGGCTGCTGGACGAGCGCGGCGAGGACGTCGCCCGCGTCGTCCCCGCCCTGTACGGCAGCGCGGGCTTCGGGCCCGCGGTGCGCACGTCGGAGGCGCAGGGCGATGTCGTCCTGGTGGGGCCCGACAGGCTCTACGCGGGCGGGTAGCGGCGGGAGGTGCGGCGTGCGCCAACCACGGGCGGCGCCCTCGCACCGGAGCGTGCCCCGCCCCTTGCTGTGGCGGGCGTGCGGCCTGTACCGCCGGGAGGCACGCGGCGGAGCGCCGCCGCGGACCACCAGTCTTCCCCGCGGCCGCGGACCACCAGTCTTCCCCGCGCGTGGAGCCCGTCCGCGCCGCCGGGCCAGGGCGAGCCGTGCACGCACCGGTCCGGCCCCACCGACGCCCCACCGCGGCCCGGGGGCGGCCGTGGCTCACCAGCGGGGCGGGTTGCGGCCGCGGTCGCCACGCTGCGGACCGGCCGACATCAGCCAGGTCACGGCGCGGTTGACGTCCGTCGACGACACCACGCCCACCAGGCGTCCGGCCTCGACGACCAGCACCCGGTGATCGGGGCCGGCCTCCATCCGCGGCAGAAGGTCCGCCAGCGGGTCGTCGGGGGCGACGACGGTGACGTCGTCCAACGGCACCATGGTGTCCGCGACCGTGACGGAGCCGCGCTGTTCCTCCGGCACGGCCCGGGCGCGTTCCAGCGTCATGAGGCCGACCGGCCGCTCCCCGTCGTCCGCGACCGCCGGGAACGCCGCGTGCCGGTAGCGGTAGCGCGGGTCGGTGAGGAACGACGCCACGGACAGCGCAGCCGGTACGGCCACGGGTCCGGGTGTCATGGCCTGGCGCACGGGCACCCCCGCGAGGACGCCCCGCAGCTGCGCCTGCCGCCCCTCCGTGGTGGCCGCGGCGACCAGGAACCAGCCGATCAGGGCGAGCCACAGCCCGCCCAGGGCCGCCGTGCGCAGGAACAGCAGCAGGCCCGCCACCACCAGCAGCCATCCGAAGGCCCGTCCGGCGGCCGTGGCGCCGGCGGTGGCGCGCAGCCGGTCCCCGGTCCGCCACCAGATCACCGCCCGCAGCAGCCGCCCGCCGTCGAGCGGGGCGGCCGGTATCGCGTTGAAGACGGCCAGCAGGACGTTGATCGCGGCCAGCCACACCACCGCCTCGACCAGGAGGCCGGGGGCCGCCGGTGTGAGGCTGAGCAGCCACGCGGCCACGCCGAACACGCCGCCGAGCACCAGGCTGACCAGGGGGCCGACTCCGGCGATGCGCAGCTCGGCGGCCGGGCCCGGCGCCTCCGACCGCAGCCGTGCGGCGCCTCCCAGCAGCCACAGCACGATGTCGTCCACGTCGACGCCGTTGCGCCGGGCGACGATCGCGTGGGCCAGTTCGTGGGCGAGCAGCGAGAGGAAGAAGACGACCGCCGTGACCAGCCCCGCGGCCCAGTACACGAGCGCGTACCGGCCCGGGTACGCCTCCGGGAAGCGGCCCTGGGCCAAGCCCCATACGATGAGAGCGAAGATGAAGACGACGCTCCAGTGGACCCCTACGCGGACCTGGGCGATGCGTCCGATCGTGAAAGTCGCCCGCACGGCCCTCACCTTCCTCTCCCCTCCCTTTCCATGGTGCCCGGCCGGGCGGCGCGGGGCACCCCGCGAGGAGGAGGGCGACATGCGGTTCCCCGACCGTCCGTCCGCGGGCCGGCAGCTCGCGGACGCCGTGGCGCGGCTGCGGCTGAACGATCCCGTGGTCCTCGGGCTCCCCCGCGGCGGGGTGCCCGTGGCGCACGAGGTGGCACGGGTCCTCGGCGCGCCCCTCGACGTGCTCGTCGTACGGAAGCTCGGGGTGCCGTCGCGGCCCGAGCTGGGGTTCGGCGCGATCGGCGAGGGCGGCGTGCGGGTGCTGAACGACTCGGTCGTCCGGGCGGCCCGGGTCCGCGAGCAGGACCTCGCCCGGGTGGAGGATGCCGAACGGTCGGTCCTCGAAGGGAGGTTGCGCCGCTACCGGGGGCAGCGGGCCGCCGTGCCGCTGGGCGGGCGCACCGCGGTGCTCGTGGACGACGGCGTCGCGACGGGTTCGACCGCCCTGGCTGCGTGCCGGGTGGCACGGGCGCAGGGCGCGGCGCGCGTGGTCGTGGCCGTTCCGGTGGCGCCGCCGGAGGCGCTCGGGGTGCTGCGGCGGGAGGCGGACGAGGTGGTGTGCCTGTCGTCACCGGAGTGGTTCACCGCGGTCGGGCAGTGGTACGACGACTTCTCGCAGACGGAGGACGAGGAGGTCGCGGCCCTGCTGGCCCGGCACGCCCACGACCGCGCCGGCGGGGCCGCGGGGGCGGGGGGCCCCGAGGGCACCGGGTGATCCGGGGCCGTCGGCCGGAGGCCCGGCGCCCCGGCGGCGGACGGCCCGGGAGGGCCCCGGTGGGCGGCTGGTACGGGAAACGGGGCGCACGCCGGTGAGGGGCGTGGGCACCGCGGGGTCCTTCCCCTGCCGCCGGGACCGGACGCCCGGCGGCAGGGGAAGGACCCGTGCCCGTCGCCGGGCTCGGCTGCCGCCGGGTTCCGTCACATCAGGGACGTTGAGCCCTCTTGCACACAGCCGCTCAGGCCGCACAGTGGAAGGAGAGGTTCTGTGCGCGAGGCCACATGGGAGGCCCCTCATGGAGACCGTCACGAGGCAGCAGGTGCCGACGGACACGTCCGAAGGGCACGTCCTCGACGGCCCCTCCTACGACGGCGTCGCCCGGCCCGAGGGATCCCCGCGGGCGGAGGAGGCCCCGCGGGCCGAGGGCCCCCGCACCGTCGGGCACGCCCCGTACGGCGAGGGGGCCGCCGCCGAGGAAGGCACCCCCTACGGCGAGGGGGACGCCCCGGCGCGGGGCATCCCGCACGGCGAGGGGACCACCGCCGCGGAGCGCTCGCCGCGCGGCGCGGGTGCCCCCGCCGCCGCGCGCCGGGACGGCAGGCGGGACGCCGACGACACCCGGAGCAACGAGCAGACCGAGGACCCTGGGAGGGTTGCCGTGCTGGACCGGCCCGTCGGAACCGTGATGCGTGCGCCCGTGGTGGCCGTGGCCGCCGGTGAGACCGTGCTGGTGGCCTGGGAGCTGCTGGAACGCACTCGCGCCCGCCACCTGCCCGTGGTGCGGCCGGACGGCCGCTGCGCGGGGGTGCTGGAACGCGCTGAGGTCGCCGTCGCCTGCGCGGCCCCCGCCGTGGCGCTGAGCCGCCGGTACGCGGGCGATCTGCTGCGCAGCCGCCGCTGCGCCGTCGTCCACCAGGACGATCCGGTGCGCCGGGCGGTGGACGTGATGTACGCCAACGACTGCGACATGCTGCCGGTCGTGGCGGACGCGGGGCGGCTCGTCGGACTGGTGGGCGCGGCGGACCTCGTGTCCGCCCTGGCGGGCCGGCCGGCCGGGGCGGGGCCCCCGGTGCCCTGCCCGTACCCGGTGATGCCGGGTCTGCCGCCGCGCCGCGACGACGAGCGGGTGTCGCCCGTTCCGTAGGAGAAGGGGTCGGTGGACGCCGTGACCGAGAGCGAAACGAGGACGACCATGTGCGCAGGCCCGAGCGGCAGGCCCCCGAAGGACCGCGGGCGGGAGACGTCCGCCGGGCGGGGCGGCGCACCCGGCGGGCGGCTGCCCGCGCGCGGCGCACCCGGTTCCCGGCCGCGCCGCTCCACCGGACGCGCCGCGTGGGGCTCGCTGCCGAAGGGGCGGCCGGTGCACACCATCCGCGTGCCCGCGCTGTTCGGCTGACGGGCTCCGCACCGAGCAGTCGGTCACGGCACGCCGCCCGGTCACACGGTGAACGGGCGCTGCGCGAGGAAGGCAGCCGAGGGCCGTCCCGACACGTACAGGTTCGGGCTCTGGTTCGGCGGCATGCGCCGGAGGACCGCGCGGTGGAAGGCGCGGTGTCCGCCGCGGAAGGCGCCGCCGTCCCAGACTTTCAGCAGGGTGCCGGTGAACAGGCCGTTGCGCCGCCCGTCGGCCGCGAGCTGGTTGTCCTGGCACGCGGACAGCAGCAGCGCGTCGGCCTCCAGCCGGCCGGCGCGGCCTCCCGGGCGCCCCCCGGCGGTGGCTTCGGCGTCCAGTTCGCGCTGCAGCCCCTGGTAGAAGTCCCGGTCCCGCCGGTACAGCGTGCCCTGGAGGGTGGGCGGCATCAGACGGGACACGGCGGTGACCTCCTCCCGGTCGGCGGTGCCGAACTGCTCCCGCAGGGCCTCGGGGGTCAGCAGGTCCGGCACCTCGATGGCGGTGCCGCTGTGGCAGCAGTCCAGGAGGACGAGGATCCGCACGCCCTCGGGGAAGCGGGCCAGCTCGCGCTGCAGTTCGTCGTCGAGGTACTCGCGGTCGTGGAGGACGAGCGTCTCGTCGAGGGCGTCGGGCTCCTCGTCGCCGCCGGTCTCGTCCGGGACCTGCCCGCCGTGGCCGGAGTACGTCAGGAGGAAGGCGTCCTGGTCGCGGAGCCGCCCCGCCGCGTCCCGGAGCGCGGCGGTGACCTGGTCGACCGTGCCGTCGGCGGTGAGGAGGACGGTGTCGGAGTAGCCGGCTTCGCGGGCCAGGGCGGCCATGTCGCGGGCGTCGTTCTCGCAGGCCACGAGCCGTCCGTCCCAGCCGTCGTAGCGGGCGGGGTCCACGGTGTTGAGTCCGATGTGCAGGGAGAGGCCGGCGGATGGCATGGGGTCTCCTAGTGCGGCGAGGGGGCCGCCGGGTCGTCCGGCCGGCCGTCGGGGTCCGGTGCGGCGCGGGCGTCGGCCGCAGCCGGCAGGGTGCCGCCGGCCGGTCGGCCGAGGTCGACGCCGCCCGCGGGGCCGTAGCCTTCCGGGGGCGTCCCGTGGGCCGTCGGCCGGGTGCGGCAGGGCCATGTATGCCGCGCGACCGCCGGCTCCGAACCTGCACCGCCCGCCCCGTGCGCTGATGGGGTGGCGTGCGGCGCCGCCCCGTTGCGGCCGGGCCACCGCACGGTACCGGTCACATCATGATTTCTTCGGACGCGTCCGAGGGCCGCCCCGACGACCTGTCGGGCCGCCGCGGCTTCGACGAGGGCTTCCTGGGGCCGCCGGTGCCCCTGCCGAGGCTCAGCGTGCCCGGCGTGGAGACGGTCGTCCTGCCGTACACCCACTTCAGCGTGGTGCTGCGGCCCGACAGGAGGCTGGCGGCGGCCACGGCCGTCGCCGTCGACGGCGGGCGGCTGGTGGAGGACGTGCCGCGCGACGACGACTGGCGCTTCGACCCGCGGGTGCCGGAGGACTGGCAGGCGGGCCCCGACGTGTACCGGAACAACTCGCTCGACCGGGGCCACCTGGTGCGGCGGCTCGACCCCGTGTGGGGGGCGGCCGCGGTGGCCGTCCGTGCGGACCGCGACACGTTCCACTACACGAACGCGGCGCCGCAGGCGGACGTGTTCAACCAGGGCAAGCAGGTGTGGCAGGGCCTGGAGAACCACCTGCTGGACCACGCCGCCCGCCACGACCGTAAGCTGGCCGTGCTGACCGGCCCCGTCCTCCACGACGCGGATCCGCCGTACCGGGGCATCCAGGTGCCGCTGCGCTTCTGGAAGGTGGCCGCCTTCGTCCACGACGGGGCGCTCGGCGCCACGGCGTACGTGCTGGACCAGAGCCCCGACCTCAGCCGGGACGCGGACCGGGCGCTGGTCGGGGCGGTGCCGGGCGCTCCGCCCCCGCTCGGCGCGTTCCGCACGTACCAGGTGCCGATCGCCGACGTGGTGGAGCTGACCGGCCTCGACCTCGGCCCCCTCCCGGGGGCCGACCTGATGCCGCCGGCGCGCTCCCCCGAGGAGCGGTGGCGGCGGCTGGAATCCCCCGCCGACACCCTGATGGACCTGTGATGGCACCGACCACGCCGGACACCGGAGGCACCGTGCGACCCCGGATCGTGTACGTCCACGGCAGCGGGCCGAAGCCGCGCCCCGAGCTGCTCAAGGCACAGTGGGACCGCGCTCTGTTCGGCCGGGACCTGGGTGGGGAGTCGCACCTGGCGTACTGGGCGCCCGTCCTGCACGGCGAGCCGCTGCCCGATCCGGTGCCGGACCCGCTGGAGGGCACCCGGGACGGGAGCGTGGAGACGCGGGGGGAGGAGGGCGCGGAGGAGAGCAGTCCGCGGCCGCCGGTGCTGGAGGACCCGGCGCAGTTCATGGCCCGCACGGCCACCGAGGCCCGGGCCGGCGACGCGGGCGGCGGGGTGGCGCGGAGCGCGGGCGGCGGCGCGCTGGGCGGCTGGCTGCGGGACATGACGTACCTGGCGGAGGCGCTGGCGCTGGCGGAGGAGCCCCGGCCGGGCCCCGGGGAGGAGCCCCTCCCGGAGGCGCTGCCGCTGCCCAGACCCGTGCGGACGGCGCTGTTCCGGCGGCTGGTGAAGCACACTTTCGAGGACGCCCACGCGTACTTCTTCGGCGGGGCGGGGCGCGCGGTCCGGCAGGCCGTGGTGGAGGCCCTGGACGCCGCGGGGGCCGACGCGGACGGTGCCGGGCCGCTGGTGGTGGTCGGCCACAGCCTCGGCAGCGTGGCCGCGTACGAGGTGCTGGCCGCGCGGAACCCGCGGGTGGACCTGTTCGTGACGCTGGGTTCGCCGCTGGCGGTGACGGAGGTGCAGGACTGCCTGGCGGCGCCGCCCGCGGTGCCGTCGCGTACGGCGCGCTGGCTGAACGCCTCCGACGGGCGGGACGTGGTCGCGCTCGATCACACCATGCGGCCGGAGTACGCCCCTCCGGGCCGCATCACGGACCTGCTGGTGTCCAACGGAAGCGAGAACCACCACGGCGTGCTGGAGTACCTGGCGAACGCGCTGGTGCGCGATCCGGTGCGGCGCGCGTGGACCCGGCCCGCACCGGGCGGCGACTGACCGGATTGCAGCCGCCCCTACGTGGTGTGACCATGGCAGGAGGGGCCCCGAGGCGGCCGTGGGCCGTCGCGGCACCGGCCCCCTACGACAGCAGAACCCCCGCGCCGGGGCGGTCGGCCCGGCGGCCCCCGCTGCACGGGGACGGCGGGCACCGCCACGGCGCGACGCACCCGTCCGCACCGGTCGTGAGCGGGCAGCCCGGGACCCGTCGTCCCGGAGCGGCTCCGGCGGGGGAGGCGGTTCCCTCGCCCCCGGCGCCCACGAACGCCCGACCCGGACGCCCCGGGGCCACGCGGAACGCGTCACGAGCCCGACACCGAACAGAACGGACCGGCCGCACGGCACCGAGGAAGACGCCCACCCGACCGCCGCGGGAGCATGGCCGTCACCGTGGCCGGAGGGCCGCCCGGACGGGAGCGAGGAGCGCGGGAGCGGAGAACGGGACCGCAGGACGCAGGGACCTGGCGACGCGAGGACGCGAAGCCCCAGGACGCAGGCACGCGGATGAGGACCCGAGGAGGACCGCAGAGGACCCTGCCGCAGTGCGCGGCGGGGCCGGAGGAGGACCCACGAGCGGGCAGGTGAGCGATGCCGCTGCAGAGCACGGAATGGGCGACCGTCACCACGTGGGCGCGGGACTTCCTGCTGCAGACGCCCGATCCGCACAGCGCCCTGGACCTCGCCGGGTTCCCCCGCGACTTCGTCGCGGCCCTGCCCCTCACGGCCCGGCCGGACCACAACGCCACCGCGCTCGTGCACGCCTCCCGCAGGACCATCGCCGGTCAGGTGGCCCTGCTGGAGGCGCTGCTGCGCAGCGGGCTGCGCGACCTGGAGGAATCCCGGAGGGCGGAGCAGTACCTGGCGCTCCTGCGGGAGGACGAGCGGCTGCACCGGTCGCGGGACGTCTTCCGCACGACCGTGCTGAGGAACGGCACCGAGGTGTTCCTCGACCGGGAGGGCCTGCGGGAGAACCTGCGTTCCTTCATCGGGGACGCGCACACCGCGGTGCTGGTCGTGGACGGCGAGCCGGACAGCGGCAGGTCGTACACGTACACCTTCCTCCGGCACCTCGCGCAGCACCACGGGTTCCGTCCCGCCCGGGTCGTCCTCGACCAGACGTCCACGGCCGGCAGGGTGGTGAGACGGCTGGCGGCGTTCGTCACGGACCCGCGTGCGGGGGCCCCGCCGCTGCCCGTGCCCGCCGGGAGCGGGCTGAACGACCCGCTGCCGTCGCTGGACGACACCGTCCACGAGGTCGTGCGGCAGGCGACCGGCTCCGAGGACGTCTTCTGGTTCGTGCTGGACGACTGCGACCGTCTGGACCCCGCGTCGGACGTGTGGGAGCTGATCGGCCAGCTGGCCCGTGCGGTCTACGCGTTCGAGGGCACCCACCGCGAGCAGGCTCCGCGCCTCGTCCTGCTCGGCTACAGCGAGTCCGCGCGCCCGCTGCCGTACGAGCTGCGGGGCAGTGTCGTGCGGGACCGGTCGCACCCGGCGGGCCCGGCGGAGCTGCGGGCGTTCTTCGCGCGGTACTTCCGCGACGAGCCGCCCGCCCGGCTCGCCGGACTCGCGGACGGGGAGCGGGAGCCCGCGCTGGCCGATCTGGTGGAGGTGGCGGTGGAGGAGGTCCTCGCGGCGGTCGGGGACCCGCAGCCCGCCGCGGCCCCCGCGGGCGGGGAGAGCTACATGCGGCGGCTGTGCACCGCCGCGGAGGGAGCGGTCCGTGTCTACCGCGCGCTCTGACCCGGGAGCCGGGCGGGGAACCGTACGGGAAACCGCGCGGGCGGAGGTGCGCGAGGAGTTCCGCGCGCGGCTGCGGGAGGAGCTGCGCGGCGCGCTGGGCCTGCCGCCGCCGGTGCCGGAGGTGCGGCGCCGCTACCGGCAGGCGGCGTGCCTGCTGGCGTCGTTCGACCCGGTGCTGCTGCGGCTGCCCGGTGAGGCCGCGCCGACCGGCCGGGCGGCCGTGGAGCTCGCGGCGGACTGCACGGTGGCCGGTACGGGGGACGCCGACACGGAGTGGTCGCTGGTCCCGGAGGTCCGGGAGGAGGCGCTGCGGTCCTTCGCGGGGCCGGGGGAGGCGCTGCGGGCGCTGGAGGGCAACGCGGGCGCGGTGCGGGGCGGCCCGGGACCGGAGTCGGCATGCCTGTCACTGCTGCGGGGGGACGCGGCGGCCCCGGCCGGCGCGGACGCCACGGCCGATCTCCTCCAGGCCGTGCGGTGGCTGTCGCTCGTGCCCGGAGTGGAGGGGCTCCCGGACCCGGCGGCGGTACGGCGGGAACTGGAGCTCGCCCGGCTGCTGGAGCCGCTGGAGCGGTTGGTGCGGGTGCCGTTCGTGGGGCGGGAACGCGAGCTCGCCGAGCTGCGGCGCTACGCGACGGACCCGCAGGCCGCCGCGCCCGGACGCGGTCCGGCGCCGCCCCTGCTGGTCCACGGGGCGGGCGGCATGGGGAAGAGCACCCTGCTGGCGCACTTCGTCCTGGACGCCCTGGCCCCCGTCGGGGCGCGGCGCGGTGACGGCGGAGACGGGGCCGGCGGAACCGGCGACGCCGGACGAGGGGGGCCGCCCGGCACGGGGAGCGCGGAGCGTGCGCGGTTCGGGGCGGGAGGGACAGCAGGACCGGGGCATGAGCCGCCCGGACGGGGCGGGGCGGAGCACGAGCCGCCCGGGCCGGTGGGCGCGGGCGCCCTCCGTGCCGGTGGCCGCACCTTCCCGTTCCCCTTCGCGTACGTCGACTTCGAACGGCCCTCCCTGTCCGTGCACGAACCGGTCACGCTGGTCGCCGAGACCGCCCGGCAGCTCGCCGTGCAGTTCCCGGCGTTCCAGGAGGAGCTGGAGTCCCTCGCCGAGGAGGGCCTGCGCCTGCTGGGCAGTCACCGGGCGCGTGAGGAGCGGGTGGCGGGACTGAGCCGGCTCGCAGCCACGCGGGGGCCCGGTCGGCAGTCGTCCCGGGAGTTCCTGGCGGAGGCCGGTGAGCAGGACTGCGCGCTGTTCCGGCGGGTCGCGCGGGTGCTGCGGCACGCCGTGACCCCGCGGCACCCCCCGTTCGTCCTGGTGATCGACTCCTTCGAGGAGGCGCAGTACCGCTGGTCCCCGGAGGTCGGCCGCATGTGGGCGCTGTACTTCGCGTTCCACGACGCCTACCCGGGCGTGCGGGTCGTCGTGTCGGGACGCGCCCCGGTCGGCCACCCCGGGGCGGGCTCGGCGCCGCTGGAGGTGGAGCTGCGGGACCTGGACGCGGACGCGTCCGTGGCGGTGCTCCGCGCGTACGGGGTGGCGGACGAGGAGCTGGCCCGGCTGCTCGCGGAGCGGGTCGGCGGGCATCCGCTGAGCCTGCGTCTCGCGGCCAGGGCCGCGGTGCTGGCCGGGGGCGGCGGTGCGGGGCTGCGGGAGTTGGTCGAGAGCCTGCCGGAGCGGCGGCGTGACTTCTTCCGGCAGGTCGACCAGTTGCTGGTGCAGGGCCTGCTGTACGAGCGGATCCTCGGGCACATCCCGGACGAGGACGTGCGGCGGCTCGCCCACGCGGGTCTGGTCCTGCGGCAGATCACCCCGGACGTCGTCCGGGAGGTGCTGGCGGGGCCGTGCGGGGTGACCGTGTCCGGGCCCGCTGAGGCGCGGCGGCTGTTCGGCGCGCTGTCCCGGCTGGACCTGGTGGAGTCCGCGGGGCCGCAGGCGGTGCGGGTGCGGCCGGACGTGCGGTCCATCATGCTGCGGCTCGCGCGGAGCGATCCGGGGTCGGTGGCGCAGGAGGTGGAGCGGCGGGCGGTGGCATACTACGCGGCGCGGGACGGGTTGGTGGACCGGGCGGAGGAGATCTACCACCGGCTGCGGCTCGGCGAGCACCCGCGCACCGTGGAGGAGCGGTGGCTGCCGGGTGTGGAGCGGCTGCTGGCCGGGGCGCAGGACGAGGTGGGGCCCCGTTCGGCGGCGCTGCTCACCGCGCACAGCCGGCGGCAGCGGGCGTCGGTGCTCGTCATGGCGGAGGCCGAGCAGGAGGACTGGGAGCGGATCGCCGCGCACGAGGTGGAGGACCTGCTGGCGCAGGGCTTCACCGCTGAGGCGCTGGCCCGGCTGGAGGAGCGGCGGCCGTGGACGCTGTGCGGGCCGCTGCACGTGCTGCTGGCGGAGTCGCTGATCCGGGCGGGGCGGCGGGCGGACGCGCGGCGGGTGGTGTCCGAGGCGGTCGAGGGGACGCAGGACGCGGGCTGCGGGGAGCGGCGGCTGGAGCTGCTGCTGCTGTCGGCGCGGCTCGCGCAGGAGGAGGGTGACGCGGAGGGCGCGGACCGCGAGCTGCGGCTGGCGGAGGACGTGGCGATCGGTCTGGGGCAGCACCTGGAGGCGATGGGCACGCTGCTGGCCCGCTCCCGGCTGGCGGACGGTCGACGGGAGCGCGGCACGGAGGAGGAGTTGGTGCGTCGGCTGCGGGGCGTGCCGGACGCGGTGCTGGCGGAGCAGCCGGCGCTGGTGCGCGAGGTGGCCGCGCAGGTCTACCCGCTGGACGAGCGGGCGCTGGACCACGCCCTGGCCCTGGTGGGGCTGCCGGAGGACGACCAGGCGCTGGAGGTGCTGGGCGGGGCGCTGCAACGCGCGGTGCGGCGGGACGGACGGCTGCTGCCGCCGCTGATGGCCCTGCTGCACCAGGCGGCGGGGCCGGGCGGCGGCAGGTCGCTGCGGGCCCGGTCGGCAGCGGGCAGCCGTCAGGGGCAGCACACGGGGTACCCGCTGGTGCAGGGGCCGAGCGCACGTCACCCGCACGAGCAGGGGCAGGGGCCGCGCGGCCCGGGCGGGGGCGGGCAGCCGCCCTCGGAGCGGCCTGACCGGCAGGACGGGCAGGGCCTTCGTGGACAGGAGCAGTCGGAGCGGCCGGGGCACCGGGCGCAGCGCCAGGCGCAGCAGGCGCAGCGGCCCCGGCAGGGTGGGGGCGGGCAGCGGGAGACGGCGGGCGCCGCGTCCCCCTCGGACGCCGCCCCCGATGCGGGCGCCGCCTCCGCGTCGGACGCCGCGTCCACTTCGGGCGTGGCGGACATCCTGCGCCTGGCACGTGACCGCGGCGCCCTCGACGCGTTGGCGCGGCGGCTGCTGGTGCTGCGTGACGAGGGCGGCGACATCGCCGCGGGCGTCGCGGCGGCGCTGCGTACGGGCACGGTGTCGGCAGGGTCTCCCGAGCGGGTCGCGCCGGGGCGGCGGGCGGACGCGTCCGGCCCGTCGGTGCCCGGCCCCGGAGCGGAAGGCGGCACGTCATGACGCGGTACCTGTCGTCCGAGGCGGTCCTCGCCGTGAAGGACGCGGCCCTGGACAGCGGCCTCGTGGATCCGTCGGTGCGGCCACTGCTGCTGGACGGGATCCTGCCGCGGTTCGCGGCGTCCCTTCCCCTGCATGCCGCTCCGGCGGTGCAGGTGCAGTCGGACCTGGTGCGGCTGAACCAGGTGTCGCGGCTGGTCGACGGGTCGGTGCCGTTGGAGATCTGGCTGCGCAACGCGGTCGCGCAGACCGCGCAGACCGCGCCGCTGGCGGTGTTCCAGCAGGCCCTGGACGACGTGGCGCGGGACGCGGGCGGCGAGCCGGACCCGCTCGCCGGGCGCCCGGCGGCCGAGCTGAAGGAGAGGATCGTCCACCGGGACGACACCGTCCCGTTCGGTTTCCTCCGCGGTGGCGCCCGCGCGGGGCTGGCCGTGGCGCGGCTCACCGTGCCGCCGTACGAGGGCGGGGAGCCGCTCCAGGCGGGCGGCGGGCCGCCGCACGCGGGCACCGGATGGCTGGTCACGCCGTCCCTCCTGGTGACGAACCACCACGTCGTCAACGCCCGCGAGGCGGTGGGTGGTGCGCTTCCCTCCGCGGCCCCGGGCGACCTGCTGCTCCAGGCGCGGGCGACGCGGCTGCGGTTCGACTACGAGAGCGACGCCACCGGCACCGAGGAGGAGGCCGCGGTGGCGGACCTGGCGGCCTGCGACCCCGGTCTGGACTACGCGGTGCTGCGGCTCACGGCGGAGGTGCCGGCCGCGGCGCGACCCGCGCTGCCGCTGGCGGGGCGGGCGCTGCGGGTGGCGGCGGGTGACGTCGTGGCCGTCAACATCATCCAGCATCCGGGCGGCGCACCGAAGCGGGTGGCGCTCCGCAACAACCTCGTCTTCGAGGCGGACGAGCGGGACGTGCGGTACTTCACGGACACCCGCAGCGGATCGTCGGGGTCGCCGGTGCTGACGGACGACTGGCGGGTGGTGGCGCTGCACCGCGGCACGCGCCGCGTGGAGGACGTGTCGTTCCAGGGGAAGAGCACCGCCTTCGTGAACGTCGGCACGCAGATGGCGGCCGTCCTGCGGCACCTCGCGGAGCACAGCCCGCAGGTGCACGCGGAGATCGACGCCGCCCAGCGGGGCCGTACGGGCTGAGGCACCGAGCCGAGAGGAGCACATCATGGGCAGCCGGAACGGGTCGCCGGTCGCGGCCGGACCCGCGGAGATCTTCACCGACCTGCGGGCAGAGGCCGACCGGATACGGGAGCTGCTGGCCCGGGAGGTACCGGAGTCGGACGTCGAGCCGCCCCCCGAGGAGGCGCCCGCCGCGCATGTCGCCCGCCACGCGGAGGAGGAGCGGGCGCGGGTGCTGGCCGCGGGGGCGCGGGGCCTGGAGAAGCTGGCGGAGGGCCGCGACGACGAGATCGGCGACGACGAGTCGTTCGGCCTGGAGGCCATCGTCCTGCTGACGGGGCGCCCCGCCATCCTGGTGCAGGCCGGTGACTTCGCGCCGCAGGAGGGCGAGTGGGCGGTGCTCGACGGGCACCGCGACGCGATCCGCGAGTCGATCGCCCGGGTGGGCCGCGTCGACGTGTCCGGTCACCTCAGCCTGGACTGGGTGGGGACGGGCTTCCTCGTCGGCGCGGACGTCGTCATGACGAACCGCCATGTGGCGGTGGAGTTCGCCCGCGGCGACGGGGCCGGGTGGACGTTCCGGCCGGGGCTGGGCGCGGCACTGGACATGGCGCGCGAGTTCGGGCAGCTCCCCGGGGCCGGCGGGCTCACGTACGCGGTGACGGAGGTCGTCGGGGTGCACGACGAGGTGGACATGGCGCTGCTGCGGGTGGCGCCGGCTCCGGGAGGCCGGCCGCTGCCGACGCCGCTGGCGGTGGCGGCGGACGCCCCCGCGGACCTGCCGGGCCGTCAGGTGTACGTGGTCGGGCACCCGGCGTGGGACGGGCGGCGCAACGAACCGGAGTCGATGCGGCGGATCTTCATGGACGTGTACAACGTGAAACGGCTGCAGCCGGGCGCGGCGAACCAGCTGCTGCCGACGGGTGACCGCCCCGGTGCGGCAGGGCAGGGCGGGCGCGGCGGGAACGTGATGACCCACGACTGCTCCACGCTGGGCGGCAACAGCGGCTCCCCCGTGTTCGACCTGGTGGACCACCGGGTGCTGGGCCTGCACTTCGGCGGCCGGTACGGCTTCGGGAACTACGCGGTGCCGCTGTGGACGATGCCGGACGACCCGCTGGTGGGCCGTGCGGACCTCAACTTCGTGTGAGGCGCGGCACGGCCGGGGCAGCCGGGCGTACCGCCCACGGAAAGGGCCACGCGTGGAAAGGGCCACGCGTGGAAAGGGCCGCTGCCGGGCTTGTGCCCGGCAGCGGCCCCTGTGCGTCCCCGTGCCGGGGCGGGGCCGGCGTCCCGGTCAGCCGCGGCGGCGGCGCACCACGACGACGGCAGCAGCGGCGGCAGCAGCGGCGAGCGCCGCGCCGACCGCGAGGCCCGTGGGGAAGCCCCGGTTCCCGGGCTCCGCATGCCCGGCGTCCCGGGCGGCCCCGGAGGGTGCGACGCCGGGGGCCGTACCGGTCTGCGCCGGTGGGCTGCCAGGAGGGGCGTCGGCTGCCGTGGGGCCTGCGGAGGGGTTCCCGGGGCCGGGGGGCGGTGCGGTGCCCCGGTCCGGACCGGGGCTCGGCGATGCCGGTGTGCCCGGGGAGACCGTCAGCTGCCGCTCGCCCTTGCCGAGTGCGGGGTATCCGATCGCGATGGTCACCCGCCACGTCCCCGGCGGCAGGGCCTCGGCCGTCGTGTACCGCTTCGGGTCGGCCGGGTCCCGTACGAGTTTCCACGGGCCGAGGGCCGCCGTCCCGTCCGGGCTCACCGCGTTGACGGTCGCGGCGACCGCCTCGTCGACGGGGTCGCCATCGTCCGCCCAGGTCACGGTGGCTTCGACGCGTCCGAAGGCGTGTCCGGTGATGTCGACCCGGAGGCCGCCGCCGTGGGCGAACGCGGTCGGCGCTGCGGCCAGCAGCCACACGACCAGGCTCACGAGGGCGGCGGCCGCCGGAAGGGCTCGGCGCTTCACGGCTTCTGGACCGTCCACACCTGGGCCGGGTTGTCCGACGCGTGCTGCACCTCGATCAGCCAGGACCCGTAGTAGGCCCGGTTGCTGACGGCCAGCGCGTAGCGGTCACCGCTCGCGGGGGCGATGCGGACACCGCTGCCGGAGGCGCTGATCCTCCACTGCTGCGCGGCGCCTGCGGAGCAGGGCTGCTGGGCGACGTACATGCCCGCGGAGGCGCGTCCGCCGAGTTGGAGGCACTTGCCGGACAGACCGGAGCGGATCCGCACGGTGCCGTCGCCCGCACTGTCGAAGTACCACTGCTGGTGCGCGTAGCCGTTGCGCTGCGATCCGACGAGGACGGTGCCGTCGCCCCGGCGGGCGCCCCACAGCTCGGCGGCATTGCCGGTGGCCCCGTTCACGAGCAGGTAGCGGGTCTCCGGGGCGGGCGTGGTGCCGCTGCCGCCGCCGGTCGTGCGGAAGGAGGTGGCGCGGCCGACCCGGCTGTTGCTGCCGTCGCCGTACCGGACGGCCACGGCGACCTGGTACCGGGTGCCGGCGGCGAGGTTGTAGATGCGGGCGCTGGTCCCCTGGATCCAGCCGATGTGCCGGCCGTTCAGGTGGAGCTGGTACCAGGAGGCGCCGGGAACGGCGCGCCAGCTGGCGACGGCGGAGTCCTGGCCGATCTGGCCGACGGTGACGTCGGGCCCGTGGCTGCCGGTGCCGCCCGTGGGTGTGGGCTTGGGTGTGGGCGTCGGCGTGGGCTTCGGGCCCGGGTCGGGGGTGGTGCCCCCGTCACCGCGCTGCTGCATCAGGAACCGGTTGTTCGCGATGTTCCAGTGGGTCGCGAGGTAGCTGCCCCGGCGGGGGTTGGTGTGGAAGTAGTCGTCGTTGCGGCAGTCCAGCAGGTTCTCGTAGCTCCGCTCACCGCAGACGTAGCGCATCTTGGGGTAGTACGGGCTGTCCGAGTAGCACATGACGTCGTACTCGTCGGTGCAGTGCGCGCCCCGGCTGGTGTTGGGGGCGCTGTTGTTGACGGCGCCGAGGTTGTGGCCGAGTTCGTGGGCGGCGGTGTGGCCGCCCCAGCAGCCGGTGTCGGTACGGCCGTAGGAGGGGCCGAAGTTGCTCAGGTTGTCCTGGCCGGGGCGTTCGTCCCCGGCGAAGGTGCCGATGCCGCAGTACACCTGGGCGTCCGCGAAGATCATGTACTTGCGGTCGCGGCGGTTGAGGCCCTGCGCGGCGAGCGCCCGGTTGGTGGCGCTGAACTCGGCCAGTGCCGAGGCGGGGACCTCGATGTTCAGGACGGTGGGCGTGCAGTCGGCGGCCGTGACGTAGCGGATGTGCCGGACGCCGCCGGTGACCTTCGCGCTCTCGGAGAAGATGAGGTCGGCGTCGGCGGCCCACTTGCGGAAGGACGGAAGGTACTGGGCATAGCGGTCCTTGCCCGGGGCGTGGACGTACACGACCTGGACGCGGTTGCCGGTGGCGCCGTCGCCGTCGCACTGGACGGTCTGCCCGGCGGGGCCCGCGGCCGCCGTGCGGGAGCCGGCCGAACCGGGCGAGGCTGAGCGGCCGTCGGGCGAGGCGGCCGCGGCGGGCGGCTCCGCGCTCGGCGCGGCGGACGGGTCGGTGGCCGCGGCCGCGTCGAGCGCCGGCACGGCGGCGACGGCGGAACCGCCGTCCTCGGCGCCGCCGGCCGGTGTGCCGGAGTCCGCCGGCGACGACGGCTCGGCGTCCGGGGCGGTGCCGGGCTCCCCGGTGGGCGCCTCCGCCTTGATCGCGGGCGGGGTGTCCTTCGTGATGTCGACACCGGGCGGGGGCGCGTCGGGCCCGTGCGTGCAGTGGCCGCTCTCGGTGCGGTACACGCCGGCGCACTTGTCGTCGGCGGGTGCCGGCTTGAGGTCGCGGTAGACGAGTCCCTTGCGGGGCTCCTCCTTCGGCTTCTCGGTGAGGGGCTCGGGCTTCTCGTCCCGGGCCGGCTCGGCCGCGGGCTCCGGTTCCACGGTGGGCGGAGCGGCAGCGGCCTGGGCGAGGGCCGGGGGCGCGCCGTCCGCTCCCCCGGCCGGGCCGTCGCCCGACAGGGCCTGGTAGGTCAGTCCCCCGGTGATCGTCGCCATCGCAACGGCGAGCGTCGCGAGTATCAGACGACGGGGCTTGCGTCGCTGCGCCTTGCGCAGTCTTCGGCGTCCGGACACGTGTGGTGCACCTCTCCTTGGTCAGAGGACGGTGCGCGGAAGCCTGCCAGAACAGACGTGCGGAGAATTCCGACAAACAGTGACCGGCCGTACGAGTCCGTTCCGTTACCGTGAGTGTGTAATTGATGAACCGTCAAACTGCTTGCCTAGCAGTGGAGTTACGCGCGTCGATCGGGAGTGGTCCAGTCCTCCTTAAGGATGTCGTGACCCAATCGAGATGCAACGACCCGGCAATTGACCGCCCGTCAACGGAATACCTCACTCCGTTGATGTGCGTCGGCTACGCCCCGTACCGCACGCCGGAGCGTCGCGCGCGCCGTCGACGGGAAGCGCCGCGAGGACCGTTCGCGCAGGACCGGTGGCTTTGCGTGAGGGAAGCAGCGGAGGCGTCTCCCCCGGCGCCGCATCCGCCGCCCGGAACTCCGACACCGCGCCGCCCCCACCGCCCGGTCACCCTTCGTGGGCGACCCCCGCCGGACGCCTCCCACGTGTCGGCCGGGCCGTGCGACGGCCGGCCCCGGCGCCACGGCCGCCCCCCGGCGTCGCGGCCGCCCCGGGCCGCGGTCGTGCCCGAGCGACCCCCCGCCGGCCCCGCCCGCGCCCC
>NZ_MKXB01000199.1 GCF_001865245.1 Streptomyces sp. CC53 | reverse complement strand
CCGTGGCCGACGACGAGGTCCTCGGCCGGGTCGACACCGACGGCCATGCCCTGTCCGCCCCGGTCGACGAGACCGGCACCAGCCTGGCGGTCGTACCGACCGGTGCGCCGTGGCTCGGCTGGACCGTCGACCCGGCCGAGGCCCCGTGGGACGTGGCGGTTGGCGGGGAGACGTTGACCGTGTCCGCCGTCGCGGGTGATACCGCGGTGGACGCTTTCGACCGCACGGTGGCGTCCGGGTGGGGTACGGCCACGTCGGGGCAGGCATGGAGCACGTCGGGCGGCAGCGCCTCCGACTACTCGGTCGGCTCCGGGACGGGTGTGCACAGCGTCGGCACCCTGTCAGTGAACCGCTTCACGCTGCGTGCGGCCGGGACGGAGGCGGACACGAGCCTCGCGGTGTCGGTGTCCACCCCGGTACTGGCCACCGGCACCCAGGGCCACCAGGCGTACCTGATCGCCCGCCACCTCGACGCGAACAACTACTACGGCGCCCGCGTCGAGTTCGGCACGGACCAGTCGGTGCGGCTCACCCTGATCAAGGTCGTGGCCGGAGCGCCGGGCGCGTACCCGGCGGTCGACACCGGCCTCACCCACGAGGCCGGCGTGCCGGTGAGGTTCCGGTTCGACGTGCAGGGAACGACGCTGCGGGCCCGGGCGTGGCTCGCCTCCGACGTCGAGCCGACCACGTGGCAGGCCACGCAGACCGACAGCAGCCTGTCCGCCGCCGGCCAGTCCGGCCTGCGCACGCGGATTCTCACCGGCAACACCAACACCCTGCCCGTCCCGTTCAGCTTCACCGACTTCCATGTGGCGCAGCTGGTCACGGTGACCCGGTCTGCCAACGGCATCAGCAAGAGCCACGCCGCCGGGGCCGCGGTGGCGCTGGCCACCACCCCGATTATCGCCCTGTAGGAGGCCCGCTGTGGTGTACCCCTCGATCAGCCCAGGGCCGCGCATCACCGCGTCCCTGCTGACCAACATGCTGCCCCTCGCCGTGGCCAAGAACTCGGCGACCGACCGGGCGTCGGTCACCTCAACCAGCCCTGACCCGGACCTCCAGCTGACCCTGGAGGCATCGGCGGTCTACCTGCTGGACGGCCTGATCATCGTGTCCGGTCCCGTCGCCGCGGACCTGCGGTGCCTCGTGGCAGGCCCGGCCGGCGCATCGGGCACCTGGATGCTGATCGCGCCGGGCGTCGCCTCCGCTACCGAACCGGACGATGTGCGCCCCCGCGCGTTCTCGCTCGGCTCGGTAGCCGCCTACGGCCTGCCCCCCACCAGCGCCTCCGGGTTCGCGCTGCGCGCGTACATCAGCACCGTCTCCGCCGGCACCGCCTCGTTCGACTGGTCCCAGCAGACCTCGGACGCCACCGCCGTGTCCGTCGCGGCCGGCTCCCACCTGCTCGCACACCGAATCGCATAGGAGCCCTCATGGACTTCGTCTCCCGCTCAGATCTGGGGCTCCCCCCAACCAGCCCGGCGGCGTACCTCGCGTCGACGCGGGGGGTGAAGGTCCACTACCTCGGCACGGCCTACACCTCCCGCGCGTACGAGGGGTGCGCGGCCTACGTGCGGCAGCTCCGGGCCGCGCACCTGGCGAACACCGCCGAGAACTACGTGGACGTGGCGTACAACCTGCTGGTGTGCGAGCACGGCACGGTGTTCGAGGGGCGGGGCGCGCACCGCCGTAGCGGCGCCAACGGCACCGCGGAGCTGAACCGGGCGCACTACGCGGTGTGTGCGCTGCTCGGCTCCTCCGGGCTGACGGAGCCGCCCGACGCGATGCTGCGCGGCCTGCGGGACGCCATCGACTACCTGCGCCGCGAGGGCGCCGCAGGGGACGAGGTCCTCGGCCACCGCGACGGCCACCCGACGTCGTGCCCGGGTGAGCCGCTGCACGCGTGGGTGCGGGCCGGGGCGCCGCGGCCGGGCGGGGAGGTGCCGCAGGGCAGTCACGGAGCCGAGGTACCGCCGGCGCCGCCGCGGGTGGCCCGCCGCCAGGCCACGATCAACGGGCTGGTGTACGGGTACGGTGCGCGCGGCGACCATGTGACGGAGGTCGGCCGGGCCCTCGTCGCGAAGGGCCACGGCGAGCACTACCGGGTGGGCCCCGGCCCGGTGTGGTCGGATGCGGACACCCTCAACTACGCGTCGTGGCAACGTGCCCTCGGCTACCGCGGCGCGGACGCAGACGGCGTGCCCGGGGAGGTGTCGCTGCGGCGGCTGCTCGGCACCCTGCCCTCGACGCGGCCGGTGGTGGACCTGTCCCGGCTCGCCGCGGCCGCCCGGCAGGACCCGCCCGCGACCGGCACGCGCGTCTCCTACCCGGGCGTGCGGGGCGTCGAGGACGCCCTCGTCGCGGAAGGGCTGCTGGACCGGCGGTACGCGGACGGTCACTTCGGCACCGCGACCGTGCGGGCCTACGCGGCGTGGCAGCGCCGCTGCGGCTACACCGGCGCCGCGGCCGACGGTGTCCCGGGCCGCGACTCCCTGACCCGTCTCGGCCGCGCCCGCGGCTTCGACATCACCCCCTGAACGGAGATCCTCATGCACCTCCTCGCATCGATACTTCGCACCCTGGTCCCGCTGCTGGTGGGCTGGGTGGTGACCGTGACCGAGGCGCTCGGTATCGAGGTCGACTCGGTGGCGGTGGCCAGCGGCGTGATGGCCGCGGTGACCGCGGCCTACTACCTGCTGCTCCGCCTCGCCGAGCAGCTGGCCGAGCGGCTGGAGTGGACGCCGCTGCGGCTGGCGGCGGGTTGTGCTCCTGGGCTGGGCCCGACCGCCGTCCTACGAGGAGCCGCCGCCCGCGGGGACCATGCGCGTGGACCTCCACGCTGATGCGTTCGGGGAGGAGCTGCGCGAGGCCGTACGCCGCAACATCTACCTCGGGGATCGCTCGTGACGCCGTCCCCGACCGGGGTCCCCGTGATCGATGCCGTACTGGTGTGGGGTGGCGCGGCCACGGTACTGGGCGGCGTGGCTGCGATGGCGTGGCGGTCGATCGCAGGCGCCCGCCGCCTCGCCAGCCGCCTCGACGCAGTCATCGACGACTGGTCCGGCACCGAGGCGCGGCCCGGGGTCCCGGCCCGTCCCGGGGTGATGGAGCGCCTGGGCGGGATCGAGCAGCGGCTCACCGCGGTCGAGCACGAGCTGCACCCCAACTCGGGGGCCAGCCTGCGGGACGCCGTGAACCGCGTGGATGTTCGCACCGCCCGACTGTGCGAGGAGACCGAGGGAGGCCCTCCGTGAGCCGAACCGCTCGGTCAGCTCGGCGCTTCAGCACGCACGTCTTCAACGCTGCCAAGGATGGCGCGCGACAGGACCCCTGGGCGACTGCTGCCAGGGCCGCACTGATGGTCACGGTCGTGGCTGTGATGGCGGGCTATGAGAACGCGGCCATGCTCGCGTCTGGCGTCTCTGCCGCCGCCTTCGTGCTCTGTGTAGCCCTCGACCGATAACCCTTCTCTCATATCGCCCCCGCCCCCTGTTCTCCTTCGGGAGGGCAGGGGGCGGCGTTGTTGTGTCTGGACCTCGACCGGTTGACGCACGCGGAAACCTCCGGGTACAGTTAACGCATGCGGAAACTCCGCAGGGGAGGGGCCACGATGAACACCACCGCAGCAGCCACGCAGGCCGGCGTCACCATCGCCACCATCCGCACCTGGTGCCGCCGCGGCGCCGTCGCCGCCACCAAGGCCGCTGGCCGCTGGATCATCAACGCCGCCTCCCTCGCCCGCCGCATCGAGATCGGAGCCCGCCGCGTGCCCCAGCCCGCCGACACCCCCGACCTGAACCCCACGATCCTCCGCAGCATCCGCCGCGCCCGCCTCGCCTACACCCCCCACCGCGCCGACAAGCACGCCCTCGCCGACCGCTACGTCGTCGCCTACCCCCTCACGGGCTACAGCCACCCCAGCGCCTTCGGAGTGACCGTCTGGCGCGAGAAGGGCCTGATCGACGACATCACGGTCAACGGCCGTACCTACTACGTGCTGTCCGAGATGGCGGCGCGGATCCGCGCCGCCATCGCCACCCACTGACCGCCCGACAACAACGGAGAGACCGCCATGACCGAGTCCCGCGGAGGCCGCCCGAGCATCGGGCCCAAGGTCGAGACACGCATCCCCGCCGAGACGCTCGCCCGACTCGACGGCGATGCCGCCGAGCAGGGAATCGACCGCGCCCGATGGATCCGCGAGGCCATCCACCACACCCTGCGATGTCCCCTCGCGGACCCGCAGATCCCCGACACCGGGCGCACTTCCCTCGCTGACGCACTGGGAGCGGTCGCCAGTCAGGGCGACCTGCGGGACTGGGCCCTTGGACCCGGAGGCCCCCCGCGAGGAGCGGGTGATCGCGGCGGAGCGGTACGCGGGCACGACCCACGAGATGCGCACCATGATCAGCGCCCTGCGGGATGCCCTGCCGCAGCAGGACGCCCGGGACGCCTACGCCCAGGCCGAGGCCGGCGACCCGGACATGGCCCGGCCCGAGACCGCCCGCGCATGGGCCGCGCGCCACTGCCGCCGAGCAGGTCGACGGCGTGCTCGCCGCGGTCCTGTCGCTGCTGCCGGTCGACGGCGTGAGCGTCCAGGCTCGGGCCGAGGACCCGACGGCCGATGCAGACTAGCGCCAGCCGGAAGCCTGCCGCCCCCTGCTCTCCTCCGGAAGGGCAGGGGGCGGTTTCGTCATGCCCGCGGGCGCCAACCCCCGGCAGGAACGCGGGAAGGCCCCACCGTCCAGCGGCGAGCCCTTCTCCGATGTAGCCGCCCCCGGGAGCGGTACCGTTCTGGTGTCGAGTCAGAACTGGAGACAGTATGCACTCTCTGCCGCACGACCACACGGGCGCGCGCATCAAGCGGCTGCGCCTCGAACGCCACCTCACCCAGAAGGCCCTGTCAGACCTGTCCGGCATCCCCTACACCACCCTCACGAAGACCAAGCAGGGCATCCTTCCCGCCAGCCCCCAACGTCATCGGCTGCATCGCCCGAGCACTGCGGGTCCAGCCGACCACCGTGACCGGCCAGCCATACGTCGAAGAGCTCCGGGCCGACGCCCTCGACGTGCTGATCCTGCCCATCCGCGAGGCTCTCGATGTCTACGACCTCGGCGCCGACCCCGAGATCACGCCCCGCGCCATGCCGCTGCTGAAGGCAGACGCCGAGCAGCTGCTCCTCGACGTGCGCGCCGGGGAGATCAAGACGGCACCCGCGAACGTCGCCGGCCTCATCCAGGAGATGACGACGGCCGCGCACCTCACGAAGACCACCGAGGGGTGGCTGGCCCTGGCCAGCACCTACCGCACCGCCTACGACGTGGCCACCAAGCTCGGGTTCGGTGACCTGGCCTCCATCGCCCTGAGCCGCATGGACTGGGCCGCCGAGCACGCCTCGGACGCGGTGGTGGGCGGCATCTACCGGTACATGCGGGCCCTGACCTACCTGCGCTCAGGGCAGTACCGCACCGGTGACCGGCTCGTCGCGATGGGCCTGAGCGTCCTCGGCCAGGCCGAGCCAGACCGGGAGCGGGAAGCGGTCCTGGGGCAGCTGCACCTCGGCGCCGCTGTCATGGCGGGCCGGGCGAAGGACGCCGGCCGAGCCGAGGAACACCTGGCGGAGGCCGGGCGGATCGCCGAGGGCACCGGCGAGGCCGTGGACGTGCACTGGCTGTCGTTCGGGCCGACCAACGTCGCCGTGCACCAGGTGTCCGTGTACGCGGAGCTGGACCAGTATGACGAGGCGGCCCGCACCGGCAAGCAGATCGCGATGCCGCGGGAGTGGCCGGCGTCCCGCCGGAGCCACCACTACGCCGAGCTGGCCCGGGCGCAGATGTGGGACGGTGACCTGGAGGGTTCGTTCGCCAATCTGCTGCGGGCCCGGAAGGCGGCGCCGCAGCAGGCGAAGTACCACCCGACGGTGCGCGAGACGTACTCGGGCCTGGAGGGGGCGAAGCGGCGGATGCCGGATTCGTTCCTGTCGTACGGCAACTGGCTGGGCATCTGACGCTGGGTGAACCTCTGGCCCCAACTATCACCATGTCGTGATAGTTGGGGCCTTGCCGTGCCCGCACGATGTGAGACGTGTCACCAACGACCTGTCTCCATCGAGGAGTCGCCATGGCACCCCACCGCGAGGTGAACGCCCGATGACCGTGCCGCCGCCTGTGGGCCCGCCCGCCACGTGGCTCGCCGCCCCCGCGCTCGCCGGTCCCCCGCCGCCCCCGCTGACCGAGCGGCAGCGCCGCGGCCGGCAGTGCGCGGACTGCGCGATCGA
>NZ_MKXB01000198.1 GCF_001865245.1 Streptomyces sp. CC53 | reverse complement strand
GCCGAACGTCCGAGGGCCGGCCAGGAGACGGTCGAAGGTTCCGTCGTCAGCCCAGCGGGCGAAGCGTCCTTGGACGGTCTGCCACGGACCGAACCGCTCGGGCAGGTCCCGCCAGGACACACCGGTGCGGAACTTGAACACGATGCCTTCCAGCACCTGACGGTGATCACGCCACCGTCCACGGGCCCGGCCCACCGGCGGCGACAACGGCGCGATCACCGCCCACGAGCATCAGACAACTCGGCTACCCTCACGACCAGACCAACGATCCGATGATCGGAAAGACACTCCCTAGAGCCGTGGCGGCGCAGGTGGGAAGCCTGCTCAGCGTTGGGAACGGCAGGGCGGCTCCCTGCCGGAACCTTGGTGCGGTCGGTGAGGGTGACCCGCTGTACGTCCGGGCTCCTTTCGGCTGCCGCGAGCGTCTGTGGCATCCTCCTGTAGGCGCTGTCGTGAGCGGTGGGGGGCGTCCAGCGCCCGGCCTCCAGGTAGCGGTGCAGGCTGTCGAGGCGGCTGCGCTCGGCGCGCACGCCCAGCCAGACGAGCTCGACTCGATGAGCGGCGGCGAACTCGCGGGCGGTCGCCACGGTCATCTCTGGATCCCGGAACACCCCCTCCAGTATCAGGCTGTATCCGTGGTCGCGAGCGTGCTCGATGCTCATGCGCATCCAGGCTTCGGAGGCCTGGGCGGTGACGTTGGGGAAGAGCAGCGGATGGCCGTCGAGCAGTTTTTGATACCGAGGGTGAAAGGCGCGCAGCTCGTCACCGGTCAGCGGAACGAGCTGCCGGTCGGCATGCCGCCGCTGGGCGGCCGCCATGGCCTGGCTACGCGCCGTTCGGTCTCGACGGTGGCCCAGAACGGGTGAAGGACGCCGCCACATCTGCCTTACGGGGGCCATCGGCTCACTCCCCGTGTTCCGGCCACACTTCGTGGCGATTGATGGTCAGCGCTGCGCCGTCGACGACGCCACCCGGCGTTGTTCCATGCACCGCGCCGACAGTCAAGCCCGATCGAGACGGCCACGGCCGGCCGCTCACCCCGGCACCGAGTCACCTCTTGAGAGAGGTGACTCAGTGTCTTGGTCTGGCCCTCACCCGTCTCCTCCCTACGCCTCAGTCGTGGAAGACGAACGTCACGTGGCGAAACTGCGCTCGGGCACCTTCGTGCACCTCGGTGAGCACCGATACGTGCCTTAGTCGACCGCTGGCTTGATGCCAGAAGGGCCGCTTGTCGGAATTGACGTGGATATCGCCGTGCTCTTCGATCCACGCCGGCAGCTCCCGGTAGGCCGTCCGGACTCGCTCCGTGGACAGCAGCTCCTCATGCATGGCCACGAGTTGCCGATCGTTCGGAAGCTGCTGGAACAGGGCGGAGAAGTTCGCCATAGCCGGCAGAAGCCAGTAGTCCTTGAACGGCGCCCAGGCTCGACCTAACTGCTGATAGGCCAGCGGGTGGAACAGGATGTACCGCAATCCGTTCCGCAGAGGCATCGCCGTCCTGTGCCTCGGCACGTTCCGGAACAGGGCACGGTACGGCTCGTTGGCGAGTACAACGTCCGCCATGTGGTCGATCACCGTGGAGGGATGTGCCACGGCGTCTATATACCGCTGGTAGACCGCCATCTCGGGCGAGCTGCGCAGCTGGGGGTTCGACTGCGCGGGCGGCCGATGGCCGGTCAGCTCATACAGCGCCGCGCGCGTGGGGTCGCTCATGGCGAGCACATCCGCCAGCTGCTCGACGCTTTCCGGCGCCAGCCGGAGCGGGTCCCGGTACCAGTTCAGCAGTGTCCGCGGGGTGATGCCCAGCTGCTGTGCCAGGTCACCCTTGCCGAGCTTCAACCGCTGGCGGGCGCTCTCGATGACACCGACGGCAGGATGCTCATTCCTGGTCGGCTCCCGCGGCACCCTGCTCGAAGCAGCCCTGTCGGTCAGCACATCCTCCACCCCTCACGCGCCGCGGGGACGGAGAGACCGCACGCCGGGCCGCATCCCCCGGTGCTGGTCCGAGCGCAGAGCTTAACGGAAACGCCGTTTCTGGTTTCTGGTGCTCCGGGCGAAAGGAGGCAGAGTAGGGCCAGCTCAGCGGCCGGGAGAAACCTGCTCGTCGTGCCGCGGGCGGAAGGGCACCCCTACCCGTGCATGCCGTCGTTGTGTCGACACAATGCTGGGAGTTGTGGTTCCGGTGCGCCTCCGTGCTCCTCCCGGCCAGCCTTCGTGACAAGCCCGCCAGGCAGGGGGAGCCCGGGCGGGCGGAGTCCCGCCCGGGCTGTGCACCATCATCGACCTTCGCCTGCTACCCCTCGGTCGGTGTAGAAGGTGACGGAGTCACCGCCCGGGCCCTGTGTGCCGTACGCCGCGCCAGCCGGGCCACCGCCATCCGCTGCCGTTCAGCGGACTGGACGTACAAGACCAGTACCGCTTCCTCGATCAGGCCAGCAACGTCGGCGACCTCGTCGGGCGCGTACCCCAGGCCATCGTGGACGGAGTCGTTGCCCAGCAACCGGGCCTCGTGGAAAGCATCGATCACCGACTGCGGCACATGGAGCCGGGCCAAGTCGCCGATCATCGCGTACAGGTTCCTCCCCGCGGCTCCGCGCTCCTTGCAGATTTCTTCCACCACGGACCGGTAACCGACCCCGGCGAGCCGGAAGGCCCCCGCCGCTTCGGGTGGGGTGCTGGGGGAGGTCGGTGGTGGAGCGCGTGCTGAGATCACCGAAACCGTCGTCCGCGCCCTGGGGCGCATCAGCAGCGCCGCTACCTACGGCTACAACGGGATCCTCATCGTGCGCCGCGGCGAGCATCCCTGGGACGACCCGGAGAGGCCCATCTACACACGGGTGGGCGGCGCCGGCGGCCTGAACCACGCAACGTCTGCTCCGCCGCGACGGCTGTTAGGGCAACGAGCAGGGAGTCCTTCATCTGACCCTCCAAGAGTCGATCCACCCGCGGAGCACGGACCCCGCGGCTACACGGTCATCCCAGAGGAAGACCACATGCCTTCCCGAGCACGAGATGATCCGTAGGAAACGGCCTAGGGCGCTGGTCGCAGGGCGGCCGCGCCCGAACGGGTGGGAGAGCGACCTACGTACGGCACCCCCGCGCCCCCGTGCGGCCCTCTCGCCCCTGAGAACCCACTGCGCCCCAAGTGCCGCACCCCTCCGGCGGCCTCTTGCATCTCTGGCTCCCGCATCCCCTCCGGCGGCTTCTTGCATCTCTGGCTCCCGCACTCCCTCCGGCGGCCCCTTGCACCTCAGACCTCCGCACTCCCTCCTGCGGTCCCCCGTGCAGCGCGGACTCCTGCACCCCGACTGCGGTCCCCGCCCCACGCGTGCCGCCCGCTCCCGCGGCCCCCGCCGCGCCCCGCATCCGCCGCGACGGCTCCCGGCACGGGGCAACCCCAGGGCGGCCCCCGCCGTCTCCAAGGGTGGGAGCAGCGCTGTGGAGGGGCAGTCGGGAGGAACGGACCACCTGTCGGACGGCACCGGCCCCGTGCGGCCTCGTGCGGGCCGGTGCGGCATGCCACGCGGTCGGCCGGGTCGGCGGGTTCGGCACGCGGCATGACGGGTCGCGGGGCGAGGCCCGAGGGGCCCGCCGCCGTTGACCGGGGCAGCCAGGGCACCGCAGGCACCCTGACAGCCGGGGAGCCGGGGAACTGGGGCAGCCGGTTCGGCCGGGGTGTGCACGACCCGTGTCGGCGCACCGGGTGCCGCGCGACCGGTGCGACGGACCGGCGGTGGGGAGCCGCAAGGGGGCGCCAGGGCGATCCGGCCAGCCGGGAAGGGCGCAGGCACCCGGGTCCGGAGCCCGCTGCAGCCGTTCCCACCTGCGCGTCCGACCGATCGATCATCGTTCGGCGGCGGCTGAGGTCGGACAGGGTACTGCATGATCACAAAAAAGGATGTGCTGCATGGGAATTCTGTCCGGTTTCCAGTCGTTGTTTCCTACGGATGCAGGGCACCCGACAGGGTGTCGCGACCTACTCAGCCAAGGGAGCTCGCATGGCAACCCGTGCCGTCGTCCGTGACCAGTCCGCCACCACCGGGACACAGCGGGCAGACAGCGTTCGCGGGGAGATCGCCGACCGCGACCTGGTCGGCATGTACCTCGACGAGATCGCGCGGACTCCGCTGCTCGACGCCGCCAGGGAGGTCGAGCTGTCCCAGATCATCGAGGCCGGGGTGTACGCCCGGCAGATTCTGGACGGCGAGATCGACGCGCCCGCGGGCGGTGCGACCCGCGAGGAGCTGGAGCTTCTGGCAGACGAGGGGGAGCGTGCCAAGGACGTCTTCATCCGCTCGAACCTACGGCTCGTGGTCGCGGTCGCCCGGCGCTACCCGCGCAGCGGCCTTCCCCTGCTGGACCTGATCCAGGAGGGCAACGCCGGCCTTGTGCGCGCGGTGGAGAAGTTCGACTACACCAAGGGATTCAAGTTCTCCACGTACGCGACGTGGTGGATCCGCCAGGCCATCACCCGGTCCATCGCGGACCAGTCGCGCACGATCCGGCTCCCCGTCCACCTGGTGGAGGAGCTGGGCCGGATCCGGCGGGTGCAGCGCGAGTTCAACCGCGAGCACGGCCGCGAGCCGGAGCCCGCGGAGATCGCCGCCGACCTGGGGTCGACGCCGGAGCGGGTCGGCGACGTGCTGGACTGGGCGCGCGACCCGGTGTCGCTGAACATGTCGGTGGACGACGCGGGAGAGACCCAGTTCGGTGACCTGCTGGAGGACACTTCGGCGGTGTCGCCCGAGCAGTCGGTGCTCACCCTCCTGCGCAGTGAGGAACTGGACGACCTGATCGACCGGCTCGACCACCGGACCGCCTCCATCATCCGGATGCGGTACGGCATCGAGGACGGCCGCGAGCGGACCCTCACCGAGGTCGGCAAGCAGCACGGCCTGACCCGGGAGCGCATCCGCCAGATCGAGAAGCACGCCCTGTTGGAGCTGAAGCGCCTGGCCCGCGACACGGGCTTCGACGCGGCGGCCTGACCCCGCCCGGCCCGCCAGGGCCGGGCCCCAGACCCACCGCCCTGCCCGGATCCCCCCCCCTGGGGCGGGGCGGTGGCCCAGCCGCAGCGCTCTGCCCCCCGGCAGGGCGCTGCGGTCTGCCCGGGCACCGCCGTCGCCGGGCCACCGGCCCCCGGATGTCCGCCGTCACCCACCCGGCGGCCCCGGCTGCCCGGCGCCCTGTCCTCCCGCCCGTGACAGCCGCGCCCCCAGCTCCGCCACGTGCGTCACCAGCGCGTCCGGCCCGTGGAGCGTGAAGTCGCAGCCCGTGAGGGCCAGCCGCACCGCCAGCCACTCCACCGACTCCGCCACCCGGGCCGTCAGCCGGCATGTCCCCTCGCCGGTCGCGACCGGCGCCAGGTGCGGCGGCAGGCGCCGCGTCACCTGCTCGGCCGGCGCCGCGAAGGTGACGTCCAGCTCCACCTCCTCCCGGCGCCGCCGCAGCGACCGCTCCAGCAGCGTCGCCGCGTCACCGGTCGGCAGCTCCCGCGGCGTGAAGCGGGCTCCGGTCGGGAACGGGTCGCCGACGCGGTCGACGCGGAACGTGCGCCAGTCCTCCCGCCCCAGGTCGTACGCCACCAGGTACCAGCGGTACCCGGTCGACACCAGCCGGTACGGCTCCACCTGCCGCCGCGACTCGGCTCCGTCCCCCGCCCGGTAGGCGAAACGCACCCGTTCCTGCCCGGTGACCGCACCCGCCAGCGCGGTGAGGACGCCTGCGTCGACCGTCGCACCGTCACCGCGCGTCAGCGGCAGTGTCGCGCTCTGCAGCGTCGACACCCGGTGCCGCAGCCGGGACGGAAGCACCTGCTCCAGCTTGGTGAGAGCCCGCACGGACGCCTCCTCCACACCCTCCACCGCGTGGCCGGCGCCCGCGCGCAGCCCCACCGCGATGGCGACGGCCTCGTCGTCGTCCAGGACGAGGGGCGGCATCGCCGCACCGGCGACCAGGCGGTACCCGCCGACGGCTCCCTTGGACGCCTCCACGGGATAGCCGAGCTCGCGGAGCCGGTCGATGTCGCGCCGGATCGTGCGGGGACTGACGTCGAGCCGCTCGGCCAGTTCGGGCCCGGGCCATTCGCGCGGTGTCTGGAGCAGGGAGAGGAGCCTCAGGAGACGTGCCGGTGTGTCCGTCATGCCTCCACCATGACGCACCACTAGGACACGAACTGTCCTAGTGGCGTCCTAGCGTCTGCGGCATGACCTCCGAGACCTCTCCACGGACCTCCCCGCGCACGGGCGAACGCCCGGGCCACCGCCCCGCGTCCGCCACGGACCGGGACCAGCGCCCCCCTTCCGACCCGGCCCCGCAGCCGCACTCCGGCGGAACCGCCGGCCCGGAGGCCGCGGGCGCCGCACCGGACCGGCGGCGCTGGTTCGCCCTGGCGATCGTCATGACCGCGGCGTTCATGGACCTGGTGGACGTCACGATCGTCAACATCGCCATCCCCGCGATCCAGCGGGACCTGGACGCGGGCTTCGGCGCCATCCAGTGGATCACCGCCGGATACGCCCTCGCCTTCGCCGCGGGCCTCATCACCGGCGGGCGCCTCGGCGACATCCACGGCCGCAAGCGCCTGTTCCTCATCGGTGTCGCGGGGTTCACCCTCGCGTCCGCGCTCTGCGGTTTCGCCGCGTCCCAGGAGATGCTGGTGGCCTCCCGCATCCTGCAGGGCGCCACCGCCGCGCTGATGGTCCCGCAGGTCCTGTCCATCGTGCACGCGACGTTCCCGGCGCACGAGCGGGGCAAGGTCTTCGGGCTCTTCGGGGCGGTCGTCGGCCTCGGCGCGGTGTCCGGCCCGCTGCTCGGGGCGCTGCTGACCCAGTGGGACCTGTTCGGGCTCGGCTGGCGGCCGATCTTCCTCATCAACCTGCCCGTCGGCATCGCCGCGCTGCTCCTCGGCCGGGCGTTCATCACCGAGTCCCGGGCGCCCAAGGCGCTCCGCCTCGACCTGCCGGGTGTCGTCGTCGCGGTGTCCGCGATGCTGCTCCTGATGTACCCGCTGACCCGGGGCGCCGAACTGGACTGGCCCCTGTGGTGCTTCGTCGCGATGGCGGCCGCGCTGCCGGTGTTCGCGGGCTTCGTCGCCTACGAGAAGCGCAAGGCGCGCCGCGACGGTTCGCCGCTCGTCGAGCTGTCCCTGTTCCGGGTGAGGAGCTTCGCGGCGGGTGTCGCCGTGCAGCTCGTCTTCGGCGTCAGCCTCGGCATCTACTTCCTGGTCTGGACCCTGTACATGCAGATCGGCCTCGGCTGGAGCGTGCTGCGGGCCGGTCTGACCGGGGTGCCGTTCTCGATAGCGGTGTCCGTAGCGGCGGGGATCTCCGTGCAGAAGCTGGTGCCCCGCTTCGGGCGGAAGGTCCTCCAGGCGGGCGCGCTGACGATGACGGCGGGCATCGGGCTGTACGTGTGGGAGTCCGACCGGTACGGCATGGCCATCACGTCCTGGCAGATGGCGCTGCCGCTCGTCGTGATGGGGGCGGGCATGGGCCTGATCGTGGCACCGCTGACGGACGCGGTGCTGTCGGAGGTGCCGCGGGAGCACGCCGGTTCGGCGTCCGGGCTCATCAACTCCGTGATGCAGATGGGCAACGCGCTGGGGCTCGGCCTGGTGTCCGTGGTGTTCGTGCCCGCCGGTGCCGGCCCGGCGGTCGTGGCGGCGTTCGAGGGAGCACTCGGCTGGGTGGCCGCGGTGCTCGGCGTGGTGTTCCTCCTGATGTGCGCGCTTCCCGCGAAGCCGCGGCTGCACGCCGAGGCGGAGGCGGCGGAGGACCCGGCGCCCGCCGCCGACGGCGCCGGGAACGGCGGGACGGCCGGCGCCTCGGGTGCGGAG
>NZ_MKXB01000197.1:40901-58067 GCF_001865245.1 Streptomyces sp. CC53 | reverse complement strand
GCTCTCGGTGACGCCGAGGACGTTGCCGATCTCGGCGAGGGTGAGCCCTTCGTAGTAGTAGAGCGTGACGACCGTCTTCTCCCGTTCGGGGAGGGTGTTGATGGCGCGGGCGAGGAAGCGGCGTAGTTCGCGGCCTTCGGCGACTTCGACGGGGTCGTCGGCGGCGGTGTCCTCCAGGGTGTCCATGAGGCTGAGCCGGTCGCCGTTCTCGCCGCCCACGTGGAGGAGTTCTTCGAGGGCGACGACGTTGGCGAGGGAGAGTTGGCTGAAGACGCCGTGGAGGTCTTCGACGGCGATGCCCATCTCGCCGGCGACCTCGTTCTCGGTGGGGGTGCGTCGCAGCCTGGCTTCGAGGGTGGCGTAGGCGCGCTCCACGGCTCGGGCCTTCTGGCGTACGGAACGCGGGATCCAGTCGAGGGCGCGCAGTTCGTCGATCATGGCGCCGCGGATGCGGGTGATCGCGTAGGTCTCGAACTTGATGGACCGGTCGATGTCGAACTTCTCGATGGCGTCGATGAGGCCGAAGACGCCTGAGGAGACGAAGTCGGCCTGCTCGACGTTGGAGGGCAGGCCGACGCTGACGCGCCCGGCGACGTACTTCACGAGCGGCGAGTAGTGGAGGATGAGCTGCTCCCGCAGCCGCTCGTCACCCGTCTCCTTGTACGACCGCCACAGCTCGTCGAGCGACGAGGGGGCGGGCCGCAGGGTGCTCCCGGCAGCGGAGGGAGCCGCTGCCGGGCGTGACCCGGAGGTGTGCTGGGGCATGCGTCGCCTTGAGCCGTTCTGCCGTGGTGTGCGGGGGACGGATGTGGGGGTTTGGGTGGGGGCTTGCCGGAAGGCGGTTGATGGTGAGCGTAGCGTGACTGGCCTGTTGCGGTGAGCGAAGTCGTGGGGATCGCCCCCTGGTGGGGACGTGCCGTCGGGCGCATCTTCGAATGGGGTCGGCGGCGGGAGTGGAGGGGCGGCGGGGGTCGCCGGGGACGCTTCGCGGCTCATCGGGATCACCTTGTCACCCGAATGCCCCAGGTCAAGGAGCGCCTCGCCGGGTGTTCGGGTGATGCGGGGCGGCGGGTGCCAGCCGCCACAGGTCGCCTTCCCGTGCGACGTGTCCGAGGGCGTGGAGTTCGTACAGTCTGCCGAGTGCGTCGTCAACGCTGGTCCCGGCGTCCGTCGCCACGTCGGAGGGGGTTGCGGGGCGCCCGGCGGGTGGGAGGGCTTCGAGGACGCGGGCGGTGGCGGGGTCGAGGAGGTCGCGGGGCAGGACGGGCCCGCGACGGGCGGGAGCGAGGTCCCCGATGGCGCCGACCAGTTCGGTGACGTCGTCTGCGTCGGCGACGAGGACGGCGCCGTCGCGGAGTAGTTCGTGGACACCTGCGGAGAGGGCGCTGGTGGCCGGTCCGGGGACGCCCATCGTGTGGCGGCCGAGGCGCTGGGCGTCCCGTGCCGTGGCGAGGGCGCCGCTGCGGTGGGCGGCCTCGACGACGACGGTGCCGCGGGTGAGGGCGGCGATGACGCGGTTGCGGAGGATGAACCGGGTCGGAGTGGGGTGGTCACCGGGTGGGAGTTCGCCGATGACGAGGCCCTGGCGGGCGATGCGGTCGATGAGGGCGGTGTGCCCGCGGGGGTAGGCGACGTCGACGCCGCACGCCAGGACGGCGATGGTGGCTCCGCCGGCGCCGAGGGCTCCTCGGTGGGCGGCGGCATCGACGCCGGCTGCGGCGCCGGAGACGACGACCCAGCCGCGTTCTGCCAGGCCCGCCCCGAGATCCGCGGCCATGTGGGCACCATAGGGCGTGCAGGCGCGGGCGCCGACGAGGGCGACCGACCGCAGGGCCCATCGGCGCAGGTCGTGGGGGCCGCGGATCCACAGTCCGAGGGGACGGGCGGCCCCCAGGTCATCGAGTTGGGTGGGCCATTCCGGGTCGCCCGGCACGATGAACCGCCCTCCTGCGGCGTGGATGGATTCGAGGTCCTGCCGTGGGCGGATGCGGGCGGCACGGCGGAGCAGTCCCTCGATGCGCCGGTCGCTGGCGCCGCCCAGGGAGCCGGAGCGGTACGGCTTGGCAGTGAGCCGGTGGAGGAGTTCGACGGGACCGAGGTCGCGCAGCCACTGCCCACCGTGTCCGTCGCCCGGTTCGAGGATGCGGCACAGGGCTGCGCGGGCGGTCCGCTCGTCATCGGGTGCAGGCACGGCGTCCTCCGTCCTGGTCGGGGTGCCCGTTCATGACGGCCTTCCTGCGGTGGCGGTGATGCCGCGGGCGATACCGGTGCGCAGTTCCAGGGCGAGGTCGACGTCGCGGGTGTCGGGCCGATCGCGGCCGGCGAGGTCGGCGAGGGTCCAGGCGACGCGGAGGACCCGGTCGAGCCCGCGAGCGGTGAGCAGGCCCCGTTCGATGTCGCGTTCGGCGTTGGCGAGGGCTCCGGGTGCGGGGTGCCAGCGGGTGCGCAGTTCGTGGCCGGGCACGTTGGCGTTGAGCTGCCAGGGGGTGCCGTGGAGACGGGCGGCGGCGCGTTCCCGTGCGGTGCGGACGCGCGCCGCGACGGTGGCGGTGGGTTCTCCGCCGCCGCCGAGGAGGTCGGCACGGGTGACGGGTTCGGCGTCGATGCGGAGGTCGACGCGGTCGAGCAGCGGGCCGGAGAGCCGGGACTGGTAGCGGCGGACCGCGGAGGGGGCGCAGTCGCAGGTGCCGCCGCGGACGGTGTGGCGTCCGCAGGGGCAGGGATTGGCGGCGAGCACCATGAGGAAACGGGCGGGGAGGCGTACGACACCTGCGGCGCGGGCGATGACGACGTGGCCGGATTCGAGGGGCTGCCGGAGGGCGTCGAGGGCTTTGGCGGAGAATTCCGGCGCTTCGTCGAGGAAGAGGATGCCGCGGTGAGCGAGGGAGCATGCACCGGGCCGGGGGGTGCCGTTGCCTCCGCCGACGAGGGACTGCATGGTCGCCGAGTGGTGGGGCGCGCAGTAAGGGGCCGCGCTGACCAGGGGTTTGCCTGGCGGGAGGATGCCGGCGACGGAGTGCACTGCGGTGACTTCCAGTGATTCCCGTCGGCTGAGGGGCGGCAGGATGCCGGGGAGGCGCTCGGCGAGCATGGTCTTGCCGGCCCCGGGTGGGCCGGAGAGGAAAAGGTGGTGGCCGCCTGCCGCGGCGACTTCGAGGGCGAGGCGGGCCCCGCGTTGGCCGGCGACGTCCCTGAGGTCGGGGGTCTCGCAGGTTCCCGTGGCCAGGCCGGTGCCGACTCCTGCGCCGGGGACGAGGAGTCCGGCGAGCATGGGGTCGGGCCTGCCTTCGTCGGGGGGCTCCTCGTCAGGGACGGGTGCGTCGGTGAGGACGGCGATGAGCTGGCGCAGGCTGCGTACGCCGAGGACGGAGATGCCGGGCACGAGCGCGGCCTCGCCCACGGTTTGCTGGGGGACGACGACCTGGTCGTATCCGGCTTCTGCGGCGGCGAGGACGGCGGGCAGCACGCCGCGGACGGGCCGGATGCGGCCGTCAAGGCCGAGTTCCCCGATGAGGACGAGGTCGGCGATGGTGCGCGGGTCGATCAGTTCGGCGGCGGCGAGCACGGCGACGGCGAGCGCGAGGTCGAAGCCGGATCCGGCTTTGGGGACGGAGGCGGGGCTGAGTCCGACGGTGAGCTTCCGCTGGGGCCATTCGGCTCCGGAGTTGACCACTGCGGCCCTGACGCGCTCGCGGGCTTCCGATAGGCTCTTGTCGGGCAGGCCGACCAGGGTGAATGCGGCGACGCCGGGTTCCAGGTCGGCCTGGACCTCCACGACGACGCCGTCGACACCGACGAGGGCGACGGAGCAGGTGCGGGCGAAGCCCATCACGCCACCCCCCGTACGTGCTCGACGACGGGACCGCCGCGCCTGGGCAGGAGGACGCCGACGAGGTCGATGCGCAGCCCGCCGGGTGGTGCTCCGCCGTGGTGGTCGAGCCAGCACGCGGCGAGAGCCTTCAGCCGGTGCGCTTTGGCGGGAGTGATGCCTGCCAGGGGGTGCTGGAAGGACTCCGCCCTGCGGGTCTTGACCTCGCAGACGACGAGGGCGTCTCCGTCGTGCGCGACGATGTCGATCTCGCCGCGGCGTCCGCACCGCCAGTTCGTGGCGATCACGGTCATGCCCGCCTGGCTGAGCCGGCGGGCGGCCAGCCGTTCTCCGTAGTGTCCGAGTGCCCCGGTCGCGTTCATTGCGGCACCACCTCCGGTACCGACTGTGACGGACCGGGCACGAACATGTGGATCTTGGTGGACAACGTGGTGATTGTGGACAACCCGCTCACCCGTTCGTGTGGCCGGGGCGCCTGGAGCCCCTCACTGAGGCCGGCGGTGGCGCGGGCCAGGCGGGCCAGGCGGGCCAGGCGGGCCAGGCGGGCCAGGCGGGCCAGTGTGAGTTGATCACCACGGCGCGCACAGGCCCGCACCGGTGTGGACGACCGGGTCTGTCGCGAACCAGTCGGGCCTGGCACGGAGCGGCCCTCTCTGGCACGGACGGAGGGGCCCGGTCGGGACCGGCCCCTTCCGGCACGGCGGGGAGGTGGATCTGGCTTGGTTCGGCCGGGCCCGGCGCGGAGGCGGGTCGGCCTGGTTCAGTCGGGTGGGGTGAGGGCCGGCGTTCCGACGTGAAGGCGGATCCGTGCGCAGCCGACGGACCTGGCGGAGACGGTCCAGCCCGGAACGTACCGTCGGTTCCGCACACGCCCCGGTTTCCGGAACGGGCCGTCGGTTCTGCGCAGGACCGGTTCCCTGCGCGGGCCGTCGGTTCTGGAAAGCACTGTCCTGCACCGGCCGTCCGCTTCAGGCGCGCACCGTTTGTTTCGGGCGCGCGCTCGCCTCTG
Source organism: Streptomyces sp. CC53 (assembly GCF_001865245.1). Taxonomy (GTDB): domain Bacteria; phylum Actinomycetota; class Actinomycetes; order Streptomycetales; family Streptomycetaceae; genus Streptomyces. The sequence continues at coordinate 53,229 of NZ_MKXB01000197.1, read as the reverse complement.
GTACAGGCCGCAGCCGGTGGCGTGGACCGTCGGCTGTGGCACTGGCCGTTGGTTCCGTACCGGTCGGTGAGGTCAGCTGCCGGGGAGCTCCAGGTCGGTCTTGTTCAGCTCCTCGATGTTCACGTCCTTGAAGGTCAGGACGCGAACCTTCTTCACGAAGCGGGCCGGACGGTACATGTCCCAGACCCAGGCGTCCGCCATCGACACCTCGAAGAAGACCTCGCCGTGCACGGAGTGCACCTGCATCTCGTAGTCGTTCGTCAGGTAGAAGCGGCGCTCGGTCTCGATGACGTACTTGAACAGCCCGACGACATCGCGGTACTCCCGGTAGAGCTTCAGCTCCATCTCGGTCTCGTACTTCTCGAGGTCCTCGGCGCTCATGGCATGTTCCCCTTCAGCCGTGCGTGCCCCCATTGTGCGCCAGCGATCCGTACCCCTAGACGATTTCCGGGGACAGGACGAGCGGCGTTCGCGGAGGGCCGTCGTCGAGCAGTGTGCGCAGCAGGTCGGCGAGTCGTGTCGGGTACACGGTCTCATGCGTCGCCGACAGTTCGGCGGAGGTCCACCAGCGCAGCCCTGAGACGCTGCGGGTCTCCAGTTCCGTGAGGCCGGTGCCCAGGGTGACCGCGGTGCGGCGGGTGCGGGCGAGGTAGTACCACTCCTCCTGGCTCCACCACCGCCCGTCGAAGGGGAAGGAGCAGATCCGCTGCCACAGGACGGGGCCGAGGGCTGCGTCGGTGACGCCGGTCTCCTCAGCCAGTTCGCGCAGCGCGGCCTGCTCCCGGGTCTCGGTGCCCTCCACCCCGCCTCCGGGCGTGAACCACCAGTCTTCGGCGGGATCCTCGGGGTCGAAGCCGTGCAGGAGGAGGATGCGGTCGTGGTGGTCGAGGAGGACGATGCGCGCGACCCGGCGCAGGTCACCCAGCGCGGCCACACCGAGCTGTCCAGTCGGCTGCGGCTCGCAGTAAGGAGATCCACTGGCCGGCCCCGATGCGGCGGGCTCCGATCCACCTGCCCCCTCACCCGCCAGTCCCCGCCCGGACACCTCGCATCCGCCGTGCCGGGGCCCGCCCGTCGCCGGACCGGCCGCCCCCGCCCCGGACACCGCGGGCCCCACCTGCCCGGGGCCGCCCGGCTCGGGCTCCGGCGTGTCCCTTCCGCCGGCTGCCGCCCGGGGCCCACGCGCTGCCGTCTGCGCCTCGTTCGTCTCCCCCGTCGCACCGCAACCGCTCGCGGTCGACCCGGGGCCGGCCGGAGCCGTTCCGCTCCGTCCTCCCCGTGCCGTCGCGGTTTCCCCTCGTGCCGCCAGGTCGTCAGCCACGTGCCGTCGCCTCGCCTCGCCCGCCTCGCCCATCGGTGCGGCGCAGCACGGACGCGACCGGGCCGTACGCCGCCCCGCCGAGGATGAGACCGGCGCCGGCGACGACGGCCCACGTCAGAGGTTCGACCGGCCCTGGACGGGACACGCCGCCCGGGAGCGCGGCGAACGCGTCGGGTCGCTGCACGACGCCGTCCAGGGGCCACACCACGGCGTCGACCCGTCCGGTGACGGCCTTCCTGGGGACCGACCCCTGGCCGGGCTCCGTGAGGTGCACGCGGGAGTCCTGGGAGCCGACGCGGTGGTCTCCGAGGAGGAACAGGTGTCCGTCGGGCACGGTCGCGGTGAACGCGGTCGGTGAGGCTGTCTGCTCGTCGCCCGGGACGCCGGGGTGCAGATACGGTTCCTCGACCGCCTCCCCGTTGAGGGTGAGACGCCCCTGGCCGTCGCAGCAGGCGACCTTGTCGCCGTCGACACCGACCACCCTCTTGATCATCGGGACGTTGGACCAGCGGGTGTCGGTGAAGACGACGATGTCGCCGCGCCGGACGTCGGCACCGTCGATGCGCTGGGCCAGTACGCGCTCACCGGAGGTCACGGTAGGGCTCATGGAGTCCGTGGGCACGGTGTACGGCCGGTACACGAGGGCGGCCCAGACGAACCCGCCGAGGAACAGGACACAGCCGACGGCCACGGCCAGCCCGGACAGTGTGCTGCCGAGCCGGCCGTGGCCGTCGCCGCGTGTCGTCGCGCCCGTTCCGCTTCCGCCCATCCCCGCGCTCCCTCGTCCCGGATCGGTGGCCCGGAACGGAACCCTACCGGCGGGTCGCTACCCGCGGTACGCCGCCAGGGCGCCGAGCACGTGCGGAACAGCAGGTGCACCGTCAGGCGGACTACCTAGCGGGCACCCGCCACGTGCCACGTCGGCGTGGGACGCCGTCGGTGCGCGGCACCGGAGATGCGCCGCCGGGTCCGTGACGGGCCGGGGCGCCCGTCAGGCGTCCTGCCGGGTGATCAGCCTGCGCCTCCGCCACAGCACCAGGGGAAGGGCTCCCGCCAGCCCGACGGCGCCGGGCCCGGCGGCGAGCGCGGCGGCCGCGCCGAGGCCCGGCTGGTCGAAGACGTCGGGCACCGGGAGGGTGGACCAGCGGCTGACCGGCCAGGCCACGACGATGGCCCGCCCGACGACACCCTCGTTGGAGATGGTGCCGTTGCCCGGGAGCTCCTGGTGGTAGCGGGAGTCCAGGGAGTTCTGGCGGTTGTCGCCCATCACCCAGATGCGGCCTTCCGGCACCTTGATGGGGCCGAAGGGCTGGTCGTCGCAGGGGGTGGACCCGGGGAACAGGTAGGCGGACTCGTCCAGGGGCTTGCCGTTCAGCTGGACCTTGCCGCCCCTCTTGCACTCGACGGTGTCGCCGCCGACCGCGATGACGCGCTTGATGAGGTCCTGCTGCGACGCGTCGGGCATGAGGCCGATCCAGCTCAGGACGCGCTGTACCGCGTTGGGCTCGGGGGCGGGCTCGCTGAGCCAGCCGCCCGGGTCGTGGAAGACGACGACCTCTCCGCGCTCCGGCTCCGAGCCGAACCACGGGGTCAGCTTGTCGACCAGGACGCGGTCGCCGCGCTGCAGGGTGTTCATCATCGACTCGGAGGGAATGGAGAACGCCTGCACCAGGAACGTCTTGATCAGCAGCGCCAGGACCAGCGCGATACCGATGAGCAGCGGCAGCTCCTTCCAGAAGGCACGCTGCTTCTTCGGTTCCGGCCCGTCGCCTCCCGCCCCGGTGCCTTCGCCGCCGGTGCCGCCGGTGCCGTCGTTGCCGGTGTGGTCGTCCACGTTGCCGCCCTCGGCGTCGTCCGCGCTGTACGTGTCACCCGCGCCCCCGGTCGCGTCGGCTCCTCCGGCGCCGGCGTCCGCGCCGGCTCCGGGCGCCGTACCGGTTCCGACCGCCGTGCCGGTGCCCACGGGGCCGGGGGATCGCTCAGCGAGTTCTTCGCGCCCCTTCTCCGGCTCGTCGCGTCCGGATCGTGCGCCGACCGCCAGATCCCCCACATCCACTCCTCAGTCCGTGCACTCGCCCGCCCCGAAGCAGGGGAAGGCCCATCACTCCCATAACGAGCGGGAGTTCCGCAGGGGTCGGGAGCCGTAGCGATCCATTCGGATTCCGAGAGGACACACTATGCGACGCGCCGAGTGCCGTCGCGGCACCGGACGGCGGCGGCGCGTCCGGTACGGCGCCGAAGACGTCGCGTTCCTCCAGGCCGCGCCAGTGCGAGAACGGCCAGGCGATGAAGACGGCGCGCCCGACGACGCCGGCCTCGGGGATGGTGCCCTGGAACTCCTCGTCGAGGTGGAACCGCGAGTCGGCCGACCGCTCCCGGTGGTCGCCCAGGACGAAGAGCCTCCCTTCGGGCACGCGGACGTCGAAGCCGATCTCCGAGGGCGAGTTGCCCGGGTGGAGGTACGGCTCGTCGACGGGTACGCCGTTGACGCTGACGCGCCCTCGGTCGTCGCAGCACTTCACGGTGTCGCCGCCGACCGCGACGACGCGCTTGATGAGGTCCTGTTCGTCATCGGACGGCAGCAGGCCGATGAACGTCAACGCCTGCTTGGCCTGCTTCACGACGACCGGGTCCGCGTCGCCGGGGATGCCCTCTGCGGGGAGCCATCCCCCGGGGTCCCGGAAGACGACGACGTCGCCGCGCTGCGGCTTGGTGCCGAACCAGGGGGTCAGCTTGTCCACCAGCACCCGGTCGTCGATCCGGATCGTCTGCTCCATGGAGCCGGACGGGATGACGAAGGCCTGCACCAGGAAGGTCTTCAGGACCAGGGCGATGACGACGGCCACGGTGATCAGGAGCGGGATCTCCTTGATCGCGGAGCGCCTGCGCCGCCGCTTGACCCGGCGGGCGAGCCTGCGCCTCTCGGCGCGCCCCGGGATCGTCCTGCGGCCGTCGGTCGGCCGGGTGCCGGTGGGCAACCGGGTGTCGGAGCTGTGCCGCCCCCGCCTACCCATGGGCGCCGCCCGCCGGCGACCCGTGCGGCAGTGCGGGTACGGCGTCGAAGGCACCGGTCCGCCCCACCACCGACCATCTGCCGGCCGGCCAGCCGATCCAGTCGGCCCTGCCGATCACCCGCTCCACGGGCACCGTGCCGCCGCCGGGCGCACCGAGGTGTTCACGGGAGTCCCGGGACTGGCTCCGGTGGTCCCCCATCACCCACAGGGTGCCCGGGCGCACGACGATGTCGAACGGCACCCGGGAGGCGGTGTCGGCCGGGTGCAGGTACGGCTCGTCGACGGCTGTTCCGTTCACCTCGACCCTGCCTTCCTTGTCACAGCACGTCACGCGGTCACCGCCCACGCCGATCACGCGCTTGACGAAGACGGTGTCCGAGGGCTCGGCGAGGCCGAGCGCCGCGGCGGTGCCGTGCAGCAGCCCGACGACCGCGTTCTCCTCGGGAACGTTCCTGACGAACGATCCGGTTCCGTCGAAGACGACGACGTCGCCGCGCTCGGGCAGGGACCCGAAGCGGTAGGCGAACCGGTTGACGAGGACCCGGTCGCCTACCTGGAGCGTGGGCTCCATGGATCTGCTCGGGATCTGGTACGGCGGGATGACGAGCTGTCCGAGGAGCAGCACGCCCAGCGCGCACACGAGCCCGATCGCCCCGGTCCTGCGCCATGACAGCCCGCCGAGCCAGCCGGTCCCCCGCTGCTGCGGTCCGGGGGCTTCGGTCTCGGTGGCCGCCGCCGAGCCCGACCCGGCGGAACCGGACGCGGCAGGCTCCGGCCCGGCGGAGGCGGACGGGCTGGACTCCGGCGCGGCCGGCTCGGAAGCGGTGGACGGGCCACCCGTCACGGAGGGTGCTTCCGTCGACGTGGCTGCGCCGCCCCGGCGGGGCCGCCGGGAACGCACGAAGCGCGACCTGCCCTCCGTACGCGTGTCCGCGTCGGAGGAGAGGTCGCGCTCCGGGTGCTGTGCTTCGGTGTCCATGAGGGCCTGAGCCTAACCGGCCACCCTGTGAGGACTCATCCGAAGTGGGCGCTGTGCGAGGTGAGCGAGGGCTCAGTTCTCGCGCTTCTCCTTGATCTTCGCGGCCTTGCCGCGCAGCTCACGGAGGTAGTACAGCTTGGCGCGGCGGACGTCACCGCGGGTGACCAGCTCGATCTTCTCGAAGATCGGGCTGTGCACCGGGAAGGTGCGCTCGACGCCGACCGAGAAGGAGACCTTGCGGACCGTGAAGGTCTCGGAGACGCCCGCGCCCTGGCGGCGGATGACGACACCCTTGAACTGCTGGATACGGGAGCGGTTGCCCTCGATGACGCGGACGTGGACGTTCACGGTGTCACCGGGACGGAACGCCGGGACGTCGGTCCGCAGGGAGGCGGCGTTGACGGAGTCGAGCAGGTGAGACATGTGTGTCTGCTTCCTCACTGATGCCACAGGTCATCAGCGGCAACGAGAATCGGAGAGTGGGATGGCCGTACGTCGGGGGCGGCGCGCGTCCCCCTGTGGCAGGGGCGCCGTCCGGACGTACAGCAGCGTCCTATTCTTCCACGGCCTGCGGTCGACGCCAAAATCGGCCCTCGGGGTCGGGGGCCCAGCCGAGGATGGACAGGGTCTCGCGGTCCTTCTTGTCGAAGGCTGCGGGATCACAGCGTTCGAGGAGATCCGGCCGGTTCTGCGCGGTGCGGCGGAACGCCTCGTCGCGGCGCCAGCGGGCGATCCTGCCGTGGTGGCCGCTGAGGAGGACGTCGGGGATGCCGTGGCCGCGCCACTCGGGCGGCTTGGTGTAGACGGGGCCTTCGAGGAGGTTGGCCATCGCTCCGGGCGCGAAGGAGTCGTCGCGGTGGGACTCGGCGTTGCCGAGGACGCCGGGCAGCAGCCGGGCGACGGCCTCGGTGATCACCAGGACGGCGGCTTCCCCGCCGGCCAGGACGTAGTCGCCGATGGAGAGCTCGTACACGGGCATCCGCGTGGCGTACTCGTCGGTGACGCGGCGGTCGATGCCCTCGTAGCGGGCCGGGGTGAAGATCAGCCACGGTCGCCGGGAGAGTTCGACGGCGACCTCCTGGGTGAAGGGGCGGCCGCTGGGCGTGGGGACGACGAGGGCCGGTCCGTGGGCCCCGGCCTCGTATCCGGAGGCGAGGGTGTCGTCCAGTGCGTCGCCCCAGGGTTCGGTCTTCATGACCATGCCGGGGCCGCCGCCGTAGGGGGTGTCGTCGACGGTGTGGTGGCGGTCGTACGTCCACTGCCGGAGGTCGTGGACGTGCACGTCGAGCCGGCCGCGGGCGCGCGCCTTGCCGACGAGTGACACGTTCAGCGGTTCGAGGTACTCGGGGAAGATCGTGACGACGTCGAGTCGCATCAGCGCTCGCCCTCGCCGGTGCCGGTGGCCCCGCTGCCGTCCTCGGGCTCCTCACGGGTCGCCGCGCCGGGCGCGGTCCCGGCCCCGCCGGCGGCCCCTTCCTCGGCCGCGGCTTGGGCCCGGTCCCCGGTGGCTGCTGCCTCTCCGGTTGCCTGGTCCGCTTCGGCTTCGCGGGCGGAGGCGACCTCTGCCCGGTCGTCGATCAGCCCCGGCGGCGGGGAGACGACTGCGCGCTGCGTGGCGAGGTCGACCTCGGTGACGATCTCCTCCACGAAGGGGATCATGACCTCGCTGCCGTCGGGCCGCTCCACGATGAAGAGGTCCTGGGACGGCAGGTGGGAGATCTCGGTGATCCGGCCGACCTCGGTCCCGTCGGCGAGCACCACGTCGAGGTCGATGAGCTGGTGGTCGTAGTACTCGTCGGGCTCCTCGGGCCGCTCGTCGGGATCGACGTCCGCGATGAGCAGGGTGTTGCGCAGCGCCTCCGCGGCGTTCCGGTCGCGGACGCCCTCGAAGCGCAGCAGGAGCCGGCCGCTGTGGACGCGGCCGGCCGCGATGGTGAGGGGCCCGGCGGCGGCCGGGTCGGTGGCCAGTACGGCGCCGGGGGCGAGCCGCAGTTCGGGCTCGTCCGTGCGTACCTCGACCGTGACCTCGCCCTTGATTCCGTGGGCGCGGCCGATCCGCGCGACTACCAGCTGCACTTTTCGCATTCTCCTGGTCGGACGACGACGGGCCGGGGCGGGCGCATGCCCTCCCCGGCCCGTGCGCCGGTGTTCAACTTCGCTCAGCGAACCTGGTCCACGTCGACGAGGTCGACCCGGACACCGCGGCCGCCGATGGCGCCCACGACCGTGCGCAGGGCGCGAGCGGTGCGGCCGTTGCGGCCGATCACCTTGCCGAGGTCGTCGGGGTGGACCCGGACCTCCAGCACGCGCCCGCGGCGCAGGTTGCGCCCGGCCACCTGTACGTCGTCGGGATTGTCGACGATGCCCTTCACGAGGTGCTCAAGCGCCTCTTCGAGCATGCTCAGGCCTCGGTCGACTCGGTGGACTCGGCCGCCTCGGCCTCGTCCGCCTTCTTGTCAGCCTTCTTGGCCTTGGGGGTGATGGCCTCACCCTTGGTGTCGTCGCCCTCGAGCGTCTTGGCGAACTCGTCGAAGGAGGAGCGCTTCTCTTCCTTCGTGGCCGGGGCCAGGAGCGGCTTCTCCGGGGCGGGCAGGCCCTTGTGCTTCTGCCAGTCGCCGGTCAGCTTCAGGATGGCGAGCACCGGCTCGGTCGGCTGGGCGCCGACGGACAGCCAGTACTGGGCACGCTCCGAGTCGACCTCGATGCGCGACGGGTTGTACGTCGGGTGGTACAGACCGATCTCCTCGATGGCCCGGCCGTCACGGCGGGTGCGGGAGTCGGCGACGACGATGCGGTAGTGAGGCGAACGGATCTTGCCCAGACGCTTCAGCTTGATCTTGACTGCCACGGGTGTGGTGTCTCCTGGTCTTGACGTGGTGGGCACGACGAGATGCCACGTGGGGTTGCGGTACCCGAATGCCCGATGGACGCGTCAGCCGGAGGAGAGAGGGGTCCTGTTCGACTGTCGAGTACAGCTAGCCATTGTGCCACACCCCGCGCAGACGCCCGGCCGCGGGGTGCGGCACCCACGGGGTCACCGGGCCGCGCCGACGGCTTCCGGAATCCGGAACGGCTTTCCGCAACTCCCGCACAGGATCGGTGCCTGGGCGAGCACCGAGGGAACGACCCGGACGTTGCGGCCGCAGTCGCACACCGCCTTGACCCGCACGCCGCCGCCGGAGGAGCCGTGCCGGGCGGCGGGCCCGCGGAAGGAGCGCTTGGTGTCGGCGGCCGTCGCAGCGCTGTGCGCCTTCAGGGCGCGCTGCAGCCGCTCCATGGTGGGGCGGTAGCGGCGCTTGGCCTCGGGACTGAGCGTGACCAGGGAGAAGCCGCTGCTGGGGTGCGGCTCCTCCGCGTGGTCCAGGCCCATCTCCTCGGCGATCGCCAGGAAGCGTCGGTTGTGGTAACGGCCGGCGCGTGAGGTGTCGCGGACACCTCGCGCGGCGGCGATGCCGTGGACTGCCTCGTGGAGCAGTCGCTCGAAGGAGAGCTCGGCGCCGCAGGCGGACGACGACTCTCCGATCAGGGACTCTGGCGCGGCGAGATCGGGCAGCTCGGGGTGGTGCCGCTGAATGTCGGCCCACGCCTGTGCCAGTTCTGCGGCGAGGACAGGTGGTGTCGTGCTCACGTCGTGACAACGAGCCGGAGAGCCAGGGGGTTCCATTACGGGGCATCCCAAATAATTTGCACGTACCCGTCAGTTGCCGTTCATGTGTCCTGACGAGGGTCAGTGCGCTGATCTGCGGAGGATCTACCAGGATCTGCGAGGAACTACCAGGAAATGCAGGGGAGTACGGGGGCGTGCGGGGCGGGACGGAGGACCGCGGCGCACCGCGGGCCACTGGGCGACCGCCGGCTCCGCGGGGCCGGGCGGTCGCACGGTCCGCCGCACGGTGGTGCGCGGCACCCGGTCCGCCCGCGGCCGGTGTTCGCGGAGGTGACAGTACCCGGGCGATGCGACGCGCGGGGCACCGGCCCGGCTTGCATGGCGGGATTCGCGCGGCGCCCTCACTATGGAACTGGTTCGTGCCGGGCCAGGGGGCGCACGACCGGAGCACGCAAGCATTGCGCTGCCCGACCCCTGGACGCGATGGCGAATGCGGAGTTCTCTGGCTTCACGGACGTGCGAGCGCGCACACGGGGGCTGTCAATCAGGGCACGGACGCACAGATCGACCTCTCGGCTGATTGGGGCGCTTTCGATGACACCTATGCTCGTCCAGCACCACCCCCACCCGGCCCCGGCCTCTCCGGCGCCGTCGCGTGCGCCGAGCCGCGCCCGCGACTGGGCGGAGATCCAGGAGCGGATGCTGGTGCCGCTCTACGAAGCGGTGTACGAGCACCTGGAGGTCGGAACCGGGACGCGGCTCCTCGGTCTCGGGTGCGGCTCGGGGCTCGCCCTGCTCATGGCCGCCACGCGCGGGGCGCAGGTCACCGGGGTGGACACGGACCACGCGCGCGTGGACCTGGCCAGGCAGCGGCTGCTGCCCGATCCCGGGGCGCACCCCGGACCGGGCGGCGCGCCGGAGCCCCGTCTGGAGACCGTGCTGCTCTACGGCGGGCCGGATGAGGCGGCGCAGGCCGCCGATCCCTCCCGTCCGGCGTACAACCTCGTCACCGCGCTTCAGCCGATCGGGTGCACCGCGGACGACGCGGAGGGGGTGGTGCCCCCGCTGCGTGCGGCCGCCCGCCTCGCCGAGCGGGGCAGCGCCGTCGTCCTCGCGGGCTGGGGCCCCCCGGAGCGCTGTGCGACGACCGGAGTGCTGCGGGTCGCCGGCCGCCTCACCGAGCGGTTGCGGCCGCAGGACGCCTGGCGCCCCGCGCTGCGGGACGAACTGGAGGACGTGGCCGCCCGGGCGGGCCTGCGGCCGGACGGTTCGGGGCGCGTGTCGTGCCCCTTCGGCTACGCCGACACGGACAGCGCCGTACGCGGTCTGCTGTCGACCGGGCACTTCGACGCGGCGGTGCGGGCCTGCGACCTGGCGACGGTGGAGAAGGAGATCACGGAGGCACTGCACCCGCACGTACGTCCCGACGGGACGGTGTGGATGTCGAACGTGTTCCGTTATCTCGTCGCCAGGATCCCGTAACGGTCCGGTGGACGGCGGCGGGGTGGTGCGGGTGGGGGCCGCTCCGGCCCGGGGCTCCCCCGCCCGATCAGCCGGTCACCGGCGGCGCCCGCACGTACGTGCGTGCCGTACGGACGGCCGCCGGTACGCGTAAGGGGCGCCCCTCACAGGAGGGGTGCCCCTTACGTGGGGACACTTCGCGCGGGCCGGGCGCCCGTGCGGTGGCCGTCAGCTCATGAACTTCTTGAACTCGTCCGGCAGGTCGAAGTCCTTGCCGGGCTCACCCGGCGGCAGTCCGAACGCCGCGCCGGCCTGCTGGGCCTGCGCCTGCTGGCGGCGCTCGGCGGCGGCCTGCTCCTCCGCCTTCCGCTTCATCGGATTGCCGCTGCGGCGCTTGCCCTTGGCCTGCTTCTGCTGCTTCTTCTGGCGGCCGGGGCCGCCGCCCATGCCGGGGATGCCCGGCATCCCCGGCATGCCGCCGCCCTGCGCCATGCGGGACATCATCTTGCGGGCCTCGAAGAACCGCTCGACGAGCGACTTCACGGCGCTGACGTCCACACCCGAGCCCTTGGCGATGCGGGCCCGGCGGGAGCCGTTGAGGATCGTCGGGTCCTGGCGCTCGGCCGGCGTCATCGACTTGATGATGGCGGCGGTGCGGTCCACGTCCCGCTCGTCGATGTTGTTGATCTGGTCCCGCATCTGGGCCATGCCGGGCAGCATGCCGAGCAGCTTCGAGATGCTGCCCATCTTCCGGACCTGCTCCATCTGGGCCAGGAAGTCGTCGAGGGTGAAGTCCTTGCCCTTGCTGCTCGCCAGTTTCGAGGCCATCTTGGCGGCCTCTTCCTGGCTGAAGGTCTGCTCGGCCTTCTCGATGAGCGACAGGACGTCGCCCATGCCCAGGATGCGGGACGCCATGCGGTCCGGGTGGAACGCGTCGAAGTCGTCCAGCTTCTCGCCGTTGGAGGCGAACATGATCTGGCGGCCGGTGACGTGCGCGATGGAGAGCGCGGCACCGCCTCGGGCGTCGCCGTCGAGCTTCGACAGCACGACGCCGTCGAAGCCGACACCGTCACGGAACGCCTCCGCGGTGTTGACGGCGTCCTGGCCGATCATGGCGTCGACGACGAAGAGGATCTCGTCCGGGGAGACCGCGTCCCTGATGTCCGCGGCCTGCTGCATCATCTCCTGGTCGATGCCCAGGCGACCGGCGGTGTCGACGACCACGATGTCGAACTGCTTGGTCCGCGCGTACTCGACCGAGTCCTTCGCGACCTGGACCGGGTCACCGACGCCGTTGCCCGGCTCCGGCGCGTAGACGCCGACCCCGGCGCGCTCGGCGACGACGCTCAGCTGGTTGACGGCGTTGGGCCGCTGGAGGTCGCAGGCGACGAGCAGCGGGGTGTGGCCCTGGCCCTTGAGCCACCGGCCGAGCTTTCCGGCGAGGGTGGTCTTGCCCGCGCCCTGGAGGCCGGCGAGCATGATCACGGTCGGGGGCTGCTTGGCGAAGCGGAGCCGGCGGGTCTCGCCGCCGAGGATGCCCACCAGCTCATCGTTGATGATCTTGATGAACTGCTGGCTGGGGTTCAGTGCCTTGGACACCTCCGCCCCGAGCGCCCGCTCCTTCACGCTCTTGATGAAGGCGCGGACGACGGGGAGGGCGACATCGGCCTCGAGCAGCGCGATACGGATCTCACGTGCCGTGGCGTCGATGTCGGCCTCGCTGAGGCGACCTTTGCCCCGGAGGTTCTTGAAAGTCGCGCTGAGGCGGTCGGAGAGCGTATCGAACACGGCGGTCGCGGATCCTCGGGTCTAGGGGGCAAGCGGACAGTCGGACTCAAGGGTATCCGGCCGCGCGCCGAGGGTGCCCTCGCCCGCCGGGATCCGACGGGCGGGGGCGCGTCCCCGGCGTACCGGAGCATGGCCGCGCCGGGCACGGCTCGGCGACG
>NZ_MKXB01000197.1:0-40635 GCF_001865245.1 Streptomyces sp. CC53 | reverse complement strand
GCCACCCGAGCCACCCGAGCCACCCGAGCCACCCGAGCCACCCGAGCCACCCGAGCCAGAACGGCCGGCTCCCTGTCCGGTCACGCCGTCGACAGCGCCCGTTCCAGGCCCCTGGCGACCTCCGCCGCCTCCTCGCCCGCGAGGGGCCTGCCGTCTCCGCTGGTCACGTACACGGTGTCCACCGCATTGGCGCCCAGCGTGCTCACGTGGGCGCTCCGCACCCGGACGTCGGCCCCCTCCAGTGCCCGGCCGATCCGGTGCAGCAGCCCGGGGGCGTCCTGAGCCCGCACCTCGATGACCGTCGCTCGGGCGGCGGAGCCCGTGGGGGCGACCGTCACCCGGGGCGGCGGGGCCTTGACGCCTCGCCGCCTCGGGTACGCGGCGTCCCGCTCCGCCAGCCGGGCCGCCACGTCCAGGGACCCGTCCAGCGCCCGTACGAGGTCGGCGCGCAGCCGCGCGGCCTGCGGGAGGGAGCCGTACTCCGCGGCGACCCGCCAGTTGAGGACCAGGACGGCGGAACTGCCGAAGGCCGGGTCCAGGTCGATGGCGCGGAGGTCGGCCGAGCGCACGGTGAGCCGGTGCAGGGCGAGGACGCCGGCGACGGCGGGGAGGACGCCCGGCTGGTCGGGCAGGGCGATGAGCAGCTCCACGCCGACCGGTTCGGGTGCGCCGTCCTGCGGGGCGGCTTCGGCGTGCAGGTCCAGGACGGGTTCGCCGGTCCGCAGGGCTTCGACGGCGAGCCGTTCCTCCGCTGCGCCGGGTGCCGTGGGCCGGGCCACCCGGGGGGCGTCCCCGGCCAGCGCGCCGGCCACCCGTTTGACGAGGTCGGCGACGAGCGAGGCCCGCCACGAGGACCAGGCGGCCGGTCCGGTAGCCAGGGCGTCCGCCTCGGTCAGGGCGTGCAGCAGCTCCAGGGTGGACACGGACCCGACCGCCTTCGCGACCGACTCGACGGTGGCCGGGTCGTCCAGGTCCCGGCGCGTGGCGGTGTCGACGAGGAGCAGGTGGTGGCGGACGAGGACGGCGAGGACGTCGGCGTCCGCGGCGTCGAAGCCGATGCGGACGGCGGTGTCCCGGGCGATGGTCTCGCCGGCGACCGAGTGGTCGCCGGGCCAGCCCTTGCCGATGTCGTGCAGGAGGGCGGCGACGAGGAGGAGGTCCGGGCGGCCGACGCGGCGGGTGAGGGCGGAGGCGCGGACCGCCGTCTCGACGAGGTGGCGGTCGACGGTCCAGGTGTGGACGGGGTTGCGCTGGGGCCGGCAGCGGACGCGCTCCCAGTCGGGCAGAAGGCGGGTGACGAGGCCCTCCGCCTCCAGGGCCTCCCAGACCGCGAGGGTCGGCTCGCCCGCGCCGAGCAGGGTGATGAGCTGCTCGCGGGCTTCCGCCGGCCAGGGCGCGGGCAGGGGTTTCGCGGCGGTCGCGAGGTGCCGTACGGCGTGCCGGGACAGCGGCAGTCCCGCCTGGGCCGCGGCGGCGGCGGCGCGCAGCGGGAGGACGGGGTCGCGTTCCGGGCGGGCGGTGCGGGCGAGGACGGCTTCGCCGTCCATCTCCACCACGCCTTCGGCGAGGGGGGTGCGTTCGGGCTGGGGTTTCGTGCCTCCGAGGAGGGCGCGCAGGCGGGGGCGGGCGGAGCGGGCGCGCAGGACGCGCTGGACGTCGCGCCAGGTGACGTCGGAGGCGTAGGCGAGGGTGCGGCCCGCCTCGTAGACCCGGCGCAGCAGAGTGTCGGCGTCGAGGACGCCGAGGGCGGCGGCGACCTGGTCCTGTTCCTGGAGGGCGAGGCGGTCGGTGGCGCGGCCGGTGGTGAGGTGGAGGGCGTCCCGGGTGTCGAGGAGGGTCCGGGTGGCGTCGGCGAGGCCGTCGCGGGGGGCGTCGGCGAGCCAGGAGGCCGCGACGGCGCGCAGGGCGGTGGCGTCGCGCAGGCCGCCACGGGACTCCTTGAGGTCCGGTTCCAGCAGGTGGGGGAGTTCCCCGGCGCGTTCGGCGCGCTCCTGGCAGAGCGCGTGCAGGGCGGGGAGGCGGGAGGGGGCCTGGTTGCGCCAGTCGGCGAGGACGGCGGTGCGCAGTGCGGCGACGAGGCCGCGGTCGCCGGCGAGGGGGCGCGCGTCGAGGAGGCCGAGCTGGACCTTCAGGTCGTCGGCCGCGGTCTTCGTGGCCTCGGCGGGGGTGCGTACGGAGTGGTCGAGGGCGAGGCCGAGGTCCCAGACGGGGTACCAGACGCGGTCGGCGAGGGCGGCGACGGCGGCGGGTTCGGCGGTGCCGTCGTGGAGGAGCAGCAGGTCGAGGTCGCTGCGGGGGGAGAGTGTGCCGCGGCCGTAGCCGCCGACGGCGACGAGGGCGGTGCCGCGGGGCGGGGCGGCGGCGGTGAAGAGGGCGGCCAGCCAGTCGTCGGTGAGGCGGGCCAGCTCGGCACGGCGCGACGGCCCGGGCCGGGCCTCCTGCTGGAGGAGGCTCAGCCGGGCCGCCGCGTAGCCGCCGGGTTGCGAGTGTTCGGTTCCTGAGGTTCCCGAGGTCTCTGACATGCCTGAGGTTCCTGAGGTGTGGTGGAGGCTCGACACCCGGCAGCTCCTTACAGTGCGTCGGGTCCGCGCTCGCCGGTGCGGACGCGTACGGCGGTCTCGACGGGGACGCTCCAGACCTTGCCGTCGCCGATCTTGCCGGTCCTGGCGGCCTTGACGATGACGTCGACGAGCTGCTCGGCGTCGTCGTCCTCGACGAGGACCTCGATGCGGATCTTGGGGACGAGGTCGACGGTGTACTCGGCGCCACGGTAGACCTCGGTGTGGCCGCGCTGGCGTCCGTAGCCGCTGGCTTCGGTGACGGTCAGGCCCTGCACTCCGAATGCCTGGAGGGCTTCCTTGATCTCGTCGAGCCGGTGCGGCTTGACGATGGCGGTGATGAGCTTCATGCGTCCACCTTCTTGTTCTGCTGTGCCGCCGCGGCGGTGTCGGCCGTGGCGAGGACGGTCTTGCGGGGGGCGGCGCCGCCACCGGCCCCGCTGAAGTCGTACGCGGTCTCGGCGTGCTCGACCTGGTCGATGCCGGCGACCTCGTCGTCCTCGCTGACGCGCATGCCGATCGTCTTGTGGATGACGAGGGCGAGGACGGCGGAGACGACCAGGGAGTAGGCGAGGACCGCGGCGACGCCGATGACCTGCTTGACGAGCTGGTCGACGCCGCCCCCGTAGAAGAGGCCCTTGGCGTCGGACTGGACGGTGCCGGTGGCGAAGAAGCCGACGAGGACCGAGCCGATGATGCCGCCGACGAGGTGGACGCCGACGACGTCGAGGGAGTCGTCGTAGCCGAGCTTGTACTTCAGGCCGACGGCCATCGCGCAGACGAGGCCGGCGATGGCGCCGATGGCGAGGGCGCCGAGCGGGGAGCAGGAGCCGCCGGCCGGGGTGATGGCGACGAGTCCGGCGACCGCGCCGGAGGCGGCACCGAGGGTGGTGCAGGCGCCGTGGCGGACCTTCTCGTAGGCGAGCCAGGCGAGGACGGCGGCGGCGGTGGCGACCTGGGTGTTCACGAACATCACGGCGCCGACGCCGTCGTCGTTGCCGAGCCACGAGCCGGCGTTGAAGCCGAACCAGCCGAACCAGAGGAGGGCGGCGCCCAGCATGACGAGCGGGAGGCTGTGCGGGCGCATCGGGTCCTTCTTGAAGCCGACGCGCTTGCCGATGACGAGGATGACGCCGAGGGCGGCGGCGCCGGCGTTGATGTGGACGGCGGTGCCGCCGGCGAAGTCGATGACGCCCATGTCGAAGAGCCAGCCGCCCTCCGCCCACACCCAGTGGGCGACGGGGAAGTAGACGACGGTGGCCCACAGCGTGATGAAGAGGACCCAGGCGCCGAACTTGACGCGGTCGGCGAGGGCGCCGCTGATGAGGGCGGGGGTGATGATCGCGAACATCAGCTGGAACACGGCGAAGACGAAGACCGGGATGGTCGTGGCGCCCCACAGTTCGTCGCGGCCGATGCCGCTGAGTCCGACGTAGTCGGAGGACCAGCCGACGACCGATCCGGTGTCGGCGCCGAAGGCGATGCTGAAGCCGTAGAGCACCCAGAGAACGGTGACGATACCCAGGCTGACGAAGCTCATCATCAGCATGTTGAGGGTGCTCTTGACGCGGACCATGCCTCCGTAGAAGAAGGCGAGGCCCGGGGTCATGAGCATCACGAGGGCGGAGCAGATCAGCATGAATCCGGTGTTGGCGGCAGAGAGCGCGGGGGCTTCGTCTGCGGCGAGCGTCAGGATGCCTGGGGACATCGCGGCGGTCTCCTCGTCGTCGGTCGGCCTGTGCGGGGGTGCGCGCCGGGAGGCTGCGCGGCTGGGAGGTGGCCGGTTATGACGCAGGAGATTCGCGCAGCGCGGTTTCCGTCGATGCCGCCCGTTGTTTCGGCCGGGTGACGAACCCTTCGGGTGTGTTACGTCACCATGAACTGCCGCATCACGGTTGGGTAACGGGGCTATCCTCTGCCCCTGTCGCTCGCGGCCGCGGGGACGGGTACCGGCCGCGGCGGTCGCACCCGTTGACCTGGCGGTGGGGGAACCGAGTCGGGCTGTACGGGGCGGACCGCCGCGGCCGGAGTCTGCGGGCGCGGGCGGGGAGGTGGCCGCGGGGGCGACCGGGGAGGCTGCGGGCGGGTTCAGACCGCTTCCGCGGACTCCGGGAGTTCGGTGGCGAGCTTCTCCGTGAGGTGGACGACTTCCTGGAGGTCCCCGAACTCCCGCGCGGCGTTGGCGACGGTCTTGCGGAGCCGGGTGTTGACGCGCTCGGAGCGGACCCGCTTGGCGACCCTGAGGGCCTGCTCCGCGTGGCCGGCGGCCTGCTCGGGCTCCCGCTTGAGGAGGTGCACGGTGGCCATGCCGACGAGGTTGAGGGCGTAGGAGCGCTGGTGCTCGTCGTCCGTCGAGAACAGGTCGACGGCCCGCTGCATGACGGGTTCGGCGAGGGAGGCGTACGTGGGGCTGCGCCCGGCGACGTAGGCGAGGTCACGGTACGAGTGGGAGTTCTCGCCGTGGAGTTCGGCCTCGGAGAAGAACCGGATCCAGTCGGGCTCGGGGTCGTCGTCGAGGGCCGCGTCGGCGAAGGTGTCCTCGGCCATGCGGACGGCACGCTTGCACTTGCTGGGCTGGCCCATGTTGGCGTAGGCCCGGGCCTCCATCGCATACAGCATGGACTGGGTCCGCGCCGTGGCGCAGTCGCGGCTGCCGTACTGGGCGAGGTGGATGAGTTCGAGGGCGTCGTCGGGCCGCCCGAGGTGGATCATCTGGCGGCTCATGGAGGACAGGATGTACGAGCCGAGGGGCTTGTCGCCGGCCTCCTTCGCGGCGTGCAGGGCGAGCACGAAGTACTTCTGGGCAGTGGGCTGGAGGCCCACGTCGTAGCTCATCCAGCCGGCCAGCTCGGCCAGTTCGGCGGCGCAGCGGAAGAGGCGCCGGGCGGTCGGGGCCGGATGGGGCTCCTGGAGGAGGTCGGTGACCTCGTGGAGCTGCCCGACCACGGCCTTGCGGCGCAGCCCTCCGCCGCACTGGGCGTCCCAGGTGCGGAACATGACGGTGGTGGACTCCAGCATCTCCACTTCGGCCCTGGAGAGCTTGGGGCGGCGGCCCGCGGCGGCGGGCTCGGCGCGGTCCGCGGCGGGGGCGGGCACGAGCCAGCGCTGCATGGGCTCGATGAGCGCGGGCCCGGCGGCGAGGGCGAGGGAGCTGCCCAGGAAGCCGCGGCGGGCGAGCATGAGGTCGCTGCGGGAGAACTCGCTGAGCAGCGACACGGTCTGCGGTCCAGCCCAGGGCAGGTCGACTCCGGAGACGGAGGGCGACTGGTGGGCGGGGCGCAGACCGAGGTCCTCGATGCCGACGACCGCCCCGAACCGTTCGGAGAACAGCTCGGACAGGATGCGCGGGATGGGCTCGCGGGGCTGCTCGCCGTCCAGCCAGCGCCGTACGCGCGAGGTGTCGGTGCTGATGTGGTGTGCGCCCATCTGACGCGCCCTGCGGTTCACCTGACGTGCGAGCTCGCCCTTCGACCAGCCGCTGCGCACGAACCACGAGCCGAGTTGCTCGTTCGGGCGCTTCCCGGTGGCCGTAGGACCGTCTGCGCCGCTGCCGCCCACTGAAAGGCCCCCATCTGCCGTGTCGCCGTGTTGCCGAACCCTTGTCGGATCACCGTGTGCCGCGGGCCGCTGCCCGGGCGCCGCCTCTGCGCACCGCCCCGCACGGGAACCCGCTTGCCTCCGGCATACCCATGAGCCAGAACGCTACCCGGAGTTCATGCACCGAAAGTAATCCTACGATCACCCGCACCGCGAGCCCGTTTCAGTAAACGCCACCATTCGCCACCCCTTCGAATGAACGCGCGGAGAGCGGGGCGCGGTTGACTTGGCGTACGGCGATCGGGAGCCGGGCGCACTGAGGCGTACCGCAGCGCGCGCGGGGTCACGCACCACCGCGGCAGCTTCTGCGTACCACCCGAACGAGGGACGACCCCACGCAGTGTCACGGCGCTACTCCGAGTCGTAACCACCGGCGAGTTCGACCCGTTGGAGGGGGCATGGGCTTCACGATCGGCGGCACGCGCATCCGCGACATGCGTTCCGGGTGGACGGGATTCACCGGATTCACGGCGTTCACGGCGTCCCGCCGCCGGGCGGCCCGCTCGGCGGAGTGCACGGCGGCGGCGGAGTACACCGGCCTGTGGGGCTGGGACGTCGTGCCGGGGACCCGCGCCTCGGCCGGTGAGTGCTCCTGCGGCGACTCCGCGTGCGCGGCCCCGGGGGCGCATCCGCTGGGCTTCGCCCCGGTGGTCCCGGCGGGCGCGCCGCTGGACGTGGTCGCGCAGACGTGGTCGCGGTTCCCGGGCGCGGCGCTGATGCTGCCGGTGGGGCGGGCGTTCGACGTGCTGGAGGTGGCGGAGCAGGCGGGCCGCAGGGCGTTGGTGCGCCTGGAGCGGATGGGCCTGCCGGTGGGGCCCGTCTGCGTGACGCCCACGGGCCGGGTGCGGTTCTTCGTGGCGCCCGGGGCGGCGGCGGAGCTTCCGCGGCTGCTGTACCGGATGGGCTGGGAGGACGCGGACCTCGACCTGCGGTGCCTGGGGCCGGGCGCGTACGTGACGGCGCCGCCGTCGGACCTGGCCGGCCTGGGGCCGGTCCGGTGGCTGCGGGCCCCCTCCCTGGACGCCCCGCACGCGCCGCAGGCGCGGCTGCTGCTCGGCACCCTGGCGTACATCTGCCACCGGGCGTGACCGGCGGGGCCCGCACAGGCCCGCACGGAGAAGCCCCGGCGCTCCGGGTGCCGCCCCCCTTCAGCGGGGAGGCGGCCGTCGGAGGGCCGGGGCAGAGCCGTCGGAGGGGCGGCGGTCAGTCGCCGAGCAGGGCGTCGACGAACGCCTCCGGCTCGAAGGGCGCCAGGTCGTCGGGGCCCTCGCCAAGGCCGATCAGCTTGACGGGCACGCCCAGCTCGCGCTGGACGGCGACGACGATGCCGCCCTTGGCGGTGCCGTCCAGCTTGGTCAGGACGATGCCGGTGATGTCGACGACCTCGGCGAAGACGCGCGCCTGGACGAGGCCGTTCTGCCCGGTCGTGGCGTCCAGGACGAGCAGGACCTCGTCCAGCGGGCCGTGCTTCTCGACGACGCGCTTGACCTTGCCGAGCTCGTCCATGAGCCCGGTCTTGGTGTGCAGGCGGCCGGCGGTGTCGATGAGGACGACGTCGGCGCTTTCGGCGATGCCCTCCTTCACCGCGTCGAACGCGACGGACGCGGGGTCGCCGCCTTCCGGTCCCCGCACGGTGCGTGCGCCCACGCGCTCGCCCCAGGTCTGGAGCTGGTCGGCGGCGGCGGCGCGGAAGGTGTCGGCGGCGCCGAGGACGACGGAGCGGCCGTCGGCGACGAGGACGCGGGCCAGCTTGCCGGTGGTGGTGGTCTTGCCGGTGCCGTTGACGCCGACGACCATGACGATGCCGGGCGTGTCGAGGTCGCTCTCGGTCTTGACCGTGCGGTCGGAGTCGGTGCCGACGAGGGTGAGCAGTTCCTCGCGCAGGAGGGTGCGCAGTTCCTGCGGGGTGCGGGTGCCGAGGACCTTGACGCGCTCGCGCAGCCGCTCCACGAGCTCCTGGGTGGGCTTCACGCCGACGTCGGCGGTGAGCAGGGTGTCCTCGATCTCCTCCCAGGTGTCCTCGTCGAGGTGTTCCCGGGAGAGCAGGGTCAGCAGGCCCTTGCCGAGGGCGTTCTGGGAGCGGGCGAGCCGGGCGCGCAGCCGGATCAGGCGGCCCTCGGTGGGGGCCGGGACCTCGACCTCGGGGGCCGGGGGCGCGGCCATGACCGGGTCTTCGAGGGCGGTCGGCTCGGTGACGATCTCGTCGGCGGTCGGGAGGCCGACCTCCTCGATCGTGCGGCGTGGTTCCTCCCGCGGGGTCTCCGCCTCCTCGCCGACGCGCGGTTCGGCGGGCGGGGCGGTGATGGTGGGGGTGGCGGTCGGCGCCTCGGGCGGCGGCAGCTGCTTGGTGCGGCGGCCGCTCACCACGAGGTAGCCGGCCGCTCCGACCGCGACCAGGGCGATGACTACAGCGAGGATGACGTATTCCATGGTGCGTCCAGTATGCGCGAGACCCTCCGGACGCCCCTGACCTCCTTGCCCGGATGTCCCCTTTTAGGGAATTCTGCGGGGAATGTACGAGAGTCGCGGGCTGGAGCCCGTGCCCGACTCCGCGCGCGTGGGCCGGGTCCGCGAACTGTTCCCCACGTGGGTGGCGGCGAACATCTCCGTCCTGCTGCTCACGATGGGCGCGAGCCTGGTGGTGCTGCACGGGCTGAACTTCTGGCAGGTGCTGGTCGTCGCGGCGGCGGCGCCGGTCGTGTCGTACGGCATCGTGGGCCTCGTCTCGATCGCCGGGAAGCGGGGCGGGGCGCCGGGCATGGCCCTGTCGCGGGCGGCGTTCGGCCAGCGCGGGAACCTGCTGCCCGGCGCGGTGATCTGGGTGGCGCGCTGGGGCTGGGAGGCCGTCAACGCGGTGACCGGCGCCTACGCCCTGCTCACCGTCGCGGATCTGCTGTTCGGGCTGCGGAACGGGGGGCTGCCGTCCGTCGTGGCGCTGCTGCTCTTCGTCGGCGGCACGTTCCTCGTGTCGGGGCTCGGGATCGGGGCGCTGCGGTGGTGCTGCCGCTGGTCGGCCTACCTGTTCGGCGCGTTCTCGCTGCTGGTGCTGGGCCATCTGGTCGCGCGGACGGACTGGGCCGGGGTGTTCGGCCGTCCGTCGGGGCCGGTGGCGCTGATGGTGGTGGGAGTGGGGACGCTCACGGCGGGGGCGATCAGCTGGGCTCCGTCGGCACCGGACTTCACCCGCTACCTGCCGCGGCGGGCGTCGGGGGCGGCGGTGGTGGGCGCGACCGTCGCGGGGGCGTTCGTGGTGGTGGTCCCGCTGGTGCTGATGGGTGCGGTGATGGCCGAGTCGCTGCCCGGGCTGGCATCGACGCGGGACCCGGTCTCGTTCATCGGGGAGCTGCTGCCGGTGTGGCTGTCGGTGCCGTACCTGCTGATCGCGCTCGTGGGGACGCTGCTGATCAACGCGCTGTCGATGTACTCGGCGGGGTTCACCGCGCAGACGCTGGGGTTCCGGCTGCCGCGGGCGTGGGCGGTGGGGCTGAACGCGGTGATCAGCGCGGTGGCGGGCGGGGTGCTCATGCTGGTGGCGCAGGGCTTCCTGGCGGCGTTCGTGTCGTTCCTGACGCTGCTGGGGGTGGCGTTCTCGGCGTGGATCGGCGTGTTCGGCGCGGACATGCTGCGCCGCGGGACGTACGACGCGGGGGCGCTGCTCGACACCTCCCGGTCGAGTGGCTACTGGTACCGGGGCGGCTTCGCGTGGTGGGCGGTGGCCGGGTGGGGGGCCGGGCTGGCGGTGGGGCTGCTCTTCACGCGGGTGGAGTGGTTCGCGGGACCGCTGGCGGGGAGCTGGCCGGGCCGGCACGGGCTGGGCTGGGTGCTCACAGCGGGGGTGGCTGCGTCGGTGTACGGCGCCGGGGCCTTGCCCGGAGGGCCCGCGCGGCTGCGGGCGCGTCCCGCGGCACGGTGGCGGGGGCGGGCGCGGGGGCCGGGAAGGCCGGCTGCCCCGGCCCGCACGGAAGAGGCGGGACGGGGCAGCCGGAAGAACGAGGAGAGGGGCAGCGGGGATTAGCCCATCTCCTCCAACGCCTTGCCCTTGGTCTCCTTCACGAACCTGAGCACGAAGGGGATGGAGAGCACGGCGAAGACCGTGTAGATGACGTACGTTCCGGACAGGTCCCACTCGGCGAGCGAGGGGAACGTGGCGGTGATGAGCCAGTTCGCGAGCCACTGGGCGGAGGCGGCGACACCGAGGGCCGCGGCGCGGATCCGGTTGGGGAACATCTCGCCGAGCAGGACCCAGACCACGACGCCCCACGACAGGGCGAAGAAGAGGACGAAGGCGTGGGCGGCGACGAGGGCGACGACGCCCTGCGTCTCGGGCAGTCTGCCGTCCACGAGTTCCGCGGAGAACGCCCACGCCTCGCAGGCCAGGGCGAGAGCCATGCCGGCGGAGCCGACGAGGGCGAGGGGGCGGCGGCCGACGCGGTCGACGAGGACCATCGCGATCACCGTACCGACGATGTTGATGATCGACGTGGTGAAGGAGTAGAGGAACGAGCTCGAGGGGTCGACGCCGACGGACTGCCACAGGGTCGCGGAGTAGTAGAAGGCGACGTTGATGCCGACGAGCTGCTGGAAGACGGACAGGCCGATGCCGATCCATACGATGGGCAGCAGGCCGAAGCGGCCGCCGAGCAGGTCCCGGAAGGTGGACCTGTGCTCGCGGTGCATCGCCTGCTCGATCTCGGCGACGCGCGCGTCGAGGTCGACGCCCCGGCCCTCGACCTCGGCGAGGACCTCACGGGCGCGCTCGCGGCGGCCGACGGAGAGGAGGAAGCGCGGCGACTCGGGGATGGCGAAGGAGAGCAGCCCGTACAGCACGGCGGGCAGGACCTCGACGCCGAGCATCCACTGCCATGCCTCCAGCCCCAGGATCTCGCCGCGCTGGCGCCCGTCGGCGCCGTTGAGGATGGCCCAGTTGACCAGCTGGGAGACGGCGATGCCGACGACGATGGCGGCCTGCTGGAAGGAGCCGAGGCGGCCGCGGTAGGCGGCGGGCGCGACCTCCGCGATGTACGCCGGGCCGATCACCGAGGCCATGCCGATGGCGAGACCGCCGACGACCCGCCACAGGGCGAGGTCCCACAGGGCGAAGGGCAGGGCGGAGCCGACGGCGCTGGCGGTGAAGAGGACGGCGGCGATCTGCATGACGCGGATGCGGCCGATGCGGTCGGCGAGGCGGCCCGCGGTCGCGGCGCCGACGGCGCAGCCGATCAGCGCGATGGCGATGACCTGGGCGAGCGTGCCGGAGCCGACGTCGTAGCGGTCGCGGATCGCCTCGACGGCGCCGTTGATGACGGCGCTGTCGTAGCCGAAGAGGAAGCCGCCCATGGCGGCCGCCGCCGTGATGAAGACGACGTGGCTGAGGTGGTCCGGGTGGGCCTGCCGGGCGCCCGGTGACGGGTGCCGCGCGGTGCTGGTCACGAGTACTCCTGGACCCGGCCTCGTCGCCGGGTGTGGGGGCGGGGCCCTTCCAGTGGCGCACAACCTCATGCCGCCCACCACTTGAAGGTGTATACAACGGTGGAGAGACTATTCCTTCAAGTTGTGAAGTCAATAGCTGGGCGGCAATGGCTTTCGCCTCACCATCTACGCCACGGTGCGGGGCGCCGTACCCATGCCGCCCCGACCTCTGAGTTCAGGAGTTGAATTGATCTTGGGTGGGTGATCAGCGCAGCCGCTGGCTGATGACCTTCGAGACGCCGTCGCCCTGCATCGACACGCCGTACAGCGCGTCCGCGACCTCCATCGTCCGCTTCTGGTGCGTGATCACGATGAGCTGGGAGCTCTCCTGGAGCTCCTGCATGATCCGGATCAGCCGCTGGAGGTTGGTGTCGTCCAGCGCGGCCTCCACCTCGTCCATCACGTAGAACGGGCTCGGCCGCGCCTTGAAGATCGACACGAGGAGCGCCACGGCGGTGAGCGACCGCTCGCCGCCCGACAGCAGCGACAGCCGCTTGACCTTCTTGCCGGGTGGCCGCGCCTCCACGTCCACGCCGGTGGTGAGCATGTCGTCCGGGTCGGTGAGCACGAGGCGGCCCTCCCCGCCCGGGAACAGGCGGGAGAACACCCCCTCGAACTCGCGGGCCGTGTCCCGGTACGCCTCGGTGAACACCTGCTCGACGCGCTCGTCGACCTCCTTCACCACCTGGAGCAGGTGCGCGCGGGTCTTCCGCAGGTCGTCGAGCTGCTCGCTCAGGAACCGGTGGCGCTCCTCCAGCGCCGCGAACTCCTCCAGGGCCAGCGGATTCACCTTCCCGAGCTGCTGGTAGGCCCGTTCGGCCGACCTGAGCCGCTTCTCCTGCTCGACCCGCACGAAGGGCCGGGGCCGGTTGCGCGGGTGCTCGGGGTCGTCGGGCAGCGCCTCGCCGTCGGCGGGCGGCGCGGGCGGCACGAGCTGGTCGGGGCCGTACTCGGCGATGAGGGCGGCCGGCTCGACGCCCAGCTCCTCCAGGGCGCGGCCCTCCAGCTGCTCGATGCGCAGCCGCTTCTCCGCGCCCAGTACCTCGCCGCGGTGCACGGAGTCGGTCAGTGTGTCCAGCTCGGCCTTCAGGTCGCGGCCCTCGGCGCGGGCGGCGGCCAGGTCCTGCTCGCGGGCGGCCTTGGCCGCCTCCGCGGCGGACCGCTCCTGCTCGGCGCGCACGAGCGACACCTCGATGTGCGCGAGCAGCCGGCGGGCGCCCGCGGCGACGGCCCCGGCGGTCTCCGCCTCGTGGCGCAGCAGCGCGCGGCGCTGCTCGGCGCGGGCGCGGGCCTCCCGCTCGGCGCGGGCGGCCCGGTCGAGTGAATCGGCGCGGCCGGCCAGGCCCTTCACCCGCTCCTCGTGGGTGCGGACCTGGAGCCGGGCCTCCATCTCGGTCTGGCGGGCGTTGGCGCCGTCCGCGTTCAGCCGGTCCCGCACCGACGTGTCGGGTTCCTCCTCCGCGGGCTCCTCCTCGGCGACGAGCAGCCGCTCCGCCAGCTCCTCGGCCTCCTCCACCGCCCGCTCCAGGGCCTCCCGGGCCCGGGCGACGGCGGCCCCGGTCCGTTCGGCCTCCCCCGCGGCGGCGCGGGCCTGACCGGCGAGGCGGGCGACCTGCTGGGCGGCGGCGGACCGCTCCCGGTCGGCGGTGCGGCGCCGCTCCCCCAGTTCCTGCACGCGCGCCTGGCAGGCCCGCCGCCGCCCGGCCGCCTCCTCCTGCCGCACGGCGAGGGCGTCGCACCGCACGGCCAGGTCGGCCAGTTCGGCGGCGGCCTCGTCGACGGACGCCTGGACCTCCAGGAGACTGGGCGCCCCGGCGGAGCCGCCCTGTGCGAAGTGGGCGCCGAGCAGGTCCCCCTCGGCGGTGACGGCGATCAGCGCCGGCCTGGCGTGCACGAGCCGTTCGGCGTCCTCCAGCGTGTCGACCACCGCGACGTCCCGCAGCAGCCTGCGCACGGCGGGCAGCAGTTCGGCGGGGCCCCGCACGAGGTCGGCGGCGAGGGTGACGCCGTCGGTGCGGCCGGGCCCCGGTACGGGCTCGGGTGCGCCGGCCAGCAGCAGCGCGGCCCTCCCCGCGTCGTGCTTCCGCAGGATCCGCAGCGCCTCGGCGGCAGCGGCGGGGCCGGTCACGGCGAGCGCGTCGGCGGCGGCGCCGAGCGCGGCGGCGACGGGCACCTCGTACCCGGGGGCGACGGAGAGCACCTCGGCGGCGGGGCCGAGCAGGCCGGCGAGCCGGTCGCGGGCGTCCAGCAGGGCACCGGTGCCGTCCTTGCGGCGCAGCCCGAGGGCGAGGGCGTCGTGGCGGGCCTGGACGGCGGCGCGGCGGCGCTCCGCCTCGGTGGCGGTCTCGCGCGCCGTGGTGAAGGCGGCTTCCGCTTCGGCCAGTTCCTGCTGGGCGGCCTCGTGGGCGGCGGTCAGCTCCGCGTCGTCCGCGTCGAGGGCGTCGGACTCCGCCTTGAGCCGCTCGTACTCCTCCTGCGCGGCGGCGGCACGGTCCCGTGCGTCGTCGCGGCCGGCCGCCAGCCGGTCGATCTCGGCCTGCGCGGCGGCGGCCCGCGAACGGGCGGCTCCGACCTGGCCGGTGAGCCGGGCGAGGCCCTCGCGCCGGTCGGCGAGGGCGCGGGCGGCGTCCTTGAGGCGCCGCTCCTCCGCCGCGAGGGACCGCTCCAGCTCGGCGCGGTGGGCGACGGTGTCCTCCAGGGCGCGCTCGGCGGCCTCCAGGGCCGCCTGCAGTTCGGCTTCCTGCTCCCGCACGCGGGCGGCCTCGCGCTCCAGGTCCTCGGGGTCGCGGCCGCGGCGCTCCTCGGGCGGTGGGGCGGTGGCGCTCCTGACGCGCGCGTCGGCGAGGGACACCGTGCCCCGGACCCGCTCGGCGAGGCGGGACAGCTCGTGCCAGGTGTGCTGGGCGCGCTGGAGGCGCGGGGTGAGGCGGCGCACCTCGTCCTCCAGGGCCGCCTCGCGCTCCAGGGCCTCCTGCAGCGCGGCTTCGGCGGCCCGCCTGCGCTCCTTCAGGGCAGCCTCGTCGTCGAGCTCCGCCTGCAGGGCCGCCCGGAGCCGTACGAGGTCGTCGGCGAGGAGCCGGAGGCGGGCGTCGCGCAGCTCGGCCTGGATGACGGCGGCGCGGCGGGCGACGGCGGCCTGGCGGCCGAGGGGTTTGAGCTGGCGGCGCAGCTCGTCGGTGAGGTCTTGCACGCGGGAGAGGTTCGCCTGCATCGCGTCGAGTTTCCGCAGCGCCTTCTCCTTGCGCTTGCGGTGCTTCAGGACGCCCGCGGCCTCCTCGATGAAGGCGCGGCGGCCGGTGGGGTCGGCGTGCAGGACGGAGTCGAGCTGCCCCTGCCCGACGATGACGTGCATTTCCCGGCCGATTCCGGAGTCGCTGAGGAGTTCCTGGATATCGAGGAGACGGCAGGTGTCGCCGTTGATCTGGTATTCGCTGGCGCCGCCGCGGAACATGATCCGCGTGATGGTGACTTCGGCGTAGTCGATGGGCAGGGCGCCGTCGGAGTTGTCGATCGTGAGGGACACCTCGGCTCGGCCCAGGGGCGGGCGGCCGGTGGTGCCGGCGAAGATGACGTCCTCCATCTTGCCGCCGCGCAGGGGTTTGGCGCCCTGTTCCCCCATGACCCAGGAGAGCGCGTCGACGACGTTGGATTTCCCGGAGCCGTTGGGGCCGACGACGCAGGTGATGCCCGGTTCGAACCGCAGGGTGGTGGCGGAGGCGAACGACTTGAATCCGCGGAGGGTCAGGGCCTTGAGGTGCACGGCGGGACTCTACCTGCCGGGTTTTGTTTGCCTCGTGAACACCGGGGGCAGATCAACGGGTGAGTCCGGCGGCGGGAGGGGCCGGGCGGTCGCCGAGGAGAAAAGAAGGAAGGGACGCCGAAGCGTCCCTTGCATATCTTTCGCGAGAACGGTTCTCACCGTCCCGCAGGTCCCGGTTCGACGGGTTGCCTGTCGGGTGTCAGGTGAGTGCAGGCTCGCTCTTGGGTACGTCGATGTCGATGCCGTCGAGCAGCGGCTCGTGGTGAGCGGCGGCGGCGGTCAGCGCGTCGTTCTCCGACTGGATCCGTACGAGCTCGGACTCCAGGTCCTGGACACGCTGCTGCAGCCGTCGCATCTCGGCGAGCAGTCGCGGGTCGGTACCGCCGACATAACCGAGAAGCGCCTTTGCCATGATGGATGGTCCTCCACAATGAGTGACCGACCGTTGCGGTTGGGTCGTGAGGGAATCGCACCCGCGGTGCTTGGCAGTAATGGGATGGTGCCGCTGCGTTCTTACTGCCACACAGCAAGGTGCGCCGGGGTTTCCAGAGTCTCACCAAAAAGTTTGACGGTCAACACGATCACGCCTCGTATCACGGGGCGACCGGGGGGTCCGCCGCCGCGCTGAGTGCGGCGGCGCCTCGCACGCGGTGGGCCGTGGGGCGTGGAGATCATCCTTGCGTGCCGGAGCGGCCGCCACAACCCCTTCTCCGCAATCACCTGCCACTTTCCGTCCCACGCGAGGGCGCGCGGTGGCGCACCCACCGCCCCCGGGGGCCTCCCGCACCCCTGCGCAGGGCCGCCCCGGAGCCTTTCGACGAGGCCGTCAGCGCATGCCGAAACCGTCGTAGCCGCCGCGCGGTGTGTCCCAGATCTCAGTGACACCGTCGACGCGCCCGGGCGTGTCGCCGGTGCGCAGCCAGTCGAGGAGACGGTGGCAATTCTCACGCGGACCCTCGGCCACGATCTGCACGCGACCGTCGTCGAGGTTGAGGGCGAAGCCGGTGAGCCCGCCGATGCGCAGGGCGTTCTCCCTGGTGAACCAGCGGAATCCCACTCCCTGCACCCGTCCGCGCACCCAGGCGGTCATCCGTACGTCGTCGTCCATGGCTGCACGCTAACCGGCCAACGGCCCCTGCTTCACTTCCGCTCCGTACGTCATGGCGTACAGTCCCCACCCAACGAGCGTCACTCGTTCGGGTGCGTCACGGCTGCACCGGTGGACGAAGGGCGCACGACACCGAGAAGCGACTGGGAGCAGGAGGGCGGAGCAGATGGGACGCCACCGACGTTCAGACGCCGCACCCGCCGCCGGCGACCACGCGGCCGGCACGGCCGGAGGCCACCGGGCCGCCGACCGCCGCCGCAGGAAGCGGGCGGCCGGACTGCCGGTACGCGGGGGCCTGCTGGGCGCCTCCGCCGCGATGGCCGTCGGCGCCGTCGCCGTCGCGTCGGGTCTGCTGCCCGGCGGGGAGACGTTCACCCTCGGCAGCGGCTCGTCGGACCGGGTGCAGCCCGACGGCAGCCCCGAACTGAACGCGCAGGGCGGCTCGACCGCCGCCGCCCCGAAGCCGTCCGCGCCGGTGTCGGCCGCCGCCCCCTCCACGAGCCCGTCGCCGTCACCCACGCCGGCGAAGGCGTCTCCGTCACCCTCGCCCACGCCGGTGAAGACGAAGACGGCGGAGCCGAAGAAGGCGTCCCCGACGCCGACGAAGGTCGCCACGACCGCGCCCCGCACGACGGCACCCGCCCCTCCCCCGCCGAAGACGACCGCGCCCGCCCCCGTGAAGACGGCGGTGAGCCGCGCGGAGGCCGCGGAGGCGGCGGTGCTGGACCTCGTCAACAAGGAGCGAGCCAAGGCGGGCTGCTCCCCAGTGCGCGCCTCCGGCGAACTGGCCTCGCTGGCACGGGCGTACAGCCAGGAGATGGCGGAGCGCGGCTTCTTCTCGCACACGGACCCGGACGGCGACTCGCCGTGGGACCGTGCGGCGCAGGCGGGCATAGAGGGCCTGGGCGGCGAGAACATCGCCCGCGGCCAGGCCGACGCGGCAGCCGTCATGGACGCCTGGATGAACAGCGAGGGCCACCGGGCGAACATCCTGAACTGCGACTTCAACACCCTGGGCGTCGGCGTGCACTTCGCTGACGGCGGGCCCTGGTGGACGCAGAACTTCGGCTTCTGAGATTTCCGCAGGTCAGCGCCCTATGAGCCCTCACGGGCCGTCTCAGGGCCGTCCTCGGTAGCCGATTCGGTCCAGACCGCGTCCACGGCAGCCCGCGTACGGGTCTCGCTCGACGGCATCAGGTGCGTGTACGTCCGCAGCGTGAAGCCCGGGTCATGGTGGCCGAGGTACTCACTCAGGGCCTTGATGCTCTCCCCCGCGTCCAGGAGCACGGACGCGTAGAAGTGCCGTAGCGCATGCATCCCGTTGTCCCGCCCCGTGACCACACCGGCGGCGCGCAGGGCCGGGCGCCACTGGCGGTCGTTGAACCGGTTGCGGTTGAGGGACAGGCCCTCGGGGCTCCGGAAGATCAGGGTGGCGGTGACCGGCGGACCGTCCAGCGACTTCCAGGGCAGCGTCACCTCAGCGGCCGGGAAGCGCGTCAGGTGGCCGGCCAACGCGAACGCGATGGACTCGGGCAGGGGAACGTCCCTCTCCTTGCCACCCTTGGGCGGTGCGAACACGGGCCTGTTGTGCAGAAGCTTCACCTGCCGGACCACGTGCACGACGCCACCGAGGAAGTCGATGTCCTCGACCGCGAGCCCGAAGGCTTCACCTTGCCGCAGACCGCATCCGGCGGCGATGTCCACGAGTGCCTGGTACCGCTCAGGCAGCGCAGTCCGCACAGCCTTGACGCGGTCGGCGGCCCACGGCTTCACCTTGCGCGGGTCCAGCCGCGGGGCCTTCACCGACCGGGCGCTACACGGGTTGACCCGTATGACCCTGTCCTCCACGGCGGCCGTGAAGACCGTGGAGACGTGAGCGAAGATCCCCCGCCGGTACGCGGCCGACAGACCGGCTTCCTCCAGGCCCCGCATTCAGAGGCGGAGGTGCGTCGGGTTAAACGACCCGATGGGGCGCTTGCCGATGTGCGGGATGGCGTGTCGGCGGAGCCGCATTTCGACGGCCTCACGTGTAGCGGGGTCCGTGATCTGCGTCTTCATCCACTGCGTGGCGTACTGCTCGAAGGTGACCTTGCCTGCCTCCGGAGCTATGTAGTCGCCGCGCGACATGTCGGCTTCGATGTTCGCCAACCACGTCTCCGCCTTGCGCTTCTGCTTGTCGGGGAAGCTCTTGGGCTTCTCCGTACCGTCCGGGCCGACGTAGCGGACGCGGTAGCGCATGCCGACCCCGTGGCGATCGGTCTTGACCTTGACCGGCTTGCCGTTCGGACGAGTCTCCGTCTTGTACCAGCGGTCCTGGATGTGCCCGGCCATCAGGCGGCTCCCTTGTCCATGAGGGACGAGACCCACGCGCGCACGTCCTCGGGATGGAATCGGAGATGTCGGCCGACACGGAACCCGCGTGGCCCGGTGTTCTTCCGGCGCCACTGGTAGACCGTCTCCACCGGGATGCCGAGCAGGTCGGCAAGGTCCACTGGGGTCAAGCCCCGGCTGCGCTCCGCTCCGCCGGGCGCGCTCCCGGCTCCGCCGCGGGCGCCGCTCCTGCCTCCGGCCCGCTCCGCCCGCGCTGCGCCGACGCGCGCCCTGGTGAGGGTTGGCCGGCGGCATGAGGTCAGAACACGTCGTGGCTGGGGCCGGTCGGTTCCACGGCTTTAGGCAGCCACCATGGGGCGAGCCTCTAAGATCATGGCCCCAACGTCGTGCTTTACCGGGCAGGTCCACAGACTGCCCGACGCGCCGGAAGCTTACGGGGCCATGATCTCTCGCCCCATGGCAGCTCCCGCCCAAAGCCGCTCCACCGACCTTGTCAGTGGCCGCCGGTAGCCTGAAAGGTTCGCAGCCACCCCCACATCTAGTGACCGGACGGCCTGACCGACCCACAAGTTGTGGTGCACGTACCCCATTTGAGCCACAAGAGGCGCTATCCTTTTTGACAGCACGAAAGACCCCAGCTCAGAAGGACTGACACGGGGTCGGTACCTGCTTGAACTGGGGTCGTGTGCGTTCCTAGGCGCCCAACGACCCTACATGGCTCAACCCTTCAGCCAGAAGTGCGGGGTCAACATCGAGCGGTATCCAGCTCGAAGGGTAGGTGATCAAGATGGCCAAGAAGCTCACGCCGGGTACGCCGGCGCCGAAGTCGGGACAGTACAAGGTCCCCGGCTCCAAGACCGAGGTCACGGCCGTGAAGGGCAAGCCCCTTCCGCCGACACCCAAGGCTGGCCAGAGTTACAAGCTCGTTGACCCGACCAAGCACAAGCCGAAGGGCAAGTGACCTGAGGGGCAGGTTCTCCGGGACCTGCCCCTCAGGCGTCCACACGACTTCCGAGCGCAAGGCGTCACGATGAAGGCATATCCGGACTACGGCCACCCCAAAGGCATGGGCGCCAGCCCCTGGTTCACCATCCGCAACGGCAAGCTGTATCCCGACTACGGCCACCCTCAAGGCATGGCTGCCAGCCCCTGGTTCACAGTTCGAGGCGACAAGCTTTACCCCGACTA
Source organism: Streptomyces sp. CC53 (assembly GCF_001865245.1). Taxonomy (GTDB): domain Bacteria; phylum Actinomycetota; class Actinomycetes; order Streptomycetales; family Streptomycetaceae; genus Streptomyces. Next base: position 20,624 of record NZ_MKXB01000197.1, on the reverse strand, counting down.
CGGCCACCCCAAGGGCATGGGCGCCAGCCCCTGGTACACGATCCGCAACGGCAAGCTGTATCCCGACTACGGCCACCCTCAAGGCACGGGCGCCAGCCCCTGGTTCATTCTTCGGTAGTGGCGCTTCCTCCGGGCCGCCTTCGGGCCGTCCGGGGGTACGCAAGGATGACCGACGATGACAACAACCAACGGCTAAGTCGCAGGTCGCAGCATTGATCGCCAACAAGACCGCAGGCCACGACCCCGGCCCCTCACTTCTTCGGCTTCTGAGCCGACTCGGCCGCGCACGGCGGACGACGATGTGAGGGGCCGCCTGCCTGCCAAGGCACTCTGCGGGCAGCCGGCCCGTTCACTGGGCGGTGATCACCTCCCTGCGTACCGGGCGACGCCCGTGGCAGACGCACGTGCAGCGGATCGACACGGCCGGCGGGCCTGCCAGGGGGCGCCCCCGCGCCTGAACGTACAGGTCTAGCGGAGGGGTGCAGCGGTCGCACTTGCCGATCACGCAGGCTCCGGACGTGCCGGTCCGGTGCATTTCTGCCCACGCCTCCGTGATGGAGAGGCGACGGACAGCCGCCGTGTCCCCGTCGCACGCGGTGACGGTCGGCGGCGCGCTCACAGCTTGCCGTCCGGGTTCCCGGGCCAGCCGGGCTGCCGCTCGGGGTGCGCAAAGTAGTACGGGGCGCACGTCGGGCAGCAGTAGACGGTAAACCCCGGGCCACTCGCGGAGTGGATCTCCGACACGACCATGGGCGTGTCCGTGATGTGGTGGCAGCGCACGCACATGCGGACCGGCTTGCGCTCCGCCCGCGCGCGGGGGGCCTCCCAGGTCCGCCGAAGCGCGTCCCGGTGCTCACCCTGGTGCCCGCCGGGCAGGACGCACGCCAGACGGTGAGCATCCAGGCCCGGCCGCTCCCCCGGGGGCCGCGCCCCGCACGGCTCCGTACTCGGCGGCTCGACCCGCTTCAGGTGCGCGGTCACCAGGCACCCCCCGTTCCCTGCGGGACCCGCCGGTCGAGGTCGATGCCGACGTGCGCCGTCATCACGAGCGTGAGGCGCCGCTGCTGCTGCCGACGCTCATACGAGACCGGATACGGCCGGACCAGGGCGACCGCGTCGCCGTCGAGCATCTCGCGGAGTCCGTACGGAGGTCGGGGCCACGCTGTCCATCCCCAACCGGGGCCGAAGTGCACCACCTGCCAGCGCAGGTGCCGCCCTGCCGGGGCCCCAGCGCTCGGCCGGGCATCCGCCCTCCGTCGGCCGCAGCCGGATCCGAACACCAGCCGGAGCCATGCGGCGATCCGGCGGATAGAGTCTTTCATGTCGACCTGCTCTCATCAGGTTGGCCGTGCCCCGGGAGGTCTAGCCACCTCGCCGGGGTTCTTTCGTTGTCGGACCACGATCTCCGCCCATACCGACGCGCCCTCGGCGGTCACGTCGTGGCCGTAGCGATCGGCTGCCGCCAGAGCCGCCAGCAGCTCTATGCGGGCCTCGTCCGGCAGGGGGTTCGGCAAGTCGACCTCCACCCGGGCGTGTGACGACTGGCCTCGGATCCGCGGCTCGCGCCCGGTCAGCGCTCCCAGGTAGGCGGCAAGCGCCTCGACCCGCGACCTGAAGATGCACACAGGTATCTCCCGTGAACGCGTGACCACGCTTCGTGCTCCTACTTAAGTAGCTTTCACCTCATGCAGTAGCTTGTCAATGTCGACCACAACGCACCGCCCGCCCCGGCCGGGGCAATCGGAGAGCCGCCCATGCCCCGTGAGGCTCCGTATCTGCAGGTAGCCGATGCCCTACGTGCTCGCGTCCTGGCGGGCGAATGGGCCGTGGGCGAACGACTGCCCTCTCACGCCCACCTTGCCGCCGAGTACGGCGTAGGACGGAACGTCACGCAGCGAGCTGTGGACCGGTTGATCATCGAGGGGCTTCTTGAGGGCCGGGCAGGCTCTGGCACTTACGTACGGAGGCCGCGTGAACGCATGCGCATGGTCCGCTCACGCCACCGCGAGCGCCGAGGCGGCTCCCCCTTCCGCGCGGACATGAAGGAGCGCGGGAAGTCCGGTACGTGGGAGGCTCACAGCACCGCACGCACGCCGGCACCTCAGCGGATCGCCGAGCGCCTGGCGATCGAGCCCGGGGATCTCTGCGTAGTGACTCGCTACGAGTTCATGGCCGACAGGCAGCCCGTACAGCTCTCCGAATCCTGGGAGCCCATGGCCATCACGGAGGGCACCCCGGTCGTGCTCCCGGAGATGGGACCGCTGGCCGGCATGGGGGTCGTGGAGCGGATGCGATCCATCGGCGTGGTGATCGAGACTGCCGTCGAGTTGCCCCGACCGGGTCGCGCCACCCAGGAGCAAGCCAATCTGTTGGGCATGCACCCTGGCGACCTGCTGCTGGTGATCGAGCGGACCTACTACGACACGGACGGCCGCCCTGTAGAGACCGCCGACATCGTCGTGCCGGATGTCCGGTGGGAAGTGGCGTACGAGTTCGGCATCGACCACCCCGGAGAGTGAGCGGCACGGCGTATCGGCCCCGCCTCCGGCGCGCGGCTTCGCACGACCGGTGACCCGGAAACGTTGCCGGGCGTCTCCTCCGCCACCCGACAGCCCGTCAACGCGGGCGCCCAGCGCAGCCCGGAGCACTCGCCCCCTTCTGCGGCCGGGAGAGCATGCGCCCCCGCGCGTCGACCGACGCGGCAATGCGCCCGTGCGCGCCTTCCCAGTCCGTCGACGTGCTGGAAGGCTTACGGGTTCGACAATACGGAGGCACTGGGGGGAGAAACATGGCGACGCAGTCCAGGTGTGGAGCACTGACAGAGAAGAGGACCAGGTGTCGCCGACTCGCCATGGTCGGGGCGTCGCGCTGCGACCTGCATCGCGGTGATTGGTCCGCCTACACGATCAAGAAGCGCAAGGAAGCAGAGCGCAAGGCGAGGACAAAGCACCGGAAGTGATCACAGTGGCCCGCGGACACGGGACGGTCCACCAGACCGGGGCGCTTCGTCGGAGGCTGACTGGAGGTCGGCTCCAGCCGGGCGGCGCCACCAGGATCAGCACCGGAGAGCGGTGCCGCCGAACAGCATGCGCCCACGCGCCTACCCAGGTCGGCTCCCGCACGCACGAGGGCTCCGTCACCTTCCCGGCGACGGAGCCCTCGTGTGCGTCCGGTCGTCAGGCGACGGCGGCGCGGCCCCCGGCCAAGGGGCGTTCAGGTGTCAGGCGACGGCGGCACGCCCCGCGGCGAACGTGCGGGCGGTTTCGGCGACGCGGCGGCCGAGATGCTCGGCCGTGGCCAGGTCCGCCTTGTGGACCGCGTCGGGGCCCTCGTCGTTGTTCGACTGGGCGCCCGCCCCGGCGAAGATGCCGAGGCGGTTGAGGTCGTACTCGGACGCGGTGCTCGCGTTCCAGCCCGGCTTGAGGCCGAGGTTCACCCAGTGCATGCCGTGCTGGGCGGCCAGGATCTGGAAGAACTGCAGGGTGTGCAGCTTGTCGCCGCTCTTGGAGGCGGAGTTCGTGAAGCCCGCCGCCAGCTTGTCCCGCCAGGCGTCGGTGAACCAGCGCTTGGAGGTGGCCTCCGCGAAGGCGTGGAAGGCACCGGAGGCCGTGCCCATGTAGGTGGGCGAGCCGAAGACGATCGCGTCGGAGGCGTCCAGCAGCTCCCAGTCGGCGTCCGTGAGCGCGTCGACGCTCAGGAGGTGGACGGTGGCGCCGGCCGAGGCGGCGCCCGCGCGGACGGCCTCGGCCAGGACGGCGGTGTGGCCGTAGCCGGAGTGGTAGGCGATCGAGACGACAGGCGTGGTCACGGTGGTGCTCCCGGGTCGTGGGTCTGGTGGAGTGACACCGCAAGGTAAGCACTAACTTTTCGAAAGCGCAACCCATTGGTTAGCGCTGCGTCCGCGTATGGTGGTGGCATGGACGAAACGGTGGTGGAAGCGGCGGGGGTCTCCGCGGACGCGGGACGCGACCTGCCGTTCGACGTGTTCGCCAAGGCGTGCCCGTCGCGCCGCACCCTGGAGCACGTCACCGGCCGGTGGGGCGCGCTCACCCTGGGCGCGCTGTACGAGGGCAGCCTGCGCTTCAACGAGCTGCGGCGCCGGGTGGACGGCGTCAGCGAGAAGATGCTCTCCCAGACGCTGCACGCGCTGGAGCGGGACGGCCTGGTGCACCGGGAGGCGCAGCCGACCAACCCGCCGCGCGTGGACTACGAGCTGACGCCGCTGGGCCACGGGGTCGCGGAACGGCTCCTGGGGCTGATCCGCCTCCTGGAGGGCAGCATGGCGGAGGTGCTGGCGGCCCGGGAGCGGTACGACGCGGAGCACCGCTGACGGCGGCGGCCTTCGGCAGGTGCGGAGGGGGCGGGCCCGGTGCGTTCGGGGTGTCCGCCTACCCGCGTAGGGGGCGAGGCGATTCCCGGGTGTGGCGGGCGGCCGGCTGCCGGCCGACCGGCGTTCGGTCGCGGGAAGGAGGCGCCCCGGCGACACGCCTGGTCGCCGCCGTGCTTGCGGGGCCGCCCGGCCTGCCGGGTGTCAGACGGCGCGCGGGGGGCGCTGGCAGCGGGGGCAGAAGTAGCTGGAGCGGTTCATCCACGCACGGCGGCGTATCGGGGTGCCGCACCGTCGGCAGGGCTTCCCCTCGCGGCCGTACGCGTCCAGGGACCGGTCGAAGTAACCGGACTCGCCGTTCACGTTCACGTACAGGCTGTCGAAGCTGGTGCCGCCCACCGCCAGGGCCGCGTTCATCACGTCCCGGACGTGCCCCAGCAGTTCGTACGAGCGGGGGCGGGTGAAGGTCGCCGTGGGGCGGTCGTAGTGGAGCCGGGACCGCCACAGCGCCTCGTCGGCGTAGATGTTGCCGACGCCGCTGATCAGGCTCTGGTCGAGCAGGGCCCGCTTCACGGTGGTGCGCCGCAGCCGGAGCGCGGCGTGGAACGCGGCGTCGTCGAAGACCTCGTCCAGGGGGTCCCGGGCGATGTGGCCGATGACGTCGGGCAGCCCGTCCGGGGTGGTGTCGTGGAGGGAGAGCCCGCCGAAGGTGCGCTGGTCGACGAAGCGCAGCTCCGTGCCGAGCACGTCGTCGAAGCGGACCCTGATCCGCAGGTGCTTCTCGTCCGGCGCGCCCTCCGGCTGCACGAGGAGCTGACCGCTCATGCCGAGATGACCGAGGACGGCCGCTTCCGCGTCGTCCAGGGGCAGCCACAGGTACTTGCCGCGCCGCTGCGCCGTGCCGAAGCGGTGTCCCTTGAGGCGGGCCGCGAAGTCCGTGCCGCCCCCGAGGTGCCGCCGCACGGCACGCGGGTGCAGCACCTCGACGTCGGCGACCGTGCGGCCGCTGACCCAGCGCGCGAGCCCGCGCCGGACCACCTCCACCTCGGGCAGCTCGGGCACGGGACGGTCTCCTCGTCAGCGGGGACTTCAACGGGCGAAGCCCCGCCGGCACCGGCGGCGGGCGCGGTGCGGCGGGGCGGGAAGCGTGAGCGTCAGGCCGAGGCCGGGTCCGCCGTGGAGCCCACGGCCGTCCCGTCTTCGGCGGGGGCGGAAGAGGGGTCGGCGGCCTCTCCTGCCCGGAGCACGGCCGTCGCCGTGGCGCCGGCCTCGGCCTCGGCCTTCGCCGCCGCCTCGCGCTCGTCCGCGGCGGCGCGGATGGCCCGCCACGCGGACTCCGCGGCCTGCTGCTCCGCTTCCTTCTTGCTGCGGCCGGTGCCGGTGCCGTACGAGACACCACCGACGCGGGCGGCAGCAGTGAAGGTCTTCTCGTGGTCCGGCCCGGTCTCGCTGACCAGGTACTCCGGAACGCCGAGGCCCTCGGCCGCGGTGAGCTCCTGGAGGCTGGTCTTCCAGTCCAGTCCGGCACCGAGGTTCGAGGACTTCTCGATCAGCGGGTCGAAGAGGCGGTGGACCAGTTCGGAGGCCGCCTCAAGGCCCCGGTCGAGGTAGACAGCGCCGATCACCGCTTCGAGGGTGTCGGCGAGGATGGACGCCTTGTCCCGGCCTCCGGTGCCCTCTTCACCCCGGCCGAGCCGGATGAAGGCGCCCAGGTCGAGGCCGCGGCCCACCTCCGCCAGCGCACGCGAGTTGACCACCGCGGCCCGCAGCTTGGCCAGCTGGCCCTCGGGCAGGTCGGGGTGGGTGCGGTACAGCGTGTCCGTGACCACCAGGCCGAGCACGGAGTCCCCGAGGAACTCCAGCCGCTCGTTGGTGGGCAGACCGCCGTTCTCGTACGCGTAGGAACGGTGGGTCAGCGCACGCACCAGAAGGGCGGACTCGACCTGGTAGCCGAGCCGCCCTTCCAACAGCGTGTGGGACGAGGCCGTGTTGTCCGCCTGCTTCTTGGCGTGATCCGCCGTGGTGTGGCTAGACACGGTGCCTCTCACCAGCCGCTCAGACCGCGAGGACCTGGCGCTTGTTGTACGTGCCGCAGCTCGGGCACGCGATGTGCTGCTGCTTCGGCTCCTGGCAACGCTCGCACGAAACCAGGGTGGGGACCGCAGCCTTCCACTGCGACCGGCGGTGGCGCGTGTTGCTGCGCGACATCTTCCGCTTCGGAACAGCCACGGCTACTTCTCCTGCTTCTCGTCGGCGCCCGGTTCGGCGGCGCCGCTCATGTCGTCCTTATCGCCGGTCCGGAGTGAACCGGCGAGTCCCTGCAGTGCCGCCCAACGGATGTCGACGGCGTCATGGTGGTGGTCCGGGTCGTCGTTCAGGTTGGCGCCGCAGTCGGCGCACAGCCCCGCACAGTCCTCCCGGCACACCGGCTGCATCGGCAGTGAGAGCACCACCGCGTCACGCAGCACGGGTTCGAGGTCGAACATGCCGTCCTCGAGGGGGATGAGGCCCTCGTCCTCCTCGGCATCGTCGTCCGCGGCCGCCTTGCGGTGGCCCCGGTCGTCGGTGTCGGGGTACGAGAACATCTCCTGGAAGTCCGCTTCGACGTCGCGTCGCAGCGGCTCCAGACACCTTACGCACTCCCCCTCGGCGGCGGCACGGGCGGTGCCTGTGACAAGCACCCCTTCCATGACCGACTCCAGGCGGAGCTCCAGCTCGACCGGCGAGCCCTCCGGTACGCCGACGACTCCGTCGATGCCGAGGTCGGCGGGGGCCGCCACCTCGCGGGAGAGCCGCTGGAGGGCACCCGGACGCCGCCCCAGCTCGTGCGTGTCGAACACGAGGGGGTTGCGGTGGTCGAGGCGCGTACTCAGGGCTCTTCCTGCTTTCGGAGTCGTGGAGTGTGCCGTCCCGCACGCACCGAGGGTGACGCGGGCAGCAGGGATCGCGGACGTACTCGCGACCGAACAGCCAGGATACTGGACGCTCCGCCCTGGGCCCAATCCGGTCACGGACAGCAGGTCGTCAGCGGCCCTGCTCGTAGCGGCGCAGCTGCTCCAGGTCGATCATGCTCGTGTCGAAGAAGCTGGTCTCGTCGAGCGCGGCGGCCTGCTGGGGCACCTGCTGCGGGGCCTGGTACTGCTGCGGCTCCTGGTACGCGTACGGGTCCGGTTGCAGGGCCGCGTACCCGTGCTGGTCGTACGCCTGGGCCGCGGCCGGGCCGTAGCCCTGCTGCTGGTACGCGTACGGCTCGGGCTGCTGGTAGGCGGCGTAGGCGTCCTGGGGCTGCTGGACCGTCCCGTAGCCGTACGGGTCGGGCTGGTGCGCGGGGGGCGGCGGGACCTGCTGCGGGATGGCCGCGGCCGGGGCGAGGGGCTCGGGTGCTCCCGTGACGGGCCCGGGGTCGGCGATCTCGGCGAGGCCGGCGAGGTAGTCGGCGTCGCTGGTGTGGACCTGGTGGGAGCCGGCCGCGTCCTGGGCGGCCATGTGGTCGCCGAGGTCGTCGCCGGCGGTCCGGCCGTGCAGCTTCTGGCGGCCGCGCCCGACGGCCTCCAGGGTCTTGCTGAGGACCGCCTCGAAGGCGCTCAGCTTGGCGTCCACGTACGCGTCGGCACGCTGGACCAGGGTCTGCGGGTCGTCGCTGTACTCGGGCGCGTCCTCGTCGGTGTACCCGTCGGCGTCCAGGCCGGGGCCCCGGCCGAGGAGCTTCTCGCGGCCGCGGTCGACGGAGCCGATGGTCTTGGTGAGCACGACCTCGAAGTTGGCGAGCTTGGAGTCGACGTAGTCGTCCGCCTCGGCGCGGATCTCCTCGGCCTCGCGGCGGGCCTCCGCCAGGATGCGGTCTGCCTGCTCCCGGGACTCCCTGGCGACCTGGGTGTCGGAGATGAGCGAACCGCGCTCGGCGTGGGCGGCCTCGATGATCCGCTGGGCCTCCTCGCGGGCCTGCTCGACCATCTGCTCCCGGCCGCCGATCAGCTCCCGGGCCTCGGCGAGCGAGTCCGGCAGCGCCTGCCGCAGTTCCTCCAGCAGGGCGAGCAGGTCGGCGCGGTTGACCACGCAGGAGGCCGACATGGGCATGGAGCGGGCGTTCCCGACCGCCTCGACGATCTCGTCGAGCTTCTTCTGCACGTCCACCGTGTGCTCGCCACTTCCTACAGCCGGATTGGAGACGGACGGGACGACTGTACGGCCAGTCGGCACCGCTCCGACAGCGGCTGAGGAGGTGTCAGCGGGTCACGCGCCGGACGAGGTGCCGCGCAGGCGTTCGACCAGGGCCTCGTGGACGACCGGCGGCAGCAGGTGGGACACGTCCCCGCCCCAGGCGGCGACCTCCTTGACCAGGGAGGACGACAGGAAGCTGTAGGTGGGGTTCGTGGGGACGAAGAGCGTCTCCACGCCGGTGAGGCCGTTGTTCATCTGCGCCATCTGCAGCTCGTAGTCGAAGTCGCTGACCGCCCGCAGCCCCTTGACGATGGCCGGGATGTCGCGCTCCTTGCAGAAGTCGACCAGCAGGCCGTGGTGCGCCTCCACCACGACGTTGTCGTACTCCCGGGTGACCCGGCGGATGAGGTCCATCCGCTCCTCGACGGTGAAGAGGCCCTTCTTGGATTTGTTGATCATCACCGCGACGTGCACGACGTCGTAGAGCTTGGAGGCACGGCCGATGATGTCGAGGTGTCCGTTGGTGATGGGGTCGAACGACCCCGGACAGACTGCTCGGCGCAACTGAAGTCCCTCGCTCTCCGGTCCGGTCATGGTGCGTCTTCGCACGTAGAGGCGGCGCGACCGTACCAAAACGTTCCCTCGCCGTAGCGGCGGGCCCGCAGCGCTTCGAACCCGTCGGGCCAGCCGAATTCCCCGCCCCTGGTGCTGCGCTCCACGGTGACGACCGCGTCGTCCGCGAGCCACCCTTCTCGCCGGAGTGTGAGGAGTATCTCGCGAAGATCGTCGTCCGGGACGGCGTACGGCGGGTCCAGGAACACCACGTCGTACGGCTCCGCGGGCGCGGGTCCGGCGACGACCTGCTCGGCCTTGCCGGTGCGGACCTCGGCGCCGGGCAGTCCGAGGCTCCTGACGTTCTCGCGGACCGTGCGGGCGGCCCGGTTGTCGGCCTCCACGAGCAGGGCGTGCGCCGCGCCCCGGGAGAGCGCCTCCAGACCGACGGCGCCGGAGCCGGCGTACAGGTCGGCGACGCGGATGCCGCCGAGCGTGCCGAGGAGCGACTCCCAGGTGGAGAACAGGCCCTCGCGCGCACGGTCCGAGGTGGGGCGGGTGCCGTTGCCCGGCGGGACGGCCAGGCGGCGTCCGCCGGCGGCACCGGCGATCACGCGGGTCATGTCGGTCCTTCGGTCTTCGCAGGTGGTCCGGCAGGGCGACCACGTGGTCGCCCTGCGTTCGGGTCCACGATATGGGCTCACGGGCCGCGGGGGCGTTCCCCGGCTCCTCATCCCTTGTCGAGGTACTCCTCCCGCTCTTTGTCGAGCAGCGCGTCGAGCGCGGTGCGCAGCGCGGGGTGCTGCTCCAGGTCGGGGTCGGTACGGACGAGCGCGTCGGCCTCGGTGCGGGCGGCGGCGATGACCTCCTCGTCGTCGATGACGGCGAGCATGCGCAGGGAGGAGCGGGCGCCGGACTGGGCCTGGCCGAGGACATCGCCCTCGCGGCGCTGTTCGAGGTCGATGCGGGACAGCTCGAAGCCGTCGAGGGTGGAGGCGACGGCGTTCAGCCGCTGCCGGGCGGGGCTCGCCCCGGGCATGTCGGTGACGAGGAGGCAGAGGCCCGGGGCGGAGCCGCGGCCGACGCGGCCGCGCAGCTGGTGCAGCTGGGACACGCCGAACCGGTCGGCGTCCATGATGACCATCGCGGTGGCGTTGGGGACGTTGACGCCGACCTCGATGACGGTGGTGGCGACGAGGACGTCCGTGTCGCCCGCGGCGAAGCGGCGCATGACGGCGTCCTTGTCGTCGGGGTGCATACGGCCGTGCAGCACCTCGACGCGCAGGCCGGCGAGGGGGCCCCGGGCGAGCTGCTCGGCGACGTCGGTGACGGCCAGCGGCGGCCGCTTCTCGGCGGCGTCCTCGGCGGACTGCTTCTTCGCGGACGCGGTGTCGTCCTCGTCGTCGCCGATGCGGGGGCACACCACGTACGCCTGGTGGCCTGCCTCGACCTCTTCGCGGACGCGGTCCCAGGCGCGGGCGAGGAAGTGCGGCTTGTCCCGGGCGGGGACGACGTGGCTGGAGATCGGGGAGCGGCCGGCGGGGAGCTGGTCGAGGACGGAGGTCTCCAGGTCGCCGAAGACGGTCATGGCGACCGTGCGCGGGATGGGCGTGGCGGTCATGACAAGGAGGTGCGGAGTCCGCTTCTCGCCGCCGGAGTGGCCCTTGCCGCGCAGGGCGTCGCGCTGCTCGACTCCGAACCGGTGCTGCTCGTCGACCACGACGAGGCCGAGGTCGTGGAACTGGACCTTGTCCTCGATGAGGGCGTGGGTGCCGATGACGATGCCGGCCTCGCCGGTGGCGAGGTCCAGGAGGGTCCTGCGGCGGGCGGCGGCGCCCTGGGAGCCGGTGAGCAGGGCGACCTTGGTGGCGTGCTCGGAGCCCCCGAGCATGCCGCCCTCGGCGAGATCGCCCATCATCTCGGTGACGGACCGGTGGTGCTGCTGGGCGAGCACCTCGGTGGGGGCGAGCATGGCGGCCTGCCCGCCGGCGTCCACGACGGCGAGCATGGCCCGCAGGGCGACGAGGGTCTTGCCGCTGCCGACCTCGCCCTGGAGGAGCCGGTGCATGGGGTGGTCGGTGGCGAGGTCGTCGAAGATCTCACGGGTGACGGTGCGCTGGCCTTCGGTGAGGGTGAAGGGCAGCCGGGCGTCGAACGCGTCGAGGAGCCCGTCGGGGGCGGGCTTGCGGGGGACGGCGGGCAGCTGGGTGTCCGCGTACCGGCGGCGGGCCAGCGCGACCTGGAGGACGAACACCTCGTCCCACTTGAGCCGGTCGCGGGCGTCGGCGACGTCGGCCTTGCTGCCGGGGCGGTGGACCTTCTGGAGGGCGTCGGGCAGGTCGAGAAGGCCCCGCCCCTCGCGCAGGGCGGGGGGCAGCGGGTCGACGGCGTCCCGGGCGCGGGGCAGGACGGCGTCCACGGCCTTGGAGATCTTCCAGGACTCCAGCTTGGTGGTGGCGGGGTAGATCGGGATGAGGGCCCCGGCCCAGGAGCCCACGGCGTCGTCGGCGCCCTCGCCGCGCAGGAGCTCGTACGCCGGGTGGGCGAGCTGGAGCTTGCGGTTGAACAGGGACACCTTGCCGGCGAACATCGCCCGGGTGCCGGGCAGGAGGTCCTTGTGGGGTTTGTGGACGCCCTTGCCGAAGAAGACGAGCTGGAGCCGGCCGCTGCCGTCGGTGATGGTCACCTCCAGGCGCTTGCCGCTCCCCCGGGAGCCGCTGTAGGTGTGGACACGGGCGTCGGCGACCTGGGCGACGACGGTGACGTGCTCGTCCAGCGGCAGGTCGGACAGCCGGGTCAGCTCGCCGCGCTCGGCGTACCGCCGCGGGTAGTGGTGCAGCAGGTCCCCGATGGTGTGCAGGTCCAGGCCCTCCGCCATCACCTTGGCGGTGGCGGGGCCGAGGACCTTGGTCAGCGGCTCGTCCAGCATGGGCCGGGCACCTCATCTCCGTACAGCTTCCGTGCGCTTCTTCGCGCGGCGGTCGTCGCAGTCGTCCCACGACGGTCGCCGCGCGTCCTCCGGTCGGTGCGGCGGCCCTCCGGGCCGCCGGCCCTCCGGCGGGCGGTGCCGACGGGCCGGGCCGCCGCCGCCTGCCGGGGGTGCCGCTGCCCGGCCGGCGGCTCGTCCGGCGCGGTCCGGCGCCTCCCCCGCGGGTGCGTGCGCCTGGAGCCATTGCACACCAACCCACTGACAGCGCCGGGGACCCCGCGCTACTCGACGCCGATCATCAGCGGGGCGTGCTGGTCGCCGCCCCGGTGGACGCAGGTGTCGACGGCCAGGTGGCGGGCCCGGACGTGGGCCTCCAGGTGGTCGGCGAGGGAGGGCGGGGCGTCGTCGGCGAGGATCAGGGTGACGAGCTCGCCGCCCGCGGCGAGCATCCGGTCCAGCACCGTGCGGGCCGTGTCGGCCAGGTCGCGCCCGATGACGGCGGCGTCGCCCTCGATGAGGCCGAGGACGTCCCCGGCCTGGCAGACGCCCGCGGAGGTGAAGGACCGGTGAGCCGCGACGGCGAGTTCGCCGTAGCGGGTGGTGCCGGCGGCGGCGGTCATGGCGACGACGTCCTCGTCGAAGCGCCGCTCGGGCTGGTGGACGGCGAGCGCGGCGACGCCCTGGACGGCGGCCCGGGTCGGGATGAGCGCCACGCGCACGCCTTCGGCCCGGGCCTGCTCCGCGGCGGCCGCGGCCGCCTGCCACAGGTCGGCGTCGTTGGGCAGCAGCACCACTTCGCGCGCGTGGGCGCGGCGGATCGCGTCGAGGAGCACACCCCCGGCGGGCGGCTCCCCCGGCCGGGCGGGGACGGTGACGGCGCCGGCCTCGGCGTAGAGGGCGGCGAGGCCGTCGCCGGGGACGACGGCGACGACGGCCCGCTGGGCGGGTTCGGCGGGGTGGCCGTGGCCGGCGGCGGCCGCCGCGAAGTGGGTGATGCGGATGCGGTGCGGGCGGCCGGCTTCGACACCGGCCTCCACGGCGGCGCCCGCGTCGTCCACGTGGACGTGGACGTGCCAGAGGCCGTCGCCGCCGACGACCACCAGGGAGTCGCCCAGTGCGTCGAGGCGGGCCCGGAGCCGGGCCACGGCGTCGTCGCCGGCCTCCAGCAGGTAGATCACCTCGTAACCGGGCCCGTCGGCCGTGCACGTCTCCTTGAGGACCCGCGGGGCGACCACGCCCGCCTGGTGGTCCGGGGTCCGCTCGGGCGCCTCCCCCGTGAGGGCCTCGACGAGCGCGCCCAGCACGGTGACGAGTCCCCGCCCGCCCGCGTCGACGACCCCCGCCTCCCGCAGCACGGCGAGCTGTTCGGGGGTGGCCTCCAGGGCCGTGCGGGCGCCTTCGTACGCGGCGGCGGCGGTGGCGGCGGGGGCGGCGGACGGGGCGCGGGACGCGGCCTCGGCCGCGGCGGAGGCCACGCTGAGGATGGTGCCCTCCACGGGGTGGGCGACGGCCTGCCGCGCCGCGGCGGCCGCCGCGCGCAGGGCCTCCGCCAGGTGGTGGCCGTCCCGTCCGCGCGTGAGCACCTCGGCCACGCTGCGCAGCAGCTGCGCGAGGATCGTGCCGGAGTTGCCGCGGGCGCCGGTCAGCGCGCCGTGCGCCATGGCCCGGACCACGTCGGGCAGCTCGGGGGCGCCGGTCGCGTGAGCCGTGAAGACGTCTTCGACGGCCCGGCTCGCGGAGTCGGCGGTGAGGTACAGGTTCGTCCCCGTGTCGCCGTCCGGGACCGGGTAGACGTTGATCGCGTCGATCTCCTCGCGTTCCCGGCCCAGCGCCTCCGCCGCCAGGGCGCACCAGGCGCGTACCGCTGCGGGGTCGACGGTCTGGGCGGTGTGCGGCACCTGGTGGTCCTCCTCGCGCGGTGGGCTGCACCGCAGGGTAGACCCCGCGGGGAGGCCGGGCCGCATCACGGGGGCCGCGGCCGGGGCCCCGGCCGTCCGTGGTAATTTCGTTCTGCCGAAGTGGTCGTTGTATGCTGCTCCGGTTGCCCGATGAGAATCGGGCCGTTCCCCCGGCAACGCCACTTCAGTCACCGACCCCGATGTCACCGATCTGATTCCGGCTTCGCCGGATTTCACTGTAAGTGCATCTGAAGTCTTTGGAGTGACCCGTGGCTGCCAACTGCGACGTCTGCGGCAAGGGGCCGGGCTTCGGCAACAACATTTCGCACTCGCACCGCCGTACGTCCCGTCGCTGGAACCCGAACATCCAGCGCGTGCGTGCCGTGGTCGGTCGGACGCCGAAGCGGCTCAACGTCTGCACCTCGTGCATCAAGGCCGGCAAGGTCTCGCGCTAACACGCGACGGACGTTCTTCGTCGTAGCGCAGCCTCTGCGGTTGCCTTGGAAGCCGGTCCACCTTCGGGTGGACCGGCTTCTTGCCGTTCCCGGGCGCCCTTACGCGCGCGTGCCGAGGCGCCAGGCGTGGTCGACGGGGCCGATGCCGCCGCCCAGGGCGAACCCGGCGGCGACGGCCCCGGTGACGTACTCCTTGGCCTCCCGTACCGCTTCGGGGACGGTGAGGCCCTTGGCGAGTCCGCAGGCGGTCGCGGAGGCGAGGGTGCAGCCGGTGCCGTGGGTGTGCCGGTTGTCGTACCGGGGCGCGCGCAGCCAGTGCTCCTCGGTGCCGTCGGTGAGCAGGTCGACGGCTTCGGCGGCGTCGCCGGGCAGGTGGCCGCCCTTGATGAGCGCCCACCCCGGCCCGTAGGACAGGACGGCGTCGGCGGCCCGCCGCATGTCGTCCTCCGTCTCGACCCGTACGCCGGTGAGCTGCGTCACCTCGTCCAGGTTCGGGGTGGCGACGGTGGCGGCGGGCAGCAGCCGGGTGCGGACGGAGTCCAGCGCGGAGGCGGCGAGCAGGGGGTCGCCGTGCTTGGAGACGCCGACGGGGTCGACGACGACCGGGGCGGCGGTCCCGGCCAGCAGGTCGGCGACGGCCTCCACCAGCGGGGCGGAGGCCAGCATGCCGGTCTTGACGGCCTGGACGCCGATGTCGTCGACGACGCTGCGGTACTGCGCGCGTATCGCCTCCACCGGCAGCTCCCAGGCGCCCTGGACGCCCAGGGAGTTCTGGGCGGTGACCGCGGTGAGGACGCTCATCCCGTGGGTGCCGAGCGCCTGCATGGTCTTCAGGTCGGCCTGGATGCCGGCGCCGCCGCCGGAGTCGGATCCGGCGACGGTCAGGACGCGGGGCGGGGCCGGGCGGGCGGTCACTCGTGGCCTCCGAAGTGGTCCCAGCCGCCCTTGGTGTGCCAGGGCGCGCCGTCGACGGTGACCTGCGGCAGCGCGGAGGGGTTGAGGACCTCCCCGATGACCTTCCAGCGGGCCGGCAGCTTCACGTCGGGCGGGAAGGTGGCGACGATGGCGTGGTCCTCGCCGCCGGTGAGCACCCACTGGAGCGGGTCCACCCCGACGGCCTGGCCGATGTCGTTCATCTGGGTGGGCACGTCGATGGCGCCGGACCGCAGGTCGATGCGGACCTTGCTGGCCTCGGCGATGTGCCCGAGGTCCGCGATGAGGCCGTCGCTGACGTCGCACATGGCGGTGGCGCCGAGCTCAGCCGCGGCGGGCCCCGCGTGGTACGGGGGCTCGGGCCTGCGGTGCGCTTCGACGAAGGCGCGGGGCGAGCGGAAGCCGCGGGACAGGACGGCGAACCCGGCGGCGGACCAGCCGAGCCAGCCCGTGTAGGCGACGACGTCACCGGGCCGGGCGCCGCCGCGGGTGACGGGTTCGTGGTTGCGCAGGTCCCCGAGGGCGGTGATCGAGACGGTGATGGTGTCGCCGCGCACGACGTCGCCGCCGACCACGGCAGCCCCGGCGACCTGGCACTCGTCGCGCAGGCCGTCCATGAGCTCGCTGGGCCAGGTGGCGGGCAGTTCGGGAGGCACCACCAGCCCGAGGAGGAGGGCCGTGGGCACCGCGCCCATGGCGGCGATGTCCGCGAGGTTCTGGGCGGCGGCCTTGCGGCCCACGTCGTACGCGGTGGACCAGTCCCGCCGGAAGTGGCGGTTCTCCACGAGGATGTCCGTGCTGGCGACCACCCGCCGGTCGGGGGCGGCGACGACGGCCGCGTCGTCGCCCGGCCCGATGCGTACGGCCGGGGTGGTGGTGAGCCGGGACGTGAGCTCCCTGATCAGCCCGAACTCCCCGAGCTCGCCGACTGTGCCCTTCACCGAGGTTCACCTCTCCATGTCGTCGTGGGCTCACCGTACGACCGGAGTGACCGGTCTGGTCCCGGTGCGGTTGCGGTCGCGAGCCGTCACTGCTGTAGGTACGGTCGAGTAGACGGGCCGAGCCGTCAACTTCTGTCCGCCGTGCGCCCACCACGGGCGCGCCACCGGCCCCGTGGGTCTCCCCGCGGCGCGCGGCGACGCGGTACCGTGGCGTCCCTTTCCTCCCTGGGTCCTTCCACCCAGGATGATCCTCGCGGCCGCCCTGGAGGTTTCGTGGTACAGGCGTACATCCTGATTCAGACCGAGGTGGGCAAGGCCTCACTGGTCGCCGAGACCATCGGGAAGATCCCCGGCGTGCTCCAGGCCGAGGACGTCACGGGTCCGTACGACGTGATCGTGCGCGCGCAGGCGGACACGGTCGACGCGTTGGGGCGGATGGTGGTCGCCAAGGTGCAGCAGGTGGAGGGCATCACCCGCACGCTGACCTGCCCGGTCGTCCACCTGTAGCCCCGCCGGGCCTGTGCGGCGAAGCGCCCCCGCGGCGGGGCGCCTCCCCGCAGAGGCCCGGCGGGCGTCGCCCCCCGCCACCGCGCGCGTCCGGCCCGGCTCCGCACCGCCACCGGGCCCCCGCGCGGCCGCACGTGCGTGCCGGGGGGCGGTGTCCTCGGAGCCGCTCGCCTGCCGTGCGGGGCGCTCCCGTGACGGCGCATCCACCCCACCGGGTACGGGGACGCCCTGCACGGCGAGTGGAGCGGCGGGGCGTGTCGCAGGCCGTGCGGCCGCGGCTGGTCGCCCGTACGCACGAGGCCGTGCCCGGCCCGTACCGTCCACGGGTGCCCCGTGGGGATGCCCGCGGTGGTGCGGCCGGTGGTCAGCGCAGACCGGTGGAGCGCCGCAGGGCCGCCTGGATGAGGCGGTCGACGAGGTCGGGGTAGTCGATGCCGGACGCCTCCCACATGCGCGGGTACATGGAGATGGGCGTGAAGCCCGGCATGGTGTTGATCTCGTTGATGACGAACTCGCCGTCGTCGGTGAGGAAGAAGTCCGCGCGGACGAGGCCCTCGCAGGAGGCCGCCTCGAACGCGGCGACGGCCAGCCGCTGCACCTCGGCGGTCTGCTCCGGGGTGATAGGGGCGGGCACGACACCGGACGCGGCATCGATGTACTTGGCGTCGAAGTCGTAGAAGTCGTGGTCGCCGACGGGCGGGATCCAGGCGGGGACGCTGGCGCGCGGCCCGTCCTCGAACTCCAGGACGCCGCACTCGATCTCACGGCCGGTGAGCAGCGACTCGACGAGGATCTTCGGGTCGTGGCGGCGGGCCTCCTCGACGGCCGCGTCCAGGCCCGACTCGTCGTCGACCTTCGTGATGCCGATGGAGGAGCCGGCTCGGGCCGGCTTCACGAACAGCGGCCAGCCGTGCCGCTCGGCGAAGTCGACGATCCGCCGGCGGGCGGCGAGCGGGTCCTGCTGCCACTCGCGGGGGCGGACCACCTCGTACGGGCCGACGGGCAGGCCGAAGGAGGTGAAGACCCGCTTCATGTACTCCTTGTCCTGGCCGACGGCGGAGGCGAGCACGCCCGCGCCGACGTAGGGGACGCCGGCGAGCTCCAGCAGGCCCTGGAGGGTGCCGTCCTCGCCGTACGGGCCGTGCAGCATGGGGAAGACGACGTCGACCTCGCCGAGGGCCTTGGGCACCGCGCTGGGCTCGGTGTAGACGACCTCCCGGCTGGTGGGGTCGGCGGAGAGGACGACGGTGCCGTCCCCGGGCTCCGCGACGTCGTCGACGCTCGGCAGCGTCCGGCCGGCGATGGCCATCCGCTCGGGGGCGTCGGCGGTCAGCGCCCAGCGGCCGTCCGTGGTGATGCCGATGGGCAGCACGTCGTACTTCGCCCGGTCGATGGCGCCCAGGATGGCGCCCGCCGTGACGACGGAGATGGCGTGCTCGGAGCTGCGTCCGCCGAAGACGACGGCCACACGCGGCTTGCGCCCGGGGGTGGTGGGGAGGTTCTCGCTGCTCATATCGCGATGAGCGTACCCGCTCCTACGTCGCGCGTCAGCGTCCGCCGCCGACGCCGCTCCGGTCCGCCGTCAGCGCCGCTCCGGCTTGGCGCTGCGCGACATCAACTCCTTGAGGGCCACCATCGGGGGCTTGCCCTCGTGGACGATGCCGACGACGGTCTCGGTGATGGGCATGTCGACGCCGTGCCGGTGCGCGAGGTCGAGGACGGACTGGCACGACTTGACGCCCTCGGCGGTCTGCTTGGTGACCGCGATGGTCTCCTGGAGCGTCATGCCCTTGCCGAGATTGAAGCCGAAGGTGTGGTTGCGGGACAGCGGCGAGGAGCAGGTCGCCACGAGGTCCCCGAGGCCGGCCAGGCCGGAGAAGGTGAGCGGGTCGGCGCCCATCGCGAGCCCGAGGCGGGTGGTCTCGGCGAGTCCGCGGGTGATGAGCGAGCCCTTGGCGTTGTCCCCGAGGCCCATCCCGTCCGCGATGCCGACGGCGAGGCCGATGACGTTCTTGACGGCGCCGCCCAGTTCGCAGCCGACGACGTCGGTGTTGGTGTACGGGCGGAAGTAGGGGGTGTGGCAGGCGGCCTGCAGCCGCCGGGCGGCGCTCTCGTCGCTGCAGGCGACCACGGAGGCGGCCGGCATGCGCGCGACGATCTCCTTGGCCAGGTTGGGCCCGGTGACGACGGCGACACGTTCCGCGGGGACGTCCGCGACCTCCTGGACGACCTCGCTCATCCGCTTGCACGTGCCCAGTTCGATGCCCTTCATGAGCGACACGAGCACGGTGTCGGGGGCGAGCTTGGGCGCCCACGCGGCGAGGTTCTCGCGGAGCGTCTGGGACGGGATCGACAGGACCGTGAAGTCGGCGCCCTCCGCGGCCTCCGCGGGGTCGGTGGTGGCGCGCATGCCGGCGGGGAGTTCCACGCCCGGGAAGTACTCGGGGTTGGTGCGGGTGGTGTTGACCGCGTCGGCGATCTCGGCGCGGCGGGCCCACAGGGTCACGTTGCAGCCGGCGTCGGCCAGCACCATGCCGAAGGCCGTGCCCCAGGAGCCGGTCCCGTAGACGGCTGCCTTGAGGGGACGTGCGGGGTCTGCGGGACGTGTCACTTGGCTTCCTCCCCTGCGACCTTGCGGCGCTCTTGCTGGCGGGCCCTGCGGGGATCGTACGGCTCGCCGGGGGCCTTCTCGCCCCGGATGTCCTCAAGGAGGCGGGTGATGGCGGCCATGATCTCCTCGGTGGCCTCGCGGAGCACGTCGGCGGTGGGCTCCTGGCCGTGGAACCGGGAGAGGTCGACGGGCGGCCCCGCCACCACGGTGAGGGTCTTGCGGGGGAAGAGCCGGAGCTTGTCCTGCTTGGCGTAGGGCGGCATCGCCAGGTTGGCGCCCCACTGGGCGACGGGGATGACCGGGGCCTTGGTGAGGAGGGCGACGCGGGCGGCGCCGGTCTTGCCCGGCATGGGCCACATGTCGGGGTCGCGGGTGAGGGTGCCCTCGGGGTAGAAGGCGACGCACTCGCCCCGTTCGATGGCGGCGACGGCGGCGCGGAAGGCGTCGAGGGCGTTGGCGGTCTCGCGGTAGACGGGGATCTGCCCGGTGCCGCGCAGCATCGTGCCGACGAACGAGCCCTTGAACAGCCCGGCCTTCGCCAGGAAGCGGGGCACGCGTCCGGTGTTGTACTGGAAGTGCGCGTACGACAGCGGGTCCAGGTACGAGTTGTGGTTCACGGCGGTGATGAAGCCGCCGTCGGCCGGGATGTGCTCCGTTCCGCGCCAGTCCCGCTTGAACAACACCACCAGCGGCGGTTTGGCGATGACCGCCGCCAGGCGGTACCAGAAGCCGATTCTGCGGCGGGACACGCGGACACCTTCCTGTGGGACTGCTGGTCGTACTCGCCAGTACGCGTCGGTACTGGTCGTGCCGGGGGTCAAGTGTCACCCCATGCCCCTGGTCTGTCGAGAACACCGTACGCCCCGCCTCCGACAGCGGTGTTCCGGGTGGTGGGAGCCGTGTCGTGGGCTCCGGCGGGGAGGAGCGGCGGCCGGTGCGCGGCACGGAGGGCGACAATGTCCGGGATGGACACGGGGACGGAGACGGGGACAGAGACGGGGACGGCGGCGCGGGCGGAGCCCGGGTTCTGGTCGCTGGTGGTGCCGTTGAAGCCGCTGGGCGCGGCGAAGACCCGACTCGCGGGGGCGTTCGCACCGGCGCAGCGGCGGCGGCTCGCGCTCGCGTTCGCACTGGACACCGTGGCGGCGGCGCTGACCTGCGGCGCGGTACGGGATGTGGTGGTCGTCACGGACGACGGGGAGGCCGCAGCCGAGCTCTCCGCGCTGGGCGCCGGCGTGGTGCGGGACCGGCCGGCGGCGGGGCTCAACGCGGCGCTGGCGCACGGGGCGGCGGCGGTGCGGGCGGGGCGG
>NZ_MKXB01000196.1 GCF_001865245.1 Streptomyces sp. CC53 | reverse complement strand
GGCCCCGCGGCGCCCGGCGCCGCACCGGGCGCGGTCCGCGGCGCCCCGCGCCGGGCCGCGGCGATGGGGCTCGGCGCGGGCGGCAGCATGCACCAGGACGTGTACCGGGACGACCGGCCCCTCGCCGACTGGTCGGCGGAGCCCTCCGGCCGGGTCTTCGTCCACCTCGTCACCCCGCCGGACTGGCGCCGCATCACGGGGGAGGAACCGCCCCCGTCCCCCGTCGACCGCGCGGCGTACACCAGTGCCGGTCTGCCCTGGTACGACTACGACGACGCAGGGGCCGCCGACCTGCCGCCCGCCGCTCCGCTCGGTGCCGTCAAGCCGGTGGGGGACTGGCTCGGCGACGACCACGACCCGTGGGTGCCGCCGGCTCCCGGCCAGGTCACGCCGTTGGGGGACGCTGAACCGCCGGGGCGGCCGGTCGGTGACGGAGCCTGGTGAACGGCCGCTCGTGTGCGGCACACGGGTGAATGTGCCCCTTTCGCCCCCGTCGGCCGTGACGTGCCGGGGGCCTGCCGGTTAGCAGGGGGACCCGGCCGCGGGTCCCCCGACGAGAAGGAAGATTCATGATCAAGAAGGTTGTTGCCTCCGCCGGTATTGCCGCCGCCGCGCTCGGCGCGGGCGCCCCGATGGCGTTCGCCACGGGCGACCACCTCGTGGACACGCAGAACGGCAACTACGCCGAGCAGGCGTACGGCAACACCGTCACCGGTGGCGAGATGAGCCCGCAGTTCAGCGCCGTCCAGGGTTCGCTGAACAAGCTGTGCGCCGGCATCCCGGTCGCTGCGGACGTCCAGAACATCCTGCTCATCAACGTCGGTGTCCAGGACCTGCTCAACGACACGCAGGACCAGCAGTGCGCGGAGAACTCCACCGCCGTCAAGGGCGACAGCGCCCTGTCGCACCTGGTGGAGAGCGTCCTCTCCGAGAACCTCTCCGCCGCCGTCAGCTGAACGCGCGGGACCGCGGGCCGGCCGGGACCTCCCAGCCGGCCCGCGGTCGTGTCAGGTGAGCGTGTTGGTCAGGTGCGGGCCGATGTAGCCGATGAACACGCCGTGCCGTGCGCACGCCCCGTCGAAGTAGTGCAGCCGCGGGGCGACCGTGTTGCCGGAGCCGATCCGCAGGTGCGCGCCCATGAACAGGCGGCGGCTGGGGTGGACGTACTCCGGTACGGGGAAGGTCCGCTGCCGCCGCCAGCACGGGTTGGCCTTGACCGTCTTCGACTCGCGTCTGACGATCTTGCGGGGCGAGATGGTGTGCGCACCCCGCGGCGCGTGCTCGCACCAGGTGCGGAAGTCGCCGTGCGCCCCGCCCTCCATCGCCGCGTCCGCGAAGTCCCGCAGCGCCAGCAGCGCTTCCCAGGCCGTCCGCACCCACGACGAGCCGTACGCCTGGTCGTCCAGTTCCAGGGCCCCCTTCGGGTTGCCGGTGAAGTGCACGTGCCGCATCCCGGCGACGTGCTCCAGTATCTGCGCGAAGGACGAGGGGTCGGGTGGCCCGCCGGTGGCGGTGCCTGGCCTGCGGGCGACTACTAAGAGGTAGCTGCTGCTGTCCACGGATCGGTTCCTTCCGGGCGACGGCGAGCGGCAGGACGGCGCGGAACGGGCGTCACGGGGGGTGTGCCGCTGCGGGCGAGTCGAGAATGACCCACCTCCGAGAGCGCCGTCAACGGAACTTCCCCATTGCGTCAACCCTCGTATATGCGTGCGTCAAACCGGGTCTTATGTGGTCGGTTTCGTACGCCGGGCCGTCGCTCCGCCGGCCGGCCGGCGCCCGTTCCCGTACCGTCGCCCGTCACGGCAGCAGTTGGCGTACGAGGGCGTCGGCCGCCCAGTGCTCCCAGCGCTCCGGTGTCCACCCCCGGCCGCCGACCAGCAGCCCGTAGGTCTCCGGTCCGAGCAGCGCCGCCGCCACGTCCGCAGCGGACCCGGCGTCGTGCCCGCCGCGCAGTGCCCCGCCGGTCTTCGTCACCAGGGCCTCGGCGAAGCGCAGTTGCACGGCGTGCCGCTGGGACACGTTGACCCGCCACAGCTCCGCCAGTTCCGCGTCGGAGGCCGCCGCGCCCCGCACCACGTCCAGGACGGGCGCCGCCCGCTCCAGGATCCGTCGCGCGCCCGCCGCCTGCAGGCCCAGCTGGCGGGCCGGCTCCTGGGCGTCGAGGACCTCGTGGGCCCAGGGGCGGTCCAGGGTGGCGACCGGGTCGGTGTCCCCGGCGACGGCGGTGTCCAGCAGTTCCTTCAGCAGGGCGCGCTTGGTGCCGAACGTGAAGTACACGGTCTGGACGCCGACTCCGGCCGTGCGCGCGATGTCCTCCACCGTCGTCCCCGCCCAGCCGCGCTCGGTGAAGAGCCCGGCGGCGGCGTCGAGCATGCGCAGGCGGGTGCGGCGGGCCTTCTCCGCGCGGGACGTGGGAGCGGTCACGGGTCCTCCAGGCGGTCTGCCGGTGTTGACTGTAGTGACACTACAGTGTGATTCACTAGAGTATGACTACAGTGAAATCGGGTCGGATCCTCGTCGTCGGCGGCCACGGAGCGGTCGGCGCCACCGTCACCTCCACGCTCGCCGCCTGGTACCCCGACCGGGTCCTGCCCGCGGGGCGCAGCAGGGGCGTCCGCGTCGACGTGACGGACCCGGCCGCGTTCGGCCGGGTCCTCGACGGGCTGGCCGACCTGGCGGCGGTGGTGCTGTGCGTGGAGCCCCCGGACCCCGGCGTGGCGCGGCTGTGCCTCGCACGCGGGCTGCACCTCGTCGACGTCGGCGCCACCCGCCGGCTGCTGGACGGCACCGCCGCCCTGCACGACCTCGCCACCGCGACCGGCGCGACGGCCGTCCTCAGCGTGGGCGTCGCACCCGGCCTCACCAACCTGCTGGCCGCGCGCGCCCACCGGGAACTCGGCGGAGCGGCGGACCGCATCGACACCACCGTCCTGCTGGGCTCCGGCGAACGGCACGGCGAGGACGCCGTCCGCTGGACCGTCGAGGGCCTGGCCCGGTCCGCGGGCGGGGCCCGGTCCGCCCGTGTCGAGCTCCCCGGCTTCGGGACGCGGACCGCCCACCCCTTCCCGTTCTCCGACCAGTACACCCTGCGGGCCGGGCTCGGCGTCCCCGACGCCACGACCCGCCTGTGCCTGGACTCCGCGGCGCTCACCGCCGCGCTGTTCGCCGTCCGCGGCGCGGCCCGCCACCCGCGCGTGCGGGACCTGCTGGTGCGCGTCTTCCGCCGCGTGCACGCCGGCGGTGACCGCTTCGCCCTGCGCGTCGACGCCCTGCGCGGAGCCCGCCGCACCACCTGCACGCTGACGGGGCGGCAGCAGAGCAGGGTCACCGGCCTGGTCGCCGCCCACGTCACCCGCGCGGCCCTCGCCGGCACCCTGCCGGCGGGCGTCCACCACATCGAGCGGCTGCCCGCACTCGCCGGAATCCCCGAGGCGCTCGCCGCCGACGGGGTCGCCGTCCACGGCCCGGACCGCGATCCGGAGGACGGCGCCCACCCCGGCCGGCCGGACGGCGGGTGCCACCGGTGAACACCGGTTGGGGCGACGGCGACTACACCGCCGCGGGGGACGCCTGGGCGCACGCCGCCGACCACGTGACCGCCCACGCCCTCGCGCTCCTCGGCCCGCGGAGCGGGGCCCGGCCGAGGGTCCTCGACGTCGGCACCGGCTCGGGCCCCGCCGCCCTCGCTGCGGCCCGCGCGGGCGCCCGTGTCACGGGCCTCGACCCGGAGACCGGTCTGCTCCGCACGGCTGCCCGGCGCGCCCGCCGGGAGGACCTCGCGGTCCGTACCCGGTTCGTGGCGGGCGACGCCCGGGCGCTGCCCTTCGCGGACGGGGCGTTCGACGTGGTCCTGTCCACTTTCGGCGTCATGTTCGCCCCCGACCCGGCGCGCTGCGCCGCGGAGCTGGTCCGCGTCTGCCGCCCCGGCGGGCTCCTCGCGGTCGCCGCGTGGACCCCCGACGGGGTGTTCGGCCGGATCGCCCCCACCGTCACCCGCCATCTGGGGTGGCCCCGGGCCGCCGCGTCACCCACGCGGTGGGGGAGGCCCGAGCCGCTGCGCGCCTGGTTCGCTCCGCTGCCCGTCACCCTCCGTACCCGCGTCGTCCGCGTGCGTGTTGCGTACCCGTCCCTCGAACACGCCGTCACGGCCTTCGAGGACAAGCCGGGTCCCCTGCGCGAGCACCGCGCCGCGCTGGAGGCCGCCGGCCGGTGGCGGGCCGCCCGCGGCGACCTCGCCGCACTGTTCGCCGCGCACGACCGCGCCACCGACGGGACCCTCGTCCTGGACGTCCCCTACCTGCGCGCCACGGGGCGCCGCCGGTAGCGGAGGGGGCGGAGGGCCCGTGTGCCCCGAGGCCCACGGGTGGCCGCCGGGGCGGCGCGCACCGCGGTGGACCTGCGAAGCCCGCGGCCGGGTGGCGGAAACGCGACCCTGCTGGGGGCCTTCGGGTCGCGAGCGCCCCTCTGAAAACGGAACCTTGGGAAAACATCGGGCCATCAGATGACCCTGTGTCAATCAGCTTCACTCGAAAGGGCTATGCTCAACGCCCGTCGTCATATGATCTTTCTCGTCGATGGGTTTGAGGGTGCTGATGGTCCGTGAGGAATCGTCGCCCGGAAGTGGAAGCCCGCGGTCCGCGGCATCTTTCGTGTGGCTGCTGCCCGCTGCTGTGATCGCTGTGGCCGCCGGAGTCCTGGTGGCCGTGGTTCCCGCTTCCGCGCGGGGCCCCGTGGGGGCTCTGGGGGCGGTCGCCGCCCTCACCCTGGCGGCGCTGGGAACCGAGGTCTCCCGCAGGGGGCGCCTGCTGGCGGAGGCGCGGGCCGCGGTCGCCGCCCGCGACACCGCCCTGGCCCGGCGCCACGCCGAGACCGCCCACCTGGCCGGGACCCTGCTCCCGGACGCCGTGGAGCGACTGCGCCGAGGGGAGTTCCCCGAGGACGTGCTCGCCTCCATCAACGCCCCGGAGGAACACCAGGCCGTCGTCCGCGTGGTCGTCGACGCCGTCGTCGCCGAGGAGGACCTGCGCGAGTCGGCGCAGCGCGCCTTCGTCAACATCGCCCGACGCGTCCAGGCCATCGTGCACCAGCAGGCCACCGAACTGCGGGCGATGGAGGACCGCCACGGCAACCGGCCGGACGTCTTCGGCGACCTGCTGCGCATCGACCACGGCACCGCCCTCATCGGCCGCCTCGCGGACTCCATCGCCGTCCTGGGCGGCACCCGCCCCGGCCGCCAGTGGAGCAGGGCCGTCCCCCTCTACAGCGTGCTGCGCGGCGCCATGTCCCGCATCATCGACTACCAGCGGGTCGAACTGCACTCGGTCACCGAGGTCGCCGTCACCGGCCCCGCCGTCGAGCCGCTCATCCACACGCTGGCCGAGCTGCTCGACAACGCCACCCGCTACTCGCCGCCGCAGACCCGCGTCCACCTGACCGCCGTGGACGTGCAGTCGGGCATCGCCGTCGAGATCGAGGACGGCGGCGTCTCGATGAGCGAGGAGGCGCGCAAGCGCGCCGAGCGGATGCTGCGCCAGGCCCAGCAGGGCATCGACCTGAACGACCTCGGGGAGACCCCGCGCCTCGGCCTCGCCGTCGTCGGCCGCCTCGCCCAGGCGTACGGCTTCCAGGTCAGTCTGCGCTCCTCCGCGTACGGGGGTGTGCGCGCCGTCGTGGTGGTCCCCCAGGAGCTGATCACCACCGTCGCCGGCGCCTCCGGCCTCGCCCACGGCATCGGCGCCACCTCCGTGCCCCACACCACCGTCCCGGCCGCGCCCCCCGTCCCGGGGCCCGCCCGCACCGAGCGTCCGGCCACCGGGCCGGTGGCGGCCCCCGAGGCGCCCCCGATGGTCGAGCGGACCCCGAACGGACTGCCCCAGCGCCGCCGCAGGAAGCCGTTCGGCGCACCGCCGCAGGGCGCCGCCGCCCCGGCCTCCGCACCCGCCGCATCCACCGGTGAGACGTCGCCGACGCCCGCCGCCACGGGTCCCGAGCAGGGTCAGCACCCGCAGGTGCAGCCCGGCATGTGGCTGGCCGCCTTCCAGAGCGGCCTGACCGGGGAGCCCACCGACGCAAGCAGCAAGGGGAACACGCAGCAATGATCAAGCAGCAGGCCAATATGGACTGGATGCTCAAGGACCTCGCGGAAGGAGTCCCGCAGACCCGGAACGTGGTCGTGCTCTCCGCCGACGGCCTGCGCATGGCCCAGTACGGCGCGGACAACGACACCGCCGACCGGCTCGCCGCGGCCTGCGCCGGCCTGCAGTCCCTCGCCGGCGCCGTCGCCACCGAACTGCCGCACAGCGACGGCCGGATGCGGCTCGTCGTGATCGAACTGGACGGCGGGTTCTTCTACCTGATGGCCGCGGGAGAGGGCGCGTACCTCGCCGTGCTCGCCGACGAGGGCGTGGACGCGGGGCTGATGGGCCAGCGCATGCGCGACCTCGTCCTGCGGATCGGAGAGCACCTGAGCAGCCCGCCGCGGCAGGACGGGCAGGGCGCCAGGTGAGCGATGCGGGCGGCGGGGACTGGGAGGACTCAAGCCCCGAACGGCTCTACGTGATCACGGGGGGTCGCAGCGGCGGGTCGGCGCCCGTCGACCTCGACCTCGTCACGTTGATCGTGGCGAAGTCGGGGGTGAAACCCGGCATGCAGCCGGAGCACGCGACGATCGTACGCATGTGCCAGTCACCGCTGTCCGTGGCCGAGATCTCCGCGTACACCGGCCTCCCGGTCAGTGTCGTGACGGTGCTCCTCGGTGATCTCCTCGCCGAGAACCGGGTCCTCGCGCGACCCCCGATCCCTCCGGCCCAACTCCCCGACCCCGCGTTGATAGAGGCAGTTATCGATGGACTTCAGAAGCTCTGAGCAGCCCGGCTCCGAGCAGGGCGCCGGCACCGCGGTTCGGGGGCCGCGGACCGAGGACGCCCTGCCCGAGACCGCGACCACCGCGGTGAAGGTGGTGATCGTGGGCGGGTTCGGCGTCGGCAAGACCACCTTCGTCGGCTCCGTCAGCGAGATCCGCCCGCTCACCACCGAGGAGACGATGACCCAGGCCGGGGTCGGCGTCGACGACACCTCGGGCGTCGACGGCAAGACGTCGACCACGGTCGCCATGGACTTCGGCCGCATCAGCATCAACCAGGAACTGGTGCTGTACCTGTTCGGCACACCCGGGCAGGAACGCTTCTGGTTCCTGTGGCGCGGCCTCTTCGAGGGTGCGCTCGGTGCCGTGGTGCTGGTCGACACGCGGCGGCTGGAGGTCAGCTTCGACGTGCTGGGCCGCCTGGAGGAGCGCGGCGTGCCGTTCGTGGTCGCCGTGAACAGCTTCCCGGACGCGCCCGCGTACCCGGTCGAGGAGCTGCGGGCGGCGCTCGACCTGCCGGCCCACGTGCCGATCGTGCCGTGCGACGCCCGGGACCGCACCTCCAGCCGCGACATCCTGATGACGCTGATGCGCTACCTGCAGAACCTCGTCACGACCCAGGAGGCGTCATGACCCCGCCCGACTCCGCGCCTCACGCCTTTCCCCCGGCACCGTCCGCCGGCCTGGCCCCGCCGCCGGGCTGCCCCGCGCACGGCATGGACGGCGGGATCCTGCGCCGCCTGTACGGCCCGGAGGCGGAGGCCGACCCGAAGGCCCTGTACGAGGTCCTGCGCGCCGAGCACGGCCCGGTGGCCCCGGTCCTCCTCCACGGCGACCTGCCGGCCTGGCTGGTGCTCGGGCACCGGGAGAACCTGGAGGTGATGCGGTCGCCTTCGCGGTTCTCCAACGACTCCCGGCTGTGGCGCATGTTCCGGGAGCACCGGGTGCCCGCCGACTCGCCGCTGCGCCCGATGGTGGAGTGGCAGCCGCTGTGCGTGTTCGCGGACGGCGCGGACCACGAGCGGCTGCGGTCGGCCGTGCGGGACGGTCTGGACGGGTTCGACCGCCGAGGCATCCGCCGGTACGTCATCCGCTACACCGACCAGCTCGTCGACTCGGTCGCCGCCACCGGCCAGGCCGAACTGATCGGGGACTTCGCGGAGAAGCTCCCGATGCTGGTGATGACCCAGCTCTTCGGCATGCCGGAGGACTACGGACCGAAGCTCGTGGACGCGGCGCTCGACCTCATGAAGGGCAGTGAGACCGCGCTCGCCAGCAACGACTTCGTGGTCAAGACCCTCCGTACGCTGGTCGAGCGGAAGCGGGAGCGCCCCGGACACGACTTCGCGAGCCGGCTGATGGCGCACGAGGCGGGGCTCGGCGACGACGAGGTCATGGAGCACCTGCGGCTGGTGCTCGTCGCCGCGAACGAGACGACGGTCAACCTGATCGCCAACACCCTGCACCTGGTGCTGACCGACCGGCGCTTCCGTGCCAACCTGGCCGGCGGCCACATGACGCTGCCGGACGCCCTGGAGCAGGTGCTGTGGGACGAGCCGCCGCTCTCCGCCATCACCGGCCGGTGGGCCACCGGGGACACCGTGCTCGGGGGCCGGCAGATCAGGGAGGGCGACATGCTGCTGCTGGGACTGGCGGCGGGCAACGTCGACCCGGAGATCCGCCCCGACCTGGACCGCCCGCTGCTCGGCAACCGGGCCCACCTGGCGTTCAGCAGCGGGCCGCACGAGTGCCCCGGCCAGGACATCGGCAGGGCCATCGCCGACACCGGCATCGACACGCTGCTCGCCCGCCTGCCCGACCTGCGCCTCGCCGTCCCGGAGACCGAGCTGCGCTGGTCGGCGGCCTGGATGTCGAAGCGTCTGGACGCCCTGCCCGTGCAGTTCACGCCGCCGGCGCCGGTGCGCCGGTCGGGGCCGGGCAGTGCGCCGCGGGACTTCGCCTCGACGTCCCCGGGGCCGCTGCCCGAGCAGGTGGCCTCGGACCGGCCCCCGGCGGCGCGGACCGGCGACGGGAGGCCGGTGCGGCGGACGTGGTGGAGCGCGCTGTTCGGATCCGGCCACTGAGCCGCTGACGGTGGTCAGGGCGTCCGACCGGCCGGGACCGTGTCGTTTACACGGCAATCGTCCTGTTGGAAGTGGGTGCACGGGTGACTACTATGCGCCAGAGTTGATCATTCTTGTGGTGCAAGTGCCGTGAGTTGACAGGACTCTGACGGATATTGCGCTAGTGACCCGTCGCTTCTTCGCGACGAGAGGGAGGCCGCAGTGGGGCCCGGGCTGACAGTGCCGCCGATCTACTCGCCGATCCCGCCGGCGATCCATCCGTGCCACGCGGAGGCCGACGTCCAGACCGCGGCCTGGGCGGAGACCTTCCGCATAGGCTCCGAGGAGCTGCGGGGCCGCCTGGTCGCCCAGGAGATCGGCACATTCGCGGCGCGCATCCTCCCGGAGGGGCGCGAGGAGGTGGTCTCCCTCCTCGCGGACTTCATCCTCTGGCTGTTCGGCGTGGACGACGGCCACTGCGAGGAGGGCGAACTGGGCCGCCGGCCGGGCGACCTGGCCGGTGAGCTCCACCGGCTGCTGCGCGTCGCGCACAACCCGGAGGCGCCGCTCATGCTGGACGACCCGCTGGCGGCCGGGCTGCGCGACCTGCGCCTGCGGGTCGACCGGTACGGCACGGCAGGGCAGGCCGCGCGCTGGGTGGACACCCTGCGTGAGTACTTCTTCGCCGTCGTGTGGGAGGCCGGCTACCGCCGCTCCGGGACGGTGCCGCAGCTGAACGACTACACCCTGATGCGCCTGTACGACGGAGCCACCACAGTGGTGCTGCCGTTGCTGGAGATGGGGCACGGCTACGAGCTCCAGCCCCACGAGCGGGACCGCACCGAGGTGCGGGCGGTCACCGAGATGGCGTCCTTCATCATCACGTGGGACAACGACATCTTCTCGTACCACAAGGAGAAGAAGGAGAAGAAGGCCACCGGCTACTACCTCAACGCCCTGCGCGTGATGGAGGAGCACGACGGTCTCACCCCCGAGCAGGCGCTCGCCGAGGCCATCTCCCAGCGCGACCGGGTGATGTGCCTGTACGCGGACCTGACCGCGCACCTGACCCGGCACGGCAGCCCGCAGCTGGGGCAGTACCTGCGGAGCATCGGCCACTTCATCAGGGGGGCCGAGGACTGGGGCATCAGCTCTGTCAGGTACACGACGCCCGATGACCCTGCGGACATGCCGTCCTTCTTCCGCGACACCCCCGTGGACGACAGCAGGAAGCCGCTGGACATCCCAGTCGTGCGGTGGTGGTGGGACCTCCTGCCGGAGGCCGCGTACACGGACGCGGGCGCAGGGTCCGGCCGCCGGCTGCCGCGACAGACCGCCCACAGCTAGAGCAAAGGATTCTTCGGTGTCAGTGGCGTCAATCGGGTTGGAATCGGTGCCCCGCGCCCCAGGGGCCGTACCGCTGCTGGGGCACGCCTGGAAGCTCTGGCGCAACCCGCTGGGCTTCCTCAAGTCCCTCCGGAGCGACGGCGACGTCGTCCGGGTCGACCTCGGCACGATGCCCGTCTACATCGTGACCTCCGCGGAGCTGGTCCACGAAGTGACGGTCCGCCAGGCCAGGAGCTTCGAGAAGGGGCGTCTCTTCGACCGACTGCGCCCGCTCGCCGGGAACGGGCTCGCCACCGCGGGCGGCGAGGAGCACCGCAGGCACCGCAGGCTCATCCAGCCGATGTTCCATCCGCAGCGCATCCACACGTACGCCGCGGTCATGAGCGACAACGCGCGGGCACTGGCCGACTCCTGGACCCCCGGCCAGGAGATCGAGATGGAGCAGGCGATGGCCGGGTACGCGGTGGAGACCCTCGCCAAGACCCTGTTCTCCACGGACATCGGCCTGCCCGCGGTCGAGGCCGTACGGGAGAACCTGCCGGTCGTCCTGAAGAACATGCTCATACGGGCGGCGTCCCCGAAGTTCCTCGACCGGCTGCCCATCAAGGCCAACCGCGACTTCGACGCCGCGGCCGCGCGCCTGCGGCGGGTGATCGACGAGGTGGTCGCCACCACCCGCAGGTCCGGCCCCACCGACCACAACGACCTGCTGTCGGTGCTCCTGGCCGCCCGTGACGCGGAGACCGGCGAATCCCTCACGGACACCGAGGTGCGGGACGAGCTCAGCACGATCCTCTTCGCGGGCGCCGAGACCACGGCGTCCACGCTCGCCTGGACCTTCCACGAACTGGCCCGTCACCCCGGGGTCGAGGAGGAGCTGGTGGCGGAGATCGCGGAGGTCGTCGGCGACCGCCCCGTCACCGTCGAGGACGTCCCGCGGCTGGCGGCGGTGCGCCGGGTGCTCGACGAGGTCATCCGGCTGCACGGAGTCACCCTGCTGATGCGGCGGGCGACCGCTCCCGTCGAACTGGGCGGGCACCGGTTCCCCGAAGGCACCGAGGTGGCGTTCAGCCTGTACGCGATGCACCGCGACCCCGGGCTGTACCCGGACCCCGACCGCTTCGACCCGGACCGGTGGCTGCCGGAGCGGCGGGCGGAGATCGGCCGGCAGGCGTACATCCCGTTCGGGGCCGGGAACCGCAAGTGCATCGGGGACGCGTTCGTCTGGACGGAGGCGACCATCGCCCTGGCGACGATCCTCGCGCAGTGGCGGCTGCGGCCCGCGCCGGGGCACACCCCCAAGGAGGTCGCCTCCGCCGTGGCCCACCCGGACCGCGTCCCGATGATCGTGGAGCCACGCCGCCCCTGACTCCGCCGCCCGGCAGGGCGACGCCGACGGCCCGGCCGCGCCCGGAGGGGCGCGGCCGGGCCGTCGGCGTCGGAGTGGGAGGCGGACGGCTCGTTCTCGCCTTGCGCCGGCGCGGAATCCGCTTCAAAAATACCCCCCGGGGTACCCGTGATAGGGTGCCTATATACCCCCGGGGGTAACACCCGCACCCCTGGGCACCACCGGAAGGAGTGCCCTCGTGTTCTTCGTCGACACCATCGAGACGCAAGGACTCGGCAACCGGAGCTACCTCGCCGGAGGCGACCGCCGCGCCGTCGCCGTCGACCCGCCCCGCGACATCGACCGCGTCCTCGCCGCGGCCGCACGGCGCGGCGTGCGCATCGTCCTCGTCGTGGAGACCCACGTCCACAACGACTACGTCACCGGCGGCCTCGAACTAGCCCGCGTCACGGGAGCCCCCTACCTCGTCCCCGCCGACGCCCGCGTCTCCTTCCCGCACACCCCCGTGCGCGACACCGACCGGCATCCGGTCGACAACGCCCTGGAACTGCGGGCCATGGCCACCCCCGGCCACACCCCGCACCACACGGCGTACGTCCTGGAGGACGCCGGCACCCCGGTCGCCGCGTTCACCGGCGGCTCCCTGCTGATCGGCACCGTCGGCCGCCCCGACCTCGTCGAGCCCCGCCTCACCGAACGGCTCGCCCGCGACCAGTACGCCTCCGCCCACCGGCTCGCCCGCGAACTCCCCGACGCCACCGCCGTCCTCCCCACCCACGGCTTCGGCAGTTTCTGCTCCTCCACCAGCGTCGACGGCGCCGACACCACCACCATCGGCACTGAGAAGACCGCCAACGACGCCTTCGCCAAGGACGCCGACACCTTCGTCGCCGACCTGCTCGCCGCGCTCGACGACATCCCCGCCTACTACGCCCACATGGGCCCCCTGAACGCCGCCGGCCCCACCCCGATCGACCTCACCCCGCCCGCGCGGGCGGACGCCCACGAGATCGCCGCCCGGCTCGCCGCCGGCGAATGGGTCGTCGACCTGCGCAGCCGCGTCGCCTTCGCCGAAGGCCACGTGGCCGGCGCGTACAATCTGGAGGCCGACGGCGCACTCGCCACCTACCTGGCCTGGCTCATCCCCTGGGGGCGGCCCGTCACCCTCCTCGCCGACTCCGCCGCCCGCCTCGCCGACGCCCAGCGCGAACTGGCCCGCGTCGGCATCGACCGCCCCGCGGCGGCCTCCGTGGGCACCCCCGCGGACTGGCTGCGCCCCGGCGAGGCACCCCGCTCCTTCCGCCGCGCCGGCTTCGCCGAGCTCGCCGCCGCACTGGCCGCGGACCCCGGCCTCGTCGTCCTGGACGTGCGCCGTGCCGCCGAGCGGGCCGCCGGCCACATCGAAGGCTCCGTCCACATCCCCGTCCACCTGCTGCGCCGCCGCACCCGGGACCTGCCCGCCGGCACGGTGTGGGTGCACTGCGCGGGCGGCATGCGCGCCGCCATCGCCGCCTCCCTGCTGGACGCGGAGGGCCGCGACGTCGTCGCCGTGGACGACGCCTTCGACCCGGACGCCTTCGCCGCGCTGCGGGCCGCGGCCGGAGCGGACCCGGGCCGGGTCAGTGCCGAGCAGGCCCACGACCGGCTGCGGGGCGGTGACGGAGCCGTACTCCTCGATGTGCGGGAGGCCGCGGAGTGGCAGGCGGGCCACGCGCCCGGAGCCGTCCACGCCCCGCTGTCCGGCCTCCTCGCCCGGGCGGCCCTCCCCGAGCCGGCCAGGGACCGCCCCCTCGTCGTGATCTGCCGGTCCGGGCAGCGTTCCCAGCAGGCCGCCCGGCTCCTCGCCGAGCGCGGGGCGCACGCCGTGGACGTCGAGGGCGGCATGCGCGCATGGGCGCAGGCCGGATTCCCCGTCGTCGACCCGCACGGCAACCGCGGCTCGATCGCGTGAGCGCACTGCTCCTCGCCCTGGCCGCGGGAGCGGCCGTGGGACTCGCCCTCGGCGCGCTCGGCGGGGGCGGCGGCGTCCTCGCCGTGCCCGCGCTGATCTACCTGCTCGGCTTCCGCCCCGTCGACGCCGCCACCGCGAGCCTGCTGATCGTCGTCGTCACCTCCGCCACGGCCCTCTACGGCCACGCCCGCGACGGGCGGGTCCGGTGGGCGGCCGGCGCGCTGTTCGCCGTGGCCGGCGTCGGGCCCGCCGCTCTGGCCGGGGCCCTCGCCGACGGGGTCCCGCGGCGCGCCCTGACCGCCGCGTTCGCCGCCGTCGCCGTCCTGGCGGCCCTGCGGATGCTGCGCGGCAAGCCCCAGGCGGACGAGGACGCGGGTGCGCCGGTCCGGCCGGTGCGGGCCGCGGCCGCCGGGGCCGCGCTCGGCGGGGTCACCGGCTTCCTCGGCGTCGGCGGCGGCTTCCTCGCCGTTCCTGCGTTGGTGGGGGTCGTCGGGCTGCGCATGCGCGCGGCCGTCGGCACCAGCCTCCTGGTGATCACCGTCAACGCGCTCGCGGCGCTGACCGCCCGCTCCGGCGCGGCAACCGCCCTGGACTGGGCGGTGGTGGCGCCCTTCACCGGCGCCGCCGTCCTCGGCGCCTGGGACGGCAGGCGCCTGGCCGCCCGCGTCCGACCCGAAACCCTGAGCCGGGTGTTCGGATGGCTCCTGCTGGCCGTGGCGGCGTTCATGGCGGCGGACGCGGCCCGGCGGTGACACACACGGAGCGGAGCCCGGGGGGTGCCTCCGCGGCGGAGCGGTACGCAGCAGGCGAAGGGCCCGCGGGCGGTGCGGCCCCGGCGCCCCGGGGCGACGCGCCGGTCCCTCGGGACAGCCGCCGGCCGACCGCGCAGGGGGCAGGGTCGGGACTCCCCGCTGACGCGAGGGGCTCCGTCTGCCCGCCCGCGTCCGGAACCGGGGCGGCTCGCCGTGGTGGCACGCAGGGCCGGGCCGGCCCGCGGGCTGTCTCAGGTGCCCGGTCCTCCGGACGCCCCGTCGGGCCGTACGGGGCTGACGGGCCGCTGGTGCCCGTGCGGCCGGTGCGCGCACGGCGCCCGCCCTCCCGTCGGCCGAGGCAGCCGGTGGAACGGCGATCCACGACGGCGGGGTCGGCGCGTGTGCGCCAAGCGCCGCCCGGCCTGGCCCGCCCGGCTCAGGCCAGGGAGAGGAAGAGCTTCTCCAGGCGTGCGCGCACCTCCTCGCGGTCCGCCTCCGGTGCCTCACCGTCCCCGAGGCCGGTGAGGCACTGCTGAAGGCCCGTCGCGATGATCGCGAAGCCGGCCCGGTCCAACGCCCGGGACGCCGCGGCCAACTGGGTCACGACCGCCTCGCAGTCGCGGCCCTCCTCGATCATCCGGATCACCCCGGAGATCTGGCCCTGCGCCCGGCGCAGCCGGTTCAGCACCGACTTCAGCTCGGCTCCCGCGAGATCCAGTTCCACGCCACCCACTCCTCACCACATACCCGGAGGGGTACTTTACCCCGGTCTGCGGGCCCGCCGCGGGCACCGGAGCGCGCCCCGGCCCTCCACCGCGCCCCGGGCAGCGCCCGCCGCCGACGCGCAGCGGCCCGATCCCGCACACCGTGGCCTCCCGCGCACCGGTACGGGCAACCGCCGGGGCCCCCCCCGCGGACCTTCCCGATGTGTCCGGAATCCGGTCGAAGGCGGCGGGTGAACCGGCCGGGTCCCGGGATGACCGCTTCCCGGCCCGGGCTCACGGGGCAGAATCGGCTCAGTGCCCGGCCCGCCACAACGGGGTCGTCCAGGGCTGCCTGGACCGGCTCAGGGGAGACGCATGACCATCACCAGCACACAGATCGCGGGCCCCGCGGGGCTGCCGCTCGTCGGCTCCATGCTCGACCTCAAGCGGGATCCGCTCGGCACCTTCCTCGCCGCGTACCGCGAACACGGCGACGTCGTCCGGATCACCGCGGGCCCGCCCGGGCTGCGGACCGAGCTGTACGGGGTGTTCTCCGCCGAGGGGGCCCAGCAGGTCCTGGCCACCGAATCGGCCAACTTCCGCAAGGACAACGTCTTCTACCAGGAGGTCCGCGAGTCCTTCGGCAACGGCCTGCTCACCAGTCAGGACGAGGTGTATCTGCGGCAGCGCCGCCTGGTGCAGCCACTGTTCACCCGCCGCCGGGTCGACGGCTACGCCGACGCCGTCACCGCCGAGACCGCCGCCGTCACCGAGGCCTGGCGGGACGCGCCCGGAGGCGTCGTCGACGTCTCCGCCGAGATGACGCGGCTCACCCTGCGGGCCGTCGCCCGGATCCTCTTCGGCACCGACGTCGAGTCGGCCGTCTGCGTCGTCGAACGCTGCTTCCCCGTCATCGGCGACTACGTCCTGCGACGCGCGTTCTCACCCGCCACCGCCCCCCGGCACTGGCCCACCCCCGCCAACCGCCGGGCGGCCGCCGCGATGGCCGAGCTGTACGCCGAGTGCGACCGCATCATCCGAGCACGCCGCTGCGACGGCAGCGCCACGGGAGCCACCGGCGACCCCGGCGGGACGGACGACCTGCTCGGCCTGCTCGCCCTCGCCGACGGCGGTGAGGACGGCACCCTGGACGCGGCCGAGCTCCGCGACCAGGTGCTGGTCTTCCTGCTCGCCGGGCACGAGACGACCGCCACCTCGCTGGCCTTCGCCCTGCACCTGCTGGCGCTCCACCCCGAACAGCAGGAACGTGGCCGCGAGGAGGCCGTGCGCGTGCTGGGCGGCCGCACCCCGGCCGCCGGCGACCTCGACGCGCTGCCGTACCTGACCCGTGTCCTCAAGGAGGCCATGAGGCTGTACCCGGCGGGCCCCGTCATCGGTCGCCGCGCCGTCGCCGCCACCCGCATCGACGGCCACACCATCCCGGCCGGCGCCGACGTGGTCGTCGCGCCCTGGGTGACGCACCGCCACACCCGTTACTGGGACGAGCCCGAGCGCTTCGACCCCGACCGGTTCACCCCCGACCAGGAGAAGGAACGCCCGCGTTACGCCTGGTTCCCGTTCGGCGGCGGACCGCGGGCCTGTATCGGCCAGCACTTCTCGATGCTGGAGTCCGTCCTGTCCCTGGCCATGATCCTCCAGTCGTACGGGCTGGAGGCCGTCGACACCGCCGTGCCGGTCACCGCGGGCATCACCCTGCGCGCGCAGGGCCCCGTACGGTGCCGGCTGCGGCCCCTGCCGCCCCACCACCGGGCGGACACCGCCTGACCGCACGCGCCCGCGCGTGAGCAGGCCGGGCGCGGCGACTCCCGTGCGAACGACCGCCCACACCGCCCCGGGTCTCCGCGCCCACGGCCGGCGCGGCGGCTCTGCCCGTCGGCGGCTCCCGGGCCGCGGGGACTTCCCCGCCTCGGAGCCGGTTCCGTGCCGGTGCCGACGGCGCCCGCCCCCCTCACCGTCGGGGCTGTCCTCGGAACCCGTCACCCGATCAGGTGCAGGACCGCCGCTCGGTGTTTCCCGCGGCGAACGACGCGGCCCCCCGCCAGGTGACACCCGTCTCCAGCGCTGCGCACGCACCACGCCCGTGGACATCACGAGGAGCGCCACCGTCCAACGCTTGTACGGGACGACCGAGGTGCCTTCCCGGTCGGCTGCGTCACCAGCACCTGTGCGGACGCTCGTCCCCTGCATGACGACAACATCCTCCGCGGCCGCCGTCCCCGAGGCGGCGGCGCCCACCACGTGCTGCTCGTCCTCGCCAGGACGCGCGACCCGGTCCTCCAGGGAGGACCCGCGAGCCGTGCCGTGGCCGAACACGCCTGAGGCGTTTCGGAGATCGGGTGCGGGGCGGTCCTTGGCCTGTCGTGTCACCCCGCGTGCTCGGAGGGGGCGGCAACGGTCACCCGGGCGCTCCAGGAGCCGGGGCCCCGGGGCGGCTCCCACGTCACGTCGACGTCGACTGCGTGGACGTCGCGTGCGAGTCGTGCGACCAGGGTCGCCGTGGCGGCCCGTGCCTCGGCCGGATCGGCGCCGGCCGGCACGTCGGCGAGGCGCCCGCAGACCGTCCCGCCATCCGCGGTGTGGACACTGTGGCGCCAGCCTTCCGGCGTCGCGAGCAGGACGACGCCCTTCGGCATGCCGAAGGGTGGTCGCTGCTGCTTTCGTCTCACCACGCAGCCATCCAACCTCCTCCGCTCACCGACCGTTCGGGAGGGGTGAGGTCCGGCTGT
This sequence comes from Streptomyces sp. CC53, assembly GCF_001865245.1. Lineage (GTDB taxonomy): Bacteria > Actinomycetota > Actinomycetes > Streptomycetales > Streptomycetaceae > Streptomyces. Next base: position 26,300 of record NZ_MKXB01000196.1, on the reverse strand, counting down.
CGTGGCGGGGCGTGGTGCGGTGCTGCGGTGCTTGGCCGGGTGTCCGGCCCGCCGCCGGTGGGACGCACTCCGGCGCGCCGTGACGGAGTGCCCCTTGCCGGCTCCGCCCGCCCCGGCGGCCGCGGCGGCGTGTCCCGGGCGTGGGCTCCGGCGTCCCCGCGCCGACCACTCACGCCCGCCCGGGGCCCGCCCGCCCGGTGTCGGCCGGCCGGGGGTGCGAAGCCGGGCGGGCGGAGGGAAAGGGGCCCTGACGTGCCGTCAAGTGCCCTCTGCCCGGAGACGCCGACGTACCGTCAGGCGGCGTCCGCGAGCCACAGGTCGGGGCCGAACACCTCGTACCGCACCGACCGCGCCGGGACCCCGGCCGCCAGCAGCTGCCCGCGCACGGCGCGCATGAACGGCAGCGGACCGCACAGGTACACGTCCGCGTCCGACGGCACATCGACGCCGTCCAGGTCCGCGAGGTCCATGCGGCCGGAGCGCGCCCCAGGAACCGCCTCCGCGCCCTCCTCGTACCAGAAGAAGGCACGGGCGTCGGCCGGTCCGGCCACCAGCCGGGCCGTGTCGGCGCGCAGGGCGTGCTCGGCGGGGGAGCGGTCGGCGTGCAGCACGGTCACGGGGCGGCCGGAGCCGGTGGCCGCGAGGTGCTCCAGCATGGCCACCATCGGCGTGCAGCCGATACCCGCCGAGACCAGCACCAGCGGGCGCTCCGCCGTGTCGAGCACGACGTCCCCGAACGGCGCCGACAGCGTCAGCACGTCCCCGGCGGCGACGCTGCGGTGCAGCAGGTTCGAGACCTCTCCGTCCGGCGCACCGCCCGCGCCCTCGACCCGCTTGACGGTGATGCGCCGGAGCTCCTCGCCGGGCGCCGACGACAGGGTGTACTGGCGCAGCTGGTGCACCCCGTCGGGCATCCGCACCCGCACGCTCACGTACTGGCCCGCGCGGGCGGCGGGGGCGGGCGCGCCGTCGGCCGGGCGCAGCAGGAACGACACCGTGTCGGCGGTCTCCTCGCGCCGTTCGACGACCGTCCACTCACGCCACGGGTGGCCGGGCCGCACCTGCGCCTCCAGGTAGAGCCGCGCCTCCTGCGCGATGAGGGCGCCGGCCATCAGCCAGTACACCTCGTCCCACGCGGCGGCGACCTCCGGCGTCACGGCCTCGCCCAGCACCTCGGCTATCGCGCCGAACAGGTACTTGTGGACGATCGTGTACTGGTCGTCGGTGACACCGACCGCGGCGTGCTTGTGCGCGATCCGGGACAGCAGCCGGTCCGGCCGGGCCTCCGGGTCGGCCAGCAGGGCCCCGGCGAACGCGGCGACGGAGCCGGCGAGGGCCCTGCGCTGCTGCCCGCTGGCCTGGTTGCCCCGGTTGAACATGCCGTCCAGCAGTTCGGGGTGGGCCTCGAACATGGAGGCGTAGAAGCGGGTGGTGATCTCGTCCAGCGCGCCGCCCACGGCGGGCAGGGTGGCGCGGACGAGAGCAGCCGATTCGGCCGACAGCATGGGACTCCTCGAAAAGCCAGGGCGGCGGGATGGGTTCACCGCGGAAACGCAGGCCCTCACTGTCTAGCAGCCGGGTGAGCCGTGGCAGCACCCCTTTCGCCGAACCAAGGCCGAAAGTCCCGTACCCGAGGACGATCGTCCCGCCCGCCCCGCGCCCGGCAGGGGCCCCCGGCCCCGCCCCGGAAGGCCCCCGGCCCCCGGCGCGGGCCCCCGGGACGGTCGGTGCGGGGGCCGGTCGGCGCACGGCACGGGCTGCGCCCCGGGGATTCGGCGCGAGCCTGCGGGGAACGCGGGACGGGCGGAGCAGCCGCGCCGAGCCGAGGGAGGTACCGATCACCATGACCGCTGACCGTGAGTCCGAGAACCCGGTCACCCGCCATCCACGACCGGACTATCCGGAGCAGCACCAGCGCCCTCCCGGCTGGACGGAGGCCATGGATCCGCGGCCCGACCACGGTGAGGAGTCGTACCGGGGGCACGGGGTGCTCGCCGACCGCGCCGCCGTCATCACGGGCGGCGACTCCGGTATCGGCAGGGCCGTCTGCCTGGCCTACGCCCGTGAGGGAGCCGACGTGCTCTTCACGCACCTGCCCGAGGAGGAGGGGGAGGCCGCCGAGACGGCCCGCCTGGTCGAGGACGCCGGACGCCGGGCCGTGCCCGTGCCCTGCGACATCCGGGAGGAGCAGGCGTGCCGGGACCTCGTGGACCGGGCGGTGGACGCGTTCGGCCGGATCGACGTCCTCGTCAACAACGCCGCCTTCCAGATGGCGCAGCCGGACGGCATCGAAGCCGTCACGACCGAGCAGTTCGACCGGGTCGTCAGGACGAACCTGTACGCCCTGTTCTGGCTCAGCAAGTTCGCCCTGCCGCACATCCCGAAGGGCGGCTGCATCATCAACACCACGTCCGTGCAGGCGTACAAGCCGAGCCCGCCGCTGCTGGACTACGCCATGACCAAGGGCGGCATCGTGACGTTCACGCAGGGCCTCGCGCAGATGCTGGCGCCGCGCGGCATCCGCGTCAACGCGGTGGCACCCGGTCCGGTGTGGACGCCGCTGATCCCCGCGACCATGCCGGAGACCGCCGAGTTCGGGAAGCAGGCCTCGCTGGGGCGCGCCGCCCAGCCGGCCGAGATGGCGCCCGCGTACGTGTTCCTCGCGTCGTCCGGCGCCGGCTACATCACCGGTGAGATCGTCAACGCCACCGGAGGAACCCCGCTGCCGTAGCGGGGCGGCCGTCCCGCCACGGACCGGCGGCGCCCCCCGCTCAGCGGGTGGCGTCGCCGTCCGCCGGGCCCCGCAGGGTCGCGCGGCCCGCCTCCAGCCTGGCCACCGGGACGCGGAACGGGGAACACGACACGTAGTCCAGGTCGGCGGAGTGGAAGAAGTGCACCGACTCCGGGTCGCCGCCGTGCTCTCCGCACACGCCGACCTCCAGGTCCGGGCGGGCCTCCCGGCCCTCGGCGACGGCCAGTTCGACCAGCCGGCCCACGCCCTCCCGGTCCAGCGACTCGAACGGTGACACGTCGAAGACGCCGCGCTCCAGGTACGCGGGGAAGAACGCGGCCTCCACGTCGTCCCGCGAGAACCCCCAGGTGGTCTGCGTCAGGTCGTTCGTGCCGAAGGAGAAGAAGTCCGCGTCCCGCGCGATGCGTCCCGCCGTCAGCGCCGCCCGCGGCAGCTCGATCATCGTGCCCACCGGGCACTCGACGCGCACCCCGGTCTCCTCGGACACCTGCGCCAGCACCCGCTCCACCTCCTCCCGTACGAGGTGCAGTTCGGTCACGGCGCCCACCAGCGGCACCATGATCTGCGCGCGGGGCGCACCGCCGGCCCGCAGGCGCTCCACGACCGCCTCGGCGACCGCCCGCACCTGCATCGCCACCAGGCCCGGCACGACCAGTCCCAGCCGTACCCCGCGCAGGCCCAGCATCGGGTTCTGCTCCCGCATCCGCGTGACCGCCGCCAGCAGCGCCACGTCCCGCGGGTCGGCCTCCCGCCCCGACGCCTCCGCCCGCGCCACCCGCACCGCCAGCTCCGTGCGGTCCGGCAGGAACTCGTGCAGCGGCGGGTCCAGCAGCCGGATCGTCACCGGCAGCCCGTCCATCGCCTCCAGGATGCCCGCGAAGTCACCCCGCTGCAGCGGCAGCAGCGCGGCGAGCGCCGCCTCACGTTCCGCGTCGTCCGCCGCGAGGATCATCGCCTCCACCAGGCGGCTGCGCTCACCGAGGAACATGTGCTCCGTGCGGCACAGCCCGATCCCCGCCGCCCCGAACCGCCGCGCCCGCGCCGCGTCCTCCGGGGTGTCGGCGTTCGCCCGTACCTCCAGGCGACGCAGCCCGTCCGCCCGCTCCATCAGCCGGTGCACGTCCCGCACCACCTGTTCGGCGTCCGGGCCCGGCCGCCCGCCCTCCTCGAAGTACCGCATCACCACGGAGTCGACCAGCGGCACCTCGCCCAGGTACACCCGGCCCTCCGAGCCGTCGACGGACACCACCTGCCCCTCCGTGACGGTCACCTCCCCCACCGTGCAGCGCCGCCCCGGCACATCCACCGACACCGCTTCGGCCCCGCACACGCACACCTTGCCCATGCCGCGGGCCACCACCGCCGCGTGACTCGTCTTGCCGCCCCTGCTGGTCAGCACCGCCTGCGCCGCCACCATGCCGGGCAGGTCGTCGGGCGTGGTCTCCGGCCGCACCAGCACGACCCGCTCGCCCGCCGCCGCCCGCCGCACCGCCTCCGCCGACGTGAACACCGCCGCCCCGACGGCCGCCCCCGGCGAGGCCGCCACCCCGCGGGCCACCGGCTCCCCGGCGCCCGACGTGTCGAAACGAGGGAACATCAGCCGCGCCAGCCCCTCACCGCTCACCCGCGACAGCGCCTCGTCCAGGCTGATGCGCCCCTCGTCGACGAGCTGCCCCGCGATCCCGAACGCCGCCTGCGCGGTGCGCTTGCCGACGCGGGTCTGGAGCATCCACAGCCGGCCCTGCTCGATGGTGAACTCGATGTCGCACAGGTCGCGGTAGTGCTCCTCCAGCCGCCGCATGTGCCCGCACAGCTCCTCGTACGACGCCGGGTCGAGGCGCCGCAGCTCCTCCAGGGGCACCGCGTCGCGCGTGCCGGACACCACGTCCTCGCCCTGCGCGTCCGCGAGGTAGTCCCCGTACACGCCGGGGCGGCCCGTCGCCGGGTCCCGGGTGAAGGCCACGCCGCTCCCGGAGTCGGCGCCGCGGTTGCCGAACACCATGGTCTGGATGTTCACCGCCGTCCCCAGGTCGTCGGGGATGTGCTCCCGGCGGCGGTAGACGCGGGCCCGCTCGGCGTTCCACGAGCCGAACACCGCCAGCACCGCGCGCCGCAGCTGCTCGTGCGGGTCCTGCGGGAAGTCCTCCCCGGTCTGCTCCCTGACGATGTCCTTGAACGTCTCCACCGTCCTGATCAGGTCGCAGGCGTCGAGGTGCGCGTCGTCCGCCACGTGGTGCTGGTGCTCGATCCGCGACAGCACCTCCTCGAACAGCGCGCCGTCCACGCCCATCACCGTCGTGCCGAACATCTGCACGAGGCGGCGGTAGGAGTCCCAGGCGAACCGTTCCCGCTCCGGCGTCTTCGCCAGCCCGAGCACCGACAGGTCGTTCAGCCCGATGTCGAGGATCGTCTCCATCATCCCCGGCATCGAGAACCGCGCCCCCGACCGCACCGACAGCAGCAGCGGGTCGTCGACCTGCCCCAGCCGCCGCCCCGCGGCCTGCTCCAGGCGCTCCAGGTGCGCGGCGATCTCACCGTCCAGCTCCGGCGGCGGGGCGCCGGTCGCCAGGTACACCCGGCACGCCTCCGTCGTCACCGTGAAGCCGGGCGGCACCGGCAGGCCCATCCGCACCATCTCGGCGAGGTTGGCGCCCTTGCCGCCCAGCAGGTCGGCCCTGTCCCGGCCGCCTTCGGAGAAGTCGTACACATAGCGGACCATGGCAGTGCGTCCTCGCTTCCTCGTACGGGAGGATCGGCGGCGGTGCCTCCACGACCAGCGTGCCACCGCCCGGCCCCCGAGGCGTGTGCCACCGCCCCCACCAGCCTCCCCGTCGCGGTGTCCCCGCGGCAGGTCCGCAGGCCCCGCGGCCGGGACCGACCGGCCCTGCCGCGGTCTTCCGCGGCCCGCCCCGCGCGGCGACGGCGGGCCGATACCCTGACGGAGGTGAGCCAACCGGGTGAGCACGGAAGAAGGAGGCGGCCCGTGGGAGCCGACGAGGCCCTGTCGCGGATGCCGCAGATGCGGCTGGACGAACTGCTGGAGGAGCTCCAGGCCCGCATCAACGCCGCCCGCGGCACCCGCGACCGGGTCCACAGCCTGCTGGAGGCCGTCGTCTCCGTCGGCCGCGAACTCGACCTCACCCAGGTCCTCAGGCGCATCGTCGAAGCCGCCGCGCTCCTCGTCGACGCCCGCTACGCCGCCCTCGGCGTCATCGGACCCGACGGGCGCACCCTGTCGCGGTTCCTCACCGTCGGCCTCACCGACGACGAAGTCGCCCGCATCGGCCCGCTGCCCTCCGGACACGGCCTGCTCGGCGAGATCATCCGCCGGCCGGAGCCGCTGCGCACCTCCGACATCCACGCCCACCCCCACTCGTACGGCTTCCCCGCGAACCACCCGCCGATGAAGACCTTCCTCGGCGTGCCCATCCGCGTCCGTGACGAGGTCTTCGGCAACCTCTACCTCACCGACAAGCACGGCGGGCAGGAGTTCGACGCCGAGGACGAGGGCATCATCACCACCCTGTCCGTCGCCGCCGGCGTCGCCATCGACAACGCCCGCCTCTACGAGAGCTCCCAGCGGCAGCGCCGCTGGCTGGAGGCCAACGCCGAGATCACCCGCAGCCTCCTCTCCGGCAGCGCCCGCCTCGACGTCCTCGAACTGATCGCCCGACGCGCCCAGGAGATCACCGGCGCCGTGCTCGCCGACGTGTCCGTACCCGTCCCGGGCACCACCGACCTGGTCGTCGAACTGGCCAGGGGCAGCGAGGAGGACGCCCGCAGCGGCCTCGTCGTCCCCGTCGAGGGCACCCTGTCCGGCGCCGCCTACACCGCGGGCACCCCCGCCGTCACCCCCGACCTCCCCAAGGACGACCGGTACAACGCCGGCCCCCGCCGCTTCGACGGTCTCGGCCCCGCCGTGGCCGTCCCGCTCGGCACCGGCGCCGAGAACGTGCGGGGCGTGCTGCTGCTCGCCCGCGCCGACACCGAACCGGGCTTCACGGAAGGCGAGCTCGGCCCCCTCATCGCCTTCGCGGGGCAGGCCGCCGTCGCCCTGGAGCTGGCCGAGCGGCGCCGCGACGCCGAGCACCTGGCGCTGCTGGAGGACCGCGACCGCATCGCCAGGGACCTGCACGACCTCGCGATCCAGCGGCTCTTCGCCACCGGCATGACCCTGCAGAGCGCGGCCCGTCTGGTCGAGAACCCCGGCGCGGCCGAACGCGTCGCCCGGGCCGTCGGGGACCTCGACGAGACCATCAAGATCATCCGGTCGACCATCTTCGGCCTGCGTGCCCGGGAGGAGGAGACCGGGCCGAGCCTCCGCGCCCGCGTCGCCCGCGCAGTCGGCGAGGCGGCGACGACCCTCGGCTTCCCGCCCCGGCTCAGCATGGAGGGCCTCCTCGACACGGACGTGCCCCCGCAGGTCGCCGACCACCTGGTGGCCGCACTGACCGAGCTCCTCAGCAACGCCGCACGGCACGCCCACGCCACCCGCCTGGAGGTGAACCTCCAGGCCACCCCCGTCGAGGTGGTCCTCACCGTCACGGACAACGGCCGGGGAATCCCCGAGGAGGGCCGCCGCAGCGGACTCGTCAACCTCGGGGAACGGGCCCGCAGCGTCGGCGGCACCATGGAGATCACCGGCCCCGCCGAAGGCGGCAGCAGGATCACCTGGGCCGCGCCCCTCAACCAGGACGCGTGAACGGGCCGGCCGGGGCCGGGGCCACGGCAGGACCCGGCCGCCGCACGCCCCGGACCGGAAGGCCGCGGAAGCCCCCGGCCGGCCGCACGCCCCGGGCACCGAGCGGACGTCTTCGGCCCGCCGTGCCGAAACGGGTGGGCGCCGGAGCGCTCAGCGCGCCGCGCCCCGCCGTCAGGGGGCGGAAGCACCCGGCCGACCGCACGTCCACGGGGGCGGGCGGACGACCTACCCCGTCCGCCGCGCGCGGCGGCAAGGGGCGGGGGAGCGGACGTCTCAGCCCGCCGTGCGCGTCCGCGCCGCGGCGCCGTCGCCGGCGTGCGCGTCCGCGACCATCAGCTGAAAGCCCGTCACCAGGTCGGGCCGGATGCGCAACGCGTGGCTCATCGTGCCCTGTGGCGCCACCCACGGACGCAGCAGCGCCTCGTACCGGCTGCGCTCCGCGGGGTCGACGACCAGCCCCGCGTAGCCTGTGACGACCACGCTCCACCCCAGGTGCGTGTCCGGGTCGATGACGTCCGCCTCGTACGCGACGACGATCCCCGGCGACCCCGCCGGCGCCGCGATCGACGCCAGCGTCGCACCGTCGTGGAACCGGACGACGACGTCCTCGCCGTCCACCAGGTGGTTCACCGGACGGATCGCCGGCAGCGCCTGCTGGGTGAAGACGATCCGGCCCAGCGACACCGACCCCAGAAGCCGCAGCGCCTCGTCGCGGCTCAGTTGTCTCATGCGGCGCGGTGCCACGGCGTCGCGGCGGTCCACCGCCGGCTGCCGTACGGCCTCGTGGTTCATCTGCAAACACCCTCTACTCGACCGGACATCCCAGCCTCCCCGCGCGACCGCCGCCCGGGCCAGGGCCGAACGGACCCCTTGCGGACCGCTTCCGGGCCCGAACCGGCCAAGAGGGCCATCCGGCCCTGGCAGGACGGCCCCACCCGGGGCAGGATCGAGGCGTGCCGTGCACCGCGGCACCCCGGGACCCATGAAGTGAGAGTGTGATGACGGACAGCCACGGCGCCGCGGCACAGGGCCAGGAGCCCGTCAGGGTGTTCCTCCTCGACGACCACGAGGTGGTGCGCCGCGGCGTGCACGACCTGCTGGACGCCGAACCAGACCTGACTGTCGTCGGCGAGGCCGCCACCGCTGAGCAGGCCCTCGTGCGCGTGCCCGCCCTGCGCCCCCAGGTGGCCGTCCTGGACGTGCGGCTGCCCGACGGCGACGGTGTCAGCGTCTGCCGCGAACTGCGCTCCCGCATGCCGGAGCTGGCCTGCCTGATGCTCACCTCGTTCGACGACGAGGAGGCGCTGCTCGACGCGATCATGGCGGGCGCGTCCGGCTACGTCCTGAAGCAGATCAGCGGCACCGACCTCGTCAACGCGGTCCGCACGGTCGCATCCGGCCAGTCCATGCTGGACCCGGGGGCCACGGCCCGCGTGATGGCCCGGCTGCGCGGTGGCCGCGAGGAGGCGCAGCCGGACGGCCTGACCGGGCTCACCGACCGCGAACGGGAGATCCTCGCCCTGGTGGGGGAGGGGCTCACCAACCGTGAGATCGGCAAGCGGCTCTACCTCGCGGAGAAGACCGTGAAGAACAACATCTCCCGGCTGCTGGCCAAGCTCGGCGTGGAGCGCCGCGTGCAGGCCGCCGTCATCGCCACCCAGGCCCTCGGCGGCCGTTCCCAGCAGGACACGGGAGCCCGCAGACACTGAAGAAGGACCCGCGGAGGGGGTGGTGGCCGCGGCCACCACCCCCTCCGTCCGTGTGCCCGGCACTCCGTGCACGCCCCTCGCGTGCGGCTCGCCGCCGGCACGCCCGGGCGGGCGGCGGGTTCCGGCGTCCGCCCGGGAGCGACCGACCGCGCCGCGCGGGCGCCGGGCCGCACCGGCCGGCGACGGGCCGACGGCCCGGCAGGCGGTGCCGCCCCCGTGACGGTGCCAGGCGCCCCGGGAACCGCCGCGCGGTCCCCGGGGCGCCTGGCACCGGGCTCAGTCGTGCGGGACGACCGCGACCGGGCACCGCGCGTGGTGCAGCGCCGCGTGCGCCACCGACCCGATGCGCGGCCCCACCGGCGCGTGCCGCACCCGGCGGCCCACCACGAGGAGCCCCGCGCCCTCGGCCGCCGACAGCAACACCTGGCCGCCGCCGCCGATCTCCACGTGCTCGGTGACCGGCACGTCCGGGTACCGCTCCCGCCACGGGGCCAGCGCCTCCGCCAGCGCCTTGCGCTCGTACGGCTCCAGGCCGCCCGCCTCGTCCGCCAGGCGCAGCGATCCCGGGCTGTACGCGTACAGCGGCGGCAGGCTCCAGGCCCGCACCGCCCGGACGCCGACACCACGGGCCGCGGCCTCCTGGAAGGCGAAGCCCAGCACCGCCGCGCTCTCCTGCGGGCCGCCCTGCTGGCCCACCACGACCTCCGCGGCGTCCAGCACCGAGGCGGGCCGCCGGTCCTGCGCCGCGGCCCGCACCGACACCACCGGCCGCTCCGCGGCCGCGATCACCTGCTGGCCGTAGGAGCCGAGCAGGAACCCGACGAGGGCACCGTGCCCGCGCGTGCCGAGCACCAGCATCTCCGCGTCCTTCGCCGCCGCGAGCAGCGCCGGCACCGGCGTGTCCTGCACCACCTCGGCCGTCACGGCCGCCCCGGGGTGCGCGGACCTGACCGCCGCCACCGCCTCGTCCAGCACCGCCTGCGCCCGCTGCGCCTCCGCCTCGCGGTCCTGTGCCAGCGGCACGTCCAGGGGCTGCCACAGCCAGGCGTGCACGAGGTGCAGCGGCATCCCCCGGTGCGCGGCCTCCCTGGCCGCCCAGTCGGCGGCGGCAAGGCTCTCCGGTGAGCCGTCCACGCCCACCGCGATCGCGCGGTTCGTCGGGGCCTCGTTCGCCATGGCGCTTCCTCCGTGAGGTTCGTCGTACGGGTACGCGACCCGTGCCCCCTCTGCGGTGGGGGCGCTCCCAGCCTGCCCTCCCCCGGGGCCGCGGGCGAAGGGCCGGTAGGCCCCGTTTCCCCGGCCACCCGCCGGTAAACCGGGGGCCGTTCCGTACCCCCCGCCCGGCGCAGGGAAGACCCGGGCGACGCGCCCCGCCCCGCCGGCCGCCCGGGTCGTCGAGGCGGGGGCGCGGGGGGATCCTGTAGAGAGGAGCGGACGTCTCGCAGTCCGCCGCCGTCCGACGCGTCGAGGAGGCACACCATGACCCGGACGCTGGAGTGGAAGATCGACATGGACCTGCTGGAGGACGAGGGCACCACCGAGGCCCGTGCCGTCCTCGACACGGGCTCGTCCAGGCTCACCGGCCACGGCACGGCACGGTGCAACCCGGACGACACCGACGTCCCGCTGATCGGCGACGAGCTCGCGGCGAGCCGCGCCATGAGCGATCTCGCGCGGCAGCTGATGCGCCTCGCCTACAAGGACATCGGCGAGCAGGGCGCCGGCCTGGCCGGTGAACGCGAGGAGGAGGCGCCGTACGGCTGGTCCACCCCGGGCCGCTGACCCCACGGGACCGACGGCGAGGCCCCCACCCGGGTACGCCCGCCCCGGCCGCCGCGCTCCACCGCAGGCGGCCCGCCACACCGCTGCCCGCCCGCCCCGGCGTTCCGGCACCGGACGGCGGGCAGCGGGCGGCACCGCGGGGCCACCGTGCGGCTTCCTCCCGGTACGCCCCTGCCGCCGGCGCGCGGGTACGGCGCCGGGCGGGCGCGGCCCTCCCGGGGCAGCGCAGGACCCAGGACGGCCTCCCGACGCCGCGGCCTTCGCGGCGGTCGCCCTCCCCTCCGCCGAGGGCCGCCGACAGCCGGTCACGCACACGGGCGTCCGGCGCCGCCCGACGAGCGGCCGCCGAAGTCCGGCACCGGTGCCGGAGGGCCCCGCACACCGGCCGTGCAGGCACCGGACGGACACACCGGACAGACGCGTGTGCCGGGCGGGGGCCGCCGGCGCGGTGCCGGACGTCAGGCCGTCACCGGCTCCGTGTCGTCCCACTCGTACGCGAGACGGGTGTCCACCGCCACCACCCCGTCGACGCTCTCGCACAGCCGCTCCACGATCGGCACCAGGCTCCGCCGCTCCAGCGTGCCGCTGAGCGTGACCGCGCCGTCGTGCACGTCGACGGTCACGGCCGACGGCGGCAGCCCCAGGGTCCGTGTCACCACGTCCTCCAGGATCTCCTCCTGGATCGCCCGGTCACGCCGCAGGAACAGCTGTAGCAGGTCACTGCGGCTGAGCACGCCGATGAGCCGCCCCGCCGCGTCCACCACCGGCAGGCGCTTGATCCGGTGCCTCTCCATCACGCGCGCCGCCTCCACCGCGCTCCACTCCGGCCGGGCCACGATCGCCGGGCTGGACATGAGCCCCTGCGCGGTGCGCGCCCCGTCGTCGGCCCCGGTGTGGCGGCGCAGCAGGTCCGCCTCCGACACCACGCCGACCGGCTGCTCCTCGTCGTCCACGACGGGGACCGCCGTGATGCCGTACTCGTCGAGCAGCCGGGCGATCTCCTTGAACGAAGTGCCGGGCTGCACGGCGACGGCCTCGGGGGTCATCAGATCGGCCACGCTGCGGTGCCTCATCGCTGGACGCCGTCCCTTCTCGGTGCTCGCTCCACGAATCCCCGCCGCCTTCGAGGATGCCCCCCGGCCGGCCCCGCGCGCCGCAGCGGCGCGGTGCCACCGGCCGCCCGGGGACCGTTCGGCCCTGGCGGCGCGCCCCCGGGCGGTGGTTTCCCGGCAGCGGCGGAAAGGGCTGACGAGAGGCGGGGACAAGCGACTGACGGCCGTGCACCGCGCCATCGGGATCCGCGAGAAGCGGGTGGCCCTTTCCGCCGCCGACCGCCCGTCGCCCGCCCCGGCGCGGGGCGCGGCCCGCGGCCCCGCGCCCGGGGTGGGGCGGGGGCCGCCCGGATCACACCGCGCTGGTCGCGTGCGGTGCGTACAGGTCGAGGAGCCTGACCCGGGTCGCCTGCAGCCGGTGGGAGAGCACCTGCCCCACCCACAGCGTCAACGCGTACCCGAACGCCGGCTCCGCCGCGCACAGGGTGCGCACCGCCACCGCGTCGAACTCCCAGGCCCGCACCAGGCTCATGGCCCCGGCACCGAGCTCCCACTCGTACGGGGGGAACAGCCAGGACAGGCCCACCAGGTCGCCGTGGCCCAGCATCTGGACCTCGGCGGGACGCCGACCCGGCACCCGCGCGTCGAGCGTGACCGCCCCCGTCTTCACGACCCAGAAGCGGTCCGCGGGCTGCTGCTCGTCGAACAGCCGGTCGCCCGGCTCGAAGGCGACCTCCCGGGCCAGTGTCATGAGCCGCTCCCGGTGCGGGGCGGGCACGCTGTTGATCCTCGGTGCTGCGGTTCTGCTCATGGGAACCTCCTGACGGACCCCGCGCACGTCGGCCCCAGCCTCGGTCACCGGGCCACGGGCCCGCAGGGGCCGCCCGGGACACCGGCGTCGGTCCGACCGGCCCTACCGGACGTACCCCCGACAGTGCGACGGTTCTTACGAGCGTACTGAGCACTTCGGCGAAGGGCGCACCCATGGATCGGCGCACCGCTCCCCGTACCGTCGGTGACGTCATGACGTCACCGGTCGTCGCCGTCGGTCCCGACGCGACGTACAAGGAGATCGTGACCGCGCTGCGGACACGGCACGTCACGGCCGTACCGGTCGTGGAGGGCGAGGGCCGCGTCGTCGGCGTGGTGTCGGAGGCGGACCTGCTGCCCAAGGAGGAGCTCCGCGACACCGATCCCTCGCTGGTCGACCAGCGGCTGCGGCTCACCGACTACGCGAAGGCGGGCGCGGTGACCGCCGCGGAGCTGATGTCCAGCCCCGCCGTCACCGTGACAGCCGGGGCCACCCTGCCGCACGCCGCCCGGCTGATGGCCGGACGCGGCGTGAAGCGGCTGCCGGTGGTGGACGGCGACGGGGTGCTGTGCGGCATCGTCAGCCGGGCGGACCTGCTGAAGGGGTTCCTGCGGCCGGACCGGGACATCGCCGCGGAGGTGCGGCGGGACGTCGTGGAGCGGCTCTTCGTCGTCTCGCACCGGGGCATCGGCGTGCACGTCGACCGGGGCACGGTCACCCTCACCGGGGCGGTGCGCGACGCCGCCCTCATCCCGGTGGCCGAGCGCCGCACCCGCGCGGTGGAGGGCGTCGTGGACGTACGGTGCGAGCTGACCGCCCCTCCGGGGGCCCGCACCCCGCCCGGGCGCCGTACGGCACCGTGACCCGCCGTGCCCCGGCCGGCCCGAGCCGGGGCGCGAGCAGGAGAGGCCCCCGTGCCGGGGCGGGGCCGGCCCCGCGGACGCCCCTGCCGCGCCGCGCATGCGGGCGGCGGGTCGCGCGGATACCGTGATGCCATGCCAGGACCTGAGCACCTGAAGGGGGACATCGGGCGCCGCGTCGCCGCCCGCCGCGAGCAGCTCGGGCTGTCCCGGGAGGAGGTCGCCCTGCGGGCCGGCTCCGCCCCCGGGTACATCCAGTACCTGGAGGAGCAGACCGCCACCCCCGGCATGGGGTTCCTGTTGCGCCTCGCGGACGCGCTGGAGACCACCGTCGTCGCCCTCACCGGCGGCGGCGAGGAGCTCACCCCGGGCACCGGCCGTGCCGCGTACCACCCGGAGCTCGTCGAGCTCGGCGCCGACGAGGCGTGGCAGCTGCTCGGCACCCACGGCGTCGGCCGGGTCGCCGTCACGTCGCACGAAGGCCCCGCCATCCTCCCCGTCAACTACCTCGTCAGCGGCCGGGAGGTGGCGTTCCGCACCCAGCCGGGGTCGGCGCCCTCACGGGCGGCACGCACCGGCGCGGGCGACATCGCGTTCGAGGTGGACCACATCGACGACCTGTTCAGCCAGGGCTGGAGCGTGCTGCTCGTCGGGCCCGCACGCGAGGTCGCGGGCGTCGACGAGGTCCGCGTCCTGGAGGAGGCGGCCTTCACCACCCCGTGGGCGGGCGGCGAACGCGACCTGTGGGTGGCCGTCGCGCCCCGCCGCGTGACGGGCCGCCGCATCCACGTGCACCACACCCACGAGCCGGGCGGGGACGAGGTACCGCCGCCGGGTCACCGGCACGGCGGCGCCGCCCCCCACGGCGCCTGACCACGCTCTGCCGGTCGCCTCGCCTGCCGGTGTCCTGCCCGCCCCGCGGATCCGGCCCCCGCGGCGGGGGCCCGGCGTGGCCGTGCGGCAGCGCGTTCGCGGGTGCCTACGCGTGGGACCAGTCACGCGTGGACAGCACCAGCAGATAGCCGTCGGGGTCCTGGACGGTCACGCCCCAGGTGTCCCAGTACGGGTTGTGAGCGGGCACCCGCTTCCCACCGTGCCGCTCCAGTCGTCCCACGAGGGATGAGGGCACCGGTTCGCCGAGGTAGACGACCAGCAGGTCCTCCGCCGTCGGCTGCGGCTCCAGGGGAGCGGCGGGATCGTGGACGAGTTCCAGGTGCCAGCCGGCCATCAGGAGCGAACTGTCCCCGGGGGTACCGTCCGCGGCGTGCCGGTACAGGACGTCGAGGCCGAGCCCCGAGACCCAGAAGCGTTCCGCCGCGCCGAGGTCGCGCGAGGGCCGTGCGATGCGGATGTGAGCCGTGGCGTCGGCCGGCATGGGTCCCACCTCGTCGTCAGAAGAGACCCACGGGGAGCCGGGGGCCGGACCCGTGGGCGTGGCTGGCAGTGATCATAGGGATCACCCGGCCGGGTGCCATCGGGCGCCGGCCCTGGTTCCGACGGCCCAGGACCACGCCAGGGCGGAGGGCCGGCGGTGGGCAGGGCGGCGGCCCGGTCGGCCCCGGTCCTCACCGGCCCGCGGTCGCCGGCCGTGTCGACGCCCGCCAGCGCCGCCGCCACGGCGTTGCGGAGCCGCCCCCGTGTCGCTCGGAATGCCGCCGTCCGACGTTCGCCCACCCGCGGCGCACCGGCAGGGCCGGCGGTACGCCGCCGGCGCCGCACGCCTCCGGCGGGGCCGGCCCCGCGCGTACGCGACCGCCACGTGCCGGGGCCCCGGCTTCAGCCCGCCTCGTCGACGCGCAGGACCTCCTCGACGGGCCGCCGGGGGGTCGCGGGAACCTCCGGGCCGTACCCGAACCGGATGAGCATCTGGGCGTGTCCCATCGCCGACCGCGGGTCGCGCACCGCCCACCGCAGCTCCGGCCACTCCAGGGCGTGCGAGTTCAGCGATGTGGCGAGGCCGTCCAACGTGGCCTGGAGCAGCACCCGCTCCACGGCCTGCCCGGCGTGCAGCCAGTCCACGGGACGGTCCTGCCGGGTGCCCAGCACGGCCAGGCACGGCATCTGCTCGAACACCGCCGTGCCCCGCCCCGCGGGCCGCTCCGACGCCGCGAAGTCCCGGACCGGAGCCCGTCCCCCGTGCCGGCGCGGGCCCAGCGCGTAGCTCGGGATGCCTTCGGCCCGGCCCGGGTCGTCGGCGGACTCCGCACGCCACGTCCAGCGGGCCACCTCGGCCCGCTTCCCCGCGTCCGAGGCCTCCTCGGCCTCCGCGTCCCGCACCAGCTCCAGCACCGCCTCCGTCTGCCAGGCGTCGAGGAACACCAGCCGCGCGCCCTCCGCCAGAGCGGCACCGCTCAGTTCGTCGCGCACCGCCTGCGGAACGGCCTCCTCGGTGAACGGGAACCGGTTCGTACGCCGCCTGGCGAGTGCCGGGTACAGGTCGGCGAGCCGGTCGTCCGCCGCGACGGGCTTGCCGAATACCACGTCCGCGAGCACTTCGGGGTCCGCCGGATCGGGCAGCAGGGTGATGCCCGGCTCCCATCCGGCGCGGGCCGCCGCCACCCGCAGGTTGAACAGCGCGGCGCCGCAGCCGACGTGCAGGGCACGGTGGTCCGGGTCCGCGTGCGGCATGGCGCGCGCCGGGTCCATCCGCATCCGCAGCACACCCGTGCCGCGCGCGTACCGGAACAGCCACGGCTGCGCGTTGTGCATGGACGGCGCCGTCGTGGCGTCCGCGACGAGGGACGTCACGGTGTCGGTGTCGAGGGAGCGCACCTGCATGGCGGCCTTCTCCTCCAGGGCCGGGCGGCCCGCCTACTCGCCGTGGGGAACCACGGCGACCGGCAGGGCCGCGTGATGGATCACCGCGTGGGCCACATGGCCCAGACGCGGTCCGAACGGCAGCAGGGCCGCACGGCGGCCCACGACCAGCATGGCGGCGCCTTCGGCGGCCCGCACCAGCTCGGCCGCGGCCGGCCCGGGGACCGTGCGCGCCACCACCGGTACGGACGGGTGCTTCCGGCGCCACGGCAGCAGCAGGTCGGTGAGGCTGCCGGAGACCTGGCGGGCCACCTGCGTGCGGATGTCCGGGTCGACCGCCGCCGCGTAGCCGTACGCGGCGGGCAGCGACCAGCAGTGCAGCGCGTGCAGGGCGCAGCCCCGCACCGCGGCCTCCTCGAACGCGAAGGCGAGCAGGTCGCCGCAGGGCTCGAAGACGTCCACGCCGACGACGACGTCCCCGGCCGCGGCCGGGGTGCGTCCCGGCGCCCCGGTGCCGCCCTGCTCCGCGGCACCGCCGGGTCCGGCGGCCGCCGCGGTATCCGGCTGCGGGTGACTGCCACCCCGCCGCCGTACCAGTACGACGGGGCAGCGAGCCGCCCCGGCCACCGCGAGGCCCACCGAGCCCGCGAGGAAGCCTGCCAGCGCGCCCCGTCCGCGGGACCCCAGCACCAGCAGCCCCGCCGGGCCGTCCGGTCCCGTCCCGGAGGCCAGCGCCGCGGCGGTGCTGCGGCCCGTCGGCGTCCCCGTGGCGACGGTGAGACCCGGGTGGGCCCGCTGCGCCCGCGCCACCGCGACCCGCAGCAGCCGCTGCGCGTGCTCGGTTGCGCCCGGCGCGGGGCGTTCCTCCAGGGCGTGGACGAGGTGGAGCGGCGCGTTCCTCAGCGCCGCCTCGTCGGCGGCCCAGGCGGCCGCCGCCGCGCTCTCCGGGGAGCCGTCCAGCCCCGCCATGACGGCGTGCGGGCCGTGCGTGGTCGTGCTCCGTGCGTCGGTCATGTCGGGCCTCCCTGCCTCCAGCCTCGCCGCCCCCCTGGCGCGGCGGGAGGGCCCGACCGGTCCGTCGGCGGTCCGAACGTCCCTTCCCCGCCGTGATCCGCCACGCCGGGCCCGCCCGCGCCAGGTCGTGCCCACGCGGTCTGCGGAGCCGGGCGGCGCGGTGACACGGCCTCCGTGAGCCCCGCTCACCTGCGGGCCCGGCCTGCCCGGAAGGTCCGCGGCGGCGGGTCAGGCGGGTGCCTCCACCCGGCGCGGGGGCCCGCGGTGCCTCAGCGGGGCCGACCGAGGGCAGGGGCCCGCCGACCGCCGCCGGTACCGGCGTACGCGGTACCGCCCCCGCCGGTACCGCGTCCGGTGTCATCGGCTCCCGCCCGCCGCCTTCGCCTGCTCCACCAGCCGCTCCCGCACCCCCTCCGTGAGCGCGGCCAGGCGGGGCGACACCTGCGGCACCGGCGGCTCCGGGTCGCGCACCCGCCGGGCGGCCGCCGGCAGCGCCGTCACGTCCCTCACGAACCGGGCGTGCGCGGACGCCAGGTCGCCCGGCGGGCCGAGCCGCCGCCCGCCGCGCATCACCGTGCGCAGCAGCGGCTCCGCGCCGTCGGGCCGCGGCTCGTCCCGCAGCGCCAGCACGTCGGGCCCGCCCGGCGTGCGGAACACCTGCTTGCGGCCCGGTGCCGTCACCTTCGCCGACGACAGCTTCATCACCGGCCGGCCGTCGTACTCGACGAGCTTGTACGCCGAATCGAGGTACGGGGCGTCCGCCGACGTCCCGACCTTGGTGCCCACGGCGTACACGTCGACCGGCGCGCCCGCCCGCACCAGCGCGTCGACCCCGTACTCGTCGAGGCCGCCGCTGACGACGATCCGCACCTCCGGCAGGCCCGCCGCGTCCAGCAGTTCCCGGGTCCGCCGCGACAGCGCGTCCAGGTCGCCGCTGTCCAGCCGGACGCCGCAGCCCGCGCCGCGGTGCAGGTCGCGCAGCACCCGCGCCGCCACCGCCACCCCGCGCTCGGTGTCGTACGTGTCGACCAGGAACGTCACGGGGCCCGGGTGGGCGCGGGCGAAGGCGCGGAACGCCGCCTCCTCGTCGGGGAACGCCTCGACGTACGAGTGGGCCATCGTGCCCGACGCGGGAAGCCCGAGGCGGGTCGCCGCGGCGACGTTGCTCGTGCCGGCGAAGCCGACCAGCCCTGCTGTCCTGGCCGCCTGGAAGCCGGCCTGCGGCCCGTGCGTGCGGCGCAACGAGAAGTCGACCACCGGATGCCCGCCCGCCGCCAGCACACAGCGGGCGGCCTTCGACGCGACGGCCGTCTGGTGGCTCACCAGCGACAGCAGGTACGTCTCGACCAGCTGGGCCTGCGGCAGCGGCGCCGTCACCTCCAACAGCGGTTCCCCGGCGTGCACCACCCGCCCTTCGGGCACCCCCCGCACCTCGCCCTCGAAGGCCAGTCCCAGCAGTGGTTCCAGCGCCTCCGGGCCCCGGTCCAGGGCGGCCGCGAAGCGCCGCACGTCCGCCCGCGTCACCCGGAAACCGGACAGGTAGTCGAGGGCCGGTTCGAGGCCCGCGCTGACGAGGAACCCGCGCCCGGGAGGCAGCCCCCGCACGAAGAGGCTGAAGGTGGCGGGCCGGTCCATGCCCTCCCGGACGTACGAGAGGGCCATCGTCACCTCATACAGGTCGGTGGTGGTCACGTCGGACATGGTCGGCACCGTCCTTCCGGCCCCGCCCCGCGAAGGGCAGGCACTCTCCAGCATGGAACGGGTACCCGGCACCCGGCAGGGACGTTCGGCCCGTGACGCTGCCCCGCGGGCCCCTGCCGGCCCGCCGCCCGCGGTGCGAGCGTGGTGGCACAGCGCGGACACCGCGCGGCCGGACGACCGGCCCCAGCCCCTCAGGAGGAGCCATGAACCACGACACCACCCAGGGACCGGCCGCACCGGCCGTCGGTGCCGGCGACCTCGGGCCCGTCGTCGCGGGCGTCGACGGCTCCGTGCAGGCCCGCTCCGCAGCCCTGTGGGCAGCGGCCGAGGCCGACCGGCGCCGCCGGCCCCTGCATCTCGTTCACGCGTCGGGTACCGACAACCGCGCCCTCTACGCGTCCGTCGAGACCATCGAGAAGGCGCGGGAAGCCGGCCGCGACCTCCTCGCCGAGACCGCCGAACTGGTCGAGGAACGCTTCCCGGACCTGGCCGTCACCAAGGAGTACAGCTCCCGCGAGGCCGTCACGGCCCTGCGGGAGGCGGCGGGCGCGGACGGCACCATCGTCGTCGGCAGCCGGGGCCTCGGCGGGTTCGGCGCCCTGCTGCTCGGCTCCGTCGGACTCGGTGTCGCCGCACGCGCCAAGGTGCCCGTCATCGTCGTGCGCGGCGGCGACGAACGGCCGGGCGACGGCGCCGTCGTCGCCGCCGTGCGCGGCTCGGACGACCTCCCGTGGGCCCGCTACGCGGCCCGCGAAGCCGAGGCACGCAAGGCGGAACTGCGGCTGCTCACGGTCTGGGCGCCCCTCGCCCACGTCGGAACGGCGGCCGTCCTCCTCGACGACATCGACGGAGTCGCCAGGGACCGGGTCCGCGAGACCGGACGCCTCGCCGAGACGCTCCGCGCCGAGTTCCCCGGCCTGACCGTGACCACCGAGGTGGAGGGATCGCGCTCCGTCCCCGGACTCCTCGTCGAAGCCTCCCACCACGCCGGCCTGCTGGTCCTGGGGGCGCACCGGCCGCCCTTCGGGATCGGCCGGTCCCTCGGACACGTCACGCACGCGGTACTGCACCACGCCCACTGCCCCGTCGCGATCGTGCCCCGCGCCTCCGCCGACACGGAGGAGGGGACACCGGGTGAGGCGGTGGGCGGCACGGCCGGCGCCACGCCACGGGAGGGGGAGGAGTGAGCAACGATGACGGCACCGCGAGGACCCCATGAGCACGAGCGCAGGGAAGCACCCGTGATCGTCGTCGGAGTGGACCCGCGCGGCGGGTCCAGGCCCGCGGTGGGCTGGGCGGCCGACGAGGCCGCCCGCCGGGGCGTCCCGCTGCACCTGGTCCTCACCGTGCCGGTGCTGCACGACCTGCCGCACGGCAGCCGCCGGCACCGGGTGGCGGACTCGGCGCACCGGGCGGCGCTGCGCACGGAAGGCGCGGAGGTGCTCGCCGACGAGTCCGCCTGGGTGGCCGCCGCCCACGGCGGGCTCCCCGTCACCACGGAACTCCTCGACGGAGGACCCGCGGCCGTCCTGTGCGGCTGCTCGCACCGGGCACTGGTGATCGTCCTGGGGTCGCGGAGGCTCGGCCGCTCGGCGGAGCTGTTCAGCTCCAGTTCCGTGACGGTGCCGGTGAGCGCGCGGGCCTCCTGCCCCGTCGCCGTGGTGGCCGACGAGCCGCGCACGCCGCGGGGCCCCGCCCACCTGGTCGTCGGTATCGACGGGAGTGAGCCGTCCAGGGCCGCGCTGGCGTTCGCCCTGGAGGAGGCGCAGCTGCTCGGCGCGTCCGTGCGGGCCGTCTGGGTGTGGCCGCACCCGCGCGTGCCGCTGGGCGACCTGCTGCCGGAGAACCTGGGCGCCCTCGTGGGAGGGCCCGCGGGCGACGAGGCGGCGGCGGCCGGGGAGCGGCACCGCCTGCTGGCCTCGGCCGTCGCGGGCTGGCCGGAGAAGTACCCGGGGGTGCCGTTCACCGGTCACGTCCTGCGGGGCCACCCGGTCGAGGAGCTGGCGCTCGCCTCCCATGACGCGTTGGCGGTCGTCGTCGGGCGGCGCGGGCACGGCGGCTACACCGGCATGCGGCTCGGCTCGGTCGTCCACGGACTGCTCCAGCGGGCCGAGTGCCCGGTCGTGACCGTGCCGGAGCCGGCGGGCTGATGCCCACGAGGCGGCCCGGGACACCCACGAGACACCCACGAGTGGAGACGCCGATGAACGCGCACGCACACGAACGGGAACACGGCGGAGCCATGCACGCGGCGCCCGGGGACCGGATCGTCGTGGACGGCCCGGTCCTGGGGGTGCCCCGCCGCGACGGCGAGGTGGTCGCCGTACGCCATGCCGACGGCACACCCCCGTTCGAGGTCAGATGGTCCGACACGGGACGGGTGACGCTCTTCTTCCCCGGCCCGGACGCCCACGTCCACCACTTCGTCCACCGTCCCGGCTGAGCCGCCGCCGGCCCGGTGCCTCACCCGGTACGCAACGCCGCGGCCGGGAGGCCGCGGCGCTCAGGTCGTGAAGGCGCGTGGCGGTGGCGGTGAAGGCGGGGTGTGGTGCACGCGGCCGTGTCCCGGCCCACCCGTCCACGCCCGGCCGCCGCGTGGCCGCCCGAGTGGTCGAGCGGCCACCCGGCGGCCTCCCTGCCGTCAGCCGCCTGCCAGGTCGAGCCGGATGTCCACGACTCCCTCCACGGCGCGCACCGCCCGCGCCAACAGCGGCACGAGCGCGCGGTCGTGCAGCGGTCCGGAGAGCGTGGCCACGCCGTCCTGCACGGTCACGCCCGTGCCCGCCGCCCCCGGCACCTCGGGCAGCACCGACGTGCGGATCTCCTCGGCGATCTCCTCGTCGGGGCGCAGGAACACCTTCAGCAGGTCGCTGCGGCTCACCACGCCTTCCAGGAGTCCGACGCCGTCGACCACCGGCAGTCGCTTCACCTGCCGCCGTGCCATGATCCGCGCCGCCTCGGCCAGGGTCGCGTCGGCGTGCACGGTGACCGCCGGGGCGGACATCAGGTCCTCGGCGTACACCGCCTCGGCCTTGGCAGCGTCCGTGAGGGACCCACCACCGGCGAGGGACCCGGCGTCGTCCCGGAACTCCTCCTTCGGCAGCAGGTCGGCCTCGGAGACGACGCCGATCACCCGCCCCTCGCCCTCCAGCACGGGCAGGGCACTGACCTGCCACTGCTCCATGAGCGCCACGATCTCCTTGTACGAAGCGCGCCGCCCGACGGCGATCGCCGTGTGCGTCATCACGTCGCTCACAGTGCGCGGTGCAGCGAGCATCGCGTCCACCTCCTGCTTGCGTCCCGGCCGGCCCCGCTGCCGTCCGGGTGCCCGGTCCGGCCGCGGTCCGCCCTCGCGGAATCCTCCTGCGTCCAGACTGCCGCCGCGGCCCCGGCGCGTCCCAGGGCCTGTGGGCCGCCGGGGCGGGCCGGGGGTCCCTCCGCACCGCGGCGTCCCGTGCCGGACGGAGCACTGCGGGGAGACGGTCCCGGCGTCCCCCGTAGGTGGGAACGGCCCGATGTGCCGTTCTGCCGACCGGCACGGGCGCGCAGGATGGCGGGGACGCAGGACAGAGCCGAGTGTGAAGGACGTGCCCCGCCATGACTGCTCCCTGGACGCTGACGAGGCCCTCGGCGGCCGTGTCCCGCCGCACGCACCTGCTGCACACGGAGGCGCCGGGCGCGGTGCTCCTCGTCCGGTTGTCCGCGGGCGCCGTGTTCGTCTGCGAGGGCTTGCTGAAGTTCGTCCGCCCCGGAGAGCTGGGCGCGGGCCGCTTCGACCGGGCCGGCCTCCCCGTGCCGGGCTTCCTCGGCTACGTCGACGGCACGCTGGAGGTCGTCTGCGGACTGCTGCTGGCCGGACTGCTCACCCGGCTCGCCGCGGCCCCCATGGTCGTCAACATGACGGGGGCCCTCCTCGTCACGAAGGTGCCGATCCTCTGGGGCGGCGCCCCGCTGTTCACCGACATGGCGGGCTGGTGGGACTTCGCCCACGCGGCCCGCACGGACCTGGCGCTGCTGTGCGGCAGCGCGTTCCTGCTCGCCGTGGGGGCGGGCCCGTGGTCCGTGGACGCACGGCTGTCCCGGCACACGATGCTGGAGGCGGCGACGCGCCCCTGAGTCCTCGCCCCCGCCGCGGCCCCCGTCCCGGAGGGGCCGGGGGTGACGGGGGAGTGCCCACGACCGCGGCGGGCCCTGCGGTGGAGCCTCGGCCGGGGCCTGCGGAACGTCGCGCCGGAGCGGCGGCCGGCACGGCCCGCTACGCGACCGGCACGGCGGGACCGGGCCACACGGCCGACGCGTCGTCCCGCGCCGGGTCCGGCAGCCGGACCGGCCGCACCGGCACCCGGTGCACACCGCCCTCCGCGGCGGCCGTCCACGCCACCGGGCGGCCGGAGTAGCTGAGCGCGGTCAGCACGAACACCCCGTCCGCGTACACCTCGACGTACTCGCCGACGGTCAGGACGCGCAGTGACCCGGCCGGCGTGCCGAGGGAGGTCCGGGCGAGCACGGCGCCCCCCGGGCCGCTGATCCGCAGCTCCGCCGCGCCGTCGTACGACACGGTGAGCGCCGGCTCGGCACCGGCGCCGGTCGGATGCCGCCGCAGGACGACGTCGACCGGCCCCGCGACCGCCACGTCGCCGACGGCGTGGAGGAGCTCCGCCCCGCCGGCTTCCTCCGCGCCGGGCTCTCCCGTGCCGGTGGGCGTCGCCCCGAGCCACCGGTCGAGCCCCGGCCACCAGGCCAGGTACGGCGGGGCTTCGGCGGGCGTGACGAGCAGCTTGGGTTGCGCGAGCATGCCGCGGCAGGGGGCGCCGGCGTCGGTGAGGCCGACCCTCCGCGGAGTGGTGTGCAGGACGACGCGGGAGCCGTCGGGGGCGGCGACCACCCGGGGTGCGTACGCGCCGGACGGGCCGAGCTGCCCGCGGCGCCGCCACGGGCCCTCCAGCCGGGGCGCCGTCCACGCCTCGAAGCCGCGGGTGGCGCCTATGGAGCCGAGCAGCAGCCACGACCCGTCGTCCAGCCGTTCGAGCACCGGGCACTCCAGCTCGTCGACGTCGCCCGGTGAGATCAGCGGCGGGTGCACCTCCCAGTGCTCCAGGTCCGTGGAGGTCGCCAGCCCGACGCAGCCGCCGCGGTCCACCGGCAGGGAGGCGTCGCTTGCGCAGACCACCATGGCCCAGGCGGTGTCGTCGTCGTTGCGCACCACGAACGGGTCGCGCCAGCCCATGTGTTCACCGGTGCGGTACCAGCGCGGGTCCGCTTCGACGACCGGCCCCGTGCCGTGCCGCCGCCACCCGGTGCCGTCGAGACGGTCCGAGTACGCCAGGCCCACCGCCTGGAGCGGCCAGCCGCCGGGGGTCAGGCCCCCCATTCCGGTGTAGAGCATCGCCATCCCGTCGCCGTGGCGGAAGGGGTGCATGGTCCACACGGCCCGCTGGTCGAAGCGGCCCGGCAGGCCGGTGCCGAACGCCGGTCCCTGAGCTTCCCACCGCACGAGATCCGCCGAGGTGGCCCTGCCGTACGAGGTCTCCATCCTCAGGTGGTCGAAGTCCTCGGTCCACGGGCCCTGGAGGTGCAGCACGGTGTACGTGCCGTCCCCGGCGCGGAGGACCGCGAAGTCGTTCACACAGAGACCGGGCGGGGCGTAGCGCATGGACCACTCCTGCGGGTGTCGCGATGTCGGGGGGCGCCGGCGGGGCGTGCGAGCGGGGAAGCCGCGCCCTACGGCCGGGAACTCAAACGATTGCGTAGTGTGCCGGGCTCTTCAGCGCAGCCCTGAAAGCGCGCCAAGTAAATATGAACGCAAACGCTTGCGCAACCGGGAGGTCGGGTTTACGGTCTGGACACCCGCCGCTCACACCACCGTGACGCACGGCGGAGGAGAACTGCCCGGGAGGACCCGCCGTGACCGTCAGCATCACCGATGTCGCACGTGCCGCCGGAGTGTCGGCGTCCACCGTGTCGCGCGCCCTGCGGGGCAGGGACGGCGTGTCGGAGGAGGTACGGGCGCGGATCACCGCCGTCGCCGCCTCGCTCGGCTACACCGCCTCCCGCTCCGCGGCCGCTCTGGCCAGTGGCCGCACGTCCACCATCGGCGTCGTCGCCCCCTACGTGGGGCGCTGGTTCTTCGGCAGGGTCCTCGACGGCGCCGAGCAGGTGCTGAGTGACGCCGGCTACGACGTGCTGCTGTACAACCTCGGCTCCGCCGAGGCCAGGAAGCGCTTCTTCACCCGCATGCCGGCCCGCAAACGCGTCGACGCGGTGCTGTGCCTGCTCATCCCCGACGAGGAGGAGGCGGCGGCGCTGCGCTCCCTGGGCGTGCCGCTCGCCGTCACCGTGGGCGGGCCCCGGCCGGGCTTCACCGCCGTCGGCATCGACGACCGGGCCGGTGCCACCCTCGCCGTACGGCACCTGGTGAACCTCGGCCACCGCAGGATCGGCATGATCTCCGGATCCAGCGGCCCGCAGCGGTGGACGACGCCGGGCGAGCGCCGCCGCGCCTACCTGGACGTGCTCGCCGAGGCCAGGGCCGACCACGATCCGGCGCTGGAGGTGGACGGCGACTTCACCGTCAAGGGCGGTGAGCGCGCCATGACGGAACTGCTCGCGGCGGTGCGTCCGCCGACCGCCGTGTTCGCCCAGTCCGACGAGATGGCCATGGGCGCCCTGCGCGCGCTGCGCATGCACCGGCTGAAGGCGCCGGACGACGTGTCGGTGGTCGGCTTCGACGACCACGAACTGGCCGAGGTCGCAGGACTGACCACGGTCGCCCAGCCGGTCGCGGAGCAGGGCGCGGAGGCGGCCCGACTGCTGCTGCGGCAGCTGGAGGACCCGGACGCCCCCCAACCCGCGTACCGGGAGATGCCCGTCAGCCTCGTCCTCCGGGAGACCACCGCCCCACCGCGCCGCACCCCCGGCAACCGCTAGCGCCGCGGCCCGGGCACCCGCACCCCGCGTGCCTCCGGGCGACGACGGTCCTCCTCGCGCCGGGCTTCCCCCGACCGGCGACCCCGGTCCCGGCCCGCCGCAGGCGCCTCCACCCGGCCCCGCCGCTCACCACCCTGCCCCGAAAGCCCGAAAGCCCGAAAGCCCGAAAGCCCGAAAGCCCGAAAGCCCGAAGGCCCGGCGTCTGTTCTGTCGTACGCCGCCTCACCACCCCC
>NZ_MKXB01000195.1 GCF_001865245.1 Streptomyces sp. CC53 | reverse complement strand
CGTTTCCGCATGTCGAACGACGTGTGGGGCACCCCGGCCGTGGACGGCGACCTGCTGTACGTGACGTCGTTCGAGGTGCACGCCCTGGACGTGGGAACGGGCCGCCGACAGTTCAAGACCCGGGACGTGGCCTGGTCCATGACGGTGGCGTCGGGCCGTATCCACGCCACCGACGGCCCCACGCTGTACGCGCTGGACGCGCAGGACTCGGGCGAGCTGTGGCGGGTCCAGACGGACGCCTGGACGTTCTCGCTGGACGTCGACCGGGGCACCGTGGTCACGGGCACCCGGGGCGGCGGTGTCCAGGCGTGGGAGGCGTCCAACGGCGCCAAGCTGTGGGAGCTGGCCGGCGCCCAGACCGACTTCGAGACGGCCGAGGCGGGGCCGTCCGTGCACGGTGACACCGTGTACGTGTGGCAGGACGCCCGGCTGAGGGCCCTGGACGCCCGTACGGGCACCGAGCGCTGGTCGTACCCGGTCGGCGACGCCGCGTCCTGCGGCGGCGTGCCGGTACGGGTCTCCCCCGCGGAGGACGGCTACGTGTACGTGGTCGCCGGGACGCGCGTGCTGTCCGTCGACGTCCTGTCCGGCCACGTCCGCTGGCACTTCGAGGCGCCCGCCGTCTTCCTCTCCCCGCCCGCCTTCGTGCCGGGCCCGGCGGTGACGGGCGGCGGCGTGTACCTGGCGGACTACCTCGGCACGGTGTACGCCCTGGACGCGACGACGGGCAAGGACCGGTGGCGGATCGCCACCGAGGCCCGCCAGTCCACCCAGCCGGTGCTGGTCGCGGACGGCAACATCCACGTGGCCAGCGGCAGCGCGCTGTACACGCTGGACGCGGTGACGGGCACCCCGAAGTGGCGGTTCGCGGCGGGCGGCGAGATCGTCGGCGCCCCGGTGGCCGCCGACGGCCGACTGCACTTCGGCTCCGCGGACCACGTGCTGTACACGCTGGACGCGGCGGGCGGCCAGCTCCGCTGGAAGCTCACCACGGGCGGGGAGATCACCGGCTCGCCGGTGGTCCGCGCCGGTGTGGTGTACGCGTGCAGCAAGGACCGGTGCGTGTACGCGCTGGACGCGGTCAAGGGCACGGCGACGGGCCGCGGCGCGGCCGCCCGGCAGCCGTAACCGCAACCCCACGGCTCCGCACGGGCCCGGCGGGCGGTCGGCCGACCGGCCGGATCGCTCGCCGGGCCCGTGCGGCGGCGGTGGCGGTCGGGCGGGAGCGCCGGGGGTTGGCGCCTTCGGTGCCGGGTGCCGGAGTGCCAGGTGCCCGAGTACCCGGGTGGCTGGGGGTGACCGGCCGAAGGCGCCGTGATGCGGTCGTGTCTCCGGCTGCCGGCCGCGGCAGGAGCCGGTCCCGTGGCGGTCGGCCCGTGCGCGGCGGGGTCCCGCTCCGTGAGTCAGTAGCCGGGCGGCCGGTCACGGTCCGGGGAGTCCGGCGGTGCGGACGGTCCGGGCGACTCGGGGTAGCCCGGGTACTCCGGGCGGTCGGGGCCGGGGATGGCGTCGTGCCGGGTGCCGCGTGGCCGCGCGTGCCGGGGCCCGTGGCCGGGGTCGTACGGCCGGCCGTAGCCCGGGTCCTCCCCGTGGCGGGGCTCGCCGTGGTCGTACCCGTCGGTCGTCCCCACGGGCGCGACACGGCGCCGCCTCGGTCGGCCCACCATGACGGCGGCGGCCAGCAGCAGCAGCACACCGCCGCCCACGGACAGGGCGACGCCCCAGCCCAGACCGTCGTCGGAGCCCGCCGACAGGCTGCCCGCGGCCTGCCCCTGGCGCACCATCCACAGGACGGTGAAGCCCAGGACGACCACGCCCGCGGCGGCGACCACCAGCCGGGACCACAGCAGCAGGCCGACCAGGGTCAGCACCGCGCCGAAGACGAAGGGCAGGAACAGCGACCACCACAGGTCCGCGCGCACGGACGTGACGCCGGTGAACAGGTCGTCGATCTCGTAGTACCGCCCCTGCCGCCCGTCGTACCAGACACGGAAGGGGCTCCAGACGGCCGCCGCCGCTCCGACCACTGCGAGGACGGCCCCGATGACGTTGCGGATCATCCCGCGCCTCCGGATGCGTGGGGAGTGTAGGGCGCTCCCGCGAGTACCCGGGCGGGCGCCGGGCAACCTCCGGGGCCGGGCCGGGCCGGGCCGGGGCCGGCCGGGCGAGGCGGTCCGCGACGGGTGGGTCCGCTGCTAGGGTGACGTGCACTCGCCAAACGAGCGGGCTATTTTTCCACTTTCAACGGGGGTTGAAACATGAAATCGCGTCATGTTCGCGCGCTGGCCGTCTTCGGTATCGCACTGGTAGCCCTGACCGGTGCCCGCGGGTCGCACGGCGGAAGCTGCAGCGGTTCGAGCTCCGGCAGCTCCAGCAGTTCCGGCAGCGGGTCGAGCGGCGACCACGGCTCCGACGACGGCGTGGGCAAGAGCGACACCGACACCGGCACGGACGCCTCGACCGCCGGTTCCGGTTCCGGTTCCGGCTCCTCCGGGGGCTCCGGCTCCGGAGGCGGCAGCGGCAGCAGTGCCATGCGGGACGTCCGCATCGACGGGTGCGAGATGGACGCGGACACGAAGAAGCTGGTCGCCCGGGTCACCGTGACGAACAACGGGGCGCTGGACTACGCGTACGACTTCACGGTCCAGTTCAAGGGCGACGCGGGCGGCACGGCCCTCCCGGCGACCGCCCGGGTGGACGACCTGGAAGTCGCGGCCGGCGCCAAGGGCACCGCCGAGGCGTCCGCCCCGTACACCGGCGGGGGCGACGGCTCCGAGTACACCCGCTGCGTCGTCACGAAGGCGTCCCGCACCCTGGCCTGATCCCTGCCGGGGGCCCCGGCCCGCAGTCGTGCCTGCGGTGAGCCGGGCGGGCCGCCGCGCGGGCCCGCACGCGGGGCCGGTCGCGCCGGGAGCAGCAGGGGAGGAGACCCGGACGGGCTCCGGACCCCGCCGCCCGCCGGCCGGACCGGGGCCGTGCGCCTCCCGGCCGGGGGGCGCGCCACACACCGAAGGACCCGCACCGCCCGAGACCGGGTGGTGCGGGTCCTTCGGCGTTCCGGCCGCGGCGGCTCCCCCTCCGTGCCGCCGCGGCCGTCCCCCCGTAGGCGTGATGACTGGACGTCAGTCGCGGGGCGGAGCAGGCATGTGATGGTCGCCCATCACCTTGATGTCGCCCTCGACGACGGCCTCGGCGTCGGTGACGGGCCCGCCGGCGACGGGCCGGAGGAGAGCGTCACGGTCCTCCGTGACCTCGATCTCCGCACCAGCCCCGGAACTCGCGACGCCGTCCTTGGGCGGGGCGGGCATGTGATGGTCACCCATCGTGACTATCTGTGGCTGCTGCTCGCTGCTGCTCATGGTGCCCTTCTGACGTGCGGGTGATGACCGGGGCGGGCCTTCGGGCCGGCAACTCCCCCGAGGACTGCCGGATCGAAGGCCCGGTCCGGCCCGCCGGCCCCCCGAGGCGGCGGACCGTCTGCCCTCAAGCATGTCGGACGAGCATAAACATTCGATGAACGTGCAGGTGTCGCCTCCGCGGCCCGGCTCAGGCGGCGCCGCTCAGCGGTGTCAGCAAGCCGCGGACCTCCGCCGCTTCACCCGCGCCGCACTGCTCCAGCAGCAGCAGCGCCTCGTACCAGCAGGCCCGTGCGCGGTCCCGCTGGCCGAGCCGGTCGAGGCTCCTGCCCAGGGTGATCAGCACGTTGCCGCGGGTACGGTCGCCGCCGATGCAGCCGATCGACAGGGCCTGCTCGGCGTGCTGGGCGGCGCGCGCGGGGCGGTGCGCGGCGAGGTGGGCCTGCGCGATGCGGAAGTGCGCCGTCCCCTCCCACAGGCGCTGACGGTTCCTCTCGAACTGCTCCAGGGCCTTCCCGAGCTGCTCCATCGCCTCCGGCAGTCGGCCCGCCTGCGTCAGCACCACCCCCAGCGCGTAGCGGGCGTTCGCGAGACGCAGGGTGTGCCCCACGCGTTCGTAGATCGCGATGCCCTCCTCCGCCAGGGCGATACCCTGCGCGGTCCGCCCGAGCGCCACGCGGGTGCGGGACAGGTTGCACAGGGCGCTCGCCTCGACGGGCGCGTTGCCGTCGGCGCGGGCACCCTCCTTGGCCCGGCCCAGCAGCTCCTCGGCGGCCTCGTACCGGCCCTGCACGGCGGCGATGATGCCGCGGTCGTTGTGCGACCAGTAGACCGGAGCGGCATCGCCCGCCGCCTGCGCGAGCCGCGCCGCGACCGCGGCCTCCTCGTCGGCCGCCTCGTAACGGCCCGCCACCAGGTGCACGTTGGTGAGCACGGTGCGGGCGCGGCCCTCCGTGCGGGTGTCGCCCGACCGCAGCGCGGCGTCGAGGGACCCCCTCGCGACCGACTCGTACGCCTTCGAGTTCGCCCCCGACTCGGCCAGGTCCTGCGCCGCCCACAGCAGGTCCACGGCGCGCCGGAGCTGAGGGCCGGGCGGCGCCTGCCGCACGCAGGCCAGCAGGCAGTGCGCCTCCGCGTACAGCCAGTCCTGGGCGGCGTTGCGGTCCTCGAAGACCAGCCCCGCCCCGGGCCGCGTCGGCTCCAGGTGGTCCACCAGGCGGTCCCCGGGCCGTTCCACGGCGTAGACACGGGCCGCGGTGGCCAGGTAGAAGTCCAGCAGCCGGGACATCGCCGCCTCCCGCTCCGCCGGGGGGTGCTCGTCCCGCTCGGCGCACGCACGCGCGTAGAGCCGCACGAGGTCGTGGAAGCGGTAGCGTCCCGGCGCGGCCGACTCCAGCAGCGACGTGTCGACCAGCGCCTCCAGCAGGTCCTCCGCCTCATGCTCCGGTAGGTCCAGGGCCGCCGCCGCGGCGGCCAGCGACACGTCCGGCCCGTCGGCCAGCCCCAGCAGCCGGAACGCCCGCGCCTGCGCCGGCTCCAGCTGGCCGTAGCCCAGCTCGAACGTGGCCTTCACCGCCAGGTCACCGGCCTGCAGCTCGTCCAGCCTGCGCCGTTCGTCGGCCAGCTTCGCCGCCAGCACCGACACCGTCCATGTGCGCCGCGCCGCCAGCCGGGACGCCGCGATGCGGATCGCCAACGGCAGGAACCCGCAGGCGCCCACCACGTCGAGCGCCGCCTCCCGCTCCGCCCGCACCCGCTCCTCACCCACGATCCGGGTGAACAGCTGCAGCGCCTCCTCCGGCGACATCACGTCCAGGTCGACGAGGTGGGCCCCGGCCAGGTCCACCATCCGGATCCGGCTGGTCACGAGCGCCGCGCAGCCCTCCGTGCCGGGCAGCAGCGGCCGCACCTGCGCCGCGTCCCGCGCGTTGTCCAGCAGCACCAGGACCCGCCGTCCGGCGAGCGTCGACCGGTACAGCGCGGCCCGCTCCTCCAGGGTCTCCGGGATGCGCTCGTCCGGCGTGCCGAGGGCCCGCAGGAACGATCCCAGCACCGTCTCCGGCTCCGCCGCCCGCTGCCCCGCACCCATCAGGTCGGCGTACAGCTGTCCGTCGGGGAACCGCGGCCGCGCCCGGTGCGCCACGTGCACCGCGAGCGTCGTCTTGCCGACGCCGCCGATGCCGGCCAGCGCGGACACCGCCATCACCGACCCCTCGGCGGTGGCGAGCAGCTCACCCAGCTCCCGCACGAAGGCGGCGCGGCCCGTGAAGTCCGGCACGGTCGCCGGCAGTTGGGCGGGGCGTGCCACGGGCGCCACCGGCGACGGCTCCGCCACGGGCTGCGCCAGCTCGTCGTCGGCCCGCAGGATCCGCTCCTGGAGCCGCGACAGCTCGGGGCAGGGGTCCACGCCCAGCTCGTCCGCCAGCAGCCGCCGCGTGTCCGCGTACACCGCGAGCGCCTCCGCCTGCCGCCCGCTGCGGTACAGGGCCACCATCAGCAGTTCCCGCAGCCGCTCCCGCAGCGGGTGCGCCGCGGTCAGCGCGGTCAGCTCCGACACCGCCTCCGCGTGCTGCCCGCACTCCAGCGCCAGGTCGAGCCGGGTCTCGGTCAGCTGGAGCCGCCACTCCTCCAGCCGGGCCCGCTGCGTCTGCGCGTACGGCCCCGGCACGGACGCCAGCGGCTCGCCGTCCCACAGGCCCAGCGCCTTGGTGACCAGCGCCCGCGCCTGCGCGCGGTCCCCGGCCGCCCGCGCCTTCTCCGCCCCGGCGGCCAGCTCCTGCGCCACGTTCAGGTCCAGCGCGTCCGCGCGGCCGCGCAGGGCGTACCCGCCGGACTCGCTGACCAGCACCCCCGCGGGGAGCACCTTCCGCAGCCGGGATGCGTACGTCCGCACTGCGGCGAGGGCCTGCGAGGGGGGCTCCGTGCCCCACAGCGCGTCGATCAGTTCGGCGGCGGTGGCGGTCCGCCCGTCGCGCAGCAGCAGTGCGGCGAGCAGCGCCCGCTGCTGCGGCGAGCCGGACGGCAGCGGCTCACCGCCCCGCCAGGCCCGGACCGGCCCGAGCACCGCGAACCGCAGGTCGTCGGGTCCGGCGCCTGGTGGGGTGTCCGCGGGCTCCGGGCCGGGGGCGCGGTCACCGAGCTGCCGGGCCGGCGGTGCGGGGCTCCCGTGCCCGGTGGCGCCCCCCTGCCGAACGGAGGCCGGCGGCGGCGCCTGCCCCGGAGGGGGCGCGTGCTGTGCGGGCTCCGCGTGGGCCCCGTGCGGGGAGGGCTCCGGGTGCACCGCGTCCGGGAGCGCCCCGCCCTCCGCGCGGTCGGGGTGGCCGGTTCCGTGCGCCGCGCGGCCGTCCGGCGCCTGACCGTCCCGTGCCCGTGCCGCTCCCGCAGCACGCTGCGCCGGCACCCGCGGCCCGCCGTCACGGCCCATAGCTCCCCCTGCCCGTACCGCTGCTATCGCCGCTGACAGTGTGCCTTGCCCCGGCGGACCCGTCAGTAGTGGGGCGACGCTCCGCACAGGGCCGTGACACGATCCGCCACACCCGGTGCGCCGCGTCCACCTTTCCGCGCCGGGCGCCGCTGCCGCTCGCGCCGTTGCCCCGGCGGCCGTCTTCGCGCCTGCTGCCGCGGCCGGGTGCCGCCTGTGCGATCGCCCCTGGTGCCACCGCAGGCCGGCGCCTCCGCCGGGTGCCGCCCCCCGTCCGCGCCGCCGGGGTGCCGCGGCCGGGCCCGTTGCCCGGCATGCCGCTCCTCGGAGCCCCGCGGGCGCACTGCGGCACGCGGGTGCCACGGCCACCGCCGCGCGGCCCGCGGCTCCCCGGGCCCACGGGCACCCCGCCCCGCCTCCGGCGTGCGGCCCCACGGCCCGCGGCGTACCGTCGAAAGGCGCGCGCGACGCTCCGCACGACCGAACGCCCTGGCCCGCCAGGACGACCGGAGGAGGTGCGCCATGACCCTCGCAGGCCGTACCGCCGCTCCCGCGCACGGTGACGTGCGCGATCCGCTCTTCCGGGCCGTGGACGCCCCGGCCTTCACCGACCGCCACCTGTCGCGGCTCGCGGCCGGCACGCTCGCCGCGGTCCGCGTCCCCGGCTTCCTGGACGCCCCGACGTGCCGTGCCGTGGCCGAGGCGCTGGGCCGCCTCCCCACCGCTCCGTACGACCCGGCCCGGGTGCCGACGCCGGTCCTCCGCTTCGGTCCGGCCCTCAACGACTACCGCCTCCCCGACGGCCGGCTCGACGCGGACCGGTACTGGCCCGACGCCGAGTCCGCCCGCATGGAGTGGCGCCGGTGGAACCGCACCGCCGACCTGGGCCTCGACCCCGTGGCGTACTCCCTGGACCGCCTCGGCGCGGCCTGGGGCGCGGCCGTGGCCCCCGCCACGGTGGACGGCCGCCCCGTCTTCGGTGGCACCCTGCGGGAGATCAACGCGGGGCTGCTCATGCACTACGACGACATCAACCGCGAGTTCACCGACGGCCTCTTCGACCAGGACGTGCTGGCCCAGCTCGCCTTCAACCTGTACGTGAGCGTCGCGGACTCCGGTGGCGCCACCGCGGTGTGGCGCCACCGCTGGGAGCCCCCGGACGAGCACCACCGCGAGGCGTACGGCTACGCCCCCGCCGCCGTCGCGGACCGCCAGCGGGTCGACCTGCCGCCGCACCTGGGCGACGCCCTCCTCTTCAACCCCGCCAACTTCCACGCCGTGGAGCCGAACGCGCCCGGTCCGGGCCGCCGGATCGCCTTCGCGTTCTTCCTGGGCCTCACGTCGACGGGCCGACCGGTGGTGTGGTCGTGAGGGGGCGGGGCGGCGGTGGGAGACCCCGGTGCCGTCGGCGTATCGTCGAAGCATGATCCACCTCACGTACGAGGACGTCACCGCCGCCGCGCGGCGCGTGTCCGGCCGGGTGCGGCCCCTGGTGGTGGCGCCGGCGGACGGCGACACCTGGCTGGCTCTGGAGATGCTCCAGCACACCGGCACGTTCAAGGCCCGCGGCGCCGCGAACTTCGTGCGGGCCCACCGGGAGGCCGGGACGCTGCCCGACGCCGGGGTCACCATCGCCTCGGGCGGCAACGCCGGGCTCGCCTGCGCCTGGGCCGCCCGTGAGCAGGGAGTGCGCGCCACCGTGTTCCTGCCGGCGAACGCTCCCGCCGTCAAGGTGGGCCGGCTCCGGGCGTACGACGCGGACGTGCGGCTCGTCGGCAGCGAGTACGCCGAGGCGGCGGAGGCGTGCCGGGCCTTCGCCGAGGAGTCGGGGGCGCTGGCCTCGCACGCGTACGACCACCCGCTCATCGCGGCCGGCGCGGGCACCCTCATGGAGGAGCTGCACCAGCGGCTTCCCGGACTGGACACGGTCGTCGTGGCCGTCGGGGGCGGCGGCCTCTTCGCCGGGGTCGCCACGGCCGCGCACGAGCACGGCGTGCGGGTCGTCGCCGTGGAACCGGAGGACTGCCGCGCCCTGCACGCGGCCCTCGCGGCGGGGGAGGTCGTGGACGTGCCGGTGGCCTCCGTCGCCGCCGACTCGCTCGGCGCCCGCCGTGTCACCCCGCTGGCGCTGTACGCCGCCCAGGAGTACGACGTGTGCTCGGTCCTCGTCCCGGACGCGGACATCGTGCGGGCCCGGCAGGAGCTGTGGGACGAGCACCGGCTCGCCGTCGAGCACGCCGCCGGGGCCGCGCTGGCCGGTCTGCGCGTGTACGAGCCGGCCGAGGGCGAGCGGGTCGCGGTCGTGGTCTGCGGGGCCAACACCGACCCGGGCGACCTGGTGCCCCGCGGCTGAAGCCGCAGGACGCGGCGGCCTTGACCGCCCGCGGGGCGGCTCCCGCCTTCCGCGCGCGAGCCCTGACGCCGGTGCGCCCCGGCGCCGGTGGGGCCCGGCCCCCGGTGCGGCGCGGCCCTCGGCCGACCGGTCGGGCCTGCGGCGAGCCGAGCCGGGTGCTTCCGGCGGGCCGGGACGCGCAGCAGCGTGGGCTTCCCGCCCGGTCGGCCCTCCGAAGGCGGACGGCCCGCCCGGTGGGCCGGGCGGGCCGGCGTGTCCGCCGGGCCGGCGCCCCGGCGGGCGCCGTCCCGCCTCCTCCTCCCCCGCCGCCGTGCCCGTGGGCCTGTCCTCCTGCCGTTCGTGCGGTGGGCCGGGCGGTCCCGTGTGCCGGTCGGGTGCCGGTCGTGCGGTGGGCCGGGCGCCTCACCGCGTCGGCCTCGTGCTGGGCAGGCCTTCTGGTGGCGCGGGCCGTGGCGCGCCACCATCGGTCCATGACGCTCACGCTCGCCGAAGCCGACAAGATCCTCGCCGACAACTTCGCCGCCTGGGTGCTCGCACTCGGCCTGTCCGTGGAGGAGGCGGGCGAACGCCACGCCGTGCTGCGGCTGCCCTGGTCGGACGACCTGGCCCGGGAGGGCGGCGCACTGTCGGGCCAGGCGCTGATGGCCGCCGCCGACACGGCGACCGTCGTCGCGGTGTCCTGCGCCCGCGGGGCGTACGTTCCGATGACGACGGTCCAGCAGTCCACGTCCTTCCAGCGCCCGGTCGTGGGGGCGGACGTCCTCGTGGAGGCGCGGATCACCAAGCTCGGCAGGCGGATGGCCTTCGCGGACGTGGTCATGACCGCGGAGGGGGAGACGGAGGCCGCCGCCCGCGCGTCCACCGTCTACGCCCTGCTGGGATAGGACCGGGGAGGCGCACGCCTCAGGGAGGGGGTGAGTCCCCGACGGGGGCGCCGACCGCCGGAAGGGGACCGGCGTCCTCACGGACGACCGGTCCGCGCACGACGCCCCCTGCGCCACGGCCGTGCCACGGTCCGCAGGGGGGATGAGCGGGGCAGGCCCGGCGGGTCCGGCGCCCGGGGACCGGCCCCCGTGAACGCGGGACGAACACCCGGAAAACAAGCACGGGAAATTTTTAAAGCCGGCAAAACGGGCACACCTTCGGTTCCCGTATATCGAACACCGCCTGTCGGGTTCCCTGTTTGCTTGATTGAAGAGAAAACCGATCTTTCATTCCATGCCCGACGACCGTTTCGTCCCCCAAGAACGAAGGGGGGAAGTCCGGAGCGCTTTCCTCCGGATGTGGAAACCGCAGCGCCTACCTTCCTCTTCATGACTCAGGTGGAAGCCCGGCCCCAGGCCGGAGACACGGTAAGGAACGCCCCGACGACGGGCGGATCCGGCGGTGGAGTCCGCGCGAAGGGCCTCGGCGGGAACTCCGTCGGGCTGATGGGCGGCGCCGTCATCGGCGTCTCGACCGTGGCCCCCGTCTACTGTCTGACCTCGACCCTCGGCCCCACGGTCGGCGAGGTCGGACTCCAGATGCCCGCCATCTTCCTGGCCGGCTTCCTCCCCATGCTGCTCGTGGCCTTCGCGTACCGCGAGCTCAACAGGTCCGTCCCGGACTGCGGCACGTCCTTCACCTGGTCCTTCAAGGCGTTCGGCCCCAAGGTCGGCTGGATGTGCGGCTGGGGCCTGCTGGTGGCCACGGTGGTGGTCCTGTCGAACCTCGCCGGTGTCGCCACGTCCTTCTTCTGGCTCACGCTCGGCGAGATCACCGGCAACCCGGACATCGCCGCCCTCGACGGGAACAAGGCCGTCCACATCGTCACCACCCTGGCGTTCGTGGCCGCCGCCACCGTCGTCAGCTACCGCGGCATCACCGCCACCAAGTGGCTCCAGTACGCCCTCGTGGGCCTCCAGCTCGCCGTCATCGTGCTGTTCGCCGTCATGGCCGTGGCGAAGGCCGGGGAGGTCGCCGGGTCGCTCTCCTTCTCCTGGTCCTGGATGAACCCCTTCGAGGTGGAGTCCTTCGCCGCCTTCACCGCCGGCCTCTCCCTCTCGATCTTCATCTACTGGGGCTGGGACACCTGCCTGTCCGTGAACGAGGAGACCACCGGCAGCGCCCGCACCCCCGGCCGCGCCGCGCTGCTCGCGATCGTCGTCATCGTCTCGTCGTACCTGATGGTCGCCATCGCCGTGCAGATGTACGCCGGCATCGGCGAGGAGGGCCTCGGCCTCGGCAACCCCGACACCTCCGACAACGTCTTCGCCGCGCTCGCCGCGCCCGTCATGGGCTCGGGCCTCGGCATCCTGCTCTTCACGGCCGTCCTGGCCTCCGCCGCCGCCAGCCTCCAGACCACCTTCATCCCGGTCGCCCGCACCGCCCTCGCGATGTCGACGTACGAGGCGTTCCCGCCGGCCTTCGCGAAGGTGCACCCCGTCCACAAGACGCCCGGCCGCGCCACGGTCGTCGCGGGAGTCGCCACCGGCGTCTTCTACTCGGTCATGACCCTGGTCAGCGAGAACGTCCTGGTCGACACCATCTACGCGCTCGGCCTGATGATCTGCTTCTACTACGCGATCACCGCCTTCGCCTGCGTCTGGTACTTCCGCGGCGACCTGCGCCGCTCGACCCGCGACCTGTTCGTCAAGGGCATCCTGCCGGGCCTCGGCGGCCTGATGCTGACGGCCGTCTTCCTGCAGACCCTGAAGGACATGTGGGACCCGGCCTACGGCAGCGGCTCGGCGGTCTTCGGCGTCGGCTCCGTCTTCGTCATCGGTGTCGGGCTGCTCCTGCTGGGCGCGGTGCTCATGTTCTGGATGCAGCGGCGCAGCCCCGCGTTCTTCCGGGGCGAGGTGCTGACGAAGGAGACCCCGGCGCTCGTCGTCCAGGACTGAGCCGAGCCCCCGCCGGGCCGCCTCCTCCCCACTCCCTTCTCCTCCACCGAGTCGTCGGTACGGCCGTGCGGCCGGGGTGACCAGCCCCGACCGCACGGCCGTCCGCATGTCCGGGCAGCCCGACGGCTGCCCGGCAGGGGCGGCGGGTGCGGGTGCGGACGCACGGCAGGCGTACCGGTGGCGGGGGCCCGCTGCGGCGCACCGGCCGGAGCGGGCGGCGGGCGCGGGCCGACATGCGCTCCCGCTGCCGCCGGTGCAGGCTGGGCCCTATGTACGACCTCTACGCCATCGCCGAGGAACACCTGGTCGCCGCCCACCGCAGCGAGCACGGCCGCAGCGCCAACCTGCTGCTGCGGCAGCAGCCGCTGCGCCAGACGGTCATCGCGCTCACCGCGGGAACCAAGCTCGACGAGCACAACGCGCCACCGGCCGCGTCGCTCCAGGTGCTGCGCGGGGTCGTGAAGCTGCGGACGGCCGCGGAGGAGATCGAGCTGACCAACGGCGACCTGTACCTGGTCCCGCAGGAGCGGCACAGCCTCGTGGCGGTGACCGATGTGGCGTTCCTGCTGACGGCGGTCAACGACTGAGCCGCCCGGCGGGCGGCCCCGCGGCAGGCGCGGGCGGGGGAGTGGCTGTGAAGTAGAGAACCTTTCTAGAAAAAACTTCAACTCTGGGGCCCTGATGCGCCACACTCGGGCCCATGACAGGTCACGCCCCGGAACCCGAACCGCTCGAACACCTGGAACGCTTCCTACGCGAAGCCTTCACCGAGGCATGCGCGGCCCTGCGCGAGCGGGGCGGGGTGCCCGAGACGATCCGGGCCTACCGCCCGCCCCGCCCCGAGATGGTCGGCTCCGTGACCGCCGACGCCCTGCAGAACGGTTTCCGCGGCTCGCAGCAGTCGACCCGGCTCCTGCTGGAGGCGATGGAGGCGGAGTGCGCCGTCCACACGCTCGAAGCCGTGCGGTCCGGCGGTCAGCGGGTGGTGGTCGCGGTCGCGGTGTGGCCGCGGCGGAACCTGTCGGCCCTGCGGATCGCCGCGCTCCGGGCCGACGGCACGCTGGAGCAGCTCGACACGGGGGGCCTGAGCCCGGAAGGTGCCGGCCTGGACACCGCCTGGCTGCGGGCCTGCCTGCCCGGCGGCGACCACGCGGGCGGGGCGCCCGGGGGTGGACCGGGCGGCGCGGCCCGGACCCCCGCCACGGCTCCGGGCCAGGCCAGGGTGCCGCGCGGAGGAGGGTTCGTCATCGGGCTCGGAGTGCTGGCCGCGTTCGGCGGGGCGATCTTCCTGCTGGTCGGCCTGATCGGCCTGGCGTCGCGGGGCGGCGAGCCGAAGTGCGGCAGGACCACCATGACGCCGGGCACGGTGTGCCGCTCGCTCAACTCGGGTGAGAGCAGGACGTACGAGGAGATGAAGACCCGCGACCAGGAGGCCCCCGTCCGCCAGAGCCTCATCGGCGGCGCGATGGTGGTCGGCGGCGTCGGCGCGATCAAGCTCTGGGACGCCCGGGCGAAGCGCTACGAGACCGAGGCCCGCGGCGGCCGTTGAGGCGCACGGCCAGTGAGGCCGGCCGGCTTCGTGGCCCGGCGCCCGGTCAGCCAGGTGCGGGCCCACATCTGACGGGGCGCCGTCCGGGAGGTCACGCGACCGGTGGCGTCTGCCGCGGCCCTTGGGGGATGTCGTGGGTGATCCCGTACCCGAGGTGCCCGCCCACGAACGAAGAGAGGTACGACCGCGGGGGCTCCTCGACCCCGCGCCGTTCCGGTGGCCGTGGCGGTGGGAGGGGCGCACCCTCCGCCCGTGCGGACTTCCGCCACCGCCACCACGGGGCCCGGCTCACGTCGCCGCACCCCGCCTGATCACCGCGGCCAGTGCGTGTGCCACGGGCGCGGCGCAGACGCCGAGTTCGATGAGCCCGTACCCCGGGTCGTCCGCCCGCCCCGTGACGCGGATGTCCAGCGCGGGCAATTGGATGCCGGCCTGGCGCAGTGCGCCCGCGAGCGCGTCCCGCGCGTCCATGACCTCCGTGAACTTCGCGTACATGGGCGTCCTCCGTTCCGCCATGTGGGTGTGACGCAACCCACAATGACTACGCTGGGTGTGCTTGGCGTGACGAGCATGCCCTTGGATGCCGGGAGGAGTTGGTGTGGCGCGAACGCCCTTCAACGCCTGACAGGAGTGCTTCCACATGTTCCACAAAGGGGGCTGCATGGATCTGCACCACGGGGTTAATGGCCGAAGCCAGGAGCCGCGCATCCGTTTCGCCGAGGAGCTGAGGTCGCTGCGGGACCAGCGCGGGGACAGCCTCCGCGACCTGGGCAGGGCGCTGGGCTGGGACTGGTCGCTGTTCGGGAAGATGGAGAAGGGCGCCACCCTGGGCAGCGAGGACGTGGCCAAGGCACTGGATCAGCACTACGGCACCTCCGGGGTGCTGCTGACGCTCTGGGACCTGGCCGTCGCGGATACGCCGCAGTTCAAGGCGCGGTACCGCCGCTACATGAAGCTGGAAGCCCAGGCCATGAGCATCCACCAGTACTCCCCATGTGTAGTGCCGGGCTTGTTCCAGACGAGGGAGTACGCCCACCGGATGTTCGCGGCGGGCGGTATGGCGCCCGGTAGGGGCCGTGATCAGCAGGTGGAAGCCCGTCTCAGCCGTCACAGGTTGCTCACCCGTGACGAGGCGCCGAAGTATCGCGCCATTCTTGATGAGTCGGTGCTTCGTCGGGGGCTTCGGGACCAGGGTGCGTGGCGCGAGCAGTTGGCTCACCTGGTCGAGGTGGCTACATGGTGGAACGTCACCGTGCTGGTGCTGCCGTTCTCGGCCGGAGAGCACGAGATGCCCAACACCGATAGAGCGTTTCTGCGCATGCCCGATGGCATGACGGTCGCCTGGGTGGAGACTGGTTACGGCGGGGAACTGGTCGAGGACGCCGAAAGGATCGAGGAACTGCTGCAACGTTACGATCAACTCCGCGACCACGCCCTTCCCCCGCACCAGTCGGTGGAGTTCGTACAGCGAGTCCTGGAGGAAATCCCATGTCCGCCCCCATGGAGATGTGAGCGCTACACACTGGCGCAAGTCCAGCTACAGCAACCCTGACGGCGGCAACTGCCTCGAAGTCGCCGACAACATCCCCCACTCCGTTCCCGTCCGCGACAGCAAGGACCCCGACCGCGCCCCGCTGTCCTTCACGTCCCGCGCGTGGGCCTCGTTCGTCACGGCGGTCCGCGGTGACGACCTCGGAGCCTGAGGGCACCCGCAGTCCAGCCTGATCCGACCCACGGAGCTACGCGGCACGCGCCACCCGCCGAGCGGCCCCCCGTACCGCTCGGCGGGCGGTCCGCCCCGCGGCGGGGGGCTACGCCTGCGGCGTCAGCTCCGCCATCGCACCCCAGCCCTGGGCATCCGGGATGTCCACGTTGGTGATCTCGGGAGTCGACGCGATCGCGGTCGCCATCGCGTCCAGGCCCGCCTTGAAGTGAGGCGCCGCCACGTGCGCCGCGCCCGCCTCCGCGTCCGCGAACGCCTCCAGCAGGACGAAGCGGTCCGGGTTCTCCACGTCGCGGGACCAGTCGAAGAACAGGTTGCCCGGCTCCGCGCGCGTGGCGCGGGTGAAGTCGTCGACCAGGGTCAGCCACTGGTCGCGGTACTCGGGACGGACGGTGAAGCGGACAGCGATGAAAATCATGGGCCCCAGGGTGGGAGGGCGCGCCGCGCGCCGCAAGACGACGTGCCTACTGTTCCGGCAGCGTCGGAAAACCGGCCGCCGCCGCCCGCAGTGCGTCCCGCAGCGCACTGCGGCGGTGCGCGAGGTCGGCGGTCGGGAAGGAGACCGACAGCGCGTGCAGCGCCGTGCCGTCGGCCGGGCCCGGCAGCCGCACCGCCAGGCACGTGTACGCCGGGTCCGCCTCGCCCACCGACAGGGCGAGGCCGCCGGCGGCCCGGATCCGGCACATCTCCGCCTCGAAGCGGTCGGTGTCCGTGATCGTGCGGGGCGTGAAGCGGGCCATGCCGTGGTCGGTGAGGTAGCGGCGGCGGGCCGCCCGGCCGAGGCCGGACAGCAGGACCTTGCCGTGGGCGGTCGCGTGGGCGCGGGGGTCCGGGCCCGGGGTGAAGGGATGGGCGGTGTTCGCGACCGGGGCCGTCGAGTCCACGACGGTGATGTGGCCGTCCCGGTACGCCGTGAAGTACGCCTCAGCGCCGCAGGCCCGGCGCAGCCTGCCCAGCGCCTCCGCGACGCCCGG
The DNA here is from genome assembly GCF_001865245.1 of Streptomyces sp. CC53. Taxonomy (GTDB): domain Bacteria; phylum Actinomycetota; class Actinomycetes; order Streptomycetales; family Streptomycetaceae; genus Streptomyces. Next base: position 13,035 of record NZ_MKXB01000195.1, on the reverse strand, counting down.
GGCGTAGCCCACGTGCCGCTGGAAGGAGCGGTGCAGGGCCGCCGCGCGCGGTCCGGGCGCGTACCCGCCGCCGGGCGTCCGCACGACGTGGCCGCGTGCCGTCAGCGGGCCGAGCAGGTGGTAGACGGTGGACAGGGAGCAGCCGAGCTGCCGCGCCAGGGCCCTCGCCGCCACGGGGCCGGCCGCGTCGGCGACGGCGTCGAGGATCTCCAGGGCGCGGTCCACCGACCGGGGGCCGGAGCCGGGGACGTGCGCGGGGGTGCGGGGCTCGGGGGGCATGGCTGGGGTCCTTCCGACGTGGCCCTGCGAGCGTAGGCCAGAGTGCCGCCGCGGTGGCCGATTCACTCGAACGAGTGTCGGGATGGGGAAATCCTCGGCGACGGTCGCACGTTGTCCGGTCAGGAAGGGGAGAGTCGGGGCAGGGATGGTTCCGCCACCGGCCCAGCGAGGGCCCGGCAGTCATGGGCCGGGCAGTCGTGAGCAGGCTCAGCCCGTCGGTGACGGGCCGGAACGCAGGCAGTCGGGAACGGGAACAAGGGGCCGGGCAGCAGGCAGTGCTGCCGGGCCGTGACAGCGGGAGGGGACACATGCGTATCGCCACCACCATCTTCCTCACGGACGAGGCCATCAGCCCCGTCCGGCTCGCCCGCGAGCTGGAGCAGCGCGGGTTCGCCGGGCTGTACGTGCCCGAGCACACCCACATCCCCGTGGAGCGGACCACCCCCTATCCGGCGGGCGGCGAGCTGCCCAGGGAGTACGGGCGCACCCTCGACCCGTTCGCGGCGCTGGCGCAGGCCGCCGCCGTCACCGAGCGGCTCGCCCTGGGCACCGGGATCACCCTGGTCGCGCAGCACGACCCGATCGACCTGGCCAAGCAGGTCGCCACGCTCGACCACCTGTCCGGCGGCCGGTTCACGCTCGGCGTCGGGTTCGGCTGGAACCGGGAGGAGGCCGCCGACCACGGCGTGGAGTGGCGCACCCGCCGGGCCCGCGTCCGCGACCACATGGCGCTCATGCGCGCCCTGTGGGACGGGGAACCTCGGGCGCACGAGGGCGAGTTCGCCTCCGTGGCCGCGTCCTTCGCCCACCCCAAGCCGGTCCGGGGCGGAGCGCCGCGGATCCTCGTCGGGGGCTCCGCCGGGCCCCGGCTCTTCGCGGACATCGCCGCGTACGCGGACGGCTGGCTGCCCATCGGCGGCAGCGGACTGACGGAGACCGTGCCGCAGTTGAGGGAGGCGTGGGAGCGGGCCGGGCGGGACCCCAAGGACCTCCAGGTCGTGCCGTACGCCGTGCGCCCCACCCCGGGCAAGCTCGCGCGCTTCGCGGAACTGGGCGTGGACGAGGTCGTCGTGCAGCTCCCGCCCGCGGGTGAGGCGGAGGTCCTGGGGGTGCTGGATGAGTACGGGCAGTACCTCTGACCCCGGTCGGGTGCCCGGGGCCCGCTCGTATGCTCGGGGGGTGACCTCCACAGGACCCCAGGACCGGCCCACCGAGAACGCGCTGCGCCGCGCGCTGAGACGCGCCAGGGACGGTGTCGCGCTCGACGTCTCCGAGGCCGCCGTGCTGCTCCAGGCGCGCGGCGCCCACCTGGACGCGCTCGCCGCGTCGGCCGCGCGGATCCGGGACGCGGGGCTGGCGGCGGCCGGGCGCCCCGGGGTCATCACGTACTCGAAGAGCGTGTTCGTGCCCCTCACCCGGCTGTGCCGGGACCGGTGCCACTACTGCACCTTCGCGACGGTCCCCGGCCGGCTGCGCCGCGACGGGCACGGGATGTTCATGTCGCCCGACGAGGTGCTGGACGTCGCCCGGAAGGGCGCCGCACTGGGCTGCAAGGAAGCGCTGGTCACGCTCGGGGACAAGCCGGAGGACCGGTGGCCCGAGGCACGGGAGTGGCTGGACGCGCACGGCTACGACGACACCCTCGCCTACGTCCGGGCGATCTCGATCCGCATCCTGGAGGAGACCGGGCTGCTGCCCCACCTCAACCCCGGGGTCCTGTCGTGGACGGACTTCCAGCGGCTGAAGCCCGTCGCGCCCTCCATGGGCATGATGCTGGAGACCACCGCGGAACGGCTGTGGAGCGAGCCCGGACAGCCCCACCACGGCTCCCCCGACAAGGAACCCGCCGTGCGGCTGCGGGTGCTGGAAGACGCGGGCCGCACGTCGGTGCCGTTCACCAGCGGGCTGCTCATCGGCATCGGGGAGACGTACGAGGAGCGCGCCGAGTCGCTGTTCGCGCTGCGCCGCGTCTCCCGCGCCTACCACGGCATCCAGGAGCTCATCATCCAGAACTTCCGCGCCAAGCCGGACACGGCGATGCGCGGGATGCCGGACGCCGAACTCGACGACCTCGTCGCCACCGTGGCCGTGGCGCGGCACATCCTGGGGCCGTCCGCCTGCCTCCAGGCCCCGCCGAACCTCGTCGACGGCGAGTACGGGCGGCTGATCGGCGCGGGCGTCGACGACTGGGGCGGGGTCTCCCCGCTCACCATCGACCACGTCAACCCGGAGCGGCCCTGGCCGCAGATCGAGCGGCTCGCCGAGCAGTCGGCCGCGGCCGGCTTCACCCTGCGGGAACGGCTCTGCGTCTACCCCGAGTTCGTGCGGCGCGGCGAACCGTGGCTGGACCCGAGGCTGCGGCCGCACGTCGCCGCGCTCGCCGACCCCGAGACGGGACTCGCACGGGAGGGCGCCGCGCCCCGGGGGCTGCCGTGGCAGGAGCCGGACGAGGCGTTCCCCGCTCCCGGCGGCCGCACGGACCTGCACCGCACCATCGACACCGAAGGGCGCACCACCGACCGGCGCGACGACTTCGACTCCGTCTACGGGGACTGGGACGCCCTGCGCGAAGCCGCCGAAGCCGCCACGGGCGGTCCGGCGGGCGACAACACGGGCAGCCCGGCGGGCGATGCGACGGGAGACGCGGCGGGCGGTCCCGGGGACGGACACCGGGGTCCGGGAGGCGCCGGGCCGGGCTCCGCGCCGGAGCGGATCGCCGCCGACGTGCGGGCCGCGCTGGCCGTCGCCGCCGACGACCCCGAGCGGCTCACCGACACCCAGGCGCTCACGCTCCTGCACGCCGACGGCCCCGCCCTCGACGCCCTGTGCGGCGTCGCCGACTCCGTACGGAAATCAGCCGTCGGCGACGACGTCACCTACATCGTCACCCGCAACATCAACTTCACCAACGTCTGCTACACCGGCTGCCGTTTCTGCGCCTTCGCGCAGCGCAGGACCGACGCCGACGCCTACACCCTGTCCGTGGAGCAGGTCGCGGACCGCGCCGCGCAGGCGTGGGAGGTCGGCGCGGTGGAGGTGTGCATGCAGGGCGGCATCCACCCGGACCTGCCCGGCACCGCGTACGCCGACATCGTGCGGGCGGTGAAGCGGCGCGTCCCGGGCATCCACGTGCACGCCTTCTCGCCCATGGAGATCGTCAACGGCGCCGCGCGCACCGGCCTCACGGTGCGGGACTGGCTGAGCGCCGCCAAGGAAGCGGGACTCGACTCCATCCCCGGCACGGCGGCGGAGATCCTCGACGACGAGGTGCGGTGGATCCTCACCAAGGGCAAACTGCCCGCCGCGACGTGGATCGACGTGGTGAAGACGGCACACGCACTGGGCATACGGTCGTCGTCGACGATGATGTACGGCCACGTCGACCAGCCCCGGCACTGGCTGGGCCACCTGCGCACCCTCGCGCGCGTCCAGCAGGAGACCGGCGGGTTCACGGAGTTCGTGACACTGCCGTTCGTCCACACCAACGCGCCCGTGTACCTCGCGGGCATCGCCCGTCCCGGGCCGACCGTGCGGGACAACCGCGCCGTGACGGCCATGGCGCGGCTCCTGCTCCACCCGCACATCAGGAACATCCAGACGAGCTGGGTGAAGCTGGGTGCCGAAGGGGCCGCGGAGATGCTGCGCTCCGGCGCGAACGACCTGGGCGGCACGCTCATGGAGGAGACCATCTCGCGGATGGCCGGGTCGGGTTACGGCTCGTACAAGTCCGTCCTGGACCTCGTCGCGATAGCGGAGGCGGCGGGCCGGCCCGCCCGGCCCCGGACGACCCTCTACGGGGAGGTGCCGGAGGAGCGCCGGGCGGCCGCCGCGGCCTCGGACGGACACCTGCCGCAGCTGCTGCCCCTGGTGACCGACTGACGGACACGCCGGCCGCGTGGGCGCGCCGTCAGGAGGAGGCGGACAGCCGGGCGCACACGCGGCAGGCGCGGGCCGAGCGTGCGGTGACCGCGTGGGCCGCGAAGGCCAGGGCGCCCGCTCCCGCGGCCGCCCCCCAGTCGGCGGCCGGCACCGCCAGCACGGCGAGGCACAGCGCGGCGACGGCCAGGGCGAGGCTGGCGGCCGTGCCCGTCCAGGCCACCGCCAGCGGCAGCCGGTGCGGCGTCGGCAGGCGCCGGGCGAGCGGACCGGTCGCGGCCAGGGTCCCCGCGGCGAGCAGGGAGGCGACGACGGCGACGGCCGCCAGATGGGCGGTGAGGAAGGGCACGGCCGCGTGGCCCCCACCGTCCATGAGCCGCACGTGCAGCCAGCACACGGCGGCGAACGGCACGGTGAGGCCGGCCGTGCGGGCGGTGCTGCGCGCCTGCGCGATGGTCAGCTCCGCCTGGAGGGCGGGCGCCAGCTCGCGGGGCGTGCCGAAGTCCCGTAGAGCGGCTGCGGCGGCCTGCCCGGCCGTCAGGCCCGCCTCCTCGTAGGCGGCCACGGTGTCGTCCAGACCCGCGCGCACCTCGTCGACCAGGCGGGCCTTGGCCCGGGCCGGGCCGTGCAGGGCGCCGGACAGGTCGGCGGCGAACCGCTCGGTGTTCACGTCGCGAGGCCCGGCGACGCGGGCGCGTCCGGGTTCAGCACCGAGCCGATCGCGCGGGTGAACTCCTGCCAGGAGGTCCGCTCGTCGGCCAGGCTGCGGCGGCCCGCGTCCGTCAGCTCGTAGCTGCGGCGGCGCCGCTCGCCGGCGAAGGTGTCCCAGCTGCTGCGCAGCAGGCCGGTCCGCTCCAGGCGCTGAAGCGCCGGATAGATGGTCCCGGTGCGCAGTTCCAGCGCACCGTCGCTGCGCCGCTGGACGGCCGCGATGATCGCGTAGCCGTGCAGCGGTCCCGGTTCGAGCACGGCCAGCAGGAGCCCGTCCAGGTGGCCGCGTACCGCATCTGCCCTCATAGGTAGGCAGCCTACCTAATTGAACCGTAGGCGTGCTATCTATTGGCAGCCAACACATCATCGCGTGGGGGAGCCCTGCCGTGACCAAGTTCCTGCTGTCCGTCCATGTCCTCGCCGCCATCCTGGCGGTGGGCTCGATCGCCGTGGCGGCCTCGGTGTTCCCGCGCTATGTGCGGGAGTCGGTGAAGGTGGCGGTGTTCCTGCACCGGGTGTGCCGGGGGTACGCCGTCGCCGGTGTCGTCGTCCCGGTCTTCGGCATCGCCACCGGCGCGCAGCTGGGCGTCCTCACGGACGCCTGGCTCGTCGTGTCGATGGCGCTGACCGTCGCCGCCGCGCTCCTCCTCGGCCTGGTCGTCCTGCCGGCCCAGAGCCGCCTGCTGGCCCGGGCCGAGGGCGGTGAGCAGGACCTGCCCCGGCCTGCCCTGGCCCGGCTGGGCATGGTCACGGGCATCTTCAACCTGCTGTGGGCGGTCGTGGTGGTCCTCATGATCGTCCGCCCCGGCTCGACGACCGGAGCGTGAACGCGGTGCCGCAGCCCCACCCGCACCCCCGCCCCCGCCCCGGGCTCCTGGGCCCCACCCGGCCCCGCCCCCAGCCCCCGCCGCGGTCCCTGCGCCTGGCCGCCGCGGTCGAGGCGGCCTCACTGCTGGTGCTCCTGCTGAACCTGGTCACCGTGCACGCCGGGCCCGTCACCTCGCTCGGCGGCCCGGTGCACGGAGCCGCGTATCTCGCGGTGGTCGCCCTCACCTTCGCCGCAGGACCACGGGCGACGGCCGCCGCCCGCTGGTGCTCGCTCCTCCCCGGGGCCGGCGGCCTCCTGGTGCTGCGACTGCTGCGCTGAACCCCCCGTCGGGCAGGATCCGTTCGATTACAGTGCTGGTCGGAGCAGTGCTGGGCGGAGCTACCTCGTGGAGGGCCTGCGGTGAGTACCACGGCGGCAGTGTGGGGCCGTGCCGAGCAGCAGGACTACCGGTCCCGCGTACGGGGCTGCCTGCTCGGCACCGCGATCGGCGACGCCCTCGGGGCGGGCGTGGCGCACCTGGCCGTGGAGTCCATCCGCGCCGCGCACGGGGCCGACGGGCTCACCGACCTCGCCCCCGCCCACGGGCGCCGGGGCGCCGTCACCTCCGTCACACAACTCGCCCTGTTCACCGTCGACGGGCTGATCCGGGCCCACGTGCGGCGCGACACGGGCTCCTGGCACCCGCCCACCGACCTGCACCGCGCCTACCTGCGCTGGGCCGCCACCCAGCGGGACTGGGGACCCGACGAGCGGCGCAAGGACAACGGATGGCTCGCGGCCCAGGAGTGGCTGTACTCCCGCCGCGGCCCCGACAGCGCCACGCTGACCGGGCTCGGCGACGACGTCCTCGGCACCCTCGACCGGCCGAAGAACCCCGCCGCCCGGGACGCCGGCGCCCTCGCCCGCTCGGCCCCCTTCGGGCTGCTCGTCGGCTGGGAGCCGCACCTGGTGTGCCAGCTGGCCGTGGAGTGCGCCGCCCAGACGCACGGCCACCCCGAGGCGTACCTCGCGGCCGGGGCGTACGCCGTCGTGGTGCACGGGATGGCCCGCGGCCAGGACATCGCCACCGCCGTCCGCGGAGCGGCCGCCCAACTGGCGCCGCGCCCCGGTCACGAACCGGTGATCGCAGCCATGGACCAGGCCCTCGCGGCCGTACGGCAGGGTGCGCCGTCACCGGACCGGATCGCGGCGCTGGGCGACACGGACGGCGAGGCCGCCGCGGACGCGCTGGCCATCGCGCTGTACTGCGCCCAGGTCGGCGAGGACGTACGGCACGGTCTGCGGCTGGCAGTGAACCACGACGGGCCCTCGCAGCTCACCGGGGCGCTGACGGGCGGGCTGCTGGGGGTCCTGCACGGGGAGACGGCACTGCCACCCGCCTGGCTCGCCGAACTGGAAGGGCGGTCCACGGTCCTGGAGACGGCCGACGACTTCGCGATGGAGATGACGCAGGGTCCCGCACTGCACGGCCCGACGGCCGCGTCGCCGGGCTGGCTGGCGCGCTATCCGCGGTAGCGGGGCGGCACGGCCGGTCCGGGCAGGAAGGGGAGGCTGGACCGGTGGTGCCGCTCACAGGTCACCCTGCCGGGTACTGACCGGTATGTCGACCAAGTTCGCAGAAAAGGCCGGGAAAGCAACGGCCAAGGGCCGTCCCGAAGGCGCTGCGACGACGAGGGGGGCGTGAAGAAGGGGCTGCTCCGACGCGTCCCGCGGGGAAGGAGCCGCCTCGGAAGTGCTGAAGGAGGAGGGGGCTGCCTCCGGAGGCGCCGGGGGGAAGGCCGGGCTCGGGGTGCCGGGAATGAGCCGAGCCCCCTCGGCCGGGACGGCGACCAGTCGAGAGGGCTCTACGGCGGCGCGGGGAGGCGCGGGGCTTCAGTGTGACTGGGCGCCCACATCACGGACGAACGCGTTCCACGCGTCCGCGACGAACGTGATCGACGGACCGGCCGGGACCTTGGAGTCGCGGACCGCGATGGAGGCGACGACAGGGGACTTGACCTCGACGCATGCGCCGTTGCCGCCGGAGTAGGAGGACTTCGTCCAGGTGTCGGTGGCGCCCTGAGTGATGGCCATGTGCTTTCGCTCCCGGTTCTGGCTGATTCGGGCTGGTAGGAGTCACGCCAACCCGGAGGCTGGCGTGATCGACGCTACTCGCCGACCTCCGCTCGCGGGACGGTCGTTCACTCGACCGGATGGCATATGCCGGTACGGCTTCCGCTGTGAACCGGCAGCGGTGTACTGTGCCGGCTTTCCTGTCAGCGGATCGGCCGAATCCGGCAAACCCTCGCATGAGGGACCGCGGGCCCCGCACCGCTCAGCGCGCCGCCTCCGCGTGCTCCTTCGCGACCTTGGCGAGGAACTGCCGGGTCTGCTCGACACCCAGGGCCTGGGCGCGCAGGTACTCGTACATGAGGCTGTAGCGCTGCACGTCGTTCGGCTTCTCCAGGTACAGGTCGCTGGTGACGCCCTCGATGTAGACGACCGACGAGTCGGTCGCGTCCGGGAACTCCAGGATGGCGTAGTGCCCGCTGATCCCGGGGTGCGCGCCCATCTCGAACGGCAGGACCTGCACCGTGACGTGCGGCAGGTGCGACTGCTCGATCAGCGACTCCAACTGGTCCACCATCACCTGCGGCGTGCCGACCACCCGCCGCAGCGCCGACTCGTCGATCACCGCCCACAGCCGCAGCGGCTTGTCCGTGTCCTTGATGCGGTCCTGGCGCCGGGTGCGGACGTTCACCCGCTTCTCGATGTCGGCCGCCGGCGCCTCCGGCAGCGCCCCGGTGATCACCGCCTCCGCGTACGCCCGGGTCTGCAGCAGTCCCGGCACGATCTGCGGCTCGTACACGCGCAGCGACGCCGCGTCCGTCTCCAGGCCGATGTAGACGCTGTACGGGATGTCTCCGAAGGCGTGCCACCAGCCCTGCTGGCGGGAGTCCTTGGCCATCTGCATCAGCGAGTCCACCATGCGGCGGTCCTCGACCTCGTACACCTCGCACAGGTCGCGGACGTCGCGCTGGCTGATGGAGCGGCGCCCGTTCTCCAGTCGGCTGATCTTGGACTGGGAGACCAGCAGGCGCTCCGCCACCTCCTCCGCCGTCATGCCCTTCTGTTCTCGCAGCCGGCGGAGCTCCATGCCCAGTCTGCGCCGCCTGACGGTGGGGTTGACGTTCGACGCCACGGGAACTGCACCTCCGGCTGCCTGCTCTGTCGCGGGCGTTGCTCTGCGTATCTACCGCTCAGCAGACTGCCACCAAAGGGCGTGCGGCGCTGGAGAATTGCCACACGGGTGAGCGATCGCGAACGCGCGGAACGGCCTGTGAGGCCGCCCCGCGCGCTCATGCGGCTCCCGAACCGGGCCTGGTGGGGACGTCGGTACGGCGGGCGTGCGGTTGTGCGACGGGTGTGACGCCCGTGTCCTGCGGGACGCTCAGCGTGCGGCGACGCGGGCCATGGACCCGGGCCGGCGCGACGGCGACCGCAGGGGCGCGCCGGGGGACTGCGGACCGGCGCCACCGGGGGCGGCGGCCCGGCGCGGCGGTGCGGCCGCACCGTTCTGGACGTCCAGCACGGCGTGCGCCACGAGGCCGCCCATGGGGTCGTGCCTGATCAGGTCCCGGAGGCGGGAACGCGACGAGCGTCCTTCGTTCCCCGGGTAGAGGTGCTTGCCGAGCCCGACGGCGTGCGCGAGCGCGGCGAGCGCGGCGGTCCGCGGGTCCGGCGGGACGCCGGTGCGGATCGCACTGTCCAGCCGGGCCCTGATCTCCCGGCTGATCGCCGTGTCCGTCGCCTGGTAGCGCGTCGTCGGCAGCACCCCGCACATCTGGCCCTCCACGGCGTGGACCATGCCGCAGCGCTCCAGGTGCGAGAGGTACGTCTGGCGCAGCCCCAGCCGGGGCCCGCCTATCCAGTGGACGGCCCGTACCGGACTGCCGCGCCTGCGCAGCAGCTCCAGTGCGGAGTCCAGTGTCGGATCTCCAGTCGGCCGTGGCATCACCACGGCGATACGATCCCCGTCAGGGGCTATCCGTCCTGCCAGAGCCAGCTCCACTAGCTGTGCTCCGGCGAGGCCGAGGTCGAGCGACTGCGGCTGCGCTGTGGTACCCGTTGTCGGGTCCAGAGCGAGCAGCAGAAGCTCCTCCGGAAGTGTTCTGCGGCTCCTGCCCATCCATGCCTCCCCGCGTGGATGAATGACAGGGTGACCCCTCTCACATTCATCTGTCGAGAGTGCCTGGGTGCTTCGTGCGGGAACCAGTAGGTATGTCGTTCTCGTCTTGCACGGGTGGCCATGTGCTCACACAGGACACTGGTACACGGTTCGGACAAGGCGTTGGTTGAGGAGGCACGGTGGCGGGCGAGTCCCCCGACAAGTCGGAGCAGCGGAGGTCACCGGGGGAGACGGCTGCGGACGGCTCTGCCGGACGGCGCGACCCCCGGCTCGGGGTGTCGACCGCCGCGGGACTGCCGGCGGGTGACCGGCCCACGGCGGTGTTCCGGGCGCCGGTGCCGGACCCCGAGCCCTCGGACGAACCGTCCGTGAGCCCTGGCCGCGCGTCCTCGGGCGAGGCAGCCTCGGGCGAGGCACCCGGAGCGGCCGGGCCCGCCGCGTCCACGGCGGCAGGCCCGGAGGCCCCCGGAGCGCCCGCAGGCCCCGGCAGGCCCGGAGGGCTGCGGTCCGACCGCGACGCCGAGCCCGGTGCCGGCCCGGCGGATGCCGGACGGGCCGGGGCGACGGACCGGGCGGCCGCGTCCGGCGGCACGCTCCACCTGCGCCCGTCGGTCGAGCGTGCCCGAAGCGGCAGGAACGCCGCAGGAACCGACGCATCCGGCGAGGCTGACGTGGCTGAGCGTGCGGACGTGACTGAGCGTGCGGGCGCGGCCGATCGGGCGGGCGCGGCCGATCGTGCGGAAGCGCGTGAGGGTGCAGGCGCGCCTGATGCGGTAGACGCAGCCGGTGAGCGGGGCCCGGTCGGAAGGCCCGACATGCCTGAAGAGGGCGAAACGGCCGATAAGTCGCGTACATCTGGCGAGTCTGAAGGCGAGACGGCCGCCGCCAAGGACACCAACGCCGCCAAGGACGCCAAGGACGCCGACGCTCCTGCGAAGCCCGGGGGCGCGGAGCCCGACCGTCAGGGTGCCGAGACGGGCGGCAAGGGGCCTTCCCGGGCCGTGGACCAGCCCACCGCGGTCTTCCAGGCCTTCCAGAACCGCCCCCGGCCGCGCCCCGAGGCGGACCAGCCCACTGCAGTGTTCAAGGCCGTGACGCCCGGTTCGGAGCCGGCCCGCGTGAAGGGCGAGCCGTCCGAGGCGCAGCCCGCCGGCACGGACCGGGCCGAACCCGGCAGGACGGCGCCGGCCAAGGCGGCCGCCTCCGATGCCGCGCCCTCCGGCACCGCGTCTGCCGGCAAGGTCCCCTCCAAGCCCTCGCCCGCAGGCGCCGCACCCCCCTCCGCCGAGTCCGCGCCCGCCAAGGCCGCCCCCGCCAAGGCCGCGCCCAAGTGGGCCGCCGCCGACACCGACGGGGACGCGGAGCGGACGAGCCGGTTCGTTCCGCTGCGTCCCGGTGACGCACGGGGCGGGAAGCCCGCCGCCGGGACCGCGGCCGCCGACCGTGCCGCCGACACCGCCGTCCCGGAGGCTCCGGCGGAGTCCTCCGCCGCGTCCGTCACCGCGAACGTGCCCACCCCGGCGTCGCTGACCGAGGCCGAGCGGACCAAGCAGCAGCCGATGCCGCCGCTGCCGCCGCTCGACCTGCTGGCCGAGCTGACGAACACCCCGCCGCCGCCGGACACCCTGCTGCGCACGACGGCCCGCCGGTTCAAGATCTGGACCCCGCTCGTCCTGCTGGTACTGATCATCTTTGCGACCGTGCAGATGCTGCGGCCGCTCCCGGAGCCGACCCTGCGGCTCTCCGCGGAGGAGTCGTACACCTTCCAGGGCGGCACGCTCGACATGCCGTGGCCGGGGGAGGGGCAGGGCGCCGTCGAGGTCGAGGGCGTCGGCATGATCGGCACCTACGGCCCGCAGGAGCCGCAGCCCACGGCCAGTGTCGCCAAGGCGATGACCGCCTACGTGATCCTCAAGGACCGCCCGCTGAAGGACAAGGACGGCGGGCCGAAGATAGAGATCGACAAGCTGACCGAGGAGCAGGCGAGCAACCCCGACTGGTCGGTCGCGCCCGTGAAGGAGGGCCAGGTCTACACCCAGGGCGAGCTGCTCCAGTTGCTGATGGTGCAGTCCGCGAACAACGTGGCGCACCTGCTGGCCCGTTGGGACGCGGGCTCCGAGGAGGCGTTCCTCAAGAAGATGAACGACGCCGCCAAGGAACTCGGCATGAAGGACACCGTCTACACCGACCCCAGCGGCTTCGAGAAGACGACCGTCTCCACCCCCCTCGACCAGCTGAAGCTGGCGAAGGCGGCCATGCAGGACAAGGTGTTCCGCGAGATCGTCGACCTGCCGCAGATCACCCTGCCGCAGATCGGACAGACCCTGCACAACGGCAACAGGATCCTGCTGAAGGGCGGAGTCGCCGGCATCAAGACCGGCACCTCCACGCCGGCGGGCGGAAACCTGCTGTGGGCCGCGTACACGAAGGTCGACGGCAAGCTGCGCCGGATCCTCGGTGTCGTCATGGGCGTCAAGAGCCCGCAGCAGCTGCACCTCAAGACGAAGCTGGCCATCGAGACGTACAGCTACGACCTCATCAAGAAGGCGCAGGACGGCGTGGTCTCGCAGACCGTCGTGGCGAAGGGCCAGGTCGTCGGCCACGTCGACGACGGACTCGGCGGCCGGACGCCCGTCGTGGCGACCGAGGACCTGAAGCCCGTCGGCTGGGGCGGCCTCACCGTCGACCTCGAACTCGACGACGGCGGGAAGGCCCTGCCGGGCTCCGCCGCCGAGGGCACGGTCGTCGGCAGTCTCACCGTCGGCGAGGGCGAAGGACGGGTGACCGTACCGGTCGCGCTCCAGAAGGACCTTGAGGAGCCCGGGATCGGCGCGAAGCTCACCAGGCTCGGCTGACCCACCGCACCAGGCGCCCCGGACCTCGTCGTCCGGGGCGCCTTTGCTGACGGACGAGGCCCACGGACGGCGTCGACGGACGAGGCCGACGGACGAAGTCGAGGACGAGGGAGAAGGAGGGGGCGCGGGTGACGACCGCGGAGGAAGCAGCGGGCACCGGCCGCGGTGCGGAATCCGGCGCCGGCGGTCGCCGGGGCGGGCGGCGTGCGCAGGCCGTCCCCGGCACGCCCCCGGACGGCACCGCGGGAGCCGGTCCCGCCGCGGCCCCCGGGGCCGACGGCCCGGGCGAGGGCGCAGCGGGTGCGGGCACCGCGGGC